>DATNFK010000050.1:0-12749 GCA_035606395.1 Terriglobales bacterium | reverse complement strand
TCGCCGGCGCTACGTTCCGCGGCGGCCTCCGACGGCAAATCAAAAGCTTCTTCCCGATACCTTGTCATGCTGAGTCCCCATCTCGCCCTGCTCGGTAATTATCGCCAGGGAAACGGTCTCAGCTACATTGACACGGAGGGTGTAGCCGGATGGTGTTTTCAATGACTTTGTTGGAAAAAAGCGAATACGAATTGTTGAATACGAGGTAGTAGGTTCCCGCCGGCAACGTGCCTACGTTGAGGGCTCCTGCCGTCTGCTTGGGACTTGTGTAGTAGGCAGAATAGGTGTGGTGGTTCTGGAAATTGGCAAAGGAGTCAGCATCCATGAGGAGCACCTCAATGTCGTTGCCGGAGCCTCCGGTCGCCTCGAAATGACCTGCCACCCAGTATTGATTGCTCGTAGGAACTTCAAACCTCGTATAGCTGTAATGAGCCGGTGGCACGACGATTTCGTGCTGCCCAAGGGGAACCGGCGCAGGCGTTGTGAAACCTCGCATCGCAGACGGTGCGGTGTTGCAGGCAAGCATGACGCCCAAGCCAAGCGCAGTGAATGTAGCGGCAATCCCATTAGTGCACTTCATCGAGTAATTTCCCCTGCAGAGTCGTATTATATGCTAGGACGCCCAACAAGATCCCATCGCAGGATGCCCAAGGCCAGCTCGGCGGCAGAATGGACTTCAAATCGGAGGTCACGACCGGCGGGAGCTTGGGTACAACAGTGAAGTCGCCGACCTGCATGACATCTGCCGCGGTTGGAACACCGCGAAGATCGATAGGGTCTTGCATGTTGCGGGAATTACTTTCCCAAAGCAAGTCCGCGCAAAGTGTAAAGATTGGATAACATGCTAAACTGCGACCATGAAGAAGGCGGCTAGAAAACCTCAACGGTTCGCGGTTGGTGCGAAGGTGTGGGTTCGGATGCCCGGCGTGAGCGGCGAAGTGGTGGCATGCGATGATAAGCCTTCAACGCTTGGTGAATATATCCACACGGTAAAGACGGCAGCAGGCGAACGGCGTGAGCTTGGCTGTACGCTTGAATTGCTGCCGGAACCAATAGGGACGCCTTCGAAAAGCACGAATACTATCGTTGGTTCCACGCTCTTGGGCGAATGAACCGCATCGGGTTGACGCCTTGGAGGTTGAGATTCAAAAGCTCGCCAAGACGCCGATAGAGGGCTTCGAGAGCAAGCGGTTTGTTTTGAGGATCCGCGTTGGCTAGGGCGGTAAAAAGCTGCTGAACTTGGGCATCACGAGGCCAAAGAATCGGAACCCGATTTATCGCCTTATAAAATTCCGCTTGAATTATGGCCGGCAGCAGCGTGTCGTCCACCCCGATTCGCATGGCGCCCAGATCGCTGAAGCAATCTAGACGTGCCTGATGAATCTGCGTATCCCTGTCGAGCACGGCCTGCCGTTCAATGCTCTCCTTGAGGTCCTTGGCGGAGTTCTTCATCGTGCGAATCGTCGCCCAAACAGTTGCGCCTGCTCCAATTATTCCGCCGATGACGGCTGCAACGCCGCCAATTAATCCCGCCTCTAGGCTCGGGTCCACAGCGGGAGTATAGCTTACGCGTCGACCCAACAAATAGGCGACCGCCCCAAGCCGTGCTCCTCAAGGCCAAGGATGAGGTAGAAGAGGGCGCTCCTGAGTAGTCATGGCCTTACACGCCGAAGCCGAATAGCTGGGTGAGCAGGGTTGCGCGCGCCGTCCGTGGAACAGCAGGGTCCCGTTCTTCCGCATGGCCTGGCCGCACCCTTCCGGCTACGGTTGGACCTCGAGAATGACGGGATTGGAGACGAGTTGCGCATATCCTGTCTGCGGCTTTGTGCCTTCTGCACATTGGGCTTTCCATAGAAACGGATCAGTACCCTCAGGCAGTGGGGCGGATTCGGAATGCGGATTCTCGGCGGCGGGGCAGCCAAATACACTCCACCCCAGGCGGACTATGAGCCGCGTCCTATTTTCAATGGAGCTCTTTTTCAGCCCGTAGGAATCAACGAGCCTAAGATGCACAACATAGCTGCCGCCGGGAGGTATCGTGTGCCAGACCATGAAGTTGCGGTTACAGTTGCCGAATTCATTTCGCGCCAGCTCACGCCAGATGCCGTCTTCCCCGTGGAGTTGGAACGAGATCGGTCTAGGGCTGCAGTTCATCAGGCCGCTGCGCAATGCTCGCGCGCCGTGGTTCTCCAGCACCAGAACCATTGGCGTACAAGCAAGCGTCGGATTGTTCTCCAAGCATTCGCTTTGTGAGGCGCGGGGAAAGTCTGGGTAATCCGGGGTCAGGGCTGGCTCCGTCGGCGCGGTATCGAGGGAGAGCCGCAAAACCAATCCATGGTTGTCGAGAGCGGTTGAAGGCTCACAGGCGCGCGCAATAGTCGGCGGCACAACCAATTGCGCGAGCAGTAGCAGGCTTAAGGCAAGTAACCAAAGGCGCTCACGATTCACGTTGGCCGTCCCCCGATTTAGCCGTATCTTTACTGCCCAATTGTAGCGCCTGCTGGACGTCGCGCATTCCAACTCGCATCCAGCGGCTAGGCGCAGGCGGGCAAGCTAGAATAACGAGGTGAGCACAGCTTATGACGACACGCGGGGGTCGCGCCGTTTACGCTGCAGGGCGAAGTCGGCGTGAAAGGCCGGAAATTCCGAAGGGGTCCGACTGCCAGTGGCAGTCGCCCGCTCCCGGCAAGAAATGCGGCGCGGTTCCCGCGTGGCGCGACGCCGGATTGGGGCTCAGGGGTCCCCATTCCGGCGCCGCGCCTATCAATCGTCGTGGACAAAGCGGACAAGGCCCCCATTCCGAACTAACCCGCCCGCGGCCTACTCATTGCGCAGCGCCACGGTCGGATCGATCCTGGTGGCGCGTCGCGCCGGAATCCAGCAGGCGGCCAGGCCCACCGCGGCCAGCAGCAGCGCCACCGCAGCCGTGGTCGCCGGGTCGGTTGGGCTAACGCCGAACAGCATCGTCCGTATCAGGCCCGCGAGGCTCAGCGTGAGCACCAGGCCAAGACCGATGCCGCCGGCAATCAACGCCAGCCCATGGCCCAGGACGTCGCGCAAAACCTGTGCCCGCCGCGCGCCCAGCGCCATGCGCACGCCGAACTCGTGGGTGCGCTGCCCGACGGCGTAGGCAATCACTCCGTACAGTCCAATGCAAGCCAGCGTCAGTGCCAGGCCGGCGAAGAGACCAAATAGGATCAGGTTCAACCGGTGCGGATTGACCGAATCGTCGATGCGTTGGTCCATGGTTCCGAGATGATCGATCAGCAGTCCCGGTGCCAGCCGGCGTAGTTCCGCCCGCACCTCGGGGATGACCACAGCGGGGTCTCCGGCCGTCCGCACCGCGACATCTTCGTTGTTGCCGGCTCCCGCGAGAAGCGGAGTGTAGACCGAATATCCCATGGGGTTGTCGAGATTGGTGCGATGCACGTCGTCGACCACGCCCACGATCGTCATCCACGAGTTGTTCTCGGCGGGGCCGATCTTGATGCGTTTGCCGATCGGGCTGGCTCCGGGCCAGAACCTCTGGGCCATGTGATGGTTGATGATCACGACGCGTTCGCGGCTGCCGTCGTCCCGCCCATCAAAATCCCGCCCCTCCAGGATGGAAATTCCCATGGTGCGGAAGTAGCCGGGGAGCGGCTGCTGGAAGTTGGCCACGCCCAATTCGCCCGGAGCGGCGGCTCGACCTTCGATGTGGATGTCGCCGTTGCCGCTGCCGCGGTCGAGCGGTAAGTTGCTGACGACGGTGCCGGCTGTCACGCCGGGTAGCGCGTCCAAGCGCGCGGGCAGCGCCCGGTAGAATTGCAGCGATTGCGCATCGTTGTAGGTGGAGGGAAGCCCCAACTCCATCACGATCAGGTGGTCGGTGCGGAAACCCGCATTGACGCGGAGCACGTTCCGCAGGGTCTGAAGCAGCAACGCCGCGCCCACCAGCAGAACCAGGCAGAGTGCGATCTCGGCGGCGACGAACGCCCGTTGCAGGCGCGTGCGCCGCGGCTGTGCTCCGGTGCGGCCGTTCAAGGCTTCCTGCCGCGCGCGCCCGGAGGGCAACGCCGGAACGACGCCCGCCACCACCGTGGTCGCAATCGTCGCGCACAAGGCAAACCCCAGCACTGGCGCACTGATGCCGGCGTGCAGCAGACGTGGATCCTGGCTGAAGCCGGCCAGCGAGCGCGTCGCCCAGTAGGCGATGACCACACCGGCGAGACCGCCGGCGGCCGCCAGCATCCCGCTCTCGATCAGAAGCTGGAAGGCGACGCGTACACGCCCCGCGCCCAGCGCCGCGCGCAGCGCCAGTTCGCGGCTCCGCCCGGACACCTGTACCGAAACCAGCACCGCCAGGTTGGCGCACGCGATCAACAGCACCAATCCCGCCGCGGCCAGCAGCACCAGCAGCGCCTCGCGGATATCGCCCGTGATCGAAGCGCGCAGCGAGGGCACCGCGATGACCAGGCCGCGGTTCGTGTCGGGATGTTCGCGCCAGATGGGGAGCATGATCTGCTCCAGCTCCGCCTGCGCCTGGGCCGCCGTTCGCCCCGGGCGCAAGCGCCCGATTGCCTCGAAGGCCCACAGATTGGCTCGCGCCGTATACGCCGGCGGAACCACCGCGAGCAGCGAGACCCAGCACGCGATGGGGGCGCCGTTGAAGCCCGTGCCGAACCCCGCCGGCATCACGCCCACAACCGTGAACGTGCCGCCGCCAAAGTTGACGGTGCGGCCGAGGATGGTGGGGTCGCCGTGGTACCGGTCCGCCCACATGTCGTGGCTCAGGACCATGGCCAGCGGCGCCCCGACCCGGTCGTCCTGCGCCGTCAGCGCGCGCCCCTTCGCCGGCGCCACGCCAAAGACCGCGAAATAATCGCCGCTCACGGCCATGCCGGCGATCCGCTCCGGCTCGTTGCCCTCGCTGAGGATCTTGTTGAAACGAAACATCAGCGCCAGATGTTCGAACGAGTGCGAGCGCGCCCGCCACTCCTGAAACGCGGGATAGGTGGTGCCCCATTCCGAGGCCGGGTTCTTGGCCTCAACTTCGGTGGGCTGCACCAAGCGCTCTGGATGGGGGTAGGGAAGGGCCCGCCACAGCGCGGCCTGGGCAACGCTGAACATCGCCGTGTTGGCGCCGATGCCGAGCGCGAGTGTGAGAATGGCGACCAGGGCGAAGCCCGGCTTCCGCCGCAACTGGCGCCAGCCAAAGCGCACGTCCTGGCGCAGGTCGTTAAGCCGGCGGCGATGCCAGACGTCGCGAACGTCCTCGGCGATCAACGCTTGATTCCCCAGGGCCACACGGGCGCGGCGGTAGGCTTCGCTGGGGGAGACGCCGGGGCCCGATCGTTCTTCGGCTTCGAGATCCACATGCGCGCGCAGTTCCCGCTCCAGATCGTCGTCGGCGTGAGGCGGTTTCATGCGAGCTCCCCGCCATGGTTCAGAATGCGCTGGATCGCCGCCGAGACCAGCGCCCACTTCGACTGCTCGTGGGCGAGCTGCTTCCGGCCCAGGGGCGTCAGCCGGTAGTACTTGAACTCGCGCTTGCGCTCCTTGTTCATCTCCCACTTGGCCGCGATCCAGCCGTTTTTAACCAGCCGGTGCAGCGCGGGATAGAGCGATCCGTGCTCGAGCTGCAGCGTGTCGTCGCTGGTGCGCTGAATATGCCGGGCGATGGCATGCCCATGCGCCGGGCCGGCAAGCAACGTCCGGAGAATGAGCATGTCGAGCGTGCCCTGGAGAATGGCCGTCCGCTCCGGCCGGACGATTTTCGAAAGCGCTCTGGTCACCATAGTAGGGAGTCTACCACAGTCATAGTCGAGCGTCTACTATCGCCCACTATCGCCTAGCGGCCGCGCCTAAGCGGGTCGCGCGGCGGTAGCCGCGCTGGGGCCCGCGCCTATCATTGTCCTATTCAACGCGACGTCGAGGCTGCAAACAGCAGGCCGCCGCAAAGCAACAGGAATCCCGCACCGCCGATCATCTCGTTGCCGACAAAGAGGCCCATCACACTGGCGCCAACCACCGCCTCAACCAGCACCGCGGCACCACAGAATAAAATGATCGTGTTTCGCACCCGTCTCTCGGCGCCGACCGCGGCGGCGACCACTGCCGCCGTCACAACCCAGTGCCAGCCAAGCGACAGGAAGACAACCCGAAACGCTGACTTCAACTCCGGGCTCAGGTTCGAAGCCGCCAGCGCCGGGAATCCCACCTTCATCCCGCCGACAACGTGGAGCGCGGCGCTGACCACAAGGACCACGCATCCGGCAAGGACCAAGGCACGCGCCGTCAAGACACGCGCGGCATTGTTAGCGAGATTGTCAGCGGCATTCTTTCGCGTGGTCAAGTTCAGTACCCACCTTCGCGCGTAGTCTAACACCCCCACGACGCCAAACCGCAACCCTCAGGGTTCTCGATGTAAACTCACTTCAAGATCGGTAATCCGTCGAGGGCTTCCACAGTATGAGAAAGATCAAAATATTCGAGCATATTTCATTGGACGGCGTGATCCAGGCGCCCGGCGGCCGCGAAGAAGACGGCGACTACCCGTACGGCGGATGGACCGTGCCCTATCGCGATCCCGACGCCTTCAAATCCGTCTTCGCCGCGCACGGCAAGCGTTTCGACTTACTGCTCGGCCGCCGCACTTACGATATTTGGGCCAGCTATTGGCCGCATGCCGAGAGTAGCCCGCTGGCGAACAGCTTCAATGCGGCCACCAAATTCGTTGCGACCCATCGCCCGGAAAGCCTTGCGTGGGGGCCGTCCGAGCCTCTCGGACCGGACTTCGTCGCCGACATTCGCCGCCTCAAGGCGCAGGATGGACCGGATTTGGTTCTGTGGGGCAGCTCGACCCTGACCTCGCCGCTGCTCGAACACGAACTCGCCGACGAAATCATGCTGATTGTCTATCCAGTTCTTTTGGGCAGCGGCAAGCGTCTTTTTGCGGCGAACACGCCGCCGCGTTCGTTGGCGCTCGTCGGCACGCACGCCGCCGCCTCCGGCATCATCGTCAGCACATACGCACCCGCCGGGCCCTTGCGCACCGGTCAGGTTGAATAATCCGCAGCGCGCTCACTATGCAGGCAGCCACCGAGTCCTCCATGGGAGGAGACCGAGGTGGAAGGCCGCGAACCGGGGGCCCCGGCACGGCTTTTGCGGGCAGGGGTGGTCGTAATTTCGAAGGGCGGCCCGCTGCCGTGAATCGAATTCCGCCGCACCCTCGCTCCCATCTCCACCGAGACGGTCGCAGGCCGGGGTCCCCAGAACCGTCTTCGGTTTTGGGGTGGAGCGACGTAGCAACGCGGAGTCGCGGCGGGTTGAAGCGACGGGAGGCGAGCCTCCGATCGCCCACCTATCCGGAACAAGGGAAGCGGGCTGAGGGCGGCCCTTGGCCGCCCGAGCCCCACGCCAATCAATTCTCGAACGGCTTCCCGGTTTCCATCGCCAGCCAGGCGCGAGCGACCCGCTCGGTGGGCAGCCAGGCCACCGGATAGGGGGCACGGCGGCCCGCGCCAACCGGCTGGATGCTCATGGTTTTGGGATCGCCCACGTAGCCCGTGCCTTTTGCGATCGGCTCGAGTCCGTCCTTGCCCAGCCGCAACTCCATCACGTCTTGAAAAAACACCAGGGCGACGTAGCGCGAGCGCCCCACGATATGGGCCGCGCCCGGTTCCTCCGCCAGCGCCCAGTTGGCGCCGCCGCGTTGGTTCAGCGCGAACAGGCCCCGGATGATGTCCTTGCGCGAGTCGAGGTCGCTGCCGCCGATAAAGAGCATTCCCGGCACGGCCCGCGCGCCGGGCGATGTGAGAGCGGTGTAATAAATGCCGCCCTTGTTCACGACAAAAGCGATCACGCGCTCCGGCTTCCAGGCGGTGAACTCGTAATTGAACTCCCCACCCGCCGACATGCCCCAGAGCAGGAAGGGCGCGGTGGCCAGCTCGGGATGCCCCGCTTTGCCGGCGAAATCCTGCATCGCGCCAAGCAGCGCCTCTCCGCTCCCCTGCACCACGTTGGCGTACTGCTCGATGAAGCTCTCCGGGTGCGGTTTGTCCTTGAAAAAGCAGCCGACCAGCGCGACGTGCTGCTTGGAAGCAAAGGCCTTCCATACCGGATCGTCCACCGCCGCGCGGCCATCGCCGTTCGAGCCCGGCACCAACACCAATGCCGCCGCGAGCGGCGTCGCGCCCTCGGGAACCCACAGGCGAAACGAGGCGACCGCGTAGTTCGCGCCCTGAGGCGCGCTCACATCGAAAGTCGCGCCCTGCGCGGATGCAGCAACGGCAGCGGCGGCCAGCGTTGCCGCCATGACGAAGGCTGTTCTGAATTTCACGCCAGCATTATAGCCCGCACGCGCGGGGGCGCGCCGTTTGCGCTGTTGCCGCCTGCGTCGCGCGCGCCAACCGCATGCCCCGATTGTAGAGCGAAACGACACTGTAACCACTCCTCGCCGCGCCGGTTTATGCCTTCGAGGAGCGTACCCGAGCCGATGCTGAAGCAACTGCCGCGTGACCTGCGCCTGGCCGCCCGCCAGCTCATCAAGAATCCGGCCTTCGGCATCACCACCATTGCGGTGCTGGCATTGGGTGCCGGCGCATTCCTGGCTATCCTCGCATTCGTGGACGCGGTCCTGGTTAAACCCCTCCCGTACCCGCAGCCTGACCAGTTGATGTACGTAGGGGAACGTACCGCCGCGCAGCCCCGCACCAATCTCTCCTATCAGGACTATCTCGACTGGCAGAGCCAAAACACAGTCTTCGCCTCACTCGCACTCTACCGCCGCACGCGCTTTGTGGTGGGCACGAGCGCGGGCGCAGTCTCCGCTCCCGGCATCCGCGTCAGCGACAATTTCTTCAGGACGCTGGGTATCTCCCCTGCTCTTGGCCGCGACTTCCAGCCCGGGGAGGATCTGCCCTCCGGCCCGCGCCTTGCGCTGCTGAGCTGGAGCACATGGCAACGCCGCTATGCGGCCCGTCCCGGCGTTATGGGGCAGTCCATCGTCCTGAACGGCGAGCCCTACACCATCGTCGGTGTGCTACCCCGCAATTTCAGTTTTGCCTTCGCGAATGCGGCCGAGTATTGGGCCACCTACCATGCCGAGGACGGTTGCGACACCCACCGCAGTTGTCATGGCGCATGGGGCGTCGGCCGCCTCCGCGACGGCGTCTCGCCCCAGGCCGCACTTGCCAACCTTCAGGCCATCGCGCTCCGCCTCCAGCGCGAATATCCGGATTCCAACCGCAATCAGGGCGCCAGCCTCACGCCGCTGGAGGAGGCTGTGGTCGGCGAGTTGCGCCCCATCCTGGTGGCGCTGGGCGCCGGTGCTGGTCTCCTCTTGCTCATCGCCGGCATCAACGCCGCCGGCTTGATCGTCCTGCGCTCCGACCGGCGCCGGCGCGAGGTCGCCATCCGCGCCGCCCTGGGCGCCTCCGCCTCCTGCCTATTCGGGCAATTCGCCGCCGAGGCCCTGTTGATCACTGTCGCCGGTGGAGCTCTCGGCCTCGTCGCCGCCTACGGCGGCATTTCGCTCTTGAAGCGCTTGCTCTCCGCGGCCCTGCTCGCCGACATGCCCTTTCTAACTGGACTGGGCCTCGATGCGCGCCTGCTGGCCGCCGCCGCCGCCGTGTCACTGGGGGCGTTTCTCACCTTGACGCTGGTCCCCATGCTACAAATTTCTCGCAGCGCGACGCTCCGCGCGAATCAATGGCGCAACCGCCAACGCGGCATGGGTTCCGCGCGCGGGGCCAGCGGTACCCATTGGCGCCGGCTGGGCGCGCGGCTGGTGATGGCGGAGTTGGCGACCGCCATCGTGCTTCTCGCGGGAGCGGGCCTCGCCGGCAAGAGCCTTTACCGGCTGCTGCACGTCGAACTCGGCATCACGCCCGAGCACTTGGTTACCTTCAATATCAACGAGCCCGGCGCCACCTACGACACCAGCGTGAAGCAGATAGCCGCCGCCCAGCGCATCGTGGACACAGTGCGCGCTCTTCCCGGCGTCGTCTCGGCCGGAGTCGAAACCAATGGCCTGCCCCTCGACGGCAACGGCAACACCACCTGGTTCCACTTCGCCGGACGCCCCTGGCACGGCGAACACTCCGAGGCGCCCTTTCGCCCGGTGGGTGAGGACTACTTCGCGACCCTCCAAGCCAGAATGTTCGCCGGCCGCGGCTTCGCCCGCGGCGACGACAAGACCCGCCCCAACGTCGCCATCGTCAACCGCGCCTTCGCCCGCGTCTATTTCCCCGGTCAGGACGCCGTCGGCAAGGTCCTGCTGACCAACGCCACTCCGCCCCTGCCCATTCAAATCGTCGGCGTTGTGGATGACATCCGCGAAGGTTCGCTCGACGCCCCCATTCCCCCGGTCATGTATCGGCCGTTCCGCCAGGACCCGGACAGCGATATCGGCCTTGTGGTGCGTGTCGCGGGCGAGGATTCCGGCATCCTGCCCGAGATCGCGGCGGCCGTCCGCCGTGTTGATCCCGCGATCGTCGCCCGCGACGGTCAGGCCATGGCCGCCCGCGTCGAGGATTCCCAATCGGCCTACCTGCACCGTACCCTGTCCTGGCTGCTGGGCGCTTTCGCCGCCATGGCCCTGCTGCTGAGCGTGGTCGGACTCTACGGCGTGGTTGCTTACTCGGTCAGCCAGCGCCGGCGCGAGATCGGCATCCGCATGGCCTTGGGTGCCAGCACCGGCGCGATCTACCATTTGGTGTTGGGCGAAGCCGGTGCGCTGGTCGCTGTCGGTGTCACTGCCGGCATGCTCGCCGCCATCGCGGCCGCGCGCGTCTCGAGTACCCTTTGGTTCGGCGTCCAGCCATGGGACTGGTCCACCCTCTCCGCGGTGGCGCTGATCCTCGCCGCCGCCGCCCTGGCTGCCTGCATTCGCCCCGCCCGTGCCGCCACCCGGGTCAACCCCACCGACTGCGTCCGCGCCGAGTAAACGCGGCCCCGCCCCGCGCGGGGGGAGCCAATTTTCACCCCGCCGCACCCTCCGCGCCATCACCACTTCCAGGTCTCGTCACCTACATTCGCTAACTCGGGAAGAACCGGATTATCATCCCCAGCGTCCCCTAACCGCCGGCTGGCGTCCGCCCATCCACTCCTCGGGGTATGGCGCGGCTGGCGCAGGATGAGTATGCGGCCCTCAATGAGAATCTCGGCCTTGTCCTGCAGCCCCGCTTGGAGCAACAAGTGCTTGGGAATTAGAACGCCCATCGAATTTCCCACCCGCCGAATTTTGGTGATCATGGTGTCGATCGCCCGTGACAACAATGTTATCGCGTAAGGCGGAAAGCGAAATACGGGAGCCGCGACGTTTGCACCGCACGCGGGAGCCGCGACGTTTGCACTGCGGGGCAAAGTAGGCGCGGAAGGCTGCGAAATTCCGAAGGGCGGCCCGCTCCCGGCAAGAAATGCGGCGCGGTTCCCGCATGGCGCGAAGCCGGATTGGGGCTCAGGGGTCCCCACTCCGGCGCCGCGCCTAAGCGGGTCGCGCGGCGACAGCCGCGCGGGGCCCCGCGCTAATCAATGGAGCCCCGCGCCTATCAACGTCATATTCCAGTCACAGGAAAGACACTGTTTCTCCGACCACCCTCGTCCCGGCATCCGAATCAAAGCGGGTGAAAGGATGATTCCTATGGCGACAGCGATTGCCGATTTTGATCCTGTAGCCGCGCGCAACTTCCGGCCCACAGCCGACCAGCGCCGGCTCCTGAACACGATCCACGATTATCCATCCATCCGCACCGTCCGCGAGTTCTGTGAAGCGTGCGACGTCGGGCGCCGCACCTACTACAACTGGTGCAAGAATCCCCATTTCCGCCTTTGGTTCGCCACCGTCTGGTCGGCGCGCATCATCACCGAGGGCACCACCCTCATCAACCAGGCGCGCGCCAAGGCCTCCTACAAGTTCAGCTACTGGAAAGCGCTGGCCGACCTCACCTTCGATCCCCGCGGCCTCGCCCTGCTCCAGAAGTGGCAACAGGCCATGTTCTCCCTCGACGGCTCCGCCTTCGACAGCGGACCCGAAGCCGACCGCGACTACGATTTTCACTTCGATCCCACCAGCGAATGCGACGACGGCAAGACCCCGCAAGCGCCGCTCGATGGGAAACCCGCGACTGTAGCCGCGCTAGAAGCTTCCGCCGAAAATGGCACATTTCATGCAAAACTTTCGAACGCTTCCACCGCCGCGCTGCCGGCTATCGGATCAGCATCCAGCCTCCCCACCCCAGTAGCCGTCGCCCGCGTCTTCCGTAAAGCACTGGCTCCGCCGCGACGCTATAGCTGCATCGCCCACCACGAAAACCGTCGAGGCCGCGCCCGCGCAAACCGTCTCACCGTTCACAACGCCGCGCAACCCGAACCCGGTCCCCAGCACAACTTAAATCGTCTCACCGAGACAATTAAGCAGACCACTCACTCTAACCGTCTCACCAATACCAACCGCCAGCGGCATAAATCGAAGCCCGAGCAAGTGAAGAGTTGTCTCACCGAGACAACTCTTCGCCCCGCGAAAACCGTCCCGGACCCCGACGTTGTATTGGAAGCGCAGCGCGGGCGTGGGGCACGGGGCCCCCACGCTCGCGCGAGCATAAGCGGGTGGCGCGGTGTAACCGCGCCAGGCCGGCCGGCAGCACAATCAGAGGACCCGTGGGGAGTTTGCGCCGAAGCTGAGCGCCAGTACAGGGACCGACCGACGGTTGTGCCGGCCGCGATTCTTATTGCGGAGGTGTAGATGCAGGAGCCGGAATTTGCCTTTT
>DATNFK010000049.1:0-24361 GCA_035606395.1 Terriglobales bacterium | reverse complement strand
GCCCGCCCTCCACCTGGCGTAACACCCCCATGATCTCGCTCTCACTATGTCCTTTTCGTGGCATCTTTGTCCTCCCCTGACTGCCACGCCCAGATTACTCTCTCCAGTTTCACCTGGACCGCTTTTAGGGTTTTGGGTCAGAAGGGGCGAGGCCGATAGCGGGGCCTTCAGATACGACTTGGGCCCTGCCGCCAGTGGAAAAAACATTAGATTGGCGCGGCGCCAGAATGGGGACCCCTGAGCCCCAATCTGGCGTCGCGGCACGCGGGAACCGCGCCGGTGTTCTGGGGGAGATTAGGCCGACGCAATGCGGGCCAGGGCGGCGAGGGCGGCGGTTTCGCAGCGGAGAATGCGCGGGCCTAGACTCACCGGCTGCCAGCCTGCCGCCTGGGCGGCCGCAAATTCGGCGAGGGTGAATCCGCCCTCGGGGCCGGCCAGCAGCCGCGTGGGTAGTTGGGCGGGGGCGAGCATGGTCGTGGTCTCAGGATCTTCCGACAACACCAGGCTGCGGCCGGCGAACTTCCGCGCCAGCGCCGCCGCCAGGCCACAGGGCGGGAGGAGTTCGGGAATATCGACGCGGCGGGATTGTTGTGCGGCGTCAAACATGATCTGCCGCCAGCGCGGCAGCCGCTTTTCGGTCGCCGCCACCAGCTTCGGTTCGCTGCGTTCGGCTGCGACCAGTTGAATACGCGACACGCCGAGCTCGGTCGCTTTTTCGAGCATCCATTCCAGGCGGTCGAATTTGAATACGGCGGCGTTGAGTTCGATCTCGGGCGACGGCGGCGGCTGCGGTAGCTCCTCAATCAAGTCGAAGCCGATTTGGTCTTTTTGAACCGCAACCACCTGGGCGAGATAGGCCATGCCCTCAAACGCCAGTTCGTACTGCTGACCCACCTGGGCGCGCAGAACCCGGGCGAGGTGCGCGGCGTTCGCGCCCTCGACCCAGGCCTGCTTTCCGTCCACGCGATCGGCAAAGAAGCGGCGCCGCACGGAGGGTTAGATGTCGTAGTAAAGCTGGAACTCGTAGGGATGGGGCCGCAGGCGCACCGCATCCACCTCGTGCTTGCGCTTGTAGTCGATCCAGGTGTGGATGACGTCTTCGCTGAAGACCTCGCCCTTGAGCAGGAATTCGTGGTCTTCTTCGAGCGCGTCGAGCGCGTCCTCGAGGGAGCCGGGAAGCGAGGGAACGTTCTTCAACTCCTCCGGACTCAGGTCGTAGATGTCGCGGTCGAGCGGCTCACCGGGCGAGAGGCGGTTTTCGATGCCGTCCATACCGGCGAGCAGGAGCGCGGAGAAGCAGAGGTAGGGGTTGGCGCTGGGGTCGGGCGGACGGAACTCGATGCGCTTGGCCTTGGGCGAGGACGAGTACATGGGTATGCGCACCGCCGCCGAGCGGTTGCGCCGCGAGTAGGCCAGGTTCACCGGGGCCTCGTAACCGGGCACCAGGCGCTTGTAGCTATTGGTGGTCGGGGCCATGATGGCGGCCAGCGCCGGCGCATGCTTGAGCAGGCCGCCGATGTAGTTCAGCGCCATGGGTGAGAGGCCGGCGTAGCCGTCGCCGGCGAAGAGCGGCTTGCCGCCCTTCCACAACGACTGGTGGACGTGCATGCCGCTGCCGTTGTCGCCGAAGATGGGCTTGGGCATGAACGTCACCGTCTTGCCGTATTCATTGGCGACGTTGCGGACGATGTACTTGAACTCGAGCATGTGATCGGCCGAGGTCACGAGCGTGTCGTACTTGATGTCGATCTCCGCCTGGCCGCCGGAGGCGACTTCGTGGTGATGACATTCGACGTGCAAGCCCGCGGCCTGCATCTGCATTACCATCTCGGTGCGGAGGTCCTGGTAATGATCGGTCGGGGGGACGGGGAAGTAGCCTTCCTTGACGCGCGGGCGGTAGCCCAGGTTGCTGTCTTCGCGGCCCGAGTTCCAGCGGCCCTCTTCGGCGTCAATGAAGTAGAAGCCATGCTGCTCGCGCTGGTCGAAGCGAATGTTGTCGAAAATGAAGAACTCGGCCTCGGCGCCGAAGAACGCCTGGTCGGCGATGCCGGTCGAGGCCAGGTAGGCTTCCGCTTTCTGCGCGATGTAGCGGGGGTCGCGCTCGTACTTCTGCCGGGTGAGCGGGTCGGAGATGGTGCCGATCAAGACCAGCGTGGGGACGGTGCAGAAGGGATCGAGCATGTACCAGGCCGAGTCGGGCGTGAGCAGCATGTCGCTCTCGTGGATCGCCGCCCAGCCTCGGATGCTGGAGCCATCCATACCGAAGCCATCTTCGAAGGAGCTTTCGGTGAGCTGGCCTATGGGGAAGGAGATGTGATGCCACAGACCGGGCAAGTCGGTGAAGCGGACATCGACAATTTTCACTTCATTCTTTTTGCAGAAATCGAGAATCTCTTTGGGCGATGGCATGGGGGCGGCTCTCCTTTGGATCAGTTAGACTGGGTGGGCGTTCGGAACAGGCACTCAGGCTAGCAAGGCCGGAGGCGAGACTCCAATCAATAGTTTTTATTGAGGCTATGGATTTTGATCAACTTAATGCGTTCCTTGAGGTAGCGCGGCTTAACTCATTCTCGCGCGCCGCGATCCAGTGCTTTCGGACGCAGCCGGCGATCAGTGCCCAAATACGATTGCTGGAGGAAGAGGTCGGCGCGCGCCTGTTCGACCGGAGCGGCGGCAAGGTGGCGCTGACCGAAGCCGGCAAGGTTTGGCAGGCGTATGCGCGCGACCTGCTGCGGGTGAGGCAGGAGGGCGTGCAGGCGGTGGGCGATCTCGACCATACGCCGCGCGGCGAGTTGTTGATCGCCGCCAACGAGGGGAGTTGTTTGCATGTATTGCCGGGGGTGTTCGCCGAATTCATGCGCCTGCACGCGGCGGTGCAGGTGCGGATCAGGCGCGGCGAGCATGCCGAGATCCTGGAACAGGTGCTGGAAAACCGCGCCGACTTCGGCGTGGTGTCGCTGCCGGTGCGCGATGCGCGCCTGAAGGTTGTGCCGCTGCACCGCGACCAGATTCTCATCGCGGTCGCGCCCGGACATCCACTGGCGCGCGGCGGCGGCGCGGTGAGCGCGGCTGATCTCGCCGGCCACGGCCTGCTGCTGCCGCGCTCGGGCCAGACCCGCGAGGCGATCGAGGCGCTGTTGGCGCCGGGGGGCGAGCGCTTGCCGGTGGCGATGGAACTCGACAGCACGGAACTGCTGAAGGGGTTCGCGGCCGCGGGGCTGGGTATCGCGTTCGTGCCGCGCACGCTGGCGGCGGCGGAAGCCCGGGCGGGGGAGTTGGTGCTGCTGGAGCTGGCCGACCGCAAGCTGTACCGCGATTTGGGACTTATCTTCCGGCGCGACCGCGCGCTCGGACGGGCGGCGCTGGCCTTTATTGATATTGCCGTGCGCACCGGGAATGTTGATTGATTGGCGCGGAGCGCCGCGCGGCTGTCGCCGCGGCTCCGGCGTACGGTCAGTCGTAGAGACTGGAGATGAGCGCGGCGTGACGCGCTTCGACCGCGCGCCGGCGGACCTTGATGGTGGGCGTGAGCTCGCCCGACTCGACCGTGAACTCCTGGGCGAGAAGGGCGAACTTCTTGATCGTTTCAAAGCGCGCCAGCGTGGCGTTCACCTCATCGACGGCCTGCTGGAAGAGGGCTAGTACCGCGGCATCGGCGCAGGCGGCGGAGCGATCGTCGCAGGCGAGGCCGCGGCGGGCGACTTCCGCCCATTGCGGGACGAGGAGGGCGACGGCGTAGTTGCGTCCGTCGCCGATCACCACCGCTTCGGCGACCAGGGTTGAGCGCTTGAGTTGGGCTTCGATCGGCTGCGGGGCGATGAATTTACCGCCGGAGGTCTTGATCAGATCTTTCTTGCGGTCGGTGATATGGATAAAGCCCGCGCTGTCACGATGTCCGATGTCGCCGGTCTGGAACCAGCCGTCACGAAGCGCCGCCGCTGTTTCGCCGGGGAGGTTCCAGTAGCCGCTGAACACCGATGGGCCGCGCACCAGCAGCTCGCCATCCTCGGCGACGCGAACCTCGACGTTCGGCAGCGGCTGACCGACCGATCCCAGCCGCCGCTTGCCGGGACGGTTCAGGGCGATGACCGGCGAGGTTTCGCTGAGTCCGTAACCCTCGTCGACCACGACGCTCATGGCGAGCAGAAATTCAGCCACGTCCCGGCCCAGCGGCGCGCCACCGCTGATGCACTTGGTTAATGACCCGCCCATGCGCGCGCGCAGTTTGCGCCACACCAGCAGGTCGGCGATGCGGGCGCGGCAGCGCAGGGACGGGGGCGCGGTCGTGCCCGCCAGCCGGTAGGGCGCGAGTTGCGTGCCTACGGCTTGCGACCAGGCGAAGATGCGCCGCGCCAGGGCGGGCTTGGCGGCGGCCTGGGCGCACACGCCGGCGGCGATTTTTTCGTAGAGGCGCGGCACGGACACCAGCACCGTGGGGCGGACCTCCGTCAGGTTGGCAGCGACGGTCTCCATGCTCTCGGCGAAATAAGTCGTCGCGTCGTAGAGCATGTCGACATAAGCGATGTGGCGCTCGGTTATGTGCGACAGCGGCAGGATCGATAGGCGGCGTTCGCCGGCGCCGAAATAAAAATCCATGGTCGAGACGTTGAGGTTGGCGCACAGATTGGCGTGGGTCAGCATGACGCCCTTGGGCGTACCCGTGGTGCCGGAGGTGTAAAGCAGGGTCGCCAGTTGCGTGCCGGGGGTTGACTCGAGTTCCGCAAGTTGGGGCACCGCGGCGCTGGCCGTCACACGTTCGGTCCAATCGGCGTCGGCAAAGCAGCAGATCCAGCGCAGCGCCGGTAACTCGCCGCGTTGGCTGAGGATCTTGGCCCTTTGTTCCGCAGTGGACACAAATGCGCCGACGGCGCCGCTGTCGCGCAAAATATGAGCCACCTGCGTGGCGGTGAGCGTCGGGTAAATGGGAACGTCAATCACGCCGGCGGCCAGGCAGGCGAAATCCGCAATCAGCCATTCCGGGCTGCTCTCGGCCAGGATCGCGACCCGCTCGCCCACGGCGGCGTCAAGAGTGCGACTGAGCGCGCAGGCCTGGGCGAAGAACTGCGCGCAACTCAGTGTTTTCCAAACGCCCGCTTGTTTGCGGGCGAGGCGCGGAGCGTCGCCGCCGACGGCGCACCAGGCGAGCAACTGGTTGAGCGAGGTCAGCCCCGGCGATTCCCTGCTCTTCCATTGCGCGCGAACCGACATAATCCCTTGAGTCTACCTGTGATTGGCGATTGCTTCTTGCTAATTGCGGCGGCGGACCCTACCATACTGAAGTGAACTCTGCCGCCTCGATCACTCCCGCCCAAGGCAAACTGGGCATCCTTATTCCCGGCCTGGGCGCGGTTAGCACGACCTTCATCGCCGGCGTGGAAGCCATCCGCCAGGGGATTGCCAAACCGATCGGCTCGCTGACGCAGATGGGGACCATCCGCCTGGGCAAGCGCACCGACAAGCGCTCGCCGCTGCTCAAAGACTTTTTGCCGCTGGCGCAGCTCGACCAACTGGTTTTCGGCGGCTGGGACATTTACAACGATGACTGCTTCCAGGCGGCCAGCCACGCCGAAGTGCTGGAAAAGGATTTGCTCGAGAAGGTGAAGCCGCTGCTCGCTTCCATCAAGCCCATGGCGGCGGTGTTCGACAAGAACTACGTGAAGCGCCTGGACGGGCCGAACGTGAAAAAGGCGGCCACGAAAATGGAGCTGGCGGAGAAGCTGCGCGAGGACATCCGCCGCTTCAAGGCCGACAACAAGTGCGAACGGCTGGTGATGATCTGGTGCGCCTCGACCGAGGCCTTCCGGGCGCCGGGCGCGGTGCATGCGTCGCTCGACGCGTTTGAGGCAGGGCTAAAGGCCAACCATCCCGACATTGCCCCGAGCATGATTTATGCCTACGCGGCGCTGCAGGAAGGTGTGCCTTTCGCCAATGGCGCGCCCAATCTCACGACCGACACCGGAGCGCTGCTGGCGCTCTCGCGCCAGAACAACGCGCCGATTTGCGGGAAGGATTTCAAGACCGGGCAGACGCTGATGAAGACCATCCTCGCGCCCGGGCTCAAGGCGCGGATGCTGGGACTCTCGGGGTGGTTTTCGACCAACATTCTCGGCAACCGAGACGGCGAGGTGCTCGACGATCCGGAATCGTTCAAGACCAAGGAAGAGTCGAAGCTGAGCGTGCTGGAGCACATCCTGCAGCCGGAACTCTACCCCGACCTCTACAAGAACTTCTACCACAAGGTGCGGATCAACTACTATCCGCCGCGCGGCGACAACAAAGAGGGTTGGGACAATATTGATATTTTCGGGTGGCTCGGCTACCCGATGCAGATCAAGGTTGACTTCCTTTGCCGCGACTCAATTTTGGCAGCGCCGATCGTACTCGACCTGGTGCTGCTGATGGACCTGGCCAAGCGCACGCCCGAGCTGCGCGGGCTTGGCATTCAGGAGTGGCTCTCGTTTTACTTCAAGAGCCCGATCACGCCGCCCGGACTTTACCCCGAACACGATCTCTTCATTCAGTCCATGAAGCTGAAGAATACGATGCGTCACATCATGGGCGAGGAAATGATCACCCATCTCGGCCTCGAATACTACGACTGATAGAAGGGGCGAGGCGATAAGCGGCACATTGCGTCGTCCTCGGTCGGGTACGAATGCTCACGTGGCATTGAGCCACGCTGCGCTTCGACCCGCCCTGCGTCCTAGCACTGTACCGCTTCTCGCCTCTTCCGAGCATTTCCGCCATCGGAATGTCGACTTTGCCCCGCAGTGCATACGTCGCGGCTCCCGCGTACGGCAGGGGCCCGCTGCGACCGCTAACTAGAGGCCGCCGCCCCCACGGCGGTCACCCTTATCGTGCTTGTCGCCGTGAGAATTTCCTTTGTCGTTGCCGCGGCCGCGGCCTTCACGACCGGCGACGCGGGCTTCGCTTTCATGGCGTGATTGCTCGGGCGTCGCCTCAAGGTGGCGCTCCTGGCCGTAGTTACGTTCGGCAGCGGATTCGCGCGCATTGACGCCGCGGCCGCCATTGAAGCTCGGGCGTTCGCCGCGGTCTTCCCGGATCACGGTGCGATCTATGTAGGTGTTGTGGACTTCGCGCTCATTGACGCGCCAAACGGCGGTGTTGTAGAAGAAGCGTCCGCCGGCCCAATGGCCGCCGACGAAGCCGGTGCCGAAATATCCGAAGCCGTAGTTGATGCCGCCGTAGAAGCCGACGTGGGGGCCCCAATATCCGGCGTGCCAAACGTAGAGGCCATCGCGAAATCCCCAGTAGCCCGGCGTCCACAACATGCCCGGCGCGGGCGCCATTACCCATCGGCCATCCACCCAGTAGTAACCACCGGGGCGGTAGGACCAGTAGCCAGGCGTCCAAATATAGCCAGGGCCTGGGCACATCGGTTGGACGGCGACCACGCGCAACGGCGGCGGCCCGATTCTGACCGACAGACCTACAGAAACCTGCGCCTGCGCGGTGGGCGGTATACTCAGTGTCAATCCGCTGAGTAATGCCAGCACTACGATGAAGTAAATTTTCCGCATTTGACCCTCCCGGTTAGCCACTGCAATCTACCTTCCAAAGTACTAAACCCGAAATTATCGACAATGTAGCGGGAACATGACAAGGAGTGATCTAAACGCCGCGATGGAGTTGGTGCACGAATTCATGCCGCCGACGCCGCAGTACATTTGGCCGCTGCTCAGCCTGGCGCTGGGGTGCGAAGTTTGGGTAAAGCACGAAAACCAAACCCGGCTGGGAGCGTTCAAGCTCCGCGGCGGGATCGTCTACCTCGACCACTTGCGGCGCGAGCATCCGGACCTGCGCGGCATTGTAGCGGCGACACGCGGCAACCACGGGCAGTCGCTCGCTTTTGCCGGCCGGCAGTTTGGATTTCACGCGGTGATCGTCGCTCCGCACGGCAACAGCGAGGAGAAGAACGCCGCTATGCGCGCCCTGAGCGCGGAGTTGATCATTACCGGTAACGACTTCCAGGAATCGCTGGAGGCGGCCGAACGTATCGCGCAAGAGCGCGGGCTGTATATGGTGCCAAGTTTCGATCCATTGCTGGTGCGCGGCGTAGCGACGTACGCGGCCGAAATGTTTGAGGCAATGCCGGCGCCGGACGCCGTGTACGTGCCGATCGGCATGGGCTCGGGTTGCTGCGGCGTGATGGCGGCACGCGAGGCGCTCGGGGTCAAAACGAGCGTCGTGGGCGTGGTCGCCGCGGCGGCTCCGGCGTATGCGCGTTCGCTGCATGAAAAGCGCCTGATCGAGGCGCCAGTGTCAACCCGCATCGCCGACGGCATGGCGTGCCGCCGCCCCGACCGGCGAGCGTTGGATGCGATGACGCGCTCGCTCGATCGCGTGGTCGAGGTCACCGACGATGAAATTGAAGCCGGGATGCGGCTCTATTTCACGGCGACCCACAACGTCGCTGAAGGCGCGGGCGCCGCCGCGCTTGCCGCCGCAATGCAGGAGCGCTCGCGGCTGGCAGGAAAGCGAGTGGCCCTGATCCTGAGCGGTGGCAACGTGGACCGCGCCCAGTTCGCACGGGTGTTGTCGGCGTAGTACCTAGGGCAAAGGTCGTGCCAAACCAGGAAAGGCTTGCAGGAGTTGGCGGTCCATCGTAATTAGATTGACGCTCAAGCGACGAGCCAACACTACGAACTCCAAATCGTAAGCGGAACAGAGGGTCAGTGAAACAAGTTGCATGATCTCGCCGTGGGCTTCGATTGCGAGCGTTTGAACCATGCCTTCCGCTTTATCTAGTACCCGGAGCGCATCCTCGAAAACGAGACCGCGCGAGCGCATTTCACCCGCGAGCGCATTCCGCATTTCCGAACGCCACAAGGCAGGCGCCGTCCAGATTGGGTCAAGGTTTCGCAGTTTCTCCGCCGCCGGGCTTAGTGGATTATCTACACACGCATACATCAGGATGTTGGTGTCAACGACAATCACTTCCGACCCGCTTGGATAAATTCTTCGACCTCATCGGGCGTGGTGCGAATTCCCTTGGCAGCCATCTCCTCACGGAGCGCTCGCACGGACGCCATTAACCGCGCTTCCTTCCTGGCAGAAACATTCGCCGGCGTAAGGTATTGCAGGGTCTGAATGATCTCTTGATTCAGGCTTCTTCCGTTGCGCTTGGCGCGCGCTTTCCAGTGAGCCTGAACGCGTTCCGGCACGCCCTTCAAAGTCACAGTAGCCATAATGCATCCATTTTAACTCCAGAACGGATGTCCGTTTAGCGGCCGGCTAATTGGCGGAGGCAAGCGAGGTCGCGGGCCTGGGCGTCGGGGGCGTCAATCGGGGTTTCGAGAATGAAGGCCTTGGCGCGCAGGCGGGGGTCGCGGAGGAGGCGGCGGAAAACGCTCTTGCCGAGCTTCCCTTCTCCGATATGCTCGTGGCGGTCGCGGTGGCTGGCGCGGTCGGCTTTGGCGTCGTTGCAATGGAACACGGGGACTTTGGCGAGGCCGACGGTGGCGTCGAGTTCGTCCATTGCCGCGGCGTAGCCTTTTGCTGACAGCAAGTCGTATCCGGCGACCCAGGCGTGGCAGGTGTCTATACAGACGCCCACCGGCAAGCCGTCGAGGCCGGCGAGGATCTCGCCGAGCTGGCCAAAGCTGCCGCCCAGGTGCCGGCCGGCGCCGGGCGTGTTTTCGATCAGAAGCTGGAGGCCGCCCCAATTCAGCCCGCGGCTGGCGGCGCGGATGCTGTCGATGCATTTCATTGCGTCGCCACTGCCGGGATGCAGCACGAGATATTCGGCGCCGATGGCCACGGCGCGCTCGAGCTCGCCGCGGAAGGCGGTCAGCGAGCCAGTGTGAAAAGTGGAGTTGTCGCCGGCCATGTTGATCAGGTAGTTGGCGTGAACGACCAGCGGGTGTAATCCGCTGGCGGCGCGCTCGGCGCGGAAGGCCGCGGCGCGGTCAGGCGGGATGGCCGACGCCTTCCATTGGCGCGGGCTGGCGGTGAAGATCTGGAGGCAGTCGCAACCGAGCGCGCGCGCGCCCTCAAGCGACTTGCCCACGCCTCCGGAGATGTGGGCGCCGCAGCGTTGATTGGCGCGGAGCCCCGCGCGGCGAGGTGCGGCCTTGGCAGTTGGAGAGGGGGATGGGGCGCGGCGTTGCGGCATGGACAAGTACAATAGTGCCATGCGCATCGGAATCCTCACCGGCGGGGGAGACTGCCCCGGCTTGAACGCGGTGATTCGCGCCGTGGTACGCAAGGGCACCATGTTTTACGGCGATTCGATACTGGGGTTTCTTGAAGGCTGGCGGGGCGTGGTCGAAAACCGGAGCATGGCGCTTGACCTGGATTCGATCGCGGGGATCATTCACCGCGGGGGCACCATCCTGCGCACGTCGCGCACCAACCCGCAGCGCGATCCGCAAGGCCTGGAGCGGGTGCGCGAGACCTTTGAGAAGGAAAAACTCGGCGCCCTGATCGCCATCGGCGGCGACGACACGCTCGGGGTCGCGCGCTGGATCAGCGACCAGGGCATGCCCGTTGTTGGCGTTCCCAAGACGATTGACAACGACCTCAGCGGCACCGACCTCTGCTTTGGCTTTGACACCGCGGTTGGCATCGCCACCGAGGCAATTGACCGGCTGCACTCCACCGCCGAAGCCCATAACCGCGTGATGGTGGTCGAGGTGATGGGCCGCGAAGCGGGTTGGATCGCCACCTACGCCGGCATCGCCGGGGGCGCGGATGTGGTGCTCATTCCCGAGAAACCGTTCAACCTGGCTGAGGTCTGCGAGCTGCTCAAACGGCGGCATGCCCGCGGCAAGTATTTCAGCATCGTGGTCGTGGCCGAGGGCGCAACCGAGGCGGGCGGAACGGAAACCAGTGGCGGCGGGCCGACCGACGAGTTCGGGCATCCGCGGCTGGGCGGGGTGAGCAACCGGCTGGCGGAACAGATCGAACAGCACACCGGGTATGAAACGCGGGTGGTGATCCTGGGCCATACCCAGCGCGGGGGCACGCCGACCGCTTTTGACCGGGTGCTGGCCACACGCTACGGGGTGCAGGCGATTGACATGGCGCACCAGGGTGAATTCGGGCGCATGGCCTCGCTGCGCGGCCAGACGTTGACCTCGGTGCCGCTGAGCGAAGCGATCGGGCGCAACCGCAAGGTCGGCGACGATCTTTATGCCATGGCATCGGTATTTTTCGGATGATGCATCGGACTCCAAGCCTGCTTGCGTTGGCCGTCGTGGCAGTGCTGGGCACGGGCGGCTGCCAAGCGGTGACGGCGGCGCCGAAGGCGGGCGCGCTATTCGTGGCAGGCGCCCACCAGGCGCGGGTTTATGACGCGACAACACTGGAGAGCGGCGGCGCGTTGAAGCCCGCGGCGGCCATTGTCGCGGCCGCTTTCGATCGCCAGCGCGACCAGGTCGCGGTGATCGCCGGCGACGGTGGCGACGAGTTTTGGTCGCTGGCCGCGCCGGGCGGGAATCCGCTCTATCGCCTGCGGCTGGGCCTATCGGTTACCTCCAGTTCGGGCCTGCTACTGGACGCCGCCGACCGCTATGCTTACGCCGTAGGCACCGCCGCCGGCCGCGGCAAATTGGTGGCGATCGACCTGGCCAACCACCGGCTGGCGGGAGCGGCCATGGTCGGCGCCGAACCCTGCGCCGTCGCCGCTAATTCCGCCGGCACGCGCCTCGTGATCGCGAATCACGGCGATCGCACCGCGACTCTGCTCGACAGCAAGACGCTGCGCCTGCTGCAAACCCTGCCGCTCAATTTTGCGCCCAGGCAAGTGGCGACGCTTCCATTCGGCGATCAGGCATACCTTCTGGGCGACAACTCGGTGGCGGTCTACGACATGGCGCGGGAGGCGATCATCACCTACCTGCCGGTGGGACCAAGCGCGCAGGCGCTCATGGTCAAACCGGACGGCGGCGAAGTCTACGTCAGCAATGCCGCCGGGACGGTGAGCGCCATTGACACCAGCACCAACGAAGTTACGGCCACGATGCCCGCGGGACTGGGCGCCGGCCCCATGGCGATCGCGCCCGACGGCAGTGCGCTTTATGTAGGCAATGCGCGCGCCAATACGATCAGCGTGGTGTCGCTCGACACCCGGGCGCTCCTTGCCATGGTGCGGGTTGGCGAGCAGCCGACGCGGCTGGCGCTGGGCAACAATGGCGCCTATTTGTTTGTCGCCGATACCACTTCGAATGATTTGGCCGTAGTCAGAACAGCGCGGGACCCGAATAATCCCAATACGCTGGTGGCGCTGCTGCCGGCGCCCGCGGCGCCGTCGCTACTCGTGCCGTTGCCGGGAGGACCATGAAACTGTTGCGCCAGTATGTACGGCGCGAGGTCGCCCTCTATGCCGGGGTGGGGCTGCTGCTGTTCACGTTCGTCTTGTTCATGCAGGACCTGGGGCGCGCGCTGGAGTTTACCGTGCGCGCCGATTCGCTCGCCATTCTCTCGCTGGTGGCGGACGTAATTCCCTCGGCGTTGGTCTTCACGCTGCCGATGGCGCTGCTGGTGGGGGTTCTGATCGGCCTGGGGCGCCTGGGACTCGACAATGAACTCACCGCGATGCGCGCCTGCGGTGTCAGCAGCCGCCGCCTTCTCATGCCGCTGCTCGAACTCTGCGGCGCGGCACTGGTCCTGGCCCTGGCCATGACGTTGTGGCTGCAGCCGCTGGCGGCAGGACGCCTCAACGCGCTCACCAGCCGCCTGGCCAGTTCGCAACTCGAAGCCGAGGTGCAGCCGCGGGTTTTTGTGGAACCGGCGAACAATCCCAACTTCGTCATTTACACCGGAGGCACGGAAAACGGCGGTTCGGAATGGAAGCAGGTGATGGTGGCGAGCGCATCAGGCGACGCTCCGCCCGATATCACCATGGCGGCGGGCGGGCGGCTGCTGCGGCCACCGGCCGGCTCACGCCAGGCGGCCGACGAGGTGCAGTTGCATTTGGTGCGGGGGGCGCAGTACAAGCTCGACGCCGGCCACCCCGACAGCATGATGGTGACCGCGTTCGATTCGATCGATATACCCTTCACCGTGCCGCCGCCGCGAATCAGCGCGCCCACGCTGGCCACGTTGCCGTTGGGGGCGCTGGCGTGGCGCGCGCGCTGGTCGAGCGATTGGCGTTCGGCCCGGATTGAACTCTACCGGCGGGTGGCGCTGGCGTTCGCCTGCCTGGCGCTGGCGGCGCTCGGGATTCCGCTCGGGCTGCGCGGCGGCCGGGGCGGCAAGTCGGGCGGGTTCGTGCTGACGCTGATTCTGATATTTGGCTACTATCTGGTTTTTATTTTCGGGCTCGGCCTGGCGAAACAGGGCCGGCTGCCGCCGTTTTTGGGCGCCTGGGGCGCCAATCTTATTTTTTTCGGCGCCGGGATCTGGGCGCTGGCGCGCCTGGACCGCATACCCCGGCAGCCAGTGGCGGGCACCGACCCGGTGGCGTGGATTCGAACCGCTTTGAGCCGGCGCAGCAAACGCGCGCAGTATCGCATTACGCCGGCGACGGCCCTGCGCGGCGAACACCGCTGGATGCCGTCGCTACTCGAGGCGTACGTGGTGCGTTCGTTTCTCACCTACACCGCGCTGCTGCTTGCCAGTCTGTTGCTGGTGGTATTGGTCTTCACCTTGTTCGAGCTGTCGGGCAGCATTTTTCAGAACCACATTGCGCTGGGCGTCGTGCTCGCCTACCTGGCCTACTTCAGCCCGCAGATGTTTTACATGCTGACGCCGGTCGCGATACTGGTAGGGGTGCTGATTACCTTTGGACTGCTGGCGAAGAACAATGAGATTACCGCCCTCAAGGCCAGCGGCGTGAGCGCCTACCGGCTGCTGCTTCCGGTGCTGTTCGCATCGCTGGTGCTGTGTTCGCTGCAGTTCGCGCTCGACGCCACCTGGCTGCCTCGTTTTAATCAAGAACAGGATCAGCTGCATTCCCGGATCAAAGGACAGCCTGCACAGACCTACGCCAACCCCGAGCACAAATGGGTGTTTGGCCAGGCGAATGACATCTACTACTTTAACTATTTCGACCCTGGACGCCGGGAATTCGGCGGGGTGTCGGTGTTTGAGTTCAACCCAGGAACTTTTTCGCTCACCAGCCGCGTCTATGCGCGCGATGCGCGGTGGGATGAATCGATTTCCCGGTGGGTTTTTACCGACGGCTGGGTGCGCACGTTTAGCCAGAAGCGGGAGACCGGCTTCCAACACTTCCAGGTAGCGAGCTTCGATACGCTGCACGAAACGCCGGCCTATTTCACCACCGACGTCCGCCAGGGTTCGCAGATGGATTACGCCGAGCTGAGCCGGTACATCCGCACGCTGCGCGCCAGCGGGTATGACGTAGCGAGGCTGAGCATTGCGCTGGCGAAGAAGGTGGCCTATCCGCTGATCACGGTGATCATGGCACTGCTGGCGTTTCCGTTCGCGCTCAGCGTCGGCCGCCGGGGACGGGTGGCCGGACTGACGGTCGGCATCATTGTCGCGATCAGCTACTGGTCGTCGGCGAGCTTGCTGGAAGCCCTCGGCAACCTCAACCAACTGCCGGCGGCGGTTGCCGCGTGGACGCCCGATGTACTCTTCCTCGGGCTCGGGCTGTATCTTTTGTTGCGCGTGCCGACGTAGAAGTTACGCGGTCCGGCCCGCCTTGTGGCCGAGCTTTTCGCTGGCTCCGGCCTGGGCCGCGGCCAAACGCGCTGTGAGAACGCGGTAGGGCGAGCAGGACACGTAGTTCAATCCGGCGCGATGGAAGAAGCCGACTGAATCGGGGTCGCCGCCGTGCTCGCCGCAGATGCCGACTTTGAGATCGGCGCGCGATTTGCGGCCCTGAACCGTGGCCGACTTCACCAACTGGCCCACGCCCTCCTGGTCGAGCGTGGCGAATGGATCCTGGCGCAGAATGCCCTGCTCGATATAGAAAGGCAGTATCTTGCCGATGTCATCGCGGGAGAACCCGTAGGTGGTTTGTGTCAAGTCGTTGGTTCCGAAACTGAAGAACTGCGCTTCGAGAGCGATTTCGCCGGCGACCAATGCGGCCCGCGGCAGTTCGATCATGGTGCCGACCAGGTAGGTCAGGTTCAGGCCGGAGGCTTTCAGCACTTCGTCAGCAACCTGGCGGACGATGGCGGCCTGCAAGGCCAGTTCCTTAGATGTGCTGACCAGCGGGATCATGATCTCGGGCTTTACAGACTTGCCCTTCTTCGCGACTTGCACGGCGGCCTCGAAGATGGCGCGCGCCTGCATTTCAGTGATTTCGGGATAGAGGATGCCGAGCCGGCAGCCGCGCAGGCCGAGCATGGGATTCATCTCGTGCAGTTCCTGAACGCGGGCCAGCAAGCGGCTCAAATCGGCCGCGGCAAACGGCTTGCCCTTGCTTGCGTAGTCGGCGTACTTGGCGCGAATTTCCTTCGTCACCTTGGCCTTGGCGGCTCCGGCGGCGAGCTTCAGCCGTTCCAAGTCGACCATCAACTCTTCGCGCGCGGGAAGGAACTCATGCAGCGGAGGGTCGAGGGTGCGGATGGTTACGGGGAAGCCGTCCATGGCTTCAAAGATGCCGGCGAAGTCACGGCGCTGCAATGGCAAAAGGCGCTTGAGCGCGGCACGGCGCTGCTTCTCGTCGGTGGCCAGAATCATAGCGCGCATGTGCTCGATCTTGCCTTCGCCGAAGAACATGTGCTCGGTGCGGCAGAGGCCGATGCCCTCGGCGCCGAAGGAACGCGCGGCCTTGGCGTCGCGCGGAATGTCAGCGTTGGCGCGCACGCCCAGGGTGCGATGGGGCTCGGCCCAGGACATGAATTTTTCAAGCAAGGGATCGTGCGGGTCGGCGGGAATGGTGGGCAACTGGCCGGCGTAGATGTTGCCGGTCGAGCCGTCGATGGAGAGCCAGTCGCCCTCCTTGAAGCGCTGACCGCCGGCTGTCACCTGCTTGAGATGCTCGTCGACCTGGATCGAGGTCGCGCCGGCGACGCAGCACTTGCCCATGCCACGCGTGACCACGGCGGCGTGGCTGGTCATGCCGCCGCGCGAGGTTAAGATGCCGGCCGCGACTTCCATGCCGCGAATATCCTCGGGCGTGGTCTCGCCGCGCACCAGCAGCACCGGGCCGCGATTGGCGCGGTTCCACGCCACGGCGGCTTCGGCGGTGAACACGGCCTGACCGACGGCGGCGCCGGGGGAGGCGGGAAGGCCGGTAGCCAGCGGCGTCTTGGCTTTCAGTTGCTTGGGGTCAAAGCGCGGGAACAGGAGTTCGTAAAGCTGATTGGCGTCCACGCGGAACAGTGCTTCCTCCTTGGTGATCAGGCCCTCGCCCACCATGTCGGTCGCGACTTTCAGCGCGGCGCGGCCGGTGCGTTTGCCGTTGCGGGTTTGCAGCATGTAGAGGCGGCCATCCTGGATGGTGAACTCGAAATCCTGCATGTCCTTGTAATGCCGTTCGAGGCGGGTGGTGATTTCGCGCAACTGTTCGTAGACCCGGGGCATGTGCTGCCGCATTTGCGAGATCGGCACGGGGGTGCGGACGCCGCTGACCACGTCCTCACCCTGGGCGTTCATCAAGTACTCGCCGTAGAACTCGTTTTCGCCGGTGGCCGGGTTGCGGGTGAATCCCACGCCGGTGCCAGAGGTATCGCCGAGGTTGCCGAACACCATTGCCTGCACGTTGACGGCGGTGCCGAGCTGGTCGGAAATGTTGTTCATGCGGCGGTAATGCTGGGCACGATCGTTGAACCAGGAGCGGAACACGGCGTCGCGCGACATGGTGAGCTGCTCGAGCGCGTCCTGGGGAAATTCATGGTGGGAGTGGTGCTTGATGACGTGCTTGTAGCGTTCGATCACCTCCTGCAGGTCGGCGGCGTGCAATTCGGTGTCGAGCTTAACCTTGTGCTTGTGTTTCTGGCCGTCGAATACCTCTTCGAAGGCGGCTTTCGGAATCTCGAGCACGACCGATCCAAACATCTGGATTAAGCGACGGTAGGAGTCGTAGGCGAAGCGGGGATTGGTGGTGCGGCGGGCCAAGCCTTCAACGGTGCGGTCGTTGAGGCCAAGGTTGAGGATGGTGTCCATCATGCCCGGCATGGAGAACTTGGCGCCGCTGCGCACGCTGACCAACAAAGGGTTCTTCTCGTCGCCCAGCTTCTGGCCGGCGGCGCGCTGCAACTGCCGCAAGGCGCGCTGCATTTGTTCGTCGACCGCCGCCGGAACACGGTTGCCGCCCTTGTAGTACTCCCGGCAGGTTTCGGTAGAAATGGTAAAACCAGGGGGCACCGGCAAGCCGGCATTGGTCATCTCGGCCAGCCCAGCGCCCTTGCCGCCCAACTCATCCTTCATGCCGCCGTTACCGTCGGCTTTGCCCTCGCCAAAGGAGTAAACGTATTTCGCCATAGATACCAGAATAGCAGCCAACAACCCGCTTCCGCAGCCCGGCATCGCAAGCTTGCAGATGCTCCTCGCGCTCGCCGCCACGCTACTGTTTGTCTGGCTCCTGCTTTGGGGCGTGTTCCACCTGGCCGGCGGCGCCATCCACCTTCTGCTGGTGGCGGGACTGCTGATTCTGCTGCTGGCGGCCCTGCGTAGCGAGGATTGGCGGTCGTTGTAGACGCCTAAAAGCGGGCCTAAAAACGAGTGACTTCGGTAAAGTTGAAGTCGCGGACCTTGAGCGCCGGCACCACCATATCGAAGGACTCCTCGCCGCTGGCGCGGACGGCGGGCGAGAGCGCTTCGATTTGATTGAGCAGGGCGATCATGTTCTGGTTGAAGCGGAAGTTGCGGACGCCGTGGCGGAGGCGCCCGTCCTCGATCAGGAAGGTACCGTCACGGGTCATGCCAGTCAGTATTTTTTGGTAAGGATCGACTTCGCGGATGTACCAGAGCCGGGTGACAAGAATGCCGCGTGCGGTCGAGGCGATCATCTCCTCGACCGGCGTCGCGCCGCCGGCGAAGACCACATTGACCGGGCCTTCGCCATACTCATTGGGAAGCGGAAAGCCATGACCGGTAGGCCGGGCGTTGGCGCGGGCGGCGGTCTGGCGGGCGTAAACGAGGTTGCGCACCCAGCCGTTTTCCACCAACGTTACAGCTTGGCGGGACACGCCCTCGCCATCGAAAGGAGCACCGGTTTGCAGCGGGTGTCGAACGTCGTCGACGATATTGACGTTGTCGCCAAACAATTTGGAGCCGACGCGATTGCTAAGAAAGCTGCGCTGGTCGAGCACCGAGAGCGCGCCAAAATCCCACATGAGGAAGCCGAGCAGGTCGAGCACGGCGGCTGGTTCGAGAATCACCGTCATGGGAGCGGCGGGAACTTCGATGGCATCGGCGGTGGCGCACGCCTTCTCGGCGGCGGCGCGCGCACCAGTGGCGGGCGACAGACCCTGCCAGGCCGGGCCGCCGGCCTTGGCCCAGCCCGAACTGTTGGCCGCCATCATGGTCACGGAGTACTCGGCGCCGGTCGAGGCGTGGAAGGCTTCGATGCCGTTGGTGTTCAGAATCGCCAAGCGCGACTGGCGGGTGGCGCAAATGCCGGCGGCGGTCAACTGGCGCTCGCGCGCCACCGCCACCATGGCGGCCACCGCCTCGGCGCGTTGAGCGGGGGTGATGGCGGCGGTGGCTTCGTCGTAGCGGCTGATCGCGTCAGGCTGACCGGCCGGCGCGGGGGCGGCCACGGGCAGCAACTCGAGATCTTCGGCCTGGGAACGAGTCAGGCGAACGGCGCGGTCGACCACATCGTGGACGCCGGCCGCATCAAGCCGATGGGTTGAGGCGCGGGCGGTCCGCCGGTCGAATTGCGCGCGCACGGAGAGAGCAACGGTGGATTCACCGACATGCTGATGAATGGCGTTGTTGGCGAAGCGGGTTAATTCGGACTGACTTTCCTCGATCGTGAGCTCGAGCGCCACGCCCGCGGGCGCGGCCGATCGGGCGTCTCGGAGCAACTCCCGGGCTTTCGTCATGTCGAGTCGCACGGCCATGGCCTATGTTTTTGCGCCTCCGTAAGCGGCACCGATCTTTATGTTGCGGAAGCGGGCTGGGGAGGCGCCGTGGCCGGTGCCCATGGTCTGTTGCGGCTGGCCTTTGCCGCAGTTGGGCGTGCCCCACAAGGTCCAGTGCTCGGCCGAACAAATGGCATCCATCGAGTTCCAGAACTCGGTGGTGATGCCGCTGTAGCTTGGGTTCTTCAACATGCGCGTGCGCTGGCCGTGTTTGATCTCCCAACCGATCTCGGTGCCAAACTGAAAGTTGAAGCGTTTATCGTCAATGGACCAACTTCGGTTGGTCTCCATGTAAACACCGTCGTCGGTGTCGGCGATCAACTCCTCGAGGCTGAGCGGCGCCGGTCCGGGAACGATACTGATGTTGGTCATGCGCACGAGCGGCAGCCGGCTCCAGCTCTCCGCCCGCATGGCGCCGTTGGAACGAGCTTCGCCAATTTGCGCCGCGGTTTCGCGGCTGGAAATGTAATTAACGAAGCGACCGTTGCGAATAATATCGGCCCGTTGCGCGGCCACGCCTTCATCGTCGAAGGCGAAGGTCCCCAAGCCGGGACCGTGTTCGATGCGGGCGTCGGCCACGACGTTGACCAGGTCCGAGCCATAGCGGAGCTTGCGCAAATTGTCGAGGGTGAGGAAGCTCATGCCGGCGAAGTTGGCCTCGGTGCCGAGCACGCGATCCAGTTCGATTGGGTGGCCGATAGACTCGTGGATCTGCAGGCCGAGTTGCGAGCTCCCGAGAATGAGCGTGCCCTTCCCTTGCGGACACTGGGCGGCGCGATGCAGCGCCACCGCCTCCTCACCAATGCGGCGCGCATTCTCCAATAAGCGCAGTTCATGGATCAACTCGTAACCCTTGAGCTGGTACTGGCCGCCGAATGAGTTTGGATAGGAGCGCTTTTGAATGTCGCCGTTGGCGAAGGCGAGGGCCACGAACCCGGCCCCGCTCAAGACCCGCGTCTGCTCGATACGCGAACCCTGGCTGGACAGAAAAAGCTGGTGTTGCCACTGGAAGTTCATCTGCGCTTCGGCCAGCGTGACGCCGGGGACGGAGCGCAATTCGGCGTCGACAGCAAACAAAAGCTCGAGGTTGTCATCCACCGAAACGCTGAAGGGATCGATGGCGCAGGGAGCCACCCAGACAGCCTGATGCACCGGCTCCGGCGCCAGGCGCACTTCCGTTTGCCGAACCAGCGCGGAGGCGCGCGCAATCAGCGCCGCGCGCCGGGCGGTGGCTTCGACCGCGGCGCGGGAGCATTCGTCGCTGGCGGCAAACCCCCAGGCGCCGTCGAGGAGCACACGGATACCGATGCCGCGGCTATCGTTGTCGGCGGCGGTACCGAGCTTGCCATTCTTGGTGGTGATCGAGCGGTGGCGTTCCTCAGCCACACGCACATCGGCATACGCCGCGCCGGCGGCCACCGCGGCATCAAGTCCCCAACCGGCGATGTCTTGCATTCGGGTCCTTAGGCTAACGAAAGCTAACGATTAATGCGCGGCCAATGCGGTGGTCTTGGCGCCGGCGGCCGAGGCCAATTCCGCGGCCTTGTCCTCACGCTCCCAGGTGAACTCGGGCTCGTTGCGACCGAAGTGACCGAAGCCGGCGGTCTTCTGGTATATCGGGCGCCGTAATTGCAGGCTCTCGATGATGCCTTTCGGATTGAGGCGGAATACCTTGCGCACGGCGTCGCTGATTTTGTCCTCGTCAACGGTGTGGGTTCCGAAGGTATCCACCAGTACAGAAACCGGCTCGGCCACGCCGATGGCATAGGCAAGCTGCACTTCACAACGCTTGGCCAGTCCGGCGCCGACCACGTTGCGGGCGATGTAGCGGGCCATGTAGGCGGCGGAGCGATCCACCTTGGACGGATCCTTGCCGCTGAAGGCGCCGCCGCCGTGACGGCCCATGCCGCCGTAGGTGTCGACGATGATCTTGCGTCCGGTGACGCCGGTGTCGCCCATGGGGCCACCGATGACGAAGCGCCCGGTAGGGTTGATGTGGTAGCTGGTGTTCTTATCGACCATCGAGGCGGGCACCACCGGGTCAATCACCTGCTTGCGCACGGCTTCGCGCAGGGCTTCCGTGGAAATCGACTCACTGTGCTGGGATGAAATCACGACCGCATCGACGCGCACGGGGCGCCCGTTTTCGTACTCGACCGTCACCTGGCTCTTGCCGTCGGGGCGGAGAAAATCCAAACTTCCATTGCGCCGCACCTGGCTCAACTGCAGGGTCAGGCGACGGGCCAGCGCGACCGGGAGCGGCATGCGCTCGGGAGTCTCGTCGCAGGCATAGCCGAACATCATGCCCTGATCGCCGGCGCCATCACGGTCCACGCCCATGGCGATGTCGCCCGACTGCTGGTGAATGCTGATCAGCACGCCGCAAGTGTCGCAATCGAAACCGAAGCGGGCATCGGTGTAGCCGACCGAGCGCACGGCGTCGCGCGCAACCTGTTGGTAATCGATGTGGGCGCGCGTGGTGATTTCTCCCGCCACCACGATCAGGCCAGTGGTCAGCAACGACTCGCAGGCCACGCGGCTGGCCGGGTCCTGCGCCAGGGCGGCGTCGAGGACGCCGTCGGAAATCTGGTCGGCAATTTTATCGGGATGGCCTTCGGTTACGGATTCGGAGGTGAACAGAGTGCGTCGTGACAATGGAGTGAGTCCTCTTTTTTGGTGGTCTTGGATTCAGCGTGATTGCGCGGCGACGGCGGGAACCGGTATCGGCGCAAGGAGCTGCTCCTTGCGAAAAACGAGAGTGCCGGCGTCGTAGGTGGCGAGCTCGAAGCCGTGGCCGTGGGTAATGGCGTCGGTGGGGCAGGCCTCGACGCAGTAGCCGCAGAAGATGCAGCGGTTGTAGTCGATGTTGTAGACCTGCGCGTAACGCTCGCCGGCGCTGATGCGCTGGGTGGCGGTGTTTTCCGCGGCTTCGATATAGATGCAGTTGGCCGGGCAGGCGGCGGCGCACAAGAAGCAGGCGACGCATTTTTCCAAACCGTTTTCGTCGCGCTGCTGCACGTGGACGCCGCGAAAGCGGGCTTCGAAACGCACCGGCTCGTCGGGGTAGAACTCGGTCACCGGCGGGACGAACATGGTCTTGAAGGTCACACTCAGTCCCTGAGCGATGGCGGCGAGGTCTCTGACCGGCTGCATTAAATCGGGCATCAGGATATTATACCGTTGCCCAACCCGGTTGGCTACAATGGTTTGTGCGCAACGACCTTCGCTCCTACAATCAGCTCCGCCCCTTCCGCTTCGAACCGGGCTTTTTGCCAACGGCCGAAGGATCGGTTCTGGTGCAGTGTGGTTCCACGCGGGTTCTCTGCGCCGCCACACTGGAGGAGACGGTGCCGCCGTTTCTGCGGGGTCAAGGCAAGGGGTGGGTCACGGCCGAGTACTCGATGCTGCCGCGGGCCACTCTCAGCCGCACGCCGCGCGAGGTGGTCAAAGGGCGCCAATCGGGGCGCAGTCTGGAGATTCAGAGGCTGATCGGCCGAGCCCTGCGGGCGGTGGTTGACATGTCGGCGTTGGGCGAACGCACGCTGGTGCTCGATTGTGACGTATTGCAGGCCGATGGCGGCACGCGCACCGCATCGATCTGCGGCGCCTTCGTTGCCATGGGGCTGGCGCTCAAAGCGCTGGTGGCGGCGCGCAGCCTGAAGGAACTGCCACTGCGCAATTATCTTGCAGCCACCAGCGTGGGCATTGTCGGCGGCCATGCCGCGCTTGACTTAAATTACGAGGAAGACTCACGCGCCGACGTTGACATGAATTTGGTTATGACGGGCGATGGGCGCTATGTTGAAATTCAGGGCACGGCGGAAAGCGAGCCGTTCAGCGATGCGCAAACACGCGAGCTGATGCATCTCGGCCGGATTGGAATCGCTCAAGTCATGGCGCTGCAGCACGAGCTGCTGCAACTACCGCTGCCGCGTTTTACCGCATGACGATTTATATCGCCACCGGCAACCAGGGCAAGTTACGCGACTTTGCCGGGGGCGGCTTTGCCCGCGGGCTCGATCTGGTCACGCTTCCCGGCTACGCTTCCCTTCCCGCGGTCGAGGAAACCGGAGACAGCTTTGAAGCCAACGCCAAGCTCAAGGCCGAGCATTACAGTGGATTCACGGACGAGTGGGTGGTGGGAGACGATTCCGGGTTGGAAGTCGCGGCGCTGGGCGGCGAACCCGGAATTTACTCGGCGCGTTTTGCGGGGCGGCATGGCGACGATGCCGGCAACAATGAGTTGCTGCTGGCGCGGATGGCCGACGTGCCTGCCGGAGCGCGCGGAGGGGCGTTTGTCTGCGTGCTGGCGCTGGCGCGCGGGGGGCGGACATGGGCCACGTTCCGGGGCAGCGTCGAGGGCGAGATACTCACAGCGCCGCGAGGCGACAAGGGGTTTGGCTATGATCCGCTGTTTTTGATCCCGGCCGCCGGCCGCACCATGGCGGAAATGGAAGCCGGCGAAAAAGCCAAGTACAGCCATCGCGGGAAGGCCATGCGGGCTCTGCTACAGTGGATAGCGCAATGGCCGCACCGCGCAAACCAACCCGCACACTGAAGCCGGCCGGCGCCAAGAAGCGTAAGAAGCGCGTCTGCGCGCGGCCGCTGGCTCCGGAACGTGTGGCCGACATTTTAAAGCTATTGGCGGCGACGTACCCCAAGGCCGAGTGTGCGCTAAAGCACCATAGCGCGTGGGAGTTATTGGTGGCCACGATTCTCTCGGCGCAGTGCACCGATGCCCGCGTCAACATGACTACGCCCGGGTTGTTTAAGAAATATCCGACTGTCGCCGATGTCGCGGCACTCGCGCCCGAGGCACTGGAGCCGGAGATTCGCAGCACCGGGTTTTATCGCAACAAGGCCAAGTCCATCACCGGCGCCGCGCGCATGATCATGGAGAACTTCCATGGACAGGTGCCCGGCGACATGGATGCGCTGCTTACGCTGCCCGGCGTGGCGCGCAAAACAGCCAACGTCGTGCTCGGCGTCTGGTTTAAGAAGGCATCGGGAATCGTGGTTGACACCCACGTTCACCGCATCAGCCATCGCCTCCAATTGAGTCACAACCACGCGCCTGAAAAGATCGAGGCCGACTTGCAGAAAATCATTCCGCAGGACCAGTGGATCGCTTTCTCGCACCGCGTGATTGCGCACGGCCGCACGTTGTGCCTGGCACGGCAGCCCAAATGCATTCAGTGTCCGCTGGAGAAGATTTGCTGCGCGCCCGACAAAACCTTTGACTCGCGTTAATTGGCGCGGACTCCCCACCTTTGAGTCAAGCCGAAAAGGTCTGTATGGCGGGTCACGCGGCCAGCCGACGACGGTCGGGTTGATAGAGCTGCTGCTGGCGAAGCATGGCGCACAACATGCGTAATTGGCGATCAGCGAGGCCA
>DATNFK010000048.1:0-17253 GCA_035606395.1 Terriglobales bacterium | reverse complement strand
GATGCGCGGTGCGGATAGGCGACCGGCCCGAGGGCGGGATCGCCGAACGGCGCGGCGTAGATGTAGCCGACGGTGTTCGCGCCGATCGAGTGCGCATATTCGGCGGCGAGCTCCATGAAGAAATCGTGCGGATGCTGGCCGTCAACGATCGGCGATCCGAAGGCGGTCTCGCCGGTCTGGAACAGCTCCGGGTAGCGGCGGTCCGTGATCGTAAGAGGCTCGAGGCTGAGCATGGCGCGCAGCGTGAGCTTGCCAGCTCCGAGGTGACGTCGTGCCATGGCCATCGCCCAGTTGGGCGAGAACAGCTTGTCCGCGCCGCGCGCACCGGACTGTTCCTGCAAGGCGACGAAGGCGAGGCCGTGGGCCATCAGCGTCCAACCATCCCGACTGGCCATCAGCATGGGCTCGGGGGTTGAGAGCGGCTGAACACTCGTGCCGGAACCATCGTGCCCGGCAAACGGGTCGGCGGTCATCACCATTTGTCCGGCAGAACAAACGCTGAGCGATACCAGGACAGAAGCGACCGCGAGCGCGGTGTGAAAAAAGCGCATGGGTCGCACTACTCGCAATAAAGCGAGGATAGCATTGATTGGCGCGGGCTAACATTGATTGGCGCGGGCCCCTACGCGGCTATCGCCGCGCGCCCCGCTTACGCGCAGCGCCGGACCGGGGTCCCCTTTAGCCCCAGTCCGGCGCTGCGCGGCATTTATTGGCGCGGGCCCCTGCGCGGCTATCGCCGCGCGCCTCGCGCTTTAGGGGAGTTTAATGTTGGCTGGCGGCGACGTCGGTGTCGAGGCGAGCTATGCCGGCGTTGGCCTGCTGAATGTAATCGTTCGCAACGCCGATCATTCCCTGGGTCGGCGGGAGATAGGAAGAATCAATGCGATTGGCGATGCGCCAGAGCCAGGAGCGCAGCATGTCGGGGTACACCAGGCTGCCTTCGCCGGATTGAATCTGCAAATCCACCAGGCCATTGATGTCGGCGTCGAGCTTGGAGATCTGGGCCGTCGAGCCGCCCGACTTCTGAAGAGCGCCGCGGGCATCAATGGCGCGATTGAGGCTCTTGTCGAGTTTGTCGGTGGCCTCGTGCAGGCGCCAGAGCAGATCGAAGCGCTGCTGCAACTCCGCCTGCGTGGTGTGCAGGTTGGGATCGAGCTTGACGGTAAAGGGCTGCTTCTGGGTAGAGGTGCCGTAGGTCAGTGTCACTTCGTAGGTACCGGGCACAACGGCGGGTCCGACCAGCTCACCGTTCTGCTGGGTATAGCGATAGATGCCGCTGACCTCGGTCGCGTCGGCATAGCGCATGTTCCACTGGAAGCGGTTCATGCCGGGGTGCAGCGGGACGCGGCGCCCCGCTGCACCGCCGCGCCCGCCGCCGCCTTCGCCGCCGCCCGCGGTGGGCTCGGCAGGCAAAGGCAAGGTGTAGCTGTTGACCAACTGGCCGCTCGCGGTCGTGAACGTGAGCTTGACCGGCGTGCTGTTGTTGAAGTCAGCAGGAAGCTGGAAGAAAACCGAGGTGCCCTGAGCGAGGCTTTCACCCAAGCCGCCGCCGCGTCCGCCGCCGAAGCCGCCGCCACCGGCGGTGAGCCACGCCTGCTGCGGTTTGAAAAGGTAGGCTGCCGAGGCGTTCACCTGAGCGGTCCCCAACTGTTCGAGGAATTGCAAATCGTCGAGCACCCAGAAGGCGCGCCCGAAGGTGGCCAGCACAACGGCGTGCTGTTGCGGCTGAATCTCGATGTCGTTGACTCGCACCGCGGGTAGATTGAGGCCCAGAGGCTGCCATTGCCGGCCGCCATTGAGGCTGTAGTACACGGTCCGGCTGGTGCCGGCAAACAACAAGTTAGGATCATTCGGATCCTGACGCACGCTCTCGACATACTCGTTGGCCGGCAGGCCGTTCGTCATTTCGGTCCAAGTCTTGCCGTAGTCGGTGGTCTTGTAGACATAGGGATGGAAGTCGTCCCAGTCGAAGCGGCTGGCTGATAGATAAACAGTTCCTTCGTGCGTGTGAGACGGTTCGATGCAGGTTATGGTGGACCACATCGGGAGGTTGGGAGGCCGCACAGGACTCCAGTGCGCGCCGTGGTTGGTGGTCACGTAGACCAAGCCATCGTCGGAGCCGGTCCAGATCACGTTGTCGACCAGTGGCGAAAAGGCGATGGACGAAATGGTGTCGAACATTTCCTCGCCGGTGACGTCCTTGCTGATGGGGCCGCCTGAGCGCAGTTGTTTGGTTCTGTCGTTGCGCGTGAGGTCGGGGCTGATCTCTTTCCAATGGACGCCCTGATCGAGGGTTTGGAGGACGACCTGGGCGCCCATCAGGAACTCGTTGTTGTTGTGAGGATTGAATATCGCGGCGTGGTGATTCCAGCCGAAACGGTACTTGATATCCTTGCCGCCGGAGCCGAATTTAAAGGCGGGCCAGGCGCTGACCAGTTGGGTCACGCCGGTGCGGCTGTCTTCGCGCCATTCATCGCTGTAATAGCCGCTGGCATAGGTGATCCAAGGCCGGCCGGGCGTGGGCACAACCCAACTCATTTCGCCGCCGCGGACGGTGGTCCACACGGGCGTCGGGGCGGCGCTCGGACCCTGGACGGAGCTGCGATCCTGCTGCGCACCGTAGATGTGGAAGGGGAACTGGTCGTCGACATTGGCGTGGTAGAACTGGCCGGTGGGCTGGTTGTCTTCCGAACTCCAGGTCTTGCCGCCATCGCGCGAAACGGCCGCGCCACCGTCGTTGCCCTCGATGAGAATTTGGGTGTTGTCGGGGTTGATCCAGAAGGCGTGATTGTCGCCGTGCGGCGGGCGCAGCGGAAGCAGCGTCTTGCCGGAGTCGTGCGAGATGTAGACGCCAACGTTAGGAAGGTAAATCGTGTTGGGGTCCTTCGGGTCGGCAAAGACGTGGTTGTAGTAAAAGGCGCGCTGGGTAATGTCCTGGCTCAAGCTGATCAACTGCCAGGTCTGCCCGGCGTCGTCGGAGCGGAAGAGGCCGCCCGCCTGCCCCTTGTAGTCGGCCTGGATGAGCGCATAGACGACGTTGGGATTGCTGGGCGCCACGGCGAGGCTGACCTTACCGAAGATGCCGGGCGGCAAGCCGGAGTTATGGGAAATGTTGGTCCAGTTCGCGCCGCCGTCGGTGGTCTTATAAATGCCGCTGCCTGGTCCGCCGCTGTCAAAGCCCCAGTGGGTGCGGGAGATCTGCCACATGGAGGCGTAAATCACCTGCGGATTTCCGGGATTCATGGCCAAGGTGATGGCGCCGGTGTTGTTATCCACGAAGAGGATTTTTTTCCAGTTCTGACCGCCGTCGGTGGATTTGAACACGCCGCGGTCGGGATTAGGGCCGAACAAATGTCCCAAGGCGGCGGCGTAGACGACATCGGGATTTTGCGGATCGATCACTATCCAACTGATGATGTGGGTGTCGCCCAGTCCGACGAATTGCCAGGTCTTGCCGCCATCGCTGGATTTGTACATGCCCTCGCCGGTGGTGACCGTGTTGCGAGGATCGGAGTCGCCGGTGCCGACGTACATGATTTTGGGATCGGAGGGAGCGATGGCCATAGCGCCGATGCTGCCGACCTTGAGGTATTTGTCGGTAATGCTCCTCCAGGTGTTGCCGTAGTCGGTGGTTTCCCACACGCCGCCGCCCGCCGTTCCCATGAAGAACACGTTGGGCTCGGCGCCGATGCCGGCCAGGGTGGTAACGCGTCCGCCGGTGAAGGGGCCAACGTTGCGCCAGTGCAGGGCAGAAGTGAGGGAACCGGCCGGCGTCTGGGCAGGCGCGGGTACGGTGAGGAACGCCGGCAAACTCAGCAAAAGCGAGGCAATCAGCAAGGCTCGCAGGGTCTTCAACATGGCGTAGCTCCTGTCGTTTGGCATTGTCGAAAATACCTAACGATGTACTATACCGCCAAATCGGCCGATCTTCATGCTTACAGATTGCCGAGGTTGAAGTTGACGGTGATGCTGATGGCTACGGCGAGCGCATGGCCATCAAGTATTAGAGGCCGGTAGCGCCACCGGCGCACCGCTTGCAGCGCGGCGCCCGCCAGAATGGGGTTTCCCTTCACCACCTCAAGCTCCTGAATGCCGCCGTCGGCGCCGATGACGGCGCGCAATTCAACCGTCCCTTGCAAGTGTGCCTGGCGCGCAAATTGGGGATATTGGGGAGGGGCGCAGGCCAGGCAACGCGCCGACTCGACCTCGCCACCCACAGCCACCGGGCCGGAGTCGCGGGGTAGCGGCGGCGGTGGCGGCGGCGGCGTCAATGCGGGACCAGAAATCCCGGGCGGAGCGGCCACCGGCGGCGGGCCATCGCCGACTGGCACGCCCGGCGGCACTGGCATTAATTGAGACGGTGGCCGACGGTCAATGGCGATCGGTGGAAGGGGAACGTCGGCGCTGGGTATCGCTGAGGTGACGGTGCGATATTGAGTGGTGGCGGGAGGCGCCGGCGCGGCAGGGACTGCGGGCGGCGGCGCATCAAGCCAGCGCGCCTCGAAGGCGCTGGGCAAAGCATGGAGATGCAGCAGGGGAATGATGGCGATGGCGATGACCGCAGCAGCCTGCAGCGACAATGAAGTGAGCACGGTTGCCAATTTGCGCGTTTCGGCACGGTGGGCGGATTCGACCAGACTCTGTTCGAACATGGCCGGCCTCCTTCTCTGAGCTAGGCAGACCCCGCAGAGTAAGAAAAGTTCCCACCTAGGCATTGATAGGCGCGGGGCTCCGCGCGGCTGTCGCCGCGCGACGCAGCCTTCCGCGCCTACTTTGCCCCGCGGTGCAAGCGTAGCGGCTCCCGCGAATTGCAATGACAGTGGCTGCAACCAACTGAGCGTCGAGAAACCTCTAATCGGTGCATGCAAAAAGGTTGCAAGGGGATGTTAGTTCTAGGGTTGGCGTTGGCAATGGGAATGCCGGGGCTGGGGGCTCTCGCGCCGCCGGCGGCGCCGGTCCCGGTGCGAATGCATCACCTCGTTTTCCATCTGGGCGACGGGGTGACGCTCGGCATCGACGATCTGAACGGCAGCCTCCTGAGCCGGACGCCGGGCGCCATCGTCTCGCTCGACGATGTCAACGGTTACACCATTGAAATCGACAAGGCGCAGGTCGCAATTCCGGCGGAGAGCATGGAGAACCTTTTGAATCGCCGTGTGTTCGGCGGGGAGTTTACGTCGGGGAAAACCCCAGTGAGCCGGGTTCGGGTGACGCTGTCGCCGGGAAAGTTGCTGCTCGACGGCAGGTTGCGCAAGAGCGTGCCGGTTCCGTTTCACCTCAGCGCGGATGTAAACGTGAGCGCCGATGGAATGATTCACGTTCACGCCGACCAGCTCAAGGCGGCTGGCGTGGCGCCCAAGGGCGTATTGGATTTTCTGGGGCTTAAACTTCAGGGGATGATCAAGATCGATCCGGCGAGCGGGGTGACGATCGCCGGCGATGACATGATTCTTGACCCGGGACTGATACTGCCGCCGCCACACGTCCACGGCCACCTAGTGAGAGTGACTGTTATCGACGGGTCGATGCTCGAACAGTACTCCCCGGCAAGCCAGGCGCACGCGCCGCTGCCCGCACCGGCACCCACGACGGAGAGTTATATCTACCTACGCGGCGGCCGGCTGCATTTTGGCAAGCTCACCATGGATAACACCGACCTCTTGATGCTGGGACCGGCCCGGGGGCCGTTTCATTTTTCCCCGGCGCATTACAACCAGCAACTGACGCGAGGCACGACGCGAGTGACGCCGGCGTTGGGGCTGGTCGTCCATGTGCCGAATTACGTGGAACCCGCAGGGGCAGGTAGATAATTTTCTGCAGCTTGGGACCTGTCGCGCGCATCATAAGGGGAGTGCTCGGTTGGGGCGGTGTGTGTATTAGAGGAGTTCCAATGAAAATAGCCAACAATGTGGCTCGGTTAGGTCTGTTATCCCTGGCTTTGCTGCCGCTAATGATGGCCGCCCAGAGCCTTGATACGGCGAAGATAGATCAAGTACTTGGGCGGTCCGGCCAAAAGACAGGCGATGTGTACAAGGTTGGATTTCCGCGCACTGATTTGCACGTCGTGGTTGACGGGGTCGCAATAAAGCCGGGGTTGGCGCTCGGCTCCTGGGCAGCGTTTACCGGGACCGGCGACAATGTCACCGTCATGGGCGACCTCGTTCTGCTTCAGGATGAAGTCAATCCAGTTATGGAAAAGCTGCGTGGGGCCGGGTTCGAGATCACGGCCGTTCACAACCATCTATTGGGGGAAACGCCGCGCCTGATATACATGCATTACATGGGCCGCGGTTCCGCGGCGCAAACCGCCACCGCGGTCCGGAACGCGCTGGCCGCCAGCAAGACTCCGCTGGGCGCGCCTGGCGCCGGCACGCCTGAGGCGGCCGCCGCGCCGGATTGGGCGCGGATGGTGAATGATGCCTTGGGGCGCAAAGGCACGTTGAAGGGCGGCGTGCTCTCATTTGGTATACCTCGCGCCGCCGCGGTGACGCTGGGCGGTATGACCGTGATGCCGGCCGCCGGGGTAGCCGAATCGGTTAACTTCCAGGACGCGGGCGCCGGCAAGGTCGCCACGACGGGCGACTTTGTGCTCACCAGCGCAGAAGTCAATCCTGTTATTTCCGCGCTGGAAGAGCATCAAATCTCGGTGACGGCGCTGCATAGTCACATGCTGGACGAGCAGCCCCGCCTCTTCTTCATGCATTTCTGGGCCACCGGAAGCCCGGCTTCAGTGGCGGCGGGAATCAAGGCTGCGCTGGGACGCATCCATGTCAAGCCGGATGGACAATGAAGCTTCGGAGGTTTCGGCTGGCACTTGGAAGCGTGGCGATACGAAGAACAATTTTGACGGCTGCGCTCGCCGCCGCCGGATTGGGATTCACTCCGAAACCACGCCCGCAAACCGGCGCGCCACTGCTAAAAAAGATCGCTGAGTTCGATCTGCCGGGTCCAGGCGGCAAGCGCTTTGACTACCTGACGATAGATCCGGACGATCACTATCTGATCTCGGCGCATCTCGGCGCGGGGCAGACTTACATTATCGATTTGCGCACGAACAAGGTCGTGGCGACGGTGGCGGATACCCCCGGGGCGGAGGGCGTTGAGTACGTGCCCGAGCTGAAAAAGTTTTACACCTCGAATGCTGGAGACAACACCGTCAGCGTCGTGGATCTGCGCCAGAAAAAAGTGATCAAGAAGCTCCGCACGGCGAGAAAACCCGATGGCAGCGCTTATGCCGCGCCCTTCCACAAACTCTACGTCTCCGACGAACTCGGCAAGGCCGAAGCGGTCATTAGCGTCGACCGCGATGAAATTGTGAAAACATTGCATTTCGACAGCGAAACCGGGATGCCGCAGTACGACCCAGTAGCCCGCAAAATCTACGTCAACCTGCAGGACTCGGACGTCTTCGCCGTGATTGACCCGGCGACGGACGAGGTCGTCGGGCGCTACAGCGTGGGCCGCTGCGAGGGCAACCACGGCATGGCGGTGGATCCGGGCCATCATCGCGCATTCCTGTCTTGTGAAGGCAATAGCCTGATGACGGTTTTCGATCTGGACCAACATAAGCCGATCGCCTATTTGCCGATGGCAGAGGGAGCGGATGTGATCAAGTACGACCCGGGCCTGAAACGGATCTATGTCGCGTGCTACAGCGGCGCCATTTCGGTGTTTCAGCAGGACGGCGCCAGCCAGTATCGCAAGCTAGAGGATTTCAAGGTTCAGCACGCGGTCCACTCGCTGGCGGTGGATCTGGAAACCCATCGCGTGTACACCCCGGAACAGGAAGAAGACGGCAAGCCTGTCGCCAAGATGGTGGTTTACGCCGCGGGTGCCGGCGAGTAGCGCGGCGCGGGGTGCGGCAAGGCGCCGGCGCTCGTTTACAATCGGGGTATGCGCAGGCATCCCTGGCTCGCGTTGGTCGCCATTATTTCGCTGGGTCTGGCGATTAGTGTCAATGTCGCTATTTTCGGAGTGTGGAACGCGGTCATGCGCCACCGCGCTCCGGTTTCGCATCCGGACCGCCTGGTGTCTGTATTCACGCTTGCGCCCACGGTTCCCGGCACTGGATACCTTGGCGTTTCGCATCTGGACTTCCTCGACTATGCCGCCGAACCGGCGGTCTTTAAGGACGCCTATGCCCTGCGGGCTATACCGGTCGCGGTCGGGCGGAGGAGTCGCACCGAGCAAGTTGCGGCGGAGCTAGTCAGCCCCAGCTACTTCGACGTGCTCGGCGTCCCGGCAGGGCTGGGACGGGTTTTTCATCGGGCGGATGCTCCCTCGGATGGAACGGGCGCGCTGGTAGTGGTGAGCAGCAAATTCTTCGACAATTATTTTGGCGGCGATCGCACCGTCATCGGATCCACGGTTGAAGTCAATGGCGCCCCATTCACCGTACTGGGGGTGGCGCCGCCGGGATTCCGCGGCACCGGAACTCTGGCGGGCGCCGATTTATGGGCGCCGATGACGATGCATGCGGCGCTGCTGCCGGGCGCGACCGAAAAATATTATGCCGCGCGGAACGCCCAATTTTTCAGCATGGTGGCGCGGCTGCGACCGGGCGTGAGCGTGGAAGAGGCGCGGGCGTCGGTCGCGCTCACCGGCGAACGGCTGGCGCGCGGGTATCCCAAAGCCGACGCACCGCTTATAGCGACCGTCATGCCGCTACTTTCGAGCGGCATCAGTCCGAATCAGCAGGGCACCTATGACCTCGCCTCGCTGATTGCGCTCTCGGTGGTGGCGATGGTGCTGCTGATTGCGTGCGCCAATGTCGGGCATTTGCTGCTGGCGCGCGCATTCCTGCGGCGGCGGGAGATGGCGGTGCGCATGGCGCTGGGCGCTTCGCGGGCGCGGCTGGCGCGGCAACTACTGGCGGAATCGCTTGGCCTGGGGATGGCGGCGGGCGCGGTGGGTCTGGCGCTGGGCTATGCCGCACAGAGTGAGCTCTGGCGCCACCGGCCGCCGGCGCTGCTCTCGGCGCCGCTCGATCCGGGCTCGCTGCTGCCGCTGATCGTATGCGCATTCGCGCTGGCTTTGGCAGCGGCCGTGGTACCGGGTCTGGCCCCGATCCTTGTGGCGCGGCGGCTGGCGCCGATGGACGCATTGCGCGACGCGACAACCGAGGGGCGGCCGCGCGGGGCCCGCACGCGCGCGTTGCTGCTGGCCGGTGAGGCGGCCTTCACCGTCGCCGCACTGGTATTGGCCGGGCTCTTCATCGCCAGTTTGAGGGCGCAGCAAACGGCGCCGTTAGGATTTGACGCGGAGCATCTTGCCATGCTTCGATTCGATTTGGCCTCGACGGGATTCTCGTTGAACGCGGACGGAGGCGCGGAGAAACTGCAAAAGTTAGAACGGCAGCTTCTTGACCGCATACGCGCCCTGCCGGGCGCCGCGGATGCGACGCTTGCGTCGGGCACGCCGATGGCGGCGAGCGCGTTGGCGCGCGGTTACCAACTGTTCGGAGAGACGCTGCCTGGCGGCGTCGGACTGCGCGTGGTGCAAATGGAGGCGATTGCTCCGCAGTCTTTTTTCCGCACCATGGGGATTCCGCTGCTCGAAGGACGCGATTTCCTGCCCACCGACACCGCCCTGTCGCAGCCAGTGGTGATCGTGAATGCGAGTTTCGCCCGGCGGGAATGGCCGGGGCGCGATGCGGTCGGGCAGCGCATTTTGTTTCATGCGGAAACGACTCCCACCGTAGTCGTCGGGGTTGCCGCCGACAGCAAGTACGCGACACTCACGGACGCGGGCATGGAATTCGCCTACGTCCCGCTCACGCAGGAGCCGACCACGGCGCTGGGATTGGCGGTGCGCGCGACCGGCTCGCCGGTGCCGCTGCTGCGGGCGATGCGCCAGTCGGTGATCGAGGCGGCGCCGGGTGTCGCGGTCACCGATGTCGAGCCCGCCGCGGCAGCCGTCGCGACTTCATTGTGGGCGCCGCGGCTGGGGGCGACGCTGCTGGGGCTGCTGGCGTTGCTCGCGCTCACGCTGGCGGTCATCGGCGTGTACGGCGTGGCGGCCTACAGCGTGCGCCAGCGCTGGCGCGAACTCGGCATCCGCACCGCGCTGGGCGCGCGCCGCACCGACATCGTTCGACTGGTGATGGGGTCGGGGCTGGCGCCGGTGGCGGCCGGCACAGTGGCGGGAGTGGTCGCCGCGGTTGGCCTGGCGCGCAGCGCCTCGGCGCTGCTCTTTGGCATACAACCCGCCGACCCGGTCATTCTGATCGGCTATCCGGCGCTTCTACTGGTAATTTCAGCACTGGCGCTGCTGCTGCCGGCGCTCACCGCCAGCCGGGTGGATCCCGCCGCGACGCTGCGGAATGTGTAGCGTTATTTTTGAAACCACTCCCATTGAGCGGTGGTGAGCGGAACAACGGAAAGCCGGCCGATCTTGAGCAGGGGGGAATCGGCGAAAAGTTTTTGGGCCTTGATGTCTGCCAGCGTCTTGGGATTTTTCAGGCGCGCGCCTACCTTGACTTTGACCACCGGCAGTTTGGGGTCGGAGGCATCGACGCTGACCACCGTCCCGGTGCCGACGGCGGTGCGCTCGTCGCCGGTGTGGTAGAAGACCCAATGCGCGCCGGCTTTCAGTTCACGGAGGTTCTTTACCGCCGCCGGCGCGGTGACACCATCCCAAACTGTGAGCTTATCCCGGAGGAAATCGTCATAGGAATAGGCTTCCGGCTCGGACTTGAAGAGGTAGTAGCTCACGGCGTGGCCTCGCACCTATTTTAATGCGTGGTTGGCGAAAAAATAAATTCGCGGGATCGTCCACGTGGCGCGTATAGCTAAATGGGACGGGTGGACCGGTGGTTGAGGGGGGCCTGTCCTGGCACGCGATGCGCATGGATGCGGTCCAATTCGAGCGGGCTCTGGCGACCCATCAGCGGATGGTCTTTAGCATTGCGCTGCATTCGTTGCGGGACCGCACGCTGGCCGAGGACGTAACGCAGGACGTGTTTATGGCGCTGTTGCAGCATGGCGCCGAGGTTGATTCGGACGAGCACCTTGTTTATTGGCTGCGGCGGGTTACCACGCGGCGGTGCATTGACCAGCTTCGGCGGCAGCGCTGGCGGCGGTGGCTGCCGCTGATGGAGAGCGATGCGGTTGAGGTGGCGACGCAGAACGCCTCAGGTTCCGACCCATTGCTGTCGGGCCGACTGGAGAGAACGCTGCGCGGGCTGGCGCCGATCGAGCGCGTGGCGCTGGTGTTGCGCTATCAGGAGGATCTGGACGCGGCCGAAATCGGCAAAGTGCTGGGCCTGAGCAGCGATGCCGTCAACAAGCACCTGCGGCGGGCGCTGGCGCAAATGAAAGTTCGGCTGAGCGGCGCGGCGCGTCCGCAATCCGCGCAGGCAGCCTGTAGGCCACAAGACTAATGGAGTAATTATGAGCGACGACTTCCAAACGCAAGATCAAATGATCGAAGGCGCGCTGCGGACGCTGTTTCGCCCCGAGGACGCGCCGACGGCCCTAAGCAAGCGCATTCTTGCCAGCGCGGCGAAACCGGCGCCGCGACGCCGCACCCCGATGCTCGGGATGGCCGGAGTTGCCGTCGCCGCGGCCGCGCTCATTACCGCCAGCGTGGTGCATGAGCACCGAGTCGAATTGCGGCAAGAGCAATTGGCGGGGGAGCGGCTCGCATACGCCTTGCAATTGACCACGCAGGATCTCAACTGGGCCGAACAGAAGGTGAATCAGGACCTTGCCGTGGGGCCCGGAAAACCGGAGGAGCGATGAACATTAAGCTCAAATTCGGGTTGGCAGTGCCGATGCTGCTGATCCTCATGTCGCCGCTGGCAGGGCAGCAAGGCGTCGAAACCTCGCCGGGCCGGATTCAGCTCGCGTTTGACGGGCTTAATCGCCGGGCGGCGGGCGTGAACGAAATTTCGCTCGACGGCCCCATGCTGCAACTCGGCATTCGGATGCTCTCCACCAGCGAAAGCGACGCCCAGGCGCGGGCGATGCTGTCGCGATTGAAGGGCGTTTACATCAAGAGCTTTCGCTTCGATGGCGAGGGCAAATATTCGGATTCAGATTTGGCCAACGTCCGGAGGCAGCTGCATGGCCCGGGATGGGCCCACATCATGAGCGTGCATAGCAGGCCCGACCGGCAGGATGTGGACGTGTATGTGATGTCGGATGGCAAGGGTGTCGCGGGGATGGCGATCATCGTCGCCTGCCCGACCGAGCTGCGGGTGGTGAATCTCGTAGGGCCGGTGGATCCGGCCGAGCTCAGCCGGCTGGGAGGCCACTTCGGTATCCCGCAGGTTGACGCCGATGCCGGCAGAAAGGATAGGAACCGACAATGAAGAGCTCAATACTGTTCGCACTGGCGCTTAGCTGCGCGATGCTTGCTCGGCCGGCACAGGGGCAGAGTAATGCGGCGGCGTTTGATACAGTCGTCAACCGGGTTGGGGTCGCGCTGCATGCGCGCCCGCGGCGCCGCAGCCTGTTGGGCACGTCGCTTCTGTTCGTTCACGATGCCGGTCCGATCGGTCCGAAGCACATGCAGGTCGCGCTTTTTGACCTCGATGGCGAACCGACGCCCGCGCAGCGCGCCGATGTCGGCGCAGCGCTGCAGGCGGTGCTGGCCGCGCCGTGGCAGTTGGTGGCACACCAAACGTCGAGGTATGGCGATGACGAATCGTGGGTGTACGCCCGTCCGGAGGGCGTGCATAGCGATACGGTCGTGTGCCGCTTACAGCGCGGCCAGACCACCGTGGTGATTGCCGAGGAGGATCCGCTGGCGCTGCTGAACGGCATTGACCAGCAAGGCGTCGTCATTTGGAGCCATCAGTCGGTGGTGCGCGGTCTGTGGGGCGGTTTGGGCGACGGCTCCGGCTTCGGCCCCGGGCTTGCATTCGAGACCGCGGCCGGACTTCCCAATCTCGCACAGTTGCATGGCAGCGCCAAGGTGACCTATGAAGGCTACCTCGGAACCTCGCTGGGGATTCGTATTGATCCGACGGGGGGCGATATGCACACCTTCAGCCTCGATTTGACCGGGCGCTACAACGTAAGTCCCAGCGTGGACTTTTTCGGCCAGGGGCCGTCGAGCCCGGCGCAGCGGGCGGTATTCAATCTGCAGGAGCGCGGCGCGGCGCTGACGTTCGGCGTTCGGCCGTCGCGCACGCTCAAATTCGGCATTGGCGCCGACTACTCCGGCAATCGCGTCTTCGGCGGCAATGAAGACGGGTACGCCAACGCGCAATCCGTCTTCGCGGCACAGGCGCTGCCTGGAATGGCGCGAGGCGCGAACCTGATCAGCGGCTTTGCATTCGCCCAGTACGACGGCCGGGATTTCCCGGAGGCCGCGCACAGCGGCACATACCTGCGGCTCTCGGCGGCTGACAACGAGGGCACCGGCCATAGCAATTTTCATTTTTGGAACTATCGCGCCGACGGCCGCGCGTATCTGCCGCTGAAGCACTTCAGCGATGTTCTCGCCGGGCGCGTGCTCGCGATTTGGAACCGGCCCGAAGGCGGCGGCGAGGTGCCGTTCTTCCGCCTGGCAGAGCTCGGAGACAGCGACACGCTGCGCGGCTACAGGCCCTATCGTTTCCACGGACTGAACGCCGCGACCGCCAGCCTTGAGTACCGGCACTATTTTGACGACGACTGGGGCGCGTTCCTGTTCGGCGATGTCGGTCAAGTGTACGACTTCCGGGCGGAGTTGACGCGCCGCAACATGCGCGCCACCTGGGGCGGCGGGTTGCTCTTCAACGATGGCCGCAAGACCAGCTTCAAGATTTTCTTCGGTACAACGAGCGATGAAGGTCATCGGTGGTTCTTGACGCTGGGCCCGACGTTCTGAGTGTGCGGAAATTAGCCGTGTGCGCCGCTCTGACTGGCACCTTATAAGGTGCACTGTACTATGTAAGGTTCAGGATGCCGGGAGGTTCACAACCGCGAAAAACCACCGGGAACACCTGAATGCGCTGCACGGGGATTTATGAAAAAACGCGCACCGAGTGAAGATTTGGCGATCGCGCGGAAACGAAAAAGGGAGCTACAGCAATGAGCAAGAAAAACATGGGTTCGAGTATTGATGATTTCCTCAAACAGGAGGGCATCTTCGAAGAGTTGCAGGCGCGGGCGGTCAAGGAAGTCGTGGCTTGGCAGCTTGCGGAAGCAATGAAGAAGAAGAAAATTTCGAAGAACAGGATGGCGGTTCTTCTGAAAACCAGCCGCACGCAGGTAGACCGTCTGCTTGACCCCAAGAACGACATCACGCTTTCAAGCTTGCAGCGCGCGGCCGCGATCGTGGGCCGGCGGGTGACCGTCGCGCTGGTTTGATTCTTGCCCGCCGGCACTATTGTCCGGAAGGCGGGAAGGGTCAATTCGCGGTGTGCGTTTCGGAGTGGGCGATAGAAAAAGGGCTCGAAATGTGCAATTTGCGGTTAATTCTCTTAGCGGCGCCACAGTCGGCAATTGGACGCCCGTGAGCGTTTGGCGGTTCCGGGCGAATTGTCCCGGGTGAGACGATTTAGATCGCCTCAGTGAAAATGACCGCGAGCCAGGGGCTACTGGCTCGCAGCTTCAATATTTAGTTGTCAAATCCCGCGAAGGCTTGCGGCGCTTTGCGGGAGGTATGCATCCCGAGCCGAAGCCGGGTGACCCCTGGGGGTCTTCGCGGGCATGCAATTCCCGCGCGCATATAGAGTCTGATGCGGGGGGCGGGTGCGGCGCTTGGCGCCTTGCTGTGACATTTGACTATCGGTGGCTGGCCGCGGTGGGGCGGATGACAAGTGGGCCGCGTACATGCGCCGGTGCGTTTTCCGGACCGGCGATCATATGGTTAAATTTCGGACCATGTGGCGAATCTCATCGCGGGCGGAGCGGAAGGCGTTCAGGCGTTCCTCTTCGGTACCGTCCGCCGCGGCGGGATCGGTAATGCTCCAGTGGAATTTCTGGATGACTCCGGGAAAGGCGGGGCAGGATTCTTTGGCGTTGTCGCAGACCGTGATCACGAAATCGAAGGGCTGGCCGAGGAACTCCCGCAACCCTTTCGAGCGGTGGGATGAAATGTCAATCGCGATTTCGTCCATTACCTGAATGGCTTCGGGGCGGACGTGGGTGGGGTGGGTGCCGGCGCTGAAGACATCGAAGCGGCCGGGCCAGTCGTGACGCAGGATGCCCTCGGCCATCTGGCTGCGCGCCGAATTGCCGGTGCAGAGGATCAGAACGCGCTGTTTATCGGGCATGGGCTAGCTCCATCGTAGCCTGCGGAGAGCCATGATTAGAACTGGTCTCATAAAGCCAGCGGACCGCCAGGTTGAGGAAGATGTGAGGCTTTTCTTGGCGAAAATCCTCAAGAGGAACGTCGGCAAACGTCGGTGCACCATTTATGAGACCAGTTCTAGAGTGGCTTTCGGGCGCGGATGAAGGCGCTGGCGAATTTGCCCTCGACCTGGGGAGCGATTGCCGCAACGTCGATCGACGCGGCGGAGAGGAATTCGCGGGCGTCTTCGATCTTGTAGACGCGGGTGGGCTCGATTGAGACCTCGGCGAATCCGGCGGCCGAGAGCTTGGCTTTGAATTGGTTTTCTTCGAGCGCGCCGGCGATGCAGCCGACCCAGAGCTCCATGCTGCGGCGGATCTCGGCGGGCACTTCGCCGCGCACCACAACGTCGGAGACAGCGAAGCGGCCGCCGGGTTTGAGGACGCGGAAGGCTTCGCGGAGCGCGCCGTCCTTGTCGCCGGAGAGGTTGATGACGCAGTTGGAGATAATCACGTCGACGGAATTGTCGGGCAGCGGGATTGCTTCGAGCTCGCCTTTGAGGAACTCGACATTGTCTATTCCGGAACTCGCCTGGTTCCCGCGGGCGAGGGCGAGCATTTCATCGGTCATATCCAAACCGTAGGCTTTGCCGGTGGGGCCGACGCGCCGGGCCGAGAGCAGCACGTCTATACCGCCGCCGGAGCCGAGATCGAGAACCACATCACCGGGATGCAACGCGGCGAGAGCGGTTGGGTTGCCGCAGCCGAGCGATGCCTGGACCGCGGCGGCCGGCAGGGCAGCCGTTTGGGCGTCGTCGTAGAGATTGGCGGTGATGGCGTCGCTGCCGCAGGGAGCGCCGCCGCAATAGGAGCCTCCGCCATTGGTCGCGATGCGGAGGGCCGCCTGGCCGTACTTGGCTTTCACTTCTTCCTGAATTGAGTTTGGGTTCATGGTTGTTGTTCCTTTTATCGGCAGCACAAAACTTTTTCCGGTTCGACGGCTTTGTTGCGGGTGCAGCACTCGGCGTAGAGGAATCCGAGAATTTCCTGGAGCGCGGTTGTGTTGGCCGTGTAGCGCAGGAAGGTGCCGCTGCGCTCGACGAGCACCAGATCTTCATTCTTGAGTTTGTCGAGATGGTGGGAGAGGGTCGAGGCGGGGATGTCCAACTCGGCTTGGATTTCCCCGACGACGAGCCCTTCGGGATGGGCGCTGAGCAGCGAGCGCATGATTTGCAAACGGGGTTCGGCGCCCATGGCGGCGAACATGTCGGCATAGCGGACGACTTTCTCGTGCTTCATTGTTCGATAATAGCAGAAATACGAAATCAGTGCCATCGTGCGCCGGCGGGTGCTTTTAGTGTAGTGCGTCAGAGAAAACGAACGGCATCCTGGCGAGGGATGTGCGCCTTTTCTTGGGGAAAAGGCGCATAACGGGTCGCCATTGAATGCATCGCGATTCTGACGCACTACACTAGGTTGGCGGTGCAGGCGCGGGTGAATTTTGCACGAAATGTGTCATTTTGGGTGAAATTCCTCTAGTGGCGCCGTATTTGACGGTGGCGCACGATTTTTTGCGCATGGCGCCGTTTCAGGCGCATAGGAGGGCGCCGGGTTCGCCGGGATAGAGATGGATGTCGGGTTGGCTGGTGAAGTCGGAGGTAGTGAAGTGGGAGACGGGCAGATCCCAGAGATTGCGAATTCGGATGCGTATGTCGGTGGGGGTTTGGCTGGAGAGGAGGCCGCAAATCATTTCGGGGATGTTGCAGGGGCGGGTGCCGGGGGAGAGAAGATAACGGAGTGTCTGGCGGAAGACCTGCTGGAGGCGGGGATCGAGATTCATGGTGAGCCTGGCGCCGCGCAGGCTGACGAGCGGGGCGACACATTGATAGGCGCGGACTCCCCACCTTTGAGTCAAGCCGAAAAGGGCTGTATGGCGGGTCACGCGGCCAGCCGACGACGGTCGGGTTGATAGAGCTGCTGCTGGCGAAGCATGGCGCACAACATGCGTAATTGGCGATCAGCGAGGCCA
>DATNFK010000047.1:0-36217 GCA_035606395.1 Terriglobales bacterium | reverse complement strand
CGCCGCAGCCGTCGTGGCGCTCCCGCCGGTGCCGCTTCTACCGCCATTACAGCGCTGGCCACTTTCATCCTCCCAGTCTGGCGACCAAGGGCGTCTCAGTCCAGAAGGGCTGTCACCGTACGCTTACTTTAATCGCGCCTTGCGCTCGATCGGTTCTGGCTCAGGCGGCAGGATGTCGTGGAAACCGCGATGCAGGTTGCGGGTCATCCTCACCACGACGCTGGCAAGTCGGTGGGCCGACTCGCGACTTTCATGCAACGTTTGCCTGGGTCGCACTCCTCGGTCGCCGCTGTCCGCGATGTACTTCTCGTCAGCTTCTCCACCCTTGTGCTCGTAAACATGGCGACGATGAAACATCAATTCAGCAAACTGCGCGTCCTCCCTGCTAACCGAATCGAGAATGTCAATGTCGAACACTTCTTTAAAGCTTGCAGCAGTGGATCTAAGGTCATGGAAACTTCTGGCGAATAGCGCCTTCCGCCTCGGCGTCATTGGAACGAAGTTCACGAGTTGCTCGGCGTAGCGGCGAGCAAACGAGTCGAAGGTCGAAACGGTCTCGGTAATACGTGACTCATACGGCTCGCCAAACTCGATTCGCGCACGGATGGCGCCAACCAGATTCGTCTCCAGTTCCTGCAAATCGTTGCGCGTACCGCAACGTGAACAATAAACGAATCGACCAAGCACATCGTGGTAGCAGCCGCAGGCATCGCAAATGAATTTGTTCTGCTGGGCCTCGTCGGCGTAAAAAAAAGCAGGCCGTTCCGTTGACTCTCCTGCCGCATCTGCGACCGCATCCATGTCGATTGTGAATTCGCCGTCCTCGCCTGTGCCCAATGCCACACACAAGGCCTGAATGTATTGCCTAATATAAATAAGCTGCGCTTTGCTCAGGAACTCATGTCCGGCCGCACGATTCCCACAGTATGGGCAAATTGTTGTCCATGGCTCCCCTCTCCAATAGCGATCACATCCTTGGCAGTTGTGTCCGAATTTGCCTTCGCTGTCGGAGCCGATGAAAACCTGAAAGCAACCTGGAACCGGCGCGGGGTTGATTTTTGCGCCAATCCCTCCAAGCATCATTGATGCGACCGGAACTCCCGGTGGCAGTGCGTATACGCCAATAAGCGCAGCCGGGACGGGTCGTGACGACCGCCACGTGGTTTGATACGAGCGCCGACCATCATCCTGCGTTCTCACGCCGATCGTGATTCGGCCGCCACTATGAGCGATTTCCTGAAATTCTGCCTCTGGATGAACCAATTCACTCATTGGGTAAGGGAACGTGCAATCCCCCAACCAAGGATAGCTTTTTTTTCACGTCAGCCTGGCGTGTGTGCCACCGGCAAGGTGCTCCGCCGGGTTAGGCGCCGGACTAATCGGACAACCATAGACAAGAGCGCCTGACGCGCGAATGCGAAGAGTGCCCTAAGGGCGGCAGAACGCCCGTATAAGGATAAACATTAGTTTATCTCTTCACGAAGCGGAAATCAAAATCGCGCGCGCGTATGAGGCGAGCGGACAATCACGGCGGGCCTTCGCGCATGGGGCGGGTATCTCGACCGGAACCTTGGACAACTATCGTAAGCGCGCCCGACAGGAGGGCGCCTGCAGCCGATTTCTGGCGGTTGACATGGTGGCGCCGCAGTCATCGGGCAAGGGCGCGGTCGCAGTCGTGCCGCCAACCGGGCACCGGGTCGAAGTTGCGGACGGATTTGCGGCGGCAGCGCCAGACAGATAACCCCGGATCCCCAATCCGGCGCGGCGCTACTCCAGTCTTGGCTTGAGGTAGAGGGTAAAAAGGCCCATCAGGGCGATGCCGTAGCACATCCCCGTCGCCAGCAGCTGCACCACGTCGACCGTGTGGAACGCCTGGAAGCGCGCTTGTTGGGAGAGGTGCACGAATCCAATGGATCCGATCAAGATCAGCACCAACATCGATACGGCGATGCTTCGTCGTGGTCGTGGCATAAATTCTCCTCGCGGCCGACAATCGCATGTAACTGGTCCGACATTATGCCATGACACTTGGCGTGTCAAGGTGCGGCGCACGCCGAAGTGCGATCACAACGAAGTAGGTCATGTCGGTCTTGAGGGTTGACAGCCGGATCCCTTTTCCCTATTGACACCCTATAGGTAGTCATATAGACTGTCTACATGCCACCTTCCACCGATGCAACGCCTCTGTTGCAAGGCACGCTGGATCTCCTCATTCTGCGCGCGCTGAACCTCGAAGCTCTGCACGGCCTCGGCGTCTCGCGCAGAATCGAGCAGATGACGCAGGGCGCCTTCCAGGTCAAACCGGGCTCGCTCTTCCCGGCCCTCCATCGCATGGAACAAGCCGGATGGCTGCGCTCGCACTGGGGCGAATCCGAAACCCGGCGCAAGGCGAAATTTTACGCCCTCACCCGCAGGGGCCGCCAACAACTCGAACACGAAACGAAACGCTGGAACGTTATCTCCGGCGCCATCGCTCACGCCCTAGAACTGGTCTCATAAACGGTGCACCGCTGTTTGCCGACGTTCCTCATGAGGATTTTCGCCAAGAAAAGCCTCACCTCTGCCTCAACCTCGCGGTCCGCTGGCTTTATGAGATCAGTTCTAAGGTAACCAGCCATGCCACGCATCGCATCTTTTTTCCGTCTGCTCTTCCGCCGCCGCACTGCCGAACGGGATCTTGCCGCCGAACTCGCCGCCTTCCCGGAGCTCCCCGCCGACCAAATCAAGGATCGCACTCGCGACATCTGGGCAGGGGCTTGGTTCCATTCCGTGCTGCGCGACCTTCAGTACGGCGCCCGGCTTCTGCTCCGCACCCCCCTGGTCACGGCCCTCGCCGTCCTGGTGTTGGCGCTCGGCGTCGGCGCCAACACCGCGCTGTTCAGCCTCGTGCAGGGGGTTGTGCTCGCTCCGCTTCCTTATCCCAACGCCGATCGCCTGGCAGCCGTGTACATGCATTTCGCGCCGCAGAATAACCCGCGCGGTCATTTGTGTCTGGCGGATTTTCTCGCCTGGCGCGACGCCAATCACTCCTTTAACGACATCGCGCTGCTCTCGATGCACACCTATGCCCTGACCGGCGTCGCCAATCCCGTACAGGAACAGGGGGCGCAGGTCACTGCCGGTTTCTTTCCCGCTCTCGGTGTCGCGCCGATCCTTGGCCGCGCTCTCAACCCCGGCGATAATCTCGCCTCCAGCCAGCGCGTCGCGGTGATCGGCGCGGGCCTCTGGCAGAGCGTATTCCGCGGCGACCGCAACGTCGTCGGCGAGGTCGTCAGCCTCGACGGTTCACCATTCACCATCGTCGGGGTCATGCCCGACAGCTTTCATTTTCCGCAGCCAACCTCCGCGCTCTGGACCAATCTGCGCCTCGTCCCGCCCAAGCGGCTGGGGCCCTATCAATTCATCGCCTTTGGCGCTCTGCGGCCGGGCGTCACGCTCGCGGCCGCGCGCGCCGATCTCGCCGGAGTAGCCCACCGCCTTTCCACCGCCTATCCCAACAGCTACCGGAATCTCAACATGCCGGTCGAGGATTTGCGCGACGCCCTGGTGGGCAATACGCGCACGCCGTTGCTGGTCCTGCTGGGCGTGGTGGGCATCCTGCTTCTCCTGGCGGTTGCCAACGTCGCCGGAGTGCTGCTTTCGAAAACGCAAACCCGCCGCCGTGAGATGGCGATTCGCGCCAGCCTCGGTGCCGGCGGTGCCCGCCTGGTGCGACAGTTGCTCACCGAAAGCACGCTTCTGGCCGCCCTCGGCGGATGCCTGGGCCTCGCCGCCGCCGCCGCCGGGTTGGCCTGGCTTCGCGCCGCCAATCCCGCCAATTTGCCGCGCATGGCCGATGTGCACTTGAACGGGGTCGTTCTTGCGGTTACCTTCGCCCTCAGCCTCGCGGCGGGAATTCTTTGCGGCGCGTGGCCCGCCTGGTGGACGCTTCGCTGCGCTCGTCAAGGTGGTTTGGCCTCGGCCAGCCGCACCCGTCCGGGGGCGGCCGGTTCTTACCTTGTCGCCGCCGAAATCGCGCTGGCGCTGATGATCGTAACCACCGCCGGGCTGCTGGCGCGGAGCTTCGTGCGCCTGCAAACTGTCGATGCCGGCTATTCCGCGCCGCCCGATCAAATCGCCGACAGTTTCGTGGTCCTCAGCGGGCCGGCCTACAACTCGTTGCCCAACGGCGACGACTCCCCCGCCGGCCTCGCCCTCGATCGCGCGCTGCTCGACGCGGTGCGAGCCCTTCCCGGCGTGAGCCAAGCCGCACTCAGCGATGCCATGCCGCCCTTCAATGAAGCCGACGACGACACCTTCACCATTCGCGGGCAACCGTGGCAGGCAAACAACTTTCCCTCCGTGCCCGACGCCTCCGTCAGCCCCGGCTATTTTCAGACCCTGGGCATACCGCTGCTCGCCGGACGCGACTTCACCGCCGACGATACGCCCCACTCCGAGCCCGTCATCATCATCAGCGCCGCCGTCGCGCGCCACCATTTCCCCAACCAAAGCCCGCTGGGGCATTTCATCAAGGATGCGGAGCCCAGTCTGCCCGGCCGCTATGCCCGCATCGTCGGGGTGGTCGGCGATGTCAAATACCAGGGCCTGGAGGGAACCGGCGAAGGCGTGTACCGCCCCGCGCAGCAGGATTTCGACCGCTTCAGCCACGTCATCGTGCGCTCCAGCCTCCCCGTCGGGACTCTCGACGCCATGATCCGCCGCACCGTGCGCCGCCTCGATCCCAATGCGATCCTCACCGTGACGGCGCGGCTCGATCAGCGCTTCAGCGCCGGCCTGGCGATGCCGCGCTTCCAAACCGAGTTGGTGCTTTCATGCGCCGGCCTGGCGCTGCTGCTGGCCTCTCTCGGCTTGTATGCCCTGATCGCATTCAGCGTAAATCAGCGCCGTCACGAAATCGGCGTCCGCATGGCGCTGGGCGCCAGCCGCGGCCGCGTGCTCGCCGAAGTACTCGCCGCGGCCATGCGCTTGGCGCTGATTGGCTCCGCCGCCGGAGCGGTGGCGGCCTTCCTCGCCACTCGCTGGCTGGGAACCCTGCTCTTCCACACCAGCCCCACCGACGCCGCCGTCTTTCTCGCCGGCGCTGCCACGCTGCTCCTTGCCGCCGCCGCGGCCAGCTATTTTCCCGCCCGCCGCGCCTCGAAAATTCCTCCCGCCATCGCCCTTCGGTCAACCTGAGCGCCGCGGAAAATTGCCGAAGTATTCTTGCGACGCAGCAGCGCGGAAACTGTCACAACCCGGTGACAATCGCCCTTCCACTCACCGCATCAGACTTTATATGCGCAGGACTTGCATGCCGCAACGATTGCGAGCGTCGTGAGCACGCGCGGGAAATGCGCCGGGGAAAACTCTCAGCAAGAGGCGAGAAGGGGCGCAGTGCTAGGACGCAGGGAGGGCGCGAAGCGCAGCGTGGCTCGGCCACGTGAGCATTCGCGACCGACTGAGGACGAAGCAATGTGCCCCTTATCGCCTCGCCAGCACATTAACGGAGGTCTGCCATGTCAGCTACAGCCGCTTCGCTTTCCAACGACGGGTCAACGCCGCCGTCCTTCATGCTGCGCGCCTCGTCCCTCTGGGCCGTGCACCAGGAACTCTATCGCTCCCGCCGCGTCCTGCGCCCGTTGATCAAACAAAACGACGCCGAACTCGGCCTCTGCCTGACGGAAGCCCAGGCCGCCCTCGCCGTTCCCGGCCGCAACGGAGGCTTCATACAATGGCTGCGGGAACAGCACATCGCCCGCGCCACCGCTTACCGTCTCATCAAGCGCTACGCCGAGCGGTCGAATCCCAAGCCGCAGCAGGAGCTAAATTGTCTCACCGAGACCATTTCGCCTCTCCGCCGCCGGCCCGGTATCGCCCCGCTCGTCAGCCTCCGCGGCTCCCGGCTCACCATGAATCTCGATCCCCGTCTGCAGCAGGTTTTCCGCCAGACCGTGCGCTATCTTCTCGCCCCCGGCGCCCGCGCCTGCAATCTGCCCGAAATGGTTTGCGGCCTCCTATCCAGCCAGACCCCGCCCGACATACGGGTGCGAATTCGAAATCTTTGGAATCTTCCCGTCTCTCACTTCACCACCGCCGACTTCACCAACCAACCTGACATCTATATCTTTCCCGGCGAGCCAGGCGCCATCCGCTGCGCCTGAGCGCTCAGCGGTATCCGCGCTGGGGCGCCTCTAATGTCATAAGTTCGTGATGAGCGCGACTCCGTACCCCGCATCAGACTGAGTATGCGCGCGGGACTTGCATGCCCGCGACGACCCCAAGGGGTCACCCGGATTCTGTCCGGGACGCATATCTCCCGCATTGTTTCGCGAGCATTCGCGGGATTTGACAATTGAATCCAACCTGCGAGCCAGTGGCCCTGGCTCGCGGTTACTTTTGGCAAATGGCCATTCTCCATGTCAGAACGAGCGACAAGCGGGGCTGCGGCGCGGCATCGTGGTTCAGAAACAGGTCAAGCGCACTGCACGCGTGTGAAACCACCGACTATAGCGTCACTAGATGACTTAGCCAAAAACTGGACATTTCGAGCCCTTTTTTCAATTGCAGCGCGGCCCTCGCGTCGGGGCAAACTCAGCCGCTGACGTCGTCTTGAGGAAAGGTCCTCCGGCCCTCCTAGCTGATCGCCGACGTCGCAATTGCACGCAATTTCGCGCCGTAGGCGTGTATCACCTCGGCGGGCTGAGCGTAAATCGGAAACTCGTCGTTGGTCAGGCAGAACGAGTTGGCGAACATGGCCACCGTCTTCGGATACGCCGCCGCATGGTCGTTCGGGTACCGGGCCTTCATCATCGGGTGCTCGCAGAGTGGCGCATTGCCCCACAGGTCGCAGTCCACCCCTTGCGCGCCGAGCGCCTTCATGAAGGCGTCGCGCAATGTGGCGCCGCGCAGCTTGGTCGGCAACTCCTCCGGCACCAGCGTAATGCGGTACTTGTGGTACACCGAGACATAACCTTGGGGGACGTAAGGCGCGCGCACCCCGGGAAGGTCCTTCAGGTACTCGGCGAGAATCGCCGCATTGCGCTGCCCGGTGGCATTGACCTCGGCCAGGCGGCTGAGCTGGCTGCGCCCGAACGCGCAGGGCAGTTCCTGCACCCGATAATTCCAAGCCAAAAGATGCTGGAACTCCATCGTGCGGTCCGTGGCCGGCAAGCCCTCGCCCACCTGCTTCAGCCAGTTGCCTTTGAAGTACGCGTCCTCGTCGTTCGTCACCATGAAGCCGCCTTCGCCCACCGCGAAGTTCTTGGTGCCGTTGACGCTGAAGCCGCTGGCAATGCCGAACGTGCCGGCCCCTTTGCCGTGCAGGGTCGCCCCCGGCGCCTGGCAGGCGTCCTCGGTGAGCGCGATCTTGTGCTTCTTGCAGATGGCGAGCAGCGCGTCGAAGTCGGCGCACAGCCCGTGAATGTCAACCGCCATGATCGCCTTGGTGCGGGGCGTAATCTTGGCCTCGACCTGGGCCGGGTCGAGATTGAAAGTGCGCGGATCAATATCCACGAAAACCGGCTTGGCGCCGGCGTGCAGAATGGCCGCCGGAGTGGCGAGGAAAGAAAAGGCCGAGGTTATGACCTCGTCGCCCGGTTCGACCCCGGCGGCGACCAGCGCCATATGCAGCCCGGCGGTGCCGCCATTGACGGCCAGCGCGTAACGGGCGCCGACGAAGTCGGCAAACTCGCGCTCCAGCGCCTGCTGCTCCGGCGCGTACAGGCCCTCGGGTCGCGTTTGCGCCCACAGAATCTTGCGGTCGAGCACGCGCAGCACCGCGGCGCGGTCGGCTTCAGTGATGATCGGCCAGCTTACTTTGGCGGCGGATGGGGAGGCGGTGGATTGGCTCATAACTTTGGATTGTTCCTTTTATTGATCCCAGGCTTTGGTGCGCGCGTCCACCAGGCGGCGGAGTTTGCGTCCGCCCCCGAGCGTGCGCGGCTCGTGGAAAATGAAATCGAACTCGAAAAATTTCTTGGTGTAATAGCGCCAGCAATCGGGAAAGCGCTCCTGAATATTCCGGAAGAGTTGCTGCTTCACCGCCTCCCCGTCCGCCTCCGGCCGGAGCTCCATGTTGAACTCAATGCGGTCGTCGCGGTCGCCCCGGCGGACAATGACTTGCCAGTCGTCGGTCACCTCGGGAATGTCGCGCAGCATCTCCTCAAACCAGTACGGGCTGATGTTGCCCATCGAACAGTTGATCAACTCATCGCTGCGGCCCACGATCTTGGCGATGCGCGGCATCACCCGCAGCCCGCAGTTGCACTGCCCATCCGTGGCCCAGCGCGTAATGTCGGCGGATCGGTAGCGCAGCACCGGCATCACCGACCGGTTGAGCGTCGAGTACACCAGCTCCCCGTAGCCCTCCTCGTCGGGCCCGTCAACGTCGGTCACCAGGCTCAGGTCGCTGACGTGATAGCCGCCCTTGTCGGGGCACTCGACTCCGTTGGCGCCGAACGCTTCGGTTTGTCCATAGCTGAGATAGACCTTGGCCTTCCACACCGATTCGATATAGTGCCGCGTGCGCTGGCTGAGGTTCTCGCCGCCCAGCAGCAGAAACTTCACCGGCCAGACGCCCTCCTGCTCCGCCACCTCGGTCACCCGCACCATGTGCGTGGGCACGCCCATGATCACCGTTGGTTTATAAACGCGTACCCTTTCGTAAAACTCCCGCGGCTCGACGAACGCGCCGATCACGTGGAAACATCCCATGGACTGCAGCGAGTAGAAAGCCGTGAAGGGCGCGTTCCAGAAGGAATAGTCAAAACCGTCCGCCACAATGTCGTCGCGCCGCAAACCCAGGTTGTGCAGCCCCACCGCCCCGTCCCGGCCGTAGTCGGCCATTTCCTGGTAGGAAAAATAAACCCGCTTGTTCACGCCCATGCTGGTGCCGGTGGTCTCAAATCCGAACTCGGCGCGCGCGCACAGAAAGTCTTCGATGGGATTGTCGCGCAGGTCGGCGGCCGTGGTGAAGAAGCCGCCCAGGTCCGCATGCGATCGAACCCGTGCCGGATGGATGCCGTGCTCCTTGAACTTGCGCTGGTAAAAGGCCGAGTGCTTCGCGAGGTAGCGCACCAGGTGCCGGAACTTCGAGCGCTGCAGCTTGCGCACCGTCCCCGGCGTCAGCCGGCTGGCGATCTTCACACGCTGGTCCGTCGTCCGCAGCAGGTGATGGTCGAGGTAACTGAAAAGGGAATCGAGAGACATGTTAGTGAATCGCCCGCCGCAGGATGAGGCTTGAGTTCTGCCCGCCGAAACCGAATCCGTTCGACATGGCGATGTCGAGCCGGCGATCCATCGGCGACGGGATCACGTTGAGTTCGCACTCGGGATCGGGGTGCTCGTAGTTCAAGTTGCCGGGAATGCAGCCGTCGCGCAGCGCCAGCAGCGTGATCACGGCCTCGACCGCCGAGGCGGCGGTGAGCAGATGTCCGGTCATCGCCTTGGTCGAGCTCACCGGCAGCCGCGCCACGTCCTCACCCCACACCCGGCGGATGGCGGCGGCTTCGGCCTGGTCGTTGAGCACGGTTCCGGTGCCGTGGGCGTTCAGATAGTCAATCGCCTCCGGCGCGATCGCGGCATCGTTCAGCGCTCCCCGGATGGCGAGCGCGGCGCCGCGCCCCTGGGGATGGCACTTCGTCAATCCGTAGCAATCGAGCGAGCTGCCGTAGCCGGCGAGCTGCGCCAGCGGCGCGGCGCCGCGGGCGCGGGCGTGATCCTCGGCTTCGAGCACGATCACGGCCGCGCCTTCGCCGACCACGAAGCCGGTGCGCTCGCGGTCGAACGGCCGGCACGCCGACGCCGCCGGTTCATGCGAGAGCGCGCTGAGCAGCTCGAACTCCAACAAGCTTAGGGGATGCACCTGGGCGTCGGTCGCGCCGGCGATGACCACATCGGCTTCGTTGCGCTCGATCAGGCGCTTGGCCAGCCCGATGGCATCGTTGCCCGAGGCGCAAGCCGTGTAGCAGGAATACAGCGGTCCGCCGGCGCCGCTGGCTGTGGCCAGCCGGCGCAGCACGGCGCTCGGGTCGAAGGCGCGGCGCTGCCGCTCGAGTTCCGGCAGCGCGCGCAGCGCCTGTAGCGGGTCGCAGCTCGCCACCCACTGGTCGCGTCCCCGCGCAATCGCTTCGAGATCGAGTGTGGGCTTGCCGATCGCGAAGGAAACAGCCCGCCGCGGATCGAGGTCCGGCATCGCCTGGGCCAGTCCGGCGGTAACCAGCGCCTCGGCCATGGCAATCTGCGCCATCGTTTCCTGGCGGCGATGGTCGCGCGGAACTTCGGCGTCCAACACTTCACCGGCGCAGGCGACCGGGAATCCCTCGGCGTCAAAGGCGCGAATGGCGGCGATGCCGCTGTTCGCCTGGCGTAGCGCGGCGCTGGTGGCGGCTAGGCCGCGCCCCAGCGGTGAAATGATGCCGGCCCCCGTGATCAGGCAGGCGCGGGCGTTGGCGGCTTCGGCGCTCATGCGGCTGCGCTCGCAATCCCCAGCAAATCGGTGAGCGCCAACGCGGGCGTGGCCGTGCCCTTTAAATCGTCCACCCGCAGCAGCGCCGCCATCAAGCCGCATACCGGGGAGCCGTCGGCGGGTTGGCGCAGGCTGAAGTACTCCTCGCCCGCGCTGTTGCTGTGCGGCGCGAGTAGTTCCGCGAGAATGGGCGCGCGGCGCGCTGTGGCGCTCTCCCAACTCTCCACCACCAGCGCGCCCGCCAGTTCGCTGGCGGGTTGGGCCGAGAAGGACTGCTCCGGCGAATCCGCCGTCTGGCAGAGCATGAGATCGGCGCGGTTGTGCGTAATCGTCCAGTAAGCCTGGGTCAGCGTTTGGCCGCCCGAACCGGCGCCCGATGTGAAGGTGAAGCTCGGGCCCTGCAACCCAAACAGCAGCGAAGTATGGGCCGCGGCCATGTTGGCCAACAGCGTCAGTCGGCGAAAGGGATGCAACTTGTGCAGCGAAACTTCGGCGAACTGGGCCCACGTAAACTGCTTCGTCTGATCGCCCGTCTGGTTACTCGTCACCTCGGCCAGCACTTGCAGCAGATCGGTGGTCAGCGGCGAAATATCGGCTAACGCCGTGGCAATGCCGGCGCGCTCAGCGGCCAGCCCCGCGCCCGCCAGGCTATCGGCGGTCGGCAGTCCGGCGTGCCGCATGGCGAGCACCGCCGCCGCCGCCACCAATTGAAACGTCCGGTGCATGCTGCGCAGCAGCTTCGGGCTGCGCACATAATCCGCCGGGCGAAATTCCGGCACCCGCTCACCCGACGGACGTTGCCCGCGCGTCTGCTGCCACTCCCGATAGGCGCCCACGCCCGCGCCCGCCGGCGAGAGCGCGCCCAGGCCGGTCACGGCCACCCGGCGGCGTTCAGCCTGCGCGCTCATGCGTGCAGGCCGCCATCCACCGCGAGAATTTGTCCGGTGATATAGCTCGCGTCCGGCGAGAGCAAGAACGCGACCGCGCCGGCAACCTCGTCCGGCTGGCCGTAACGCCGCAGCGAAATCGCCGCCAGAATTTGCTCGCCCGCCATCTGCCGGATGTTCGCGCTCATCTCCGTCTCGATCATCCCCGGCGCCACCGCGTTGACCGTAATGTTGCGCGGCGCCAGTTCGATCGCCAGCGCCTTGGTCAGCGCATTGACGCCGCCCTTCGACGCGGCATAGTTCACCTGCCCTCGGTTGGGATGCTCGCCCGACGCGGACGAGACATTGACGATACGCCCGCTGCGCTGCCGCACCATCACCTTGGCGGCGGCCTGGCAGCAATGAAATACGCCGCTCAGGTTGGTCGCGACGACCGACTGCCACTCCTCTTCTTCCATCCCCAGCAGCAGGTTGTCCCGCACAATGCCCGCGTTGTTGACCAGGAAGTCCAGCCGGCCGAACTGCTTCTGCACCGCGGCGATCATCGCCTGCGCTCCGGCGGCGTCGGCCACGTCGGCTTGATGCAACATCGCCTCGCCGCCCGCCGCCTTGATCTCCGCCGCGACCGCTTCGGCCGCGGCCACGGCCCCACGGTAGTTGATCGCGACCCGTGCGCCCTCAGAAGCCAGTCGCAACGCAATCGCTCGCCCAATGCCGCGGCTGGCGCCGGTGACGAGCGCGGTTTTATCTTTAAGGCGCATCGCTAGTTCGCCGCCGCCCGCGGCGGCACGAACGATGACAGCACCAGCGACGACACCGTTCCCCCCAGGCCCGAAGCGTTGAGCAGAATGTTGGCGAACCCGCCCGGACGCGCCGCGCCGCGCACGTAGTCGAGCCCGAGATCGGGGTCCGGATGCTCGCAGTTGAGAATGGGCGGTACGGCGGCATCGGCGCCGAAGCAGCCCAACGCCGCGATCGCCTCCAGCGGTCCCGAGCCCGCCAGCAGATTGCCGGTCATGCTCTTCACCGCCGTGATCGGCGTGTAGGCGGCCCGCGCCGTGAGCATCTGCTTGAGCGCCTGCGCCTCGGCGCGATCCGAGCGCGGCGTGGCCAGTCCCTGCGCGAACACCGCCGCTACATCCCACGGTTCGAAGCGGGCGTCGGCCAGCGCCGCCGCCATCGCGCCGGCAAACGCGTCGGCGGATTCATTCGGGCGTCCCGCCAGTCCGCTGCTGGCGCTGCCGTAACCGCTGACTTCGCCATAGATCTTGGCGCCGCGCTGCCGCGCGCGCTCGGCTTCCTCCAGCACCAGAAACGCGCCGCCTTCGGCGGCGATGAAGCCCGCCCGGTCGCGGTCGAAGGGACGGCTCGCCGCCTCCGCCGCGCCATCGCCCAAGTAAAGCAGACCGCTGGTTTCAAAGCTCTCCAGCCGCTCTTCGTCGAGCAGCGATTCGTACCCGCCCGCCACCGCCAGGTCGCAGCGTCCATAGCGAATCGAGTGAAACGCTTCGCCCACCGCCATCGAGCCGCCGGCGCCGCTCATGCAGATGTTCGCGTTCGGTCCCTGCGCGCCGAGCCGCAGGCTGACGAAGTAAAGCACCAGGTTGGCCAGGCTCTTCAGCAGCCAGAGCGGGTTGATCGTGCCGATGCCGTTGGCGCCGAACGCTTTGAGATCGAGCGCGTCGGTGTACGACAGATCAATGGCACGCAGCAGTTCATCCCGGTCCCCGGCGTGCCCCGGCGAGCCGACAAAGCTGCCGATCCGTTCCGGAGCCAGCGCGCTCAGCGCGGCGGTCGGCGACTGATCGGTCCCAATCAGGCCCGCGTCGCGCACCGCCAGCTCCAGCGCGGCCACGCCCAGCCGTACCGGTCGCGTCATGAGCTTCAGCGACTTGGGGTCGGAGATGTACTTGCGCGGCTGGAAGTCGCGCACCGCGCCGCCAATCCGCGTGCGGTAGGCGTCGAGCGGAAGATGCGGAATGTCGCCGATGCCGCTTTTACCGGCGCGCAGATTGGCCCAGAACTCCTCCGGCGAGTTGCCCAAAGGCGAGACCAGGCCCACGCCGGTGATCACCACCCGGCGGCCGACCGCGTCAGGCTGTACGGCGGAGTTAGGAGACATAGGAGCGGAAAATTAGGCTGCCATTCGACCCGCCAAAGCCGAACGAGTTGGAAACCGCGACGTGAACCGGCTGCCGCCGGCCCTGGTTGGGCACGTAATCGAGATCGCAGATCGGATCCGAGTGCTGGTAATTCATCGTCGGCGGCACGAAGCCGTCCCGAATCGCGAGCGTCGAAATAACCGCTTCAATCGCGCCCGCCGCGTTGACCATATGCCCAGTCATTGACTTCGTCGAGCTGACCGGAATGCGCGCGGCGCGCTCGCCGAAACAGCGCTTGATCGCCACCGTCTCGCTGGCATCGTTCTGCACCGTCGACGTGCCGTGGGCATTGATGTAGTCCACCTGGCTGGGCTCGAGCCCGGCGTCGGCCAGAGCCGCCCGCATCGCGATCAGCGGGCCTTGCCCGTCGGGCGGCGAATCGGTAATGCGGTAGGCGTTGATCGAGGCGCCAAAGCCGGCTACCTCGGCATAGATCGGCGCGCCGCGCCGGTACGCGTGCCAGGCATCCTCCAGCACCAGCATCGCGCCGCCCTCGGCCAGCACGAACCCGTCGCGCTCGCCGTCGAACGGCCGCGAGGCGCCTTGCGGATCGGCGTTGTTCTTCGAGAGCGCGCCCAACAGGATGAAGCCCGCCACCATCGTCGGCTCCATCAAACACTCGGCGCCGCCCGCCAGCATGATGTCGGCCTCGCCGTGCCGGATCTTGTCGAGCGCAAATCCCAGCGCCTGCGAACTCGACGTGCAGGCGGTCGAAATCGTCGTAATCGGCCCGCGCGCGCCAAACTCGGCGGAGAGTGCGTAGGCCAGACCGTAAGGCGAGTAGCGCAGGTATTCCCACGACGGGATCTCGCCCAGCACGGCCCGGCGCTCATCCACTTGCTCGGGCGCGGAAACGCGCAGCTTGCGCTGCGCCAACTCCGGCAGCAGACTGTCCCTCCGTCCCTCGGTTCCGAGCGCAATGCCGAAACGGCCGGGCTCGAAGCCGGCCGTGGTTCCCGCGCCTGGCGTGTACAGGCGGGCGTCAGCCATGGCTTCCCGCGCCGCCACCAGGCCAAACGCGTTCTTGCGATCGAGCGCTTCGGCGATCTCCGGCCGCGCACTCTTCCGCACCGCCGCCAGGTCGAAGTTCTTGACCTCGGCGCCGATCTGGGTCTCAAACGTCGAGGCGTCGAACAACGTCAGCCGGCCAACCCCGCGTGCCCCCTGCTGCAACCCTTGCCAGGTGGCGGCCACCGTATGGCCGAGCGGAGTGATCGCGCCCATGCCGGTCACCACCACGCGCCTTCGCAAGCCGGCCGGAGATGTCATGAGACCTCCACATCGCCGAGCAAACTTCGGTTCACCTGTTCCGCCCACTGCTGTAGCGTCGCCCGGGCATGAAGCGGAATCACGCCGCCGCCCGAGCCGGTGTCGTAACCAAGCATGAGCTCGGCCGTCGCCACCAACTGCTCGCCCACATGCACCGTCGCCTTGCAGCGCCCCGCGCCATCGGTCAGCGCCGTCAGCTCCGCGCGGATCACCATCGTGTCCCCAGGGCGCACAAAGTGTCGGAAGCGCGCGTTCTGAATGGTCAGCAGCACCGGCAGAACCTTGTCGCCGCTCTCCTTGAGCACCGAGTACGTGATTAACCTGCCCGCCAGCTGCGCCATGGATTCGACGATCAACACGCCTGGCACGACCGGAAACGCGGGGAAGTGGTCGGCGAAATAATCCTCCGTCATGGCGGCGCACTTCTGCCCCACGGCGTAGGCGCCGGCTTTCATCTCAGTTATGCGATCAAGCAGGAGGTAGCGCATTGAAGACGGCCGAACCTAAGCCACCGGAGCTTCGGCCAGCTCGCCGATGCGCCACGCCACCAGGCGGCTGAAAGTTTCCGGAGTGAACAGCGCCGGAATTTCGCGCGCCGTGAGCCCGGTCTTGAGCCGAGCCGGGTCCACCTCGGGCATGAGAATGCGCAGCCGTTCCAGCGCCGCCTCGGTCAGTACCCCGTTCTGCTGAAACTCGGCTTCCGTCAGCGAACCCTGTGTCGCCCGCTGAATGCCGCCGCGCGGAATCTTGATGCCGAACGCCGATTCCAGGCGAAAGAGCAGGTCGAGGAAATCGAGCGACTCCGCGTTCAGGTCGTTCATCAAGCTGCTGTTGGGCTGCACCTCGCTCTCCTCGCGGCCGAGCACCTCGGCAATCGCGCCGCGGACGGTGTTGAGGATTTCCGCGTGGCGCGTGGCAAGCACGCGGTCGGCGGTTTCACGAATCTTGAGAACTTCTTGTGCGTTGGCGCTGGGGGCTTCAGGCATGGGAAACACTCCTTGGGTTGAACTAGCCGACACTCATGAGCGATAGACCGCCGTCGGCAATAATCGTCTGGCCGTAAATCCAGTGGGCGGCGTCGGAACAAAGAAAAGCCGCGACCTCGGCCAAATCTTCTGGCGTGCCGATGCGGCCGGCGGGGGAAATTTTCTCGCAGGCTTCCTTCATCTGCGGATAGTTGGCGAACAGCTTGAGCGCGTCCGTGTCAATCGGTCCGCCGGAGAGCGTGTTGCAATTAATGCCGTGCTTGCCCAGTTCGACCGCCATATACCGGGTCAGCGCCTCGGTCGCCGCCTTGGTGACCCCAATCGAGGCATAGCCCGGGATATAGTGCTGCGAGCCCAGGCTCGACAGGCTCAGGATCTTGCCGTTGCGCCCCTTCATCAGCGGCAGCGCGCGCTGGGCGCTGAGCAGCAGCGCATTGGTGTTGCCGGTCAGCGTGTGGTCCCAGCCTTCGATCTTTTGCCGCGTCACCGGGCCATAGGTCGCCACGTCAATCGCGTTGTTGACGAAAATATCGAGGTGGCCGAAGTGCGTCTGCACCGCCGCGAAAAGTTTGGCGATGCCGTCCGGGCTGATAGCGTCGGCGTTGACCAATTCCGCCCGCCGCCCCAGGACGCGGATCTCATCGGCCAGCTTCTGCGCCGCCACTTCGCTGGTGACATAGTTCACCACCAGGTCGGCGCCGCCCTGGGCCAGGCGTAGCGCGATGGCCCGGCCGATGCCGCGCGCCGCGCCGGTGACCAAGGCTACTTTTCCGCTGAGGTCCGATTGCATAGTTGTTGTCCCTAGCCGCGGCGGCGAAGGCATCAGCCTCCGCCGCCCGGCTATTTATTATCCACAAATTGACCGTGTCGCCCGAAATTTGCTCGCGCTTAGGCTTTGGCGGTCTGCAGTTGCCGGGCCAGCTTCGGCGCCAGGCGATGGAAGGCTTGCTGCAGTTGCTGGTACTGCACGCCCAAATCATGCTCGGGCTGACCCTGCTTGGTTTGCGGGCTCTTGAAGTAAAAGCCCAGCCATTCGCACACGCCGCCTTCGCCGGCGCGCTGCGCGGCTGCGCTCAGCAGCGCCAGATCGAGTAGCAGCGGGGCCGCCAGGATGCTGTCGCGGCACAGGAAGTTGATCTTGATCTGCATCTGGTAGCCCAGCCAGCCGACAATATCAATGTTGTCCCAGCTCTCCTTGTTGTCGCCGCGCGGGGGGTAGTAGTTGATCTTGACCTGGTGCGAGAGCTTGCCGTAAAGCTCGGGGTAGAGTTCGGGCTGCAAAATGTGGTTGAGCGCGCTGAGCTTGGATTCTTCCTTGCTCCGGAACGCCGCCGGATCGTCGAGCGTGGCGCCGTCGCCGTTGCCCAGAATGTTGGTCGAGAACCAGCCCGCCAGACCCAACATGCGCTGCTTGATGCCCGGCGCCAGGATGGTCTTGAGCAGCGTCTGGCCCGTCTTGAGGTCCTTGCCGCTCACCGGGCATACGTTCTTCGTGGCGAGGTCGGTCATCACCGGCATGTCCACCGTCAGCGTCGGCGTGGCGTTCACGAAGCTGCAGTGCTCCTGGAGCGCTGCGTAGGCGTAGATCATGCTGGGCGCGATGGTCGGTTCGTTCTCCCGCATGGCCGCTTCGAAAATGTGCAGGCTCTGGTGCGCCGGGCCGGCGGTCAGGAAGACCTCGGTCGAGCCGCACCACATGACCACCACCTGCTCCAGCTTGTGCTCTTTCTTGAAATTCCGGATGTCCTGCCGCAGCGCCTCGGCCTGTTCGAATTTGTTCGTCTGCGGCTTCACCCGCTTCCCCTCGGCGCGGCGCAGGTACTGCGGATCGTGAATGCCGGGCATGGGCTGGATGGCTTCCAGCGCCGGGCGGGTGGCGGCGAGCAGCAGCGGCTCGAGCACGCCCGAGGCAACCGCCATGTCATAACCGTTGCCGGGGTTGATATCCCATCCGCCGAAGACCAGGTCTTCCAGACGGGTCAGGTGGAGGTACTCGGCGAGAGGTATACGCACACTCGGTTGGTCGGGCGGCGAGATCATGGCCAACTGCGAGAGCGCGCCAAACGGCCGTGCCAGGCCTTGGCGGATCGCCTCTACCCCGGCCACCAGGGTGGTTGAAATGGCGCCCATGCCGACCAGCAGAATGCCCAGGCCAGGACCCGCGGCGGGCCCGGCCGAACTGGATTTTGCGTTTTCCTTCATGTAGAACCTCCGCTTAGATTCTCACTGAGGGTCAATTAACTGCGGATTAAAACATGATTAAACGGCTTTAATGGGCGCCGGCGCTCGAAAGGCTACACCAGGGCCATAACCGCACTCCGCTGGTCGAGCATGCGGCGCAGCTTGTGCCGCGTGCCGGGAGCGTCGTTGAGGCTGGCCCGCAGCGTGCCGCGCGCCAGCGGCCGCAGCCGGAGGTCGTACATGCCCATGCACCGGTTTTTTTCATAATAAGGATAAAGCGTCGCGAACCGCTGCATCATGGCCTCTTCGAGCGTGCCGCTATCAATTGTCGGATCCCGCAACTCATAGCGCACCTCGATGACATCCCGCACACTCGGCTGCGTCACCACCACCTGCCAGTCGTCGGCCAACGCCGGAAATTCGCCCAGCCACGCTTCGAAGATCCAGGGGCTGATCATGCCCATGCCACAGGAGACAATCTCGTCGCCCCGGCCCTGAATTTTGTCAATGCGCCGCAAGCCCTGCAAAATGCATCCGCAGGGCTCGTCAATGAATCGCGTAATGTCGTTCGAGCGGTACCGGACCAGCGGCATGATTTTGCGGGTCAGAGTAGTAAACACCAGCTCGCCAAAGCCGTCGGCGTTGGGATGGATGACCTCGAACAGGAAATTGAGCTCGTTCAGGTGATAGCCTTTTTGCGCCGGGCACTCGATGCCGCTCGCGCCCAGCGATTCGGTTTGCCCATACGCCTGGTAAACCTTCGCCTTCCACACCGACTCCACCCAGGCGCGCGTCGTCTCGCTCATATTCTCACTGCCTGAAAGGATGAATTTCACCGGCCACGCGCCTTCCCGCTCGGCGATTTCCGTCAGGCCCACCAGCCACGCCGTGTCAACCACCAGCACGTTGAACTGGTAATCCTTCACGCGGCGGTAAAATTCGGCCGGCTCCAGCTTGGACGCGATCATGTGGAAGCATCCCACCGCGTTCAGCGAATGCATTAGGGTGATGCCGGCGTTCCAAAAGGCGTAATCGAAGGCGTCCACCACGCGATCGCTGGGCCGCAGGCCGAGATTCCAAAGCCCGACCGCGCCTTCAAAGCCAATGTCGTGCACTTCTTCGTTGGAAAAATAAATGCGCTTGTTCTTTGCCGTGGTGCCGGTGGTTTCGAATCCGGCCTGGGGAGGGGCGCACAGAAAGGCCGACGTGTCCTGCACGCGCAAGTCTTGCGAGGTGGTGAAAAAATCCCCCATGTCCCGAGGCGTGGCAATGCGGCGCGGGTCAATCCCGGCCTGGGCAAAGCGTTCGCGGTAAAACGCGCTGCGCGCCCCCGCCAGCCGCACCGTCTTCTGAAACTCGGCCGTCTGAATCCGCTCGATCAGCCAGCGCGGAACGCGGCGCGCAAAGGCGGCCCGGCGCGGGATGCTCTGGCCAAGAAAGAGCCGCTCGAGCAGAGTTGGGACCTGGTCAAACATAGTTGCGGGTGCCAGTGCGATTCCATCATATACCCGGCATTTGCTACAACCGGCGGCTCATCCATCCACGCAGTCCATCCGGGTGGGCGCTGCCGCTTGACGATTCCAGCAGTTTGCCGCCTAATACATGGATGAATGCTGGAGTTGCCAAGAAGCTCGATCCCCAATACCAGGACGCGTTGGATCAGTATGCGGCCGCGATGAAACTGTTTGGCCAGCAGAAGTTCGAACGCGCCAAGCCGCTATTTGAAAAAGTTTGCGCACTGCCCTTTCGTGAACTGGCCGACCGCGCCGGCCAGCACCTGAACACCTGCCAGGGCCGCATCAACGCCGCCTCGCCGCCCACCTTGCCGGCTGAAGAGTACTATCACCACGCCATCGTGCGCATGAACACCGCCCAGTTCGAGGAAGCCGAGGCGCTGCTCACCAAGGCCCAGCGCGGCGGCGCCAAAGGCGCGCACATCAGCTACGCTCTGGCCTGCTTGCGCGCGCAGACTCGCGATGTCGAGGCGGCGCTGCTGCATTTGAAAGAAGCCATCAAGCTCGACCCGAGTTGCCGCGCCCAGGCGCGGCAGGACAGCGACTTCGACGCGCTGATGGACGATCCACGATTCACCGAGGTCCTGTATCCGGAAAGCCGCGGCTGAAGGTGAGACGGTGAAGAAGACCGCGCTCCTGGTACTCGCCGCCGGGCGGGGCACGCGCATGCGTTCGGAACTGCCCAAGGTGCTGCACCAGGCCGGCGGACGCACCATGCTGGCCAGCGTGCTGGCTGCGGCGCGCGCCGCCGGCTTCGAGCCGGGCGCAATCGGCGTCGTCGCCGGCTATGGCGCCGATGCGATCCGGGCCGCGGTCGCGCCCCTGGGCGTTGCCGTCACCCTTCAGGAACCGCAACTCGGCACCGGGCACGCCGTCATGGCCGCCCAGCCCTGGTGGCGCGCCTACGAGCGCTTGATCGTGGTCCACGGCGACATGCCGCTGCTCTCGGCGGCGACGGTGCGTGGCCTGGCCGCGGCGCTGGGCGGCGATGTGGCCGCCGTGCTCGCGACCGCCTCACCCGTCGAGCCGCGGGCGTACGGACGCATCATTCGCGAGGGTAACGACGTTGTGGCCATTGTGGAAGAGCGTCAGGCCACCCCGGCGCAGCTCGCCTTGCGCGAGTTGAACGCCGGTTTCTATGGCTTTCAAACCGCCGCGCTCGCCCCCGCGCTGGCGGCGCTCGGCACCGCCAACCCGCACGGCGAGTATTACTTAACCGACACCATCGCCATCCTTGCCCGGCAGGGCAAGCGCGTCACCGCCTTCGCCCTGGCGGACGCGGACGAATGCCTGGGCGTCAACGATCGGGCCGAGCTGGCGCGCTTGGATCAGAGCCTGCGGCGGCGCAAAGCCGAGAGCTTGCTGCAATCGGGCGTGACCATTCAACTGCCCGACACGGTGGTGATTGACCCCGAGGTCGAGGTGGGCCCGGAGTCCGTCATTGAAGCCGGCGTGCAATTGTTGGGCGCGACCCGCTTGGGCCGTGGCTGCCAGGTGCGCGCCTACTCGGTGCTGACGGATTGCGAGATCGGCGATCAGGTGCTCATTCGCCAACACTGCGTCATGGAGCGGGCCCGCGTGGCCGCCGGCGCGCTGCTCGGCCCCTTTACACGGCTGCGCGAGGGGGCTGATATCGGCGCCGGCGCGCATATCGGCAACTTCGTAGAGGTCAAAAAGACACAGGTGGGCGCCGGCAGCAAGGCTAATCACCTCGCCTATCTGGGCGATGCCCGCATCGGCAGCGGCGCCAACATTGGCGCCGGAACAATCACGTGCAATTACGACGGCGTTGACAAACACCCAACCACCATTGGCGACGGCGCCTTCGTGGGCAGCAACGCGACCTTGGTGGCGCCGATCGTGATCGGCCCCGGCGCCTACATTGGCGCCGGCAGCGTGATCACTGAAAACGTTCCCGAGGACGCCCTGGCGGTGGGCCGCGGACGGCAGGCCAACAAGGCCGGCTGGGCTCGGCGGCGGAAAAAGCGAACCCCGCTAGACTAGAACCTATGTTGGAGCTTTCCTACGTCCGCGACCACCTCGCCGAGGTGGAGACGATGCTGGCCGACCGCGGCGCCAAGGTGGACCTGACCCGTTTCCGCGAACTCGACCAACGCCGGCGCGCCCTCATCCTGCAAGGCGACCAACTCAAGCAGGAGCGCAACCTTGCCTCCGAGGAAGTTGCGCGTCGCAAGCGCGGACCGGAACGCGACGCGCCGGAGACGGCGGCCCTGATTGCGCAGAACCGTGCGCTGGGCGAAAAAATCACCGCGCTCGACGCCGAAAGCAAGGCGATCGAAAGCGAGTTTGAACCGATCCTGCTGAGTCTGCCCAACCGCCCCTCGCCGGCCACGCCAGTCGGCCGTTCCGCCGACGACAATCAGGAGGTGCGCCGCTGGGGACAGGCCCGCACGTTTGACTTCACTCCGCAGCCGCACTGGGATTTGGGCGCCAAGCTGGGCATTCTCGACCTCGACGCCGCGGCGCGCATCTCCGGCGCGCGCTTCGCCGTCTACCGCGGCGCCGGCGCCCGGCTCGAGCGGGCGTTGGCCAACTTCATGCTTGATCGCCATACCGCCGCCCACGGCTACACCGAGGTGCTGCCGCCGTCGCTGGTCAACAGCCAAAGCCTTCGCGGCACCGGGCAGTTGCCCAAGTTCGCCGCCGATCTCTTTAAATGCGAAGGCGCCGATCTGTGGCTCATCCCCACCGCCGAAGTGCCGCTAACCAATTTGTACGCCGACCAGGTGCTCGATGAAGCCGCGCTCCCGGTATGCGTCGTCGGCTACACGCCGTGCTTCCGCAGCGAAGCCGGTGCCTACGGACGCGACGTGCGCGGCATCATGCGCCAGCACCAATTCCAGAAAGTCGAGTTGGTGAAGATCGCGCATCCCGAGCAATCGGCCGCCGACCACGAAAAACTCACCCGCGACGCCGAAGCCATTCTCCAGGAATTGGAGCTGCCGTACCGGGTGATGAACCTCTGCACCGGCGACCTCGGTTTCAGCGCCAGTCAGACCTACGACCTCGAAGTCTGGCTGCCCAGCCAGAACGCGTTCCGCGAGATCAGCTCCTGCAGCAACTTCAGCGACTTCCAGGCGCGCCGGGCGAATATTCGTTTCCGGCGCCAGGGCAGGAACAAGACCGAGTTGGCGCACACCATCAACGGCAGCGGTCTCGCCATCGGACGCACCTGGATCGCGGTGGTCGAAAACTACCAGCAGGCCGATGGCAGTGTGGTGATTCCCGAAGCCCTGCGTCCCTATATGGGTGGCCTGGAACGCATCCAATGAACAAAATTGTTTTCACCAATGCCCGCCTTTTTGACGGCGAATCGGAGACATTGCGCTCCGGCGCCGTGCGTGTGGCGGGCGCCGTGATTGAAGCCGTGGGCGAGAGTGTCGCGGCCGAAGGCGCCGAGGTCATCGACTGCGGCGGGCGGGTGCTGATGCCGGGCTTGATAGATGCCCACGTGCACGTCTATGCGGCCAGCTTGAATTTGGGGCGGCTGGCGCAAACGCTGCTGTCCTACCTCGCCCACTTTGCGGCGCGCTTTCTCAAACAGAGCCTGGACCGTGGATTCACCACGCTGCGCGATGCCGGCGGCGCCGACGTGGGTCTCGCGACCGCCATCAAGGAGGGCTTGCTGGGCCTTGTGCCGCGGCTCTTTTACGGCGGGCGGGTGATCAGCCAAACCGGCGGTCACGGTGACTTCCGCCCCGGCGATCACGCTCTCGACGATCACGTTCCCTGCGGCTGCGCCGCGCACGCCGACGTTTTCGCCATTCTTGCCGATGGCGCCGATTCCGTCCGGCGCGCGGTGCGGACCGAGTTGCGCCGCGGCGCGCACCACATCAAGGTCATGGGTTCGGGCGGTGTGGTCTCGCCCACCGATCCGCTCGAGCGCTGCCAGTATTCGGACGCCGAGCTGATCGCCGCGGTTGAGGAGGCCGAGCGCGCCGGCGCTTACGTCATGACCCACTGCCATCCGGCGGAAGCGATCCGGCGCTCGGCTGAGTTTGGCGTGCGCTCGATCGAACACGCCACCCTGATTGACGGCCCCACCGCCGATTACGTCGCCCAGCGCGGCGCCTTCACCGTGCCCACCATGGCGACGCTTTTCGCCCTGCTGGATCAGGGCGCGCAACTGGGGCTGCCCCCTGTGAGTATGGACAAGCTGCGCCGCATCGGCGATCACGCGCTAAGCGGCCTCGAAATCATGCGCGCGGCCGGCGTCAGGATGGGCCTGGGTACCGACCTGCTGGGCGCGCTTACCGAGCGCCAAAGCAGCGAATTCACGCTGCGCGCCCAGGTGCTGCCGGCGATTGATATTCTGCGCGCGGCGACCTCAACCGGCGCCGCCATTCTCGGTCAAACCGGAACTTTGGGCTGCCTCCGCCCCGGCGCCGCCGCCGATCTGATCGTTGTTGACGGCAATCCCCTCGACGACATTGCGCTACTCGCCTCCGGCGGTGCGCACCTCACCGTCATCATGGCCGCCGGCCAGTTCCACAAGCGCGCCAACGCGTGAGCCCGCTCCTTATCGAGTCTCCTGGCGCCGCTGCCGGGCGGCTTCGTAAAGCAGGATGGCGCCGGCGACGCCGGCGTTGAGGGATTCAATGCTGCGCTGCATGGGAATGGCGATCGTCCGCTCGGCGGCGCGGAGGAGTTCGCGCGGTACGCCTGCCGCTTCCTGGCCAATCACGATGCATGCAGGCCGGTCGAGCCCGGCCAGCGCTTCCTCCGGATCGTTACCGCTCGCGCGCGCGGCGGTGGCCAGCAGCGCCACGCTTCGCGCGCGGCAGGCGGCGATCAGTTCGGTCGCGGCTACTTTCGCGACCACCGGCAGGTGAAAGATCGAACCGGCGCTGGCGCGCAGCGCCTTGGGATTGAACGGACTCACCGTGTCCGCCAGCGCGACGAAACCGGTGGCGCCAAACGCGTCGGCGGCTCGAATGAGCGTGCCCAAGTTTCCGGGATCCTGCATTTCGGCGGCGGCGAGCAGCAGCGGCACGGCGCCATCTTTGCCGAAGGCCTCGGCCAGGGGCGCCGGCGTGAAACGAACCAGAGCGGCGACTCCCTGCGGGTGTTCCGCGTCCATGGCTGCCGCAAACGGGCCGTCGTCGGCCACCGCGGCGGTGGTGTGTTTCGAAAATTGCGGCAGCAGCTTGTCGCCGTGATGTTCGAGGCCGGTGCGGCTGAACAGCACCCGCTCGATGCGAAAGCCGCTGCGGATCGCCTCGCCAATTAGCCGCGGACCTTCAATGGCGACCAGCGGCGGCCCGCTCTTGAAGGCGCGGCGGAACTCGGTGAGCAGTGGATGATGCCGCGGAATCGGCGTGGGTTCGACAGGCACACTCGTTAGGTTATCAGCATGCAGTCGCCGTAACTGAGGAAACGGTACTCGTTCGCGAGCGCGTGTTGGTAGGCGCGCCGCACGTTTTCGATGCCGGCGAGCGCGCTGATCATCATGAGCAACGTCGTGCGCGGCGCGTGGAAGTTGGTCAACAACCCATCCACCAACTGGAAGCGGCGGCCGGGGTAAAGAAAGATGCTGGTTTCGCCGTTACCGGCATGGAACTCCGGCCCATAGCCGGCCATTGTTTCAAGCACGCGCGCGGCTGTGGTTCCGACCGCGATAATACGGCGATGTTCGCCCTGCGCCCGGGCGATCGCCGCCGCCGCGGGAGCCGTCACTTCGAAACGCTCGCTGTGGATCGGGTGGTTTTCGATTTCTTCACACTCCACCGGCTGAAACGTTCCCAAACCCACGTGGAGACTGACCGTCGTCCATTCAATGCCGCGTTCGCCCAATCGCTTGAGCAGCCCCGGACTAAAATGCAGTCCCGCCGTGGGCGCCGCGGCGGATTTCCCGTCGCCCGCGGCGTAGACGGTTTGGTACCGTTCGCGATCCTCCGGCGCGTCGCCCTCGCGACGACGAATGTAGGGTGGCAGGGGGACATGGCCGTGCTGCGCGAGCCAGGCGTCGAACTCGATTTCGCTCGGCCACGCGAAGCGTAGGCGGCGCTCGCCACGCTCGCCGCGCCGCATCACCTCAGCCGTTACGCCATCGTCGAAAGCAATCCGCGCGCCGTCGCCGAGTTTGCGTCCCGGGCGGACCAGGGCTTCCCATACGCCATCGCCCAACGCGCCGAGCAATAACACCTCGACCTTGGCTCCGCCGCCAAGCCGGCCGGCAAGCCGCGCCGGAAAAACCCGGCTGTCGTTGGCGACCAGCAGATCGCCGGGAGCCAGCAGATCGGGGAATTCGCGAAACATGCGGTCTTCCAACCTTCCGCCGCTCCGATCAAGCCACAGCATGCGGCTGGTATCGCGCTCGGGGAGTGGGCGCTGCGCAATGCGCTCGGGCGGCAGTTCGTAATCGAATTCGCTCAACCGCATCTTTGTAGAATAACTGAGCGATACTGATGAACATGGCGACCGCCGATCCCATTGCCGCCGACGAAGCCGCGCTGCGCCGCGATATTTTGCGCATCGGCGGCTTTCTGCACCAAAAAAGCCTGGTGGCGGCGAGCGACGGCAACATCTCGGTGCGCCTTCCCGGCGGGCGCGTTCTGGCCACGCCCACCTCGATGAGCAAGGGCATGATGGAAGACGCTGACCTCGTGATCACCGACATGGAAGGCCGCAAGCTCGAGGGACGGCGCAATCCATCGAGCGAGATGGCGATGCACCTGCTTATTTATCAATTGCGCCCCGAAGTCAACGGCGTCGTGCACGCCCATCCTCCAGCGGCGACCGGGTTCGCCGCCTCCGGCATCGCCTTGAACCAGGCGCTCTTGGCGGAAGTGGTGCTGGCACTGGGGTGCGTCCCCTTGGCCGAGTACGGCACGACCGGCACGCCCGAACTGTCGGCCACGCTGCGCCCGCTGATTCCGCACTACGACGCCATCCTGATGGCCAACCACGGTGTCGTCACCTACGGCGAAGATGTTTGGAAGGCCTATTTCAAGATGGAGACGGTCGAGCATTTCGCCCGCATCGCGCTGGTCACGCACATTCTGGGCAAGCAGAACCTGCTGGGGCAGGAGGAAGTCAACAAGTTATTGGAAGCGCGGCAGCGCTACGAGGGCATCACCACCGCCGCCGCCAACAGTGCCAACTGCCCGGTGACGCGCGAAGGCGCGGGTGGGCAGCCCGCGCCGATATCGGGGCCACGATTGGCCGCATCCCCTGTTCCGAACGGCAAGCGGCGCTGGTAGTCAGAGCAATTCGACCGTATTACCGCGCAGGCGGTAGCGCCGCGTTTCAATTGCGGACAGGCTCGAGACAATAAGTGGCGCGAAATCGAACTCGCGCTCGGCGTCGTCGAGTTCGCCGATCGAGCTGGCCAGCGCCGGGGTGCGCGGCATAAATGCCGAGCAGCAATCGTCCGTCGCGCCGGTGCTGGCGGCGGCGGAAATCTCGAACGTGCCGATGCGTCGCGCCTCAGCCTGAATCGCGACCTTGTCATCGCCAATCAGGGGGCGGTAAATCGGCAGCCGGGTGGCGGCGCTCACCGCCTCCAGATTGAGCGAGGTTTGGCTCGCCACCTGGGCCAGCGAATCGCCGGTGACCAGGCCGTGGGCGAAAATCTTTTCCGCCAGCGCGGCAGCGATGCGCAGCATCATGCGGCGGTACACCAGCACCCGGTAGGCGCTCGGCGTGGCGGCGATCACAGCGCGCTGCACCGGCTCAAAAGGGCACAAATAGAGCCGGGTATGAAGCTGGTAGCGGGTTAATTGCCGCGCCATTTCCTCCGCCGGGCCCAGACTGCTGGCGTGGCCGGCCAGCGGCGTTCCATAAAAATGAATGAGCATGACCCGCGCGCCGCGGCGAATCAAGCGATAGGCCGCGACCGGCGAATCAAAGCCGGCCGAAAGCAGCCCGAGCAGCCGCCCGGCCGTGCCGGCCGGCATGCCGCCGGGACCGAACTCCGGCGCGCGGCTCACAAGCGCGCCCTTGCGGTTGAGCACGATGGTGCAGAGCCGCTCGGGGCGCCTTAAATCCACCGGCAACCCCAGCTTCTCTTCGATGTACCGCCCCACGTGGACCGCGACCTCGTGCGAGCTGAGCGCCAGCGCCTTGTCGGGCCGCTTGACATCGAGCGCAAAACTGGCGCCCGGCTGCGAGGCGATCATGGCCAGCGCCACCGGTGCGATGGCCTCCGCTTCGGGAGCGACGCGCTGCCCGGCGACGATCGTCTGCACTCCGAGCGCGCGCTCCAACCGCTGCCGCACATCGACCGCCGCTTCGTCGGGAGCGGCGACGATCACGCCCATGCCGCGCATCCCAACTTTGCTGCCCGTGCCATCGAGCAGGCGTTCGAGATTGGCGCGCAGCCGGGTGGTGAAGAAGCCGCGGTTCGCGCCCTTGAGATTGATCTCGTGGCCTTGAAGAATGAAGTCCACGGCGAGACCGTTCAGGCGGGAACAATTAAGCCGTCGCGCATGTGCAGCGTGCGGTGGCCAATGGCCGCCGCCGCCACGTTATGGGTAATCATCAAAATGGTTTGGCCCAGGGTGCGGTTCAGCTCGGCCATGACGCCCAGAACCGCGTCCGAATTTTTCGAGTCGAGATTGCCGGTTGGCTCGTCGGCCAGCAGCAGCCGCGGCTGGTTGATCAGCGCGCGCGCGATAGCCACCCGCTGCTGTTCGCCGCCGGAAAGCTGCGTCGGGCGGTGATCCAGCCGATTGCCAATGCCGAGCAACTCCACCAGCCGCTGTTGGTAAGCCGCATCGCCATCGCCAGGGTGGGCGCGCCGCCCGGCAATCTCGCGCGCAATTTCGATGTTGCCGCGCGCGTCCAGCGTAGGCAGTAAATTGAACTTCTGAAATACGATGCCGATGGACTTGCGACGCAGCGCGGTGCGCCCGCCGTCGGAGACCGAGCCGTATTCCATGCCCTCGATCCAAACCCGCCCCGTGGTCGGCGGCGTTAGCCCTCCCAAAATGTGCAGCAGCGTGCTCTTGCCGCTTCCTGACGCCCCTACAATCGACACAAATTCGCCGGGTTCGATGGCGAGCGAGACGCCACGCAACGCCGGCACCATGACCTGGCCGACAGGATAATCCTTGGTGACGTTTTCGGCTTGGGCGATGAAAGACATGAGTGATGATTATATTAGCTGTGCCGGTTGCCCATGCCTGTTGTTGCCGATCTTCCGCAAGCGCCCGCCGCCGTTTCCTCCCGCGATCACGCCGTGGATCTGATCAAGGGCGTGGCCTGCTTCCTCATGGTCGTGGCCCACGTGCCCTTCAAGCATGCTCCCTGGCTGAATATCGTGACCATGGGTTCGGTGCTTTTCTTCAGCTCGACCGGCATGAACCTGTGGACAATTCTCGCCCGCGCCCGGGGCGACGAGCTTCGCATCGCCGCCAACGGGCTGTTTCTGATTTTTGCCGGCTTCGCCAATAACTACGTCCAAGGCACGCTGTGGATGTCGGATGTGTTCCAGAGCGCCGGCATGGCCATGCTGGCCATGCTCGCTCTGCGCTGGCTCCTGCCGCGTTGGTGGACGTGGCTGTTCCCGCTGCCCTTCGCGGTGCACTGGCTCAACCAGAACGTGTATTACTGGAAGATCTCCGACGGCGGCGTGTCGTCATTTTTCCTGACGCCGGGTTTGTTCCCGCTGCTGCCCTGGCTTAGCTTCTATTTGTTGGGCGCGCACCTGAAGCGGTACCCGGGCCGCGCCATGCGGCTGACGATCACCGGGGCCGCGCTCGGCGCCTGCGCGATGCTTTCCTGGCGGGTGGGCTTCCACTTCGATAAGTTTTGGATGAGCACCGATTATTGGCTGCTCGCCCTGGCCGACATCGCGCTCACCCTGGAACTGTTTCGCTGGTGGCTGCGACGTCGTCCGCGCGCGCCCTGGGCCGAGGTTCGCTACTGGGGCGCGAATTCATTGGTGTTTTACATACTGCACAGCCTGGTGATTCGCCTGCTTGAGATCTGGATTCCGGCCGGCCCGTGGCTGTTGCTGGGCGCTGTGGCGGGAACCGCGGCGCTCATGCGAGTGGCTCTGCCAATGCAGGAATGGTCGCGGCAGCGGCCGCCGGCGCGGATCCTCGCTGCCTGCGCCGTGTTCTCCGCCGGCATTCTCTGGCTGGAAAGCGCCTATCTCAGCACCTACCTGGCGAAGAGCTTTGTCAGCTTCGGCTTGACACTGGCCTTCGTGGTGGCGTACCCGGCCTTTAAGGTCGCGAGCGCGCGCCTGCCGGTATACTGGAATTAGCGATTCATGCGGCTGTTCTGCAACTCCACTCTAGGCTTGATTCTGACATTCGGGTTGGCGGCCACCTGCCAGCAAACTACTCAGCAAGCCGCGCCCGCCTTCACCTTTCACGCCAACGTGGGCGAGGTGCTGGTGCAGGCGAGCGTGCTCGATAACAAGGGCCGCACCGTCAATTCGCTGCCCGCCGGCGATTTCACCGTTTATGAGAACGGGATCAAGCAGAATGTCGAGTCGTTCTCTCACGATGATGCGCCGGTTTCGGTGGGCATTCTGGTGGATAACTCGGGTAGCATGCGCACGAAACGCATTCAGGTGGATCAGGCTGCGTTAAATTTCGTTCGCGCCAGTAACGAGAAGGACGAGGTTTTTATCGTTAAGTTCAACGACGAATACCATCTCGCCTCGCCTTTTACCAACAGCATTCCCGCGCTGGAAAAGGGCCTGGGCGAGATCGACCCGCAGGCGGGCACGGCCCTTTACGACGCGATCATCAACGGCGTCACCTATTTGAACAAATACGGCAAGCGGCCGAAGAAGGTGCTGCTGCTGATCACCGACGGCCAGGACGACGCCAGCAGCCACGACCTGAAACAAACCCTCACGTTGCTGCAATCACTCGACGCGCCCGAGATCTACTGCATCGGGTTGGTGGACAAAGAAGACAGCGGCTCCTCGCGTAAGGAATCGCGCAAAGTGCTGCTGGAGTTCGCCGACGCCACTGGCGGTCTGGCTTATTTTCCGTCCAATCTCGACCAAGTGGATACCATTACCAGGAAAGTGGCGCAGGACATCCGACTGCAGTACAGCCTGGTTTATCGCTCGAACCAAACCGGCCCCGGTTTCCGCTCCATCAAGGTCGAAGTCAAAGATCCCCATCTCAAGCACCTGACCGCCCACACCCGCATCGGCTATCAGAGCGCGAAGTAAGGCGCGGTTGCATTCTGCGACCGGTTTGCTACAATCCTTCTTGTAGATAACCAAGGGGAGGTGGCAACCCGCATGAGCCGGCCGACGGATTTGGTGCAAGGCACGCTTGACCTGCTGATTCTGAAAACCATCGCGCTCGAACCCAGCCATGGCTGGGCGATTGCGCAACGTATTAAACAGGTTTCAGGCGACAACCTGCAGGTGCAGCAGGGCTCGCTGTATCCGGCGCTGCACCGGCTCGAGCAACAAGGCTGGATTGCGGCGAAGTGGGGCGCTTCCGAAAACGGTCGCCGGGCCAAGTTTTACGCGCTCACCGCCGCCGGACGCAAACAGTTGGCCAAAGAGCTGAAGGAGTGGCAGCGCCTATCAGCCGGCATTGGACTAATCGTGGCGCAAATGTGAATTGGGGGTAACCGATTATGCGAACGGCACGCAAATTGTGGCTTCGGTTTCGGTCTCTCGCGTTTCGTGCGCGAGTCAACCGCGAGTTGAGCGAAGAGCTCGCCTTTCACCGTGCCTGCGCCGGCGAGCCAGGAAAGCTGGCCGGGAGCGATTCGATCTGGGAGGCGTGCCATGATCAGCGCGGGGTCGCGCTGATCGAGAATACAATTCAGGACCTCCGCCTCGCAGCCCGGCGCCTTTGGGCGTCTCCTGGTCTGTCGCTGACAGCAACTTTCGTGCTGGCGATCGGTATCGCCGCCGCCACCGCGATGTTTGCGCTGGTGAGCGCGGTGTTGCTGCGGCCGTTGCCCGGCGCCGACCCGGCCAGCCCGCTGGTGCACCTTGAGCGCGTAGAGGCCGGGCAATTGCTCGGCGACTTCAGTTATCCCGACGCGCTGGATTTCCGCGCGATGAGCCATTCGTACGCGAGTCTCGCCGCGTTCTCTCCGGCCGATTGGTATTGGCACCTCCGAAGCCAGTCGGGGGAGGCACAAGGTGAAATGGTGAGCGGCAACTATTTCTCGACACTCGGCGTGCGCGCGGAACTGGGCCGCCTGCTGGACGGCAACGATGAATCAAGCGCGCAAAACCGCGTTGTCGTTTTGAGCGACCAGATATGGCGCGGCTCGTTCGGCGCCGACCCGGCAATCGTCGGCAAAACCGTCGTGCTCAACCAAACCCCGATGAGCGTCGTGGGCGTGGCCAGCGCTCCGTTTCACGGCGCGACGCTTACCTGGGCGACTGACGTATGGGCGCCGATAACCGCGCAGCCGCGGCTCATGCCGATGAACGACAACGGGAGCTGCCTCGAAACTCGAAACTGCGGCTGGGTCACCGTTTTCGGCAGGCTCGCGCCAGGCGTAACCGTGGCCCAGGCCCAGGCGGAGGCCCGGCTGGTGGCCGCACGCATCGGCGAAGCGCATCCGCTGCTCAAATCGCGACAGGCAGCCGTTGTTGCCGGATTGGGCTTGTGGTCGGATGACCGCTCCGCCACGGGCCGTTTTCTGCTCCTCATGATGGGCGGTACGCTGCTGCTCGTCGCGATGACCAGCGCCAGCGTAGGCAGCTTGTTTTTGGCCCGAATGGCCGCACGCCAGCGCGAAGTGGCGACCCAGTTGGCGCTGGGAGCGCGGCGCATGCGGGTTGCGCGGCAGTTTCTGCTCGAAGCCGGAATCGTGGCCGCCGCCGGAACCCTGGCCGGCCTGGCCGCCGCCACGCCCCTTGCCCGCGCATTGCTGCGACTTGAGCCCACCGCGCCGGAGAACATGGTGGTGTCGCTCGATTGGCGCATCACTACCTTCGCCGTCGGCATCGCGGTGCTCAGCACGCTGGTCATGGCGGCGGCGCCGGCGTTCCTCGCGGCGCGGGCGAGCCTTACGCCGGGCATGGCGCGCTCGCGCAAACGACACGCCGCGCAGCGCTGGCTCCTGGCCACGCAACTCGGTGTCGCGTTGCTGCTCCTGATCGCCGCCGGGCTGGCGCAACGGTCGGTACAGTTGGCCGCGGCCGGGCAGGTTCCGCGGCGCAGCGACCAGATCGTTGTGGCAACGCTCGATACCGGGCGAATTTTCTTGTCCCGCGGCGACGGCAAGGCTCTCCTTGAACGCATTCGCCAGCGCGCCGCGGCATTGCCTGGCGTGACCAACGCCGTCCTCGCATCCTGTGTGCCGCCCTCATTTTGCGATCGCGGGTCGGTCTTTGTCGCTGGAACCGAACCGCCGCCGGCGGAGGCGCGGGCCCACGATTTCCTGGCAGCCAACCGGCCCGACATTAACGCGGTCACGCTGGGATATTTCACTCTGTTCCAGATTCCGCTCGAGCGCGGGCGCGATTTCGACGCCGGCGATGGCCAGGGCCGGCCGTTGGTGTGCGTCGTGAACCAGGCGCTAGCGGAACGTTTATGGCCGCATCAGGAGCCGCTCGGCCGCCAAATTGATTGGCCCGCCTTTGACCGCGGACAAAAACAAAAGAGCTATTTCACGGTGGTGGGCGTCGTGGCCAATCGGCGCGCGCGCCTCATGGAGGCGCCGCCTGAACAGATGTTTGTGCCCTCGGCGCAAACCGCATTGCCCGCGATGCGCCTCGCTCTGAGCGGCGCGCTGCCCACCGACCGTCTGTTCCAAAGCCTACGCGCCGCGGTCGCGGGCGAAAATGCCGCGCTGCCTGTGCTCCATCTCCGCTCCGAGTCCGAGCAGGTCCGCCTGACTTTGTGGCAGCCCATCGCCATCGCCGACCTTGCCGGCCTCTGCGGTGGATTGGCGGCGCTGCTCGCCGCCATCGGACTATTTGGAACGCTCGCGCAATTGGTTGCGGAACGCCGCCACGAACTGGGCATCCGCCTCGCGCTCGGCGCGGCGCCATCGCGACTCATCCACATGGTGGCGCGCGACGCCGCCTCCGCAATTGCGGCCGGACTGCTTCTTGGCGCCGGAGCCGCCGGCGTGGCCTTGCAGGGCCTGCGCCCGTGGCTGTTCGACGTTCACATCTTCGACCCGCTCTCCTGGTCCGCCGCCGCCGCGCTGCTGGCCGCCATCGCATTCACTGGCTCGTATTTGGCCGCCGCCCGCGCCGCGTCCATCCCCGCCGCCGAAGCGCTGCGCTGCGAGTAAGCCCCTATTTCACGCCGGTGGCGGCTCCTTGAGTGCCATACGACATGATGCACGACGCCCACCCACATTTGGGGGCATTGACGTGGGTGGCGAATTCGGTTGTAGTCAAGGTTCGCGCGTGCGTCTATGCTGTTTCGAACCTTGAGCGCCTCCGTGATCGGCATCGAGAGCCGCTTGATTGAGATCGAGGCCGACTCGTCGCCCTCCTCCGGTCCGGAATCGCAGTTCTCAACCGTCGGCCTGCCTGACGCCGCCGTGCGTGAGTCACGCGAGCGGCTGAAGGCCGCCATGCGCAATTGCGGATTTGAGCCGCCCGTCAGTAACGTGGTCATCAACCTTGCGCCCGCCGATGTCCGGAAGGAGGGCTCCGGTTTTGACCTGCCCATGGCCATCGCCCTGCTGGGCTGCTGGGGTTGCTTAACCTCATCGCGCGGCATTGACGATTATCTTTTCGTGGGCGAGTTGGCACTCGACGGCAGCCTGCGGTCGATTCGCGGCGCGCTGCCGATCGCCATCATGGCGCGCGAACGCGTCATTGCCAACCTCATCGTCCCGGTCGCGAACGCCGCCGAGGCGGCGGTGGTCCAGGGCGTCTCGGTGTTTGGCGCGAAAAATCTGCTCGAGGTTACTGACTGGATCAATCACCGCAGCCAACCTACGCCGACGCGGGTGGACACCTCGGCATGGCTCGAGCAAGGTCCCGCCGGCGCCGACGACTTCGCCGACGTGAAGGGCCAGCAAACCGCCAAGCGTGCGCTCGAGGTCGCCTGCGCCGGCGGCCACAACATCCTCATGATCGGCCCTCCCGGGTCGGGCAAGACGATGCTCGCGCGGCGCGTCCCTTCGATATTGCCCGCTCTCACCTTCGAGGAGGCGCTCGAGGCCACCAAGATTCACAGCGTCAACGGAACGCTCAGCTCCAACGGCAACGGCGCCACTGGTCTGCTGAACCGCCGGCCCTTTCGTTCGCCCCACCACACCATCTCCGACGCCGGGCTGATTGGCGGCGGATCAGGTCCGCGGCCCGGCGAGGTTTCGCTCGCCCACCATGGGGTGCTGTTCCTGGATGAACTGCCCGAGTTTCCCCGCTCCGTGCTTGAGGTCATGCGGCAGCCGCTCGAAGACGGGCATGTAACCATTGTTCGCGCCACCCACTCGATCGCCTTTCCGTCGCGCTTTATGCTCGCCGCCGCGATGAACCCGTGCCCTTGCGGATTTCTTAACGACGTCACTCGCGAGTGCCACTGCACCCCGCCGCAGATCCAGCGCTATGCTTCGCGCATCTCCGGACCGCTGCTCGACCGCATTGATATTCATCTGGATGTTCCGGCGGTGAAGTATCAGGATCTGCGCAGCCCGGCCAGCGGCGAGGAGCGCTCGGCCGCCATCCGTGCGCGCGTGGCAATGGCGCGCGACCGCCAGCTGGAACGCTTTCATCAGGACCGAATTTATTGCAACGCGCAGATGGCCACGCGTCAGGTGGCGGGCTACTGCGAACTCACCAGCGCCAGCGAGCAGTTGCTGGAGCGCGCCATGCAGCGCCTGGCGCTGAGCGCGCGCGCCCACGACCGCATTCTCAAAGTGGCCAGGACAATTGCTGATCTCGCCGCCAGCGACAGCATTGAGCCGCCCCACGTGGCCGAGGCCATTCAGTACCGCACCCTCGACCGCACCTACTGGGCCTGACGTGGCGCGCTGGACAGAATGGTGCTAAGCCGCTTGCCGCCCGTGCGCACGGCTATTGGCGAAGACCTCAATCGCGGCGCGATTGAAGGCGGGGATATCGTCGGGCTTGCGGCTCGATACCCAATTGCCGTCCACCACCACTTCCTGATCAACCCAATGAGCGCCGGCGTTGAGGTAGTCGTCCTGCAGGGTTGGCCAACTGGTCAGGGTACGGTTGCGCGCCAGACCGGTCGAGATCAAGATCCATCCGCCATGGCAGATGACGGCAATTGGTTTTTCGCCGGCAACGATTTCGCGAACGAACGCTTGAGCTTCGGGAATGATGCGCAGACTATCGCCGTTGGCGACGCCGCCGGGCAGCAGCAGGGCGTCGTAGTTGTCGGCGCGTGCGTCCTTTAGATCCACATCGGCAACGAACGAATCGCCGGGCGTGTGATGCTTCATCCCGGTCAGTTTTTTCTGCGGGGAGACGATATCCACCTTCGCGCCGGCAGCTTCAAAGGCCGATTTGGGGCCGGTAAGTTCCACTTGTTCGAAGCGGTCGGTAACGAGCGCGGCGATGCGCATGCCGGCAATGGATGGCGACTGGGTGGAATGTGAGGGTTCATTAGAAGCATCAGGGTTCACGGCGACGGGACCTCCATGAACCCTTGGATGCAAGCGGAGCTAATTAATAATGCGAACGACGTTCGCCGTTTTGTCGGTAAACAGGATGAAGCTGGCATCGGGCGCTATGGCCATACCGAACACGCCGTTGTAGCGCACCGGACCAACCAACTCTCCCGCAACCTCGGTGAGATCGCCGTCGGCCATATGCAACAGCGCGGGAGCGCCGGCGAGGGTCGAGACCTGCAGCGTGGTGAGGTTCAGCACG
>DATNFK010000046.1:0-25765 GCA_035606395.1 Terriglobales bacterium | reverse complement strand
CTCCACGGCTCCAGCCGTGATCGGGTTAAACGGCGACGACGTCCTTGCGACCTCGTTGCCTCTTATCAACGAGCCCTTCGGGCTCCAAACCGGAGGGAGCCTATAGTTTCAATTGGCTCAGTTTTGGGGGGCATGTCAGCGGCAAGAGCGGATGTCTCGCGGCGGGTAGCTTTTTGCGGCTCCCCGGTCGTGAATGCACGGTAGACGGGCTGCTTTTCTCCTGGCCGTAGGCGGGGCGGTTCTCGCGGCTTCATTCCCACATTTCCACAAACAGGGCAGGTCCTCCTACTGGATCTCGTATAGGTACATATAGGATTATGCGCCCCGAGAATGCCGACGATCTGCCCCTAGAATGCCGAGAAACCCTTTCAGAAGCGCCCCGTAGTTGCCGAGGAAATCTCGAACTTCCACAGGGCGGAGTTCGGCATTCTAGGGGCGGTCAGCCAGCAAACAGAAATCTCACATTCGTCGCCGCTTCAGCCGAAGACCCGAGCGAAGTACGCTCCCCAAAAAAGCGCCCCCAGAATGCCGAGCCGGACGCGCCTCGTTCCGCGAGATTAGGTCACGGTCGGTTTATCTCGCGCCTTACGGTTCAGAGGAGATTATGGAGAACACGTCAAGCATCCTGACGGTGAAGGAGGTCGCCGACATCCTCCGCTGCTCGAAGGCGCACGTTCACAACGCCATCCACGGTAAAGTCCACGGCCTGCCCAAACTGACCCATCTGACGATGGGGCGCAGGAAACTGGTCCGCCGCGATTGGCTGGAGCAGTGGCTCGAATCCAACAAAACCCGGTAGTATGGCAGCATGTTCAGTTTTGCCGCTCCGGACGCAGGAAAAGGAAAAACGAATGCGTCGAAAGCGATTCCAGCGGGGCTGTTTGAAGACCCGCAAGCGGAATGGAAAGAACTACTGGTATGCCCAGTGGAGGGAGGATGGAAAACCCAAATCGAAAGAGATCGGGCTCTGCTCGAAGATGGATCGGGTGAAGGCGGAAGGGATCTTGACCGAGATCCTGAAGCCGATCAACGAAGGGGCAGAGAACCCGGAGAAGATCACATGGACCTTCGCGAAGTTCTGCGAGGTCGTTTACCTTCCGGTATGCCACCGGAAGTGGAAGGCTTCGACGGACATGGTTGAAGCCAACCGCTTGGAGGTACATCTGGTACGGCCGCTTGGAGAGAAGTTAATGCAGGACATCACGAGAAGTGAACTGCAAGTGCTTCTGGACGAGAAGGCGCGGAGTTGCGGCCGGAGTATGGTCGACCATCTCCGATTTCGGCTAAGGTCGGTTTTCGCGCTCGCGATGAGCGAGGGCGTCGTCGACCGGAATCCCGCTGCGGCACTCTTTACGCCGCGGCATTACCAGGAAGGGCGCAGTCGGGAGGTCCTGACTCCGGACCAGGCCGCGACGATGATCGGAGCGCTGGAACTCCGGGAAAAGGTGATCGTGCGGCTGGGAACCTGGGAAGGGATGCGTCCCGGTGAGATTCTGGCGCTCCAACTGGGAGATCTGGACGATGATTCGGTCTGGGTCCGGCGCCGGGTCTACAAGGGCGATATCGATGAACCAAAGACGAAGCGATCAACACGGCGGGTGGCGCTCACGGTAGGAACGCTGGCGTTGCTCGATCAGTGGAAACTCCGGTTGCTCGGTTCGCCGCCGGAAACGTGGATCTTCGGCTCAGAGAAAGGAACGCCGATGAGGCGGGACAATATCTGGCGAAAGTGCATGTATCCGAAGCTCAAGCCGGTTGGACTGGAATGGGCGACATTCCAGGTCATGCGGCGGACGTTCGCAACCCTATCGAAGGCGGCTGGGGTGGATGCTCATACCCGGTCGGCCCAGATGGGCAATACGGTGGATGTGAATGAAAACGAGTACGCGGTGGCAAGCTTCGAACAGAAGTTGGCCGGCGTTCGCAAATTGGAATCAGTCGTCATCCAATGACGGCGCAGGGAGTTCTCGAATGTTGAGACTTTTTGAACTGAGGCTACGCGAGGAGATTTCAGGTTTGGTTGGAGGGTGCCGCTAACACCCTCCAACCGGCTCCGCGAGGTGATCGGGAGCTTAAAGCAGTAATCGCATTAACGCTGAGACTTTTGAAAGTCCCTAAGTCATTGAAAAGATGGAGCGGGAGACCGGGATCGAACCGGCGACATCCAGCTTGGGAAGCTGGCGTTCTACCGCTGAACTACTCCCGCTCGCAACCTTCACATTATCATGGCCGCCTAAGCGAGGGCGCGCGGCGGTCGCCGCGCAGGGCCCGCGCTAATCAACCGAGAATGGCGCGAGCGGCACTGGTGCCAATCCGGTGGGCGCCGGCGGCCAGCAAGGCTTCGGCCTGGGCGCGGGTGCGGATGCCCCCGGCGGCTTTAATCCGCGCCTGGCCGGCAATGGTGGAACGCAGGAATGCGACATCTTCAACCGTGGCGCCGGAACGGGCAAATCCGGTCGAGGTCTTAATGTAGTCGGCGCCGGCGGCGAGCGCGAGTCGGCAGGCGCGCTGCTGCTCGTCGCGGCTCAGATACGCCATTTCAAGTATCACCTTCACCCGCGCGCCGGCTTCATGTGCCAGCTCCGCCACGCCGCGGATGTCCGCGCCAACCTGTTCATCGGCACCGCTCTTCAGCGCGCCGATGTTGATCACCATATCGAGTTCGTCAGCGCCGAGCTTCAGGCATTCGGCGGCTTCGTTGCGCTTGGAAACCGCCAGGCCCGCTCCCAGGGGGAATCCAACGACCGTCGCGACCCGCACCTTGGTGGGGCGCAATCGCGCCGCCGCCATCGCCACCCAACATGGATTCACGCACACCGCCGCCAGGCCCCAACTCTCGGCGTCGTCACAGAGCTGCGCGATTTGCTCGCTGGTGGCATCGGCAACAAGCAGCGTGGATTCGATGGCGGATGCTAAATCCGACTGCGCAAGCGCAGAAACTGGCTCGGGAGCGGCTTTGGGGATCGATTCGAGTATGGAATTCACCAGGGCGGCGTACTCGTTGGGCGCGAGGACAATCATTTTCGACCGATCATAGCATTACAATTCAGTCTGGATGTATCGCCTGCAAGATCTCGATTACATGCGCGAAGCGCTGCGGTTGGCCGCCGAAGGCACGGCGCTGGCCTCGCCCAACCCCCGTGTCGGCGCCGTCGTCGTCAATCACGATCGCGTGGTCGGGCGCGGCTGGCATCAATATGAGCGGCTTGATCACGCTGAAATCGTTGCCCTGGCCGAAGCCGGCGCCGAGGCCGCCGGCGGCACACTCTATATCAATCTCGAACCCTGCTGCCATCAGGGCCGCACCGGCCCCTGCACCGAAGCCATCAAGGCGGCGGGCATTGCGCGCGTGGTGGGCGGGATGAACGATCCAAACCCGGCCGTCGCGGGCGGCGGCTATGCCGCGCTAGCCGCCGCCGGCGTGAAGGTTGAGACCGATTGTCTGGGTCGCGAGGCGCGGCGCATGAACGAGGATTTCGCCAAATGGATCCGCTGCGGACTGCCATTTGTGACGCTGAAGGCCGCCGTCAGCCTCGACGGACGCATCGCCGCCGGCGGCAGCGCCGACGCGCCGCGCTGGATCAGTTCAGCGCCCTCGCGCGAGCGGGTGCAGGCGCTGCGGCACCAATCGGACGCCGTGCTCACCGGAATCGGCACCGCGATTGTTGATGACCCGCTTCTAACCGATCGCACCAAGCGGCCAAGACGCCGACCGTTGTTGCGGGTTGTGCTCGATTCACGGTTGCGCCTCCCGGTGGATTCGCAACTGGTGAAATCGGCGCGGCGGAAGCACGACCTGTTGGTGTTGCACTCCGACGGTAGTCCTGAACGCGTGTCGCAGTTACAGAAGGCCGGCGCACGCGTTGAGGCGATTGCAGCCCACTCTGACGGCTGCCTTGATCCTATAGCGGTGTTGCGCAAATTAGCCGAGGAACAAATCCTCTCGGTACTACTTGAAGCCGGCTCCCGGCTAAACGGCGCGATGCTCAGCGCGGGCCTGGTGGATAAAATGATCCTGTTTCAGGCCCCGCTGCTGCTGGGTGACCGGGGGTGGCCGTTGGCCTCAGGGTTGCAAGATGGGCTCGCCCTGCGTCCGCGAGGAGCGCTGCTGGCGGAGAGTGTCGGCCCCGACCTCATGATTGAAACGTATTTGGGAGAATGAATTGTGTTTACAGGAATCGTTCAGGCCGTTGGACAGGTGACGCACAATGCGGGTGGGCGGTTGCGGATCAAGGCGCCCGTCGCGGTGCTGCGCCGGATCGGACTCGGCGACAGTATCGCCGTCAACGGGTGCTGCCTGACGATGGTGCAGCGGCGCGGCGCTGTATTCAGCGCGGACGTAACCGAGGAAACGTTTAAGCTGACCTCGCTCGGTGCGCTGCAGGCCGGGGACGCGGTGAACCTCGAGCCACCGCTACAGGTGGGTGATGCGCTCAGCGGCCATCAGGTCCAGGGACATGTTGAGGCAACGGGAAGATTAATCGAGTTGCGTCCTGATTGGATGACGGTTGCCATTCCCGAACCCCTACTTCCCTTCCTCGTGCTGAAGGGTTCGCTCACGGTGGACGGCATCAGCCTCACCATCGCCCGGTTGACGCGCGGCCGCGCCAGCTTTGCGCTAATCCCGCATACCTTCAGGAATACGAATCTGGCCCATCGTCGCATTGGGCAATCGGTCAATCTCGAAACCGATGCCATGGCGCGCCACCTGGCCCAACTCCTCGCCTCCCGGCCAATCGCGCCCAGCAGGCTCACCATTGCCGAACTCCGCCGTCAAGGGTTTTAACGCGCCACCCTTGTGGTAGAGTTGTCTAGGCAAAGGAGTCTAGGTAATGAAGAAGAAAGACGTCCTGCAGGGCACGCTCGACTTGCTCGTGCTTAAATCGCTCGCCAGCCGCGGACCTGCCCACGGCTATGCGATTGCGGCCCACATAGGCCGCATTTCCGACATGTTGCTGCGGGTCGAGGAGGGTTCCTTGTACCCGGCGCTGCACCGCATGGAACAGGCGGGGTTAATTCGCTCGAGCTGGCGGCAGTCCGAGTCGGGCCGCCGCGCCCGCGTGTATGAAATTCGCGCCGCCGGGCGGAAACGCCTGGCACTGGAAGAAACGCAATGGTCGCGGCTCGTGACCGGCATCACCGCCGTGCTGGCCGATCGCGGATAGGGCGGCATTGCAATGGCTTGGCCCCAACGACTCTGGCGGACTCTTACTCCCGGCGCCCACCGTCGGCGCATACAGGAGGAACTCGACCTCCACCGGGAATTGCGTGGCGATGCTCCCGGGCGTTTCGGCAACAGCGACCTCATTCTCGAAAGGACTCACGACATGAACATTCTTGTTTGGCTCGAGACTTGGGTGCAAGACGCGCGGCTTGGCTTGCGCCAAATGCGGCGGGCACCGGGATTCACCGCGATTGTCGTGCTTTCGCTGGCGCTCGGCATCGGTGCCAACGCTGCAATTTTCAGCCTGCTCAACACCGTGCTCATTAAAACCTTGTCCGTGCCAGATCCGCAGCAGGTCTATTTTCTACAATCCACCGACAACATCAATGCTCCCGTCGATGTCTTCTCCTGGCCTGTCTTTACGCAAATGAAGACGGCGGCACGGCCGCTGGGCGAACTGGCGGCGGCAAGCGTCGAGCAACCGCTGCCGTTGGCGCAAGTCGGCAGTCCTTCGCTGCCGCTTGAGACTCAACTTGTATCCGACAGTTATTTTTCCACTCTCGGCATCACGCCTCTGCGCGGGCGTTGGATTGGGCCCGGCGACAATCGGGCTCTCGGCGCATCGCCGGTCGTGGTCTTGAGTTATGCGTTCTGGCGCCGGCATTTCGCCGGCGCTGCCGGAATTCTGGGCCAAACCATCACCCTCCGCGGCGTACCACTCGACGTGGTCGGCATTGCGCCACCCAGTTTTACCGGGTTGAATCCGGCGCAGCCTGTGGATGCATGGACGCCAATCATGATGCAATCCGCCCTGCACCCGCAGGGTAATCGCTGGAGCTTAAATGGCGACGACGCCAAGCCCTGGCCGCCGCAAGAAGGCGAAATGTGGCTGCGCGTGATTGCCCGGCTGTCACCTGGCTCTGGCCCTGGCGCCATTCAGGCCGCCACGACGCCGCTGTTGCAGGCGAGCTTCCGCCGCCTGCGGCCGCAGGGCAGCAGGATGTTGGATTTGCGCCGGGTGATTGCGGTTCCGGGAGGATCGGGAACGGACGATTTGCGCAAGGAATATGGCGCTCCTCTGCGCGCGCTCATGGTCATGGTGGGCTTGATGCTGCTGATCGCCGTGGCCAACGTGGCCACGCTACTGCTCGCGCGCACGGTGCGGCGACGGCGGGAACTCGCCATCCGCCTGGCCATTGGCATTGGCCAGGCCCGGCTGGCAAGGCAGCTTTTAACCGAAGCACTCCTGCTTTCCGCCGTGGCCGCCCTCGCCGCCGTTGCCGTTGCCGAATGGGCGAGTCGCCTCATGGTGCGGCTGGCCGGCAATCCTTTTCAGCCGGCGCTCGATTGGCGCGTATGGCTGGCCCTCGCAGCCGCTGCCACAGGCGTAGGCCTCGTACTCGGGGTCTTGCCGGCGTGGCAGGCTCGCGCCGGAAATCCCGCAGACGCCATGAAGGCTGGCGACTCTGCCCTGCAAACTGGCAGCCGCGGACGTATCCCGTTGGGCCGCTGCCTGGTGATTGCACAAGTCGCCTTTTCACTGCTGCTCGTTGCCGCAGCCGGCCTCTTCAGCCGCAGCCTGGCCGCCATGGCGCATCTCAACCTTGGCTTCGATCGCAATAATTTGGTGACGCTGCAAATGCGCCTGCCCGACACCGAAATCCCCTCCCAGGAGCTGGCCGTGCTCGATCGCAGGTTGTTGGATAGAATGCAGGCAATACCCGGCGTCCAGGCAGTGGCTCTAGATCAGTCGGGCCTCGACAACTTCAGTGCCGATACCAGCGGAATCTCATTGGCGGGGCGGCCCGATCCTCCCGGAGGTCTAAGTTCCAATGAGGAGACGGTCTCGCGGAATTTCTTCGCTGCGACCGGAATGACGCTGGTGCGGGGCCGCGGCTTCGATGTCAGCGATACTGCCGCGGCGCCCAATGCTGTCGTCGTCAACCAGGCTTTCGCACGGCGCTTTTACTCCGGCGCAAATCCCGTGGGCACGACCTTCGGCTACGACGCGGCTGACACCGCTAAGTTTCATATTGTTGGCGAGGTCGCCGATGCCCGAGTGCAAGATCCCCACAAGCCGGCGGCTCCACTGTTCTACCGCCTCCTGGACCAGAGCGACAACCCGGCGCTGCGATTGGAGGTGCGAACCACGGGCGATCCCGCCGCCATGGAAGCGACCCTCCGGCAGGTGGCCGGCAAGGTGGACCCGCGGCTAACCGTGCGATCGGTTTCAACGCTCGACCATCGGCTGAACGAAATGCTGCAGCGCGATCAATTGATCGCCGAATTGAGCAGCGGCTTCGGGCTTCTGGGCCTGGCGCTGGCCTGCCTCGGCCTGTATGGTGTTTTGAGCTACGCGGTGGCGGCGCGACGCAACGAGTACAGCGTGCGCATCGCTCTCGGTGCGCGGCGGGATCAAGTCGCCGGGTTGGTACTGCGGGAGGCGGCGGTCTTGCTGGTGATCGGTCTCGTCATTGGCCTGCCGCTTGCGTTGCTGGCCGGGCGCTGGTTGCAGCCGCTGTTGCCGGGAATCAACGCCAGCGATCCGATCGCGTACGCTGGGGCGGTGGCGCTGCTGTTGTTGTTGCCGGCGGCGGCCGCGCTGCATCCGGCTTGGCGGGCGGCGCGCCAGGAACCCGCGGCGGCGCTTAGAGCGGAGTAGCGGACCGCGCCGCGGAGGTGGCGGTCGCGGCGAGAACGATGGCGGAAAGCACGCAGGCGACGCCGAGGACTTGCAGCCAGCCGACGTGCTCTCCCAGGAAGCTGGCGGCGAGGAGAATGCCCGCCACCGGTTCCAGACAACTGGTAATGACGGCGCGGGTGGGGTCAAGGTATTTCAATCCGCCAATATAAAGCAGCGTCGGGAAGAGCGTGGCGAGAAGACTGAAGAACAGCAGGAATTCCCATTGCCCGGCGCTGTAATGGGTTTGCCATCGCCAGGGCGGGTTGACTAGCAGCCAGAATACGGCGGCTCCGAGCAGCATATAGAGCGATACCAGCACCGGATCCACGCGGGCGCTGAGTTGCTCGCCGGCAATGTTGTAGTAGGCGAACGCCAGGGCCGCCACCATGGCGGCGACGACACCGATCGTATCGAGACGGAGTTGGCCAAGCCCCAACACAAGGGCGATCCCTATAACCGCAAGCGCCACCGCGGAGACGCGCTTGGGCGTGGCGCGCTGACGGCCACGCGCCACCAAATACACGAGCACGAAGATGGGCGCCGTGTACTGCAGAATGATGGCCGTAGTGACGTTGGTGCGATCAATGGCGACGTAGTAGAAGTAATTCGACGCCGACATGCCGACGATGCCCAGGCCGACGGCGCGAGCCATGGCGCCGGGCGGCAGCAACACGGCGCGGCCGCGCACCGCCAACAGCGCAGGCAGCAGGATGATGGCCGCGAGCGTGATGCGTCCCTGGGTCAGGACGAGCGGGTCAAGCGCGGCAACGGCGGCAAAGCGGCCGGTGAACATGGCGCGGCCGGCCGCCGCGGAAGCGCCCCAGCAGCATGCAGCGCCGGCAATGAGAAGATACCCGCGACGATCACTCAACGACCATTCACCTGCGCGCTCTCGAGCGTCAGCACCTCGAACGGCTGTAGCTCGAAGCTGTGGCGCTCGCCGGCGGTGAGGGTCAAGAGCGGTTCGGCGTCGTCTTTCCATGGGGATCGCACCGTGAACGCAGGGTGGGCGTCCGCGGGCAACTCGAAGGCCTCGGCGGGATCGAGTTCGAGAGTTTGTGGCTTGTCGCTGGGATTGCGGAGCGTCAGAATTGCCTGGCGTGGCGACCATGCGGCATGGCCATAAGCCTGGAGTTGCAATGGGTCGCCGCCCACCCAGTGGCTGTCCACCAGTGTGGCCTGGCTGCGCCGGGCCCAGCGCGCCGCCTGTGCGAGAGCGTCCCAGTTATCGTTGGACATAAGGTCATGGGAGATGTACATCTCCTGCAACTGGGTGCCGGAGCCGAAGTAGGCGCGGGCGTCGGAGGTGAAGTCGTTACCTGGGTCGGTGTCGAGGCGGCGAGCGTGTTTCGCGAACACCAGGCCGTGCAGCATCAGCGAGTTGAGCGGATACAGCGGGCCGCGCTGCACAACGCGTTTGTAGGTATCACCATCGCGGTAGGTCATCCACATCTGGCGGTCGGTGCCGACGCCGGCGAAGTCGGTATCGCTGCCGCCGCGCCAGGTCGAGTCGGCGTGGCGGAGCCAGAAGGGCGAAGGGTACGTGCCGGTGGTCAGGTTGATGAACAGATCGGGCTTGGCCACGCGCAGATCGGCAATCAATTGAATCGCCGCTTCGAAGTCGCTGCCAAAGGCGCTGCCGGGTACTACTTCGGCCGTGCTGCCGGTGCCGTCAAGTTTGAATTGGTTGATGCCGTAGTCGCGCACCATTTTGAGGCATACACGGTGAAACTGTTTGTAATACCGCGGGCCTGAAAGCGCCAGACCTTCGCGGTTGACCTCATATCCCTCGGCCCCGGCGTTGGCCAGCCGTTCCTTACGCGGATTGCCATAGCCGCCCCAGGGCGAGAGCCAAACACCGGGCGCGGCGCCGATTGCCGCCGTGGCCGCCTTGAGCGGTGTGAAGCCATGCGGGAAGCCGGCATTAAAGCCCCAGTCGCGATGGTTGTCCCAACCGTCGTCGAATAGAAATGAATCGAGCACGACGCCGCGCCGGGCGTGGAGTTCCTGGCCGAAGGCCTTGATGACGTCGAGGCAGCCGGTCTCATCGTAGGGAGTGAAGTAGCCGAGGTCAAACCATGAGTTGTAATGCAGGAAGGGGCGGTATGGGTGGGCGCGCTCGCGCTCGATGTAGGCCAAAAACGACCGGCGCATTTGGCCGGTGGGAGCGGCGCCGATTACGCTCGAGTACGCGGCGGTCAGGCCGGCGCGCAGCGGCAATGGGCGCGGCAGCACACAAACGGCTCGGCCATCGGCGACAGTACTGGTGGAAAGTGGGTGCTCGAATCCCATGAACCATTCGTCGGGCGTGACCACGGGCGATCCTTTGACCGAACCGCGGACGGCGATTCCTTCGGCCGCGCAGTCAATCATGCGGACTTCATCGAGGGCCAGATCGCGGGTCAGAGCGGTGATGGCCACCTCCTGACGCAGATAATGGGACCCATCGCGCAAGAGAGCTCGCCATTCGATTCGGAATCTTCGCTCGGGATCTTCCAGACGGGCGGTGAGCCGCCGGCCTGGCAGGCGCTCGGCAAAATTGGAGGATGCGTGGTCAACCGGAAGCGGCGAGGAGCGCACATCGCTGAGGCGAAGTTGGGTCGAGGCGATGACCGCGCCACCGATCACGAGCGAGACCACTGGGCCGGCGCCACGGAGTGTGCGCCCGGTGGCGAGATCGCGCACGGCGGCGAGACGGAGTCCGCCGGCGGAGGTATCCCAATCGGCGGCAATGAGACCGTTGGAAAGGCGGGGCGGCTTGATCGTTCCGCTGAGCCACGCGGGCGCGGCCATCGCGCCCGCAATGAGGCCGCCGGTTTGCTGAACGAATTGGCGTCGGTTGACCATCGTTTCCTTAACTAATTTTTAACTCCAGCGCCGCAGGGCCTGCGCCGGTGCGGAAGAATTGGCTTTGGGGCGCGTGCACGGGGAAGGATTCGACGTAGTCCGCCTTCCAGGCGTCCTTGAAAGTCTTGGCTTGGGCAGTTGGTACCAGCGCCCACACGGATCCGCCGAAGCCGGCACCGAAGCTCGATGCGGCGAGCGCTCCCAGGCGCCGGGCGGAGCTTTGAAGGTAGACCGTTTCTTCCACCTGGTTGCCGAGATCGGCTTCGGCCATGGCTTGTGACAGATCAATACAGGTGCCGATCGCAGCCCAGTCGTTGCGCACCAAGGCATCGGGCACGGTTAACGCGGCATGCTGTTCGTGGCGGAACTGGCGCCAGCGGGCATGGAGTTCGGCGCCGGTGAACTCGCCGGTGGATTGGGCGGCGAGTGCCGTCTCCAACGCGGGAATGTCGCTGTCGATGGCCGCGAGGTATTCCACCGCGGTGGACGCGGTCTGATTGTACCGATCTACGATGGCGGCGGGAAGGCGCGCGAGGCGGTTGTAGTCATCGCGCACGGCATGGGCTTTGGAGGCGGCGACGCCACTCACGGCGATGACGAAGGTTACGTCCGGGGGCAGCGCGACGGAGCGTTCGCGGCGGGTGGGGCAGAAGCTGTACACCGCGAGCTCGCCGGGCCGGCAGCACAGGATCGCGGTGTGGTCCTCACTGCCTCCGTAGGTACCGACACCGACGTGGGCGGCGAAGGGGCCGTAGGCGCGGCCGCTCTCGATGGCCGCCGCGTAGGCGGCAAGGGACTCGCGATCGGCGAGGTGCCGGCGAAAGCGTTCGCCGCTCTCCAGATCGTTGGCGGCTGCGAACGCCAAGAGGCTGGCGACCAGCAGCGCGCTCGAGCTACTCATGCCGGCGGCACGGGGCAGGTCGCTGGCGAGCGCGATATCCACGCCGCGCCATGGCTGGGTGAAATCCTGGGCCAGTCGCCTTGCAACAGCGGCGGGGTAGCGGGCCCAATTCGCGGCGGCGTCGGGCACATCGCCGAGTTCGAATTCCACGCGGGACTGCCAGTCCACGTCATGCAGACGCACGAGGCGATCGGCGCGCGGCGCCGCGATGAGGCAGAAGCCGCGCTCGACGGCGGCGAGCAGACAGCGTCCGCCGGCGTAGTCGGTGTGTTTCCCTAAAACCTCAATGCGGCCGGGGACAAACCAGGCGCGCGCCGGGCCGGTGCCGTCAAAGCCCTGGTGAATGCGGGCCAGCATGGCCGCCTTGGACGCTGCAGGGCCTGCTCCCATGCCGGCGCCCCGGAGCTGGGCTTCGATTGCGTCGGCGGCGATAGCTGCGAAACCCTCCATGCGGGTTGATTCTACGGCAGATTGCCATCGGCGGTTAAAATGAATGTGTGAACCTGAGCGCCGCGCCCCCGACCGCCTCCCCGACCGCTTCGACGAGGTCGCAGATTGAGGCGGCCCACGCACGCCACCCGACGCTGCCGATCGAGGTGGTGATCAAGGAGGACGTGCTGCGCACCGGGCTGGCGTTTTCGCCGGCGGCGCTGAAGATGGCGGCGCAGTTCAAAGCCAAGGCGTACTTCATATTCTCCTTCGACCTGGTGCCGCTGAAGGACATGGAAAATCACGAGCACTGGAGTGCGCCAGAGGAGATATGGCTGGAGGCGGGAGCGTGGAACTTCCGGCCGACGATTGTATCGGTGCGGTTGAATCCGGCGTCGCCTTACATGGTGGACGTGAATGAGGACGGCGAGGCCGTGCTCAAGCTGGAAGGAGAAAACGTCGCGGACGTGCGGTTTCCGCCGGTGCCGGCGTACTACACGCGGGCTTTGGAGAGCGGCAAGAAGGTGATCGAGATCGCGCCGACGATCGAGTGGGGCTATCTGGTGTACCTGACTGTCTTCCGGATTTGCCAGTACTTTGGCGACAAGGAAGAGTGCCAGTTCTGCGACATCAACAACAATTACCGGCAGCAGATACAGGAAGGGCGTCCGTACACAGGGGTCAAGTCGGTGGAGGAGATTCTCGAGGCGTTGGCCATCATCGCCTCGACCGACTCGCAAAGCCGGGCGTACACCATTACCGGCGGCAGCATCACCAGTCAACTCAAGGGCGAGAGCGAGGCGGTGTTCTATGCCAAGTACGCGGCGGCCATAGAACGCGAGTTCCCCGGGCGCTGGATCGGCAAGATGGTGGCGCAGGCGCTACCGCGTGATGAGGCGCAGCGGTTCAAGGATGCGGGGATTCAGATCTACCATCCCAACTACGAGATCTGGGACGAGCGCCTCTTCTCAATCATTTGCCCTGGCAAGGATCGGTATGTCGGGCGGCAGGAGTGGCATCGCCGCATCGTCGCCGCAGCCGATATTTTTGGGCCGTCGCATGTGATCCCGAACTTTGTCGCGGGGATCGAGATGTCGAAGCCCAATGGTTTTGTCGAGGTCGAGGACGCGATTCGTTCCACCGGCGAAGGACTAGACTTCTTCATGTCGCACGGCATCTGCCCGCGCTTCACGACCTGGTGCGCGGAACCACTGACGACGCTGGGCAAGACCACGCCCGGCGGTGCTCCGCTCGAATACCACCTGCGGCTACTCGAAACCTGGCGCGACACCCACGCCAAGTACAAACTCCCTGTGCCGCCGGGCTACGGCGATCCCGGCCTGGGCCGCGCGGTATTCTCCGTCAGCTCCTTCATGGACGTGGTGCAAGGCTGAGGGCGTAGGTGGCGGAGAGGGTGGGATTCGAACCCACGGTGCCCTTTCGAGCACGCCGGTTTTCAAGACCGGAGCCTTCAACCACTCGGCCACCTCTCCTTCTCTTGAGCTTACTTCAATTGGGCGATGGTGACGCCCTGGCCGCCTTGGTTTTGCGGGGGGTGGGCGTAGCCGGCTACCTGGGGATGGCCGCGGAGAACGTCGGCGACGGCTTTGCGGAGGACGCCGAAGCCGGCGCCGTGGACGATGCGGATCTCTGTGGCTTCGCCGAGAATCGCCAGGTCGAGGAATTTTTCCAGGCGATCGGCGGCCTCTTCCATGCGGAGGCCGATCAGGTTGATCTCCTTCACTTGCGTTACTTCGGGGGTGCGGATGCGGCCACCGGCAGTGGGCGCCGGCGCGCCCACGACGGCGGTGATTTCAGTCAGGGGAATTTGCACACGGAGCGCGCCGGCTTCGAGTTCGTAGAGCTCGTCCGAGAGCTTGCGCAAGACCCTGGCCGGGCGGCTTAGGGAGCGGACGCGGACCAGGTCGCCAGGTTGGGGAGCGATGGTGATGGACGGTTCGGCTGCGCCGCTGCCGTCGGTGACCAGGCTCGTCACCTCGCCGCGGAAGGCCTCGGCGGTCTCGCGCTTCATCTGGGCGACGGCGACGGCGATCTTCTTCTTTTGGGCGCTGGTCAGGTTGGCGGAGAGCGACTCGAGCGAGCGGCGCCAGTTGGCTTCGGCGGAAGCCGTGAAGGCCGCGAGGCGGCGATCGAGGTCGGCGCGCAGCTTGGCCAGTTGCTTTTCCAGTTGCTGGCGATCGCGTTCGACGAGCAGGCGTTCGCGCTGCTCGAGCTCGAGCTGGCGGCGGGTCAACTCGGTGCGCAGGTCTTCCGACTCGGAGAGATTGCGCTGGAGCTTGGCCAGGTATTCGCCGGCGTCGCGCTCTTCCTGACTCAGACGGGCGCGGGCTCCATTGACAATCTGGCCAGGCAAGCCAAGGCGCTGGGCCATGTCGAGTCCGGCGGAGACGCCGGGGACGCCGAGGCGGAACTGAAAGCTGGGCGCCAGGGTTACGGAATCGACGGCGACCGAGCCGTTGACGACGCATTCGGGGCGGGCGCTGGCCCAGGCCTTGAGCGCGTCGTGGTGGGTGGAGATCAACGTCCAGCAATGGCGCTGGGCCAGTTCGTCGGCGATCTCGATGGCGAGCGCGGCGCCTTCGGCGGCGTTGGTGGCGGTGCCCAATTCGTCGAGCAGAACGAGGGTTTGCCCGCCGGCGGAGGCGAGGATGTCGCGGATGTGGACGAGGTGGCTGGAGAAGGTGCTGAGGTTGCGTTCGAGCGACTGCACGTCGCCGACATCGGCCCAGAGCGCGTCGAAGACGGGCAACTGGGCGCGGTCGGCGCAGACGGGCAAGCCGCACTGGGCCATCCAGGCGGCCATGCCGACGGTCTTGAGCACGACGGTCTTGCCGCCGGTGTTGGGGCCGCTGATCACGAGAACGCGCGCGGGCGCGCCGAGGCGGAGCGACAAGGGGATGACATCGGCAGGCGGCGATTGGGCACGAAGGGAGGCGGCCAGAACCGGGTGGCGGGCGTTGGTGAGCTCGAGTGTATCGCCGAACTCGGCGGGGTGGCCGTTGTAGGCGGCGGCAAAGCGGGCCTTGGCGGACTCGAGTTCGAGCACGCCGCAAGCGGCGGCGCCGCGCTCGATTGCGGGCGCGGCCTGGGCGACACCGCGGGTCAGATCGGCCAGGATGCGGTAGGTCTCGGCGAGTTCCTGATCGCGGAGCTGGATATTTTCGTTGTTGAGCTCGACGGTTTCGAGGGGCTCGACAAAGACCGTCTGTCCGCTGGAACTCGCGCCGTGTACGATGCCGGGCGCGCGGCGGCGCTGGTCGGCGCGGACGGGCAGAACGAAGCGTTCATTGCGCTGGGTGATGAGCTCATCCTGGAGCACGCCGTCGGCGCTGAGGCGGCGGAGGTGCTGGGCCAACTGGGCTTCGATAGCCTGACGCTGGCGGGCGCGCTGGCGGCGAATGCGGGCCAACTCGGGGCTGGCGTTGTCGTCGAGTGAACCGTCGGGGAGGAGCGCGCGGCGGAGGCGTTGCCGCAGGTCGGGAAGCGGATCGATACGGCCGGCAATGGCGGCGATGGCGGGCCAGGCATCGTTTGAGGCATGCTCTGCCAGCCCGGCGGCGGTGTCGAGGAAGCCGAGTAGCGAAAGCAACTCGGTACCCTCGAGGACATCGTGGGCGCGGGCGAGCAGTGGCGCGGGAGAGGCTTGGAGTCCAACGAAGGAAAAGTTGCCGGCTTGCTGCTGCCAGAGCTGGGCCTGGGCGAGGCGGCGGTGCAGGAGATCGAGGGAGACGCGATCGGTTAGGAAGCGCAGGCGGTCGAGCTCGGCGCGGCCGAGGCCGGTGACGAGGAAGCCGCGCAGCAGGTCGAGCAGCGCGGGGCAATCAGGGATGGGGAAGGTGGTCACTTGCCGCGCTTGCGCTTGCGGGGCGGAGGCTCGGGTGCCGGCGGCTGGGTGCCGATGATGCCGGCCAGCACCTGGTCGAAGGCGGTTGATTTTTTGGGGGCACGCTGCGGCGCCTTGCCGCCCTTGTAGGGATGGTTGAAGCCACAGGTGCGACAGGTGGTGCTGGCGATCTCATCCCCGACCATGGCCGCCACCGTGTGGTTGGTGAGGCGGTGGCAGCGGGTGCAGTAGTCGTCAACCTCGTTACCGATGCGAGCACTCATGCTGTATAATCAGAGTTTAGTCCGAAAGGAAGTCTATGGCACGCGTCTGCGATCTCTGCGGCAAAGGTCCGCAGTTTGGAAACCGAGTCAGCCATGCGCACAACGTCACCAAGCGGCGTTGGAACGTAAACCTGCAGTCTGCCCGCGTACAGTCGGGCGGCGGCACGGTAAAGGCACGGCTGTGCACCGCCTGCATCAAGAGCGGCAAAGCGGTCAAGCCGCTGCGCCGGGTCGCCGCTAAACCGGCAGCGAAATAGGCCGGCTACCAAGTAAACCTCAGGCTAGCGCGACGAGATCAATCTCGACGCGCGCTCCGCGCGGCAGGCGGCTCACTTCCACAGTCGAGCGCGCGGGCGGATTATGGGGAAAGAACTTGCCATAGGTCGCGTTCATGGCCGCGAAATCGTTGAGGTCGGCGAGGTATACGGTGGCCTTGACCGCAGCCGCGAGACTACTGCCCGCCGCCGTCAACACAGCGCTCAAATTCTGAAAGACGCGCTCGGTCTGCTGCGCGATATCGGCATCCACCAACAAAGCGCCGGTGGCGGGATCGAGCGGAATCTGGCCGGAGAGAAACAGGAACCCGCCGGCGCGGACGGCTTGCACGTAGGGGCCAATGGCCTGCGGCGCATTAGGCGTGGCGATGGTTTCACGAGCGGTTGCACTATTGGCGGCTGAAGGCATGGGATTAGCGTATCAGACTCCGCTCACGCGCTGCACCGAGCGGACGCCGGCGACGCGCTGTAATCCGCGCATGATCTGATCGAGCGCCTGGGTGGTGGCAACCTCGACGGCCAAATCAATCTGCGCCTCGCCGTCGGCGGCCTTGGCGCCCACGGTTCGGATGTTGGTCGAGCGTTCGGAAATAACGGCGGTCACGGCGTTGAGAATGCCGGCATTGTCGTCGGCGCGGATGGTGAGTTTGACTTCGCTCACCTCACTGGCGACCGGCGCCCAGGCGACATCGATGCGACGGTCGGGCTCGTAGAGCAGGTTGCGGACGTTGGGGCAGCTAACGCCGTGAACGGCGACGCCCTTGCCGCGGGTGATGTAGCCGACGATCTGCTCGCCGTGAATGGGGTTGCAACAGGCGGCGCGGTAGACGAGCAAATCGCTGAAACCGCGCACCAGAATGGGGCTGCCGGCGGCGGGGCGGGGGGTGCGCCTGGTCGAGCGCATGAGCCGGGCTTGTTCGGGCGAACGCGCCGGAGGCGGCACCAGCGCGAGCAGCACCTGGCGGGCGGAGACCTTCCCGTAGCCGACGGCGGCGTAGACGTCCTCGGCGCGGGCGAGGCCGTACTCCTCACCGGCGCGGGCGAGCGCTGCGTCGGTCAAGTCCTTGAGAGGAACTTCAAAGCGGCGCGCATCGCGCTCGAGGGCGCGGCGGCCGATCTCGGTGGCGCGCACGCGCTCGTGGATGTTGAGCCAGTGACGAATCTTCTGGCGGGCGCGCGGGGTGCGCACGAACGACAGCCAATCGCGGTTGGGGACGTGGCCAGGCTGGGTGAGTATCTCGACGATGTCGCCGGTTTGAATGTGGTAGCGCAAGGGAACGATCTTGCCGTTGACGCGGGCGCCGATGGTGCGGTGGCCGATTTCGGTGTGGATGGCGTAGGCGAAATCAATCGGGCAGGCGTCGCGGGCGAGCGCGAGGATCAGGCCCTTGGGGGTGAAGGCATAAATTTCCTCGGGGGCGAGATCGACCTTGAGCAGGCTGAGGAACTCGCCGGGATCGGCGATGTCGCGCTGCCACTCGACGAGACGGCGGAGCCAGAGGATGCGCTGGTCTTCGGAAGCGGAGGCGGCGGGCTTGGCGCCGGCCTTGTACTTCCAATGGGCGGCGATTCCCTCCTCCGCCATGCGGTGCATTTCCTCGGTACGGATCTGGATCTCGAACGGCTGGCCGGAGGCGTCGATGACCGAGGTATGGAGACTGCGGTACATGTTGGCGCGCGGGGTGGCGATGAAGTCCTTGATGCGTCCGGGCACGGGGCGCCAGGCGCTGTGGATGACGCCGAGCACGGCGTAACAGTCGCGGATGGAGTCGGTGATGATGCGGAGGGCGAGCAGGTCGTAGACCTGATCGACCTCGATGTGCTGGCGTTGGAGCTTCTGCCAGATGCTATAGATACGCTTGATGCGACCTTCGACGCGGGCGGGGATTTCATGCTCGCGCAAGGTGTGCAGGACGCGACGCTCGACGCCGGCGAGGAACTCCTCGCCGCCGGCGCGGCGGCTATCGACGGCGGCCTGGAGCTCGCAGTAGGCTTCGGGTTCGAGATAGCTGAAGGCGAGGTCTTCGAGTTCGCCGCGCATTTTGCCCATGCCGAGGCGGTGGGCGAGGGGCGCATAAATGTCCATCGTCTCGCGGGCGATCACCTGTTGCCGGTCGGGCGGCATGTGGGCGAGGGTCCGCATGTTATGGAGGCGATCGGCGAGGCGGATGAGGATGACGCGGATGTCGTCGACCATGGCCAGGAGCATCTTGCGGACGCTCTCGGCCTGGCGCGCGTCGGATTGCGAAGGGCCCTGGAACTCGAGCCGGTCAATCTTGGTGACGCCCTCGACGAGATGGGCGACGACAGGACCGAACTCGCGGCTGATCTGTTCGGTGGTGGCGGGTGTGTCTTCGACGGCGTCGTGGAGGAGGCCAGCGGCGATGCAGACGGTGTCCATCTCGAGCTCGGCGAGAACGGAGGCGACGGCGAGCGGATGGGCGATGTAGGCCTCGCCGGAACGGCGGCGCTGGGGGGCGTGGAGACGGGCGGAAAATTCGAAGGCACGGCGCAACAGATCGTGGTCGTCGCCGGGGCGGATTTCGCGCACCCGCGAAGCCAAGGCTTCGAACTGAGCGGCCGGAGTCATGCCAGTTTCAGGATATCCTTCAATTCATGGACCGTGCCCCTCTTGCCTACCAGAACGAGCAGTTTCTCGACTCGCCGGACGCCCGCACGCTGCGCATTCTGGCCGAGTACCACGAGCCGCAGAGCCGCTTGCGCCGGCATAACATTCAGGACACGATCGTCTTTTTCGGCTCGGCGAGGATTCACAGCCTGGAGACGTGCGGCACGGAAAAGGCGGCCAAGATCATGTCGCGCTACTACGAGGACGCGCGCGAGCTGGCGCGATTGCTGACGCAGTGGTCGGACGGGCTGCCCAGCCGGCGGCACCGCTTCGTCATCACCTCGGGCGGCGGCCCGGGCATCATGGAGGCGGCGAACCGGGGGGCGCATGAGGCGGGCGGGAAGACGATGGGGCTGAACATCCGGCTGCCGTTCGAGCAGATGCCGAATGCCTATATCACGCCGGAATTGAATTTCGAGTTCCACTATTTTTTCATGCGCAAATTCTGGTTCGCCTACCTGGCCAAGGCGCTGGTGGCGTTCCCCGGCGGGTTCGGCACGCTTGACGAGTTGATGGAAGTCTTGACTTTGGTGCAGACGCAAAAGCTGAACAAGAAGATCGTCATCATGCTGTACGGGCGCGAGTACTGGGAGGAGATCATCAACTTCAAGGCCCTGGTCGAATGGGGCACGATCGCGGCGAGCGACCTGGAACTGTTCCATTTTTCCGACGACCCGGTGGACGCGTTTCAAATCCTCACACGGCAACTCGACGAACTCTATCTTAAGGCCCCGGTGCCGGGCGACGAGCAGACGCCGGCCATCGCACAAACACGTTCGTAAATCTTATCCCTGTTGGAGCGGGAGCTCCTGCTCGGAGTTGGTTTGCAGGTCTTTCACCCGCACCGAAACCTTGCCGATGCTTTCGATGAGGTAGCGGTGCTCGATGGTGTCGCCCTGGGCGACAACGTAATTATCGTCGCCCATTTGCAAAAAAATCTTTTCCGGCGCGCTGGCGGATTGAGCGAAGCCGTAGAACTTGAGCGGGATGGGCGGGGGCGGCGGCGGGCCGGTGGGAATCGGCGGCGGAGGCGGCATCACGGGCCCGGCATGCGCGACCGGCTTTTGGCCGGCGGGCTGCTGCTGGGCCAGCGCGGGAGCGGTGCCGAAGTGAAAGAGGTCGCGCCCGGTGCCAGTGTAGTTGATGGCGCGCAAGGCGTCGAGACGGTCCATGTGCAGCTTGGGGTCGAGCGCGTTGATGCGCACGGCGGGCGCGTTGGCACTGGCCGGTACGACGACGGAATTCGCAGCCGGCGGCGGCAGCGAGGGCCCGTCATAGAAGGTATACCAGAGGGCCACGACCGCGATGGGGCCGATGATGGCCAGCGCGATGACGTTCTTTTTATTTTCGGTGCCTAGTTTCATGATTTAAACGCGGGCGTAGGCCTCGAGTTGAACATCGAGCTTCACCGTGTTGGCGTTGGCGGCGCCGCCGGAGACGCTCACCTGATTGATGAGGAAGAACATGGGCGAGCGCTCCATTTGATTGAGAAAGCGCACGACGTTACCGTAGCCGCCGGCGACCTGCAGGCTGATGGCGATACGGCGCAGGCCGAGGGTGGCTTTCTTATCGGGATGGAACTCGGCGCCGGAAACCTGCACCTGGCTGGCGTTGGCGAGGCGGCTGAACTCGCTGAGGAGTTTTGAGCTGGCGTCGGCTTCCTGGGGAATGCCGGCGGCCATGATCTCATGGATTTGTTGTTGGCTGGTATGGAGGTTTTCGCTGAGCCGGGCGAGCTGGCCGGATTGGGCGCGGAGCGAGACCAACTGGAGGCGGGCATCGGCCAATTGTTGCTGGGTGGCGGCGCGCGAGGGCGCCTGCGGCGACAGCAGCCAGACGAGCAACGCAATATCGGCGATGGCGAGCGCCAAGCCGCCAAGCATTAGTTTGCGGCGGAGTGGGTTCATTGCGGGCCACCTGCGGTTGATTGGCGCGGGGCTGGATCGGCGGTGGTGTCGGCGTCGTTTGCGGGGTGGTAGAGCGCGGTCACTTCCAATTGAAACCGAGGCGGGGGAGCGGTGCGCGAGTTGAGGTTGTTGTTTTGCGCGGCCTCGGTCTCGCGCTCGACGCGGGCGCCGCTAAAGTCGGGCGAGGACTCGAGTTGGTGGACGAAGTCGATGGCCGGCTCCAGGGTGTCGGAGGCGAAGCGGATGTCGATCGCGCTTTGACCGTTGCGTTCCTGCGGGCGGAGGGAGACCAACTCGACACCGGGGGGCATGATCTCTTCCAGGCGTTCAAAGAGGCGGGTCCAGGAAACCGACTTGCGGTCGATCAACTGGTTGAAGAAGGCGGCCTGATCGAGTTCCTGACGAACTTGCGGGTTGGCGAGGGGCGCCTGGATGCGGGCGCTATCGGAAACAAGCGGGGCGATGTCGGCGCGCACCGCGTTGGTTTGTTTCTGGATCGGACGGCTCCCGAGCCACCCAATCAGGGCGATGGTGCCGAGGATCAGGAAGAGGGCGCCGAGAAAGGCGACGGCCCCGCCCCAGACGACGCGGATGCGGCGCAGATTTTCGGCGGGGCGCCGGGCCAGGTTGATGGTGGTGCGGATCACAGGAAGCGACCTCGCAAGGCGCCGGCGACGGCCAATTCGCCGGGTGAGGGGGCGACACGGAGAGTGGCCCAGGGGATTTCATCGCGGAGGCGGGATTCGAGTTCGGCGCCGAGGCCGGCGGCGTAGAGTGTCGGCTGGGAAATGGCGGCGGCTTCGACGCGGTCGCGGAAAAAGGCGACCGAGGGGAAGATATCCTCAAAAGTGACGGCGGATTGGACCTCGATGACGCGGAAAAAGTCGAGGCGTTCGCTCCAGCAGAAAGCCGTGGTGAGACTTCCCTGCTCGGCGCGGATCAGGAGCGCGGCATGGTTCAGGACCGGATCGGCGGCGAGGCAGGCGAGGCCGCTGGGCAGCACGGTCGCTGCGTGGGCACCGGCGGCTTCGAGGCAGTTTTCGTACTCGTCGAGGCGGGCGCGCTCGGCAACGGCGACGAGCAAGCGGGTCGGGGAAAGCGGCTGGGTCGAGACCACGGCCTGATCTTCGGCAAAGGGGAGGCTCTTGCGGAGGCGGAAGCGGGCAAGAGCGGCGTGCTCGTCGCGGCGCGGCGGGAGCCGGTCGAAATCGAGGACAGAAACCCGGGCGGTCAGATCGGGAACCAGCAGGGCGACTTCGGTACCGATACCGGCGCAGGCCTCCAAAAGGCCGCGCAGCGAGGCGGTCAGGGCTTCAGGATCGGCGAGGTTGGGGCGCACAGCAGAGGGCGCGACGGCAGCGGGCGCGAGCTCGACGACGCCGACACGCTCACCTCGACCGGCGCTCAAGCGGCCGGCGGCGAACTCGACCGCGACCTCGGCGTTGGGCGGCGCAACCCAGGCGTCGAACTTCGCGGCGAGGCTTGGGGGTGCGAGAGTGAGGGGCATGGAAAACCTTAACGGGCGAGCTCGATAAAGGTGACCTTATTGATCTCCTTGAGCGTGGTCAAGCCAGCGGCGACACGGTCGAGCGCGCTTTCGCGGAGGAACTTCATTCCCTCCTGGCGGGCGATGCGCCGAATTTCCGAGGAGGGGCGCTTGGCGAGAATCATTTCGCGGACGGTGTCGGTCATTTCAAGGAGTTCATGGATGGCGGTGCGTCCGCGGAAGCCGGTGCCGCCGCACTCCATGCAGCCGCGGCCTTCGAAGAAGTCGCGGGACTGCCATTCCCCATTAAGGCCCGAAGCGTCCAGCACTTCACGTGGGTAGCGGACGGCGTGGCGGCAGTTGGGGCAGATGAGGCGGACCAGGCGCTGGGCGAGGATGCAGTTGAGGGAGGAGACGAAGTTGTAGGCCTCGACGCCGATGTTAAGGAAGCGCCCGATCACATCAACCACGTTATTGGCATGGACGGTGGTGAAGACGAGGTGGCCGGTGAGGGCGCTGTTGATGGCGATTTGCGCCGTCTCGGCGTCGCGGATTTCGCCGACCATGATCTTGTCGGGATCGTGACGGAGGATGGAGCGGAGGCCGCGGGCGAAGGTCAATCCCTTTTTCTCATTGACGGGAATTTGAGTGATGCCCTTCAACTGGTACTCGACCGGGTCTTCGATGGTGATGATCTTGTCCTCGACGGTACGAATCTCGTTGAGGGCGGCATAGAGGGTGGTTGTCTTGCCGCTGCCGGTGGGGCCGGTGACCAACACCATGCCGTAGGGCTCACGGATATAGCGGCGGAATTTGCGCAGGTCGTGCTCGCCGAAGCCGACGACATCGAGGGTGAGGTTGTGGAACTTTTCGCTCATCGCCTCCTTATCGAGGACGCGGAGGACGGCGTCCTCGCCGTGGATGGAGGGCATGATGGAGACGCGGAAGTCGATGGCGCGTCCCTTATAGCGGACGCGGAAGCGGCCATCCTGGGGCACGCGGCGCTCGGAGATGTCGAGCTCGCTCATGACCTTGATGCGGCTGAGGATGGGGGAGTGGAACTCCTTGGCGATGGGCGCGAGCGCGGGCTGGAGGACACCGTCAATGCGGTACTTGACGTTGACCTCGGCATCGCCGGTTTCGATATGGATGTCGCTGGCGCGGCGCTCGAGGGCGGAGTAAATGGTGGTATCGACCAGCTTGATGATGGGGTTGATGTCGCCGGCGGTGGTGAGACGCTCGATCGAAATTGTTTCATCATCGGAATCCTCGGCGCCGCCGACTTCGAGGGTGAAACCTTCGGTGGCCTGCTCGAGGACGCGTTGGGATTGTTCGTTCTTCTTGAGGATTTCCTCGATCTGGCTGGGAGTGGCGACGCGCATGGCGACGCGGCGGTCGAGGAGCAGGCCGACTTCATCCACCAGCATGAGCTGGCTGGGGTCGGCGATCGCGATGGTGAGGGTGTGGTCGTCGCTCTCGAGGGGGACGAAATGGTACCGGAACATGAGTTCGACCGGCACGGTGCGGAAGAGCTCGGGGGCGACGGGGTAGGAACGCAGATCCACCAGAGCGCAGTGGTAGCGACTGGCTAATTCCTGGGCGCGGGCGAGTTCATCAACTTCGCCCTTGGCAGGCGGCGGAGTGGCGGTGCTGGTTGGCGTCGTCGTGTTGGCGGCGGTGGTGCTCATGTTTGCATGCGCGAGCCCAGCGAGAAGATGGGCAGGTAGAGGGAGATCAGGATGATGGCCACGACCGACCCCACCACTATCAGAATAGCCGGTTCGATTAGAGCCAGCACGGCGGTCATGGCGTTTGCAAGATCCTCGTCGAAGAATTCGGCGATGGAGCCGAGCATTTGCGGGAGCGCCCCGGTGCCTTCGCCGACTTCGATCATTTCAACAGCAAGCTGGGGCACGACTTTGTGACGCGCGAGGCCGGCCGAGATGGCTTCGCCTTCGCGCACCGAGGTGACTGTCTGCTTGAGACCGCTGCGGAGGCGCGGACTGCGCAGGGCGGAAGCCGCGGTTTCGAGACCCTGAACCACGGGCAGGCCGCCTTGGAGCAGGGTCGAAAGCGTGCGGCAGAGCATGGCGACCTGGTACTTCCAGTAAAGATCGCCGAAGAGCGGCGTTCGGAGCACGAGTCCGTCGAAGGCGCGCCCGATGCCCTCACGGCGGCCAAAGTAAATGACCGCGATCACGGCGATGGCTACGCCTGCCACGAGGTACAGAATGTCGTGTTGGACGAAAAGGCCGACGTTCAAGACGGCGAGCGTGATGCCGGGGAGCGTGGCGTCGAGCGAGGCGTAGAGCTGGGCGAACTGCGGCACCACAAAAGTGACGAGGAAGGTCAGCACGACCAGGACGAGGCAGAGCAGGACGGCGGGGTAAATCAACGAACTAACGATCTTGCGGCGCAGGCTGTGGGCCATGCGCTGGTACTGCAGGTAGCGAGCCAGGACTTCCTCGAGATTACCGCTTTTCTCGCCGGCCATGAGAGTTGTGGTGTAGATCTCCTGCACGCCGGGCTCCTGGGCGAATGCCTGGGACAGGATGTCGCCGGCTTGGACACGGGTGCGAACGCGCTGGAGGAGGGCCTCGAGTTTGGCATCGCGGGCGCGGGTGCTGAGCAGTTCGAGGGCGCGTAGGATGGGGAGCCCGGCTTTGATCAGGGTCAGGAACTGCTGGTTGAAGATGAGGAACTTATCGGTGGCGACGCGGGTGCGGCGTTTCTGGCCGCCCAGGCCGCGCTGGGCGCTGATGGATTGGACGAGGTAGCCCTGGGAGAGGAAGCGGTCGCGAAGGTCGGACTCGTTGTCGGCGACTTCAGTTTGGCGCAGGCGTTGTCCGCGATCATTCAGCGCTGTGATGACGAAAGTAGGCATTTATGTTGCCGGGGGAGTTGTCTTTAATAGCGTAGCTGATTTGGTTAAAGACTGCCGAAGGGGGCGGTGCGTTCTGGTTTTTTGAGGGTTGCAGGCGTGGCGGCTCCCTACGGGATAGATGAGCTTAATTGTCTCGGTGAGACAATTTGGGCCTTGCCTTGGCGTGGGTTTGAGACCCCTTGCGCCGCACTTGGTGAGACGGTTTGCGCTCGCGCCAGGCTCCGATGCCGCACCCCGAGGCGGTGGTTTTACCGGGCCAGAGACGCGGCTCGAATTCGCCGCGACGGTAGTTGGAGTGCGCCCCATGGTTGGCACAGATAAAAGTGGGACGGTCGTGTATGCGGCGAAGGCGGTTTGACAAGGGTTGATAAGTGCGGGATGCTCCTGCAGCCGGCGAAGCGGAGGCGGGCTCTGCCGGAGGGCAACCCGCCA
>DATNFK010000045.1:0-152765 GCA_035606395.1 Terriglobales bacterium | reverse complement strand
CGCGCAGCGCCGGATTGGGGCTCCTGGGGTCCCCACTCCGGCGCTGCGCGTAAGCGGGGCGCGCGGCGGTAGCCGCGCTGGGGCCCGCGCCCATTAAAGCGGAATATTGCCGTGTTTCTTGGCGGGCATCGGTGACCGCTTGCCTTGCAGCATCTCCAGTGACTGGATGAGGCGCCGCCGCGTATCGTGGGGGCGAATAATGGCGTCGAGATAGCCGAGCTCGGCCGCCGGGAAGGGGCTGGCAAATTTGTCGCGAACTTCCTGCGTCAGCCGCCGGCGTTCCGCCTGCGGATCGGCGGCGGCGTCGATTTCGCGTTTGTAGATTACGTTTACCGCGGCTTCCGCTCCCATGACCGCCAGCTCCGCCGTGGGCCACGCATAGTTGCAGTCGGTGCGCAGATGTTTCGAGGCCATGACGCAGTAGGCGCCTCCATACGCCTTGCGTGTTATGACGGTCAGCTTGGGAACAGTGGCTTCCGCAAAGGCGTACAGCAGCTTGGCGCCGTGGCGGATAATGCCGCCCCACTCCTGGTTCGTGCCGGGCAGAAAGCCGGGCACGTCCTCAAACGTCACCAGCGGAATGTTAAACGCGTCGCAAAAGCGCACAAAGCGCGCTCCCTTCACGCTGGCATTGATATCGAGCACGCCGGCGAGGTGGAGCGGCTGGTTGGCGACGATGCCGACGCTGCGTCCGTTCAGCCGCGCATAGCCGATAACCAGGTTGGGCGCGAAATGCTCCTGCACCTCAAAGAAGTAGCCGTCGTCGGCGACGGCGCGAATGGCCTCACGCATGTCGTAGGCCTGGTCGCTCGCGGCCGGAATGAGAGTGTCCAGCGACGCGTCGGCGCGATCGATCGGATCGGAGGTCGCGCGCCGCGGCGGGTCGTCAAGATTATTCGAAGGCAGGAAGCTGAGCAGCTCGCGAATTTGCGCCAGGCACTGGCGGTCGTCATCGGCCAGGAAGTGCGCGACGCCGCTGGTTTGATTGTGGGTGAGCGCGCCGCCGAGTTCCTCCTTGCTGACCTCCTCGTGAGTCACGGCTTTGATCACATCCGGTCCAGTGACAAACATATGCGCGGTGCCCTGCACCATGAGCACAAAATCGGTGATGGCGGGCGAGTACACGGCGCCCCCGGCGCAGGGTCCAAGGACGGCCGAAATTTGCGGCACTACGCCGCTTGCCAGCGTATTGCGCAGGAAGATGTCCGCATAACCGCCCAGTGAGGCAACCCCCTCCTGAATGCGCGCGCCGCCGCTGTCGTTCAAGCCAATCACCGGGGCGCCGACTTCGAGGGCGCGATCCATGATCTTGCAGATCTTGGCGGCATTGGCCGCCGAGAGCGATCCACCGTAGACGGTGAAGTCCTGCGCGAAGACAAAAACGGTTCGGCCGTCAATGCGGCCAAATCCGGTGACAAATCCATCCCCCGGGACCTGCTGCTCGGCCGCGCCAAAGGCCGAGGGGCGAGGGGCCACGAGTTGGTCAAATTCCTGGAAGCTGCCCGGGTCCAGCAGCAGCTCGAGTCGTTCTCGGGCTAGCAATTTCCCCTGTTCGTGGTGCTTGGCCTGACGCGCGGCGCCACCCCCGGTCAGCGATTGGCTCTCCCGGCTGGCTAGCTCTTGCGTGTGTAGGTCGTTGGGCGAGTTCGACATAGAGGTCTATTGTTCCACATTGCTTCGCCAGGGCCTCAAATGCCTTATGAAAAACGGGATAAATCGGGCCCGCGGATGTGGTAAACTAAATTGTCGTTAAATCACACTTTGATGGTTTTCGTGGTTATTAATCCACGCATTCCGGTGAGGCTTACCCATGTCGAAACCCTCCCGCATTAGCAAGTACAACTTAATCCCACAGGGCAGCCGGGCGATTGTTTGCGAAGGCAATATTCGTCTGGGACTGGTGGATTCGGTCAAACTGGAAACCTACGTCAAGAACGCCGGTCGCAAAGTGGCCGCCGACGAGGATGTGCAGTGGGCCCTCAAACACGCCCTGCTGGCGCGTTACCGCATCTTCCACAAGCCGTTGTCGTCACGCGAGCTGGAGACGGCGGCGGCGATTGACGATTAGCGTTACGCGTCCATTTCATCGGACATCTCAATAGCGTGTTGGGCGGCGACGGTATCGAGCAGATCGCGGCAGGCGCCGAGTTGTCGGGCGGCGAAGAGTTGTCCGAACTCGTCGGCGGCATCGGGATAACGCATCGCCACGCGAGTAAGCGCCCTGCTGATGGCGTCAACGTCGTCGGCGCCGCCTACGGTGTCGGATGCAATGCGGGCGCGGAGATCGGCCATGCCCAGTAGGAAAGCTTCGTCGTCGCTAAGGCGTCCACCATTCATAAGTGTGTAAACCCAAATTGCTGGTCGGGGCGGCCGGATTTGAACCGGCGGCCCCCTGCGCCCAAGGCAGGTGCGCTACCGGGCTGCGCTACGCCCCGACATCGCTATAGTATCAAGTTTGCGCGAAACCCGAGTTTGACTTTTAGCGAGTAACACGCTATAAACCCAAAGAACGAAAAACCTAAGGAGAGCAATGTCAACTATCAGCAAAGCAATCGAGGACTTGGAAGAGCAACGCACCCGCATCGAAGCGGCGCTGCGGGTTTTGCGCAGCCTGAGCGGCGGCGGTGCCCCCCGCGGACGGAAACCGAAATACATGACCGAATTTGCGGATGCGGCCGCCAGCATGCCCAAAAAGAAGCGGAAAATCAGCGCCGCTGGTCGGCGCCGGATTGCCGAGGCGCAAAAGCGTCGTTGGGCCAAGGTTCGGGCGGCCAAGCAGTAAGTTCGCGCTTATTACCCCTATAATTCCTGGGCGGCGAGTTCGGCCGCTGCGAGATCGCTCGATGTCTCGCGGCGCCGGATCAGCCGCGCCCGGCCGCCTTCCAGCGCCACTTCGGCGGCGCGGGGGCGGGCATTGTAATTCGAACTCAGACTGAAACCGTAGGCGCCCGCGTCGGCGATCGCTAAATAGTCGTCGGCCGCGACCGGAGCCAGGCGGCGCTCGCGCCCCAGCACATCCCCGCTTTCGCAGATGGGTCCAACGATCTCGACCGTGCGCCGCGGCCCGCGGCGGGGCTCAAGCGGCTGTATGTCGTGATAGGCATCGTATAGGCTGGGCCGGAGCAAGTCATTAGATCCGGCATCGACGATAACAAAGCGCTTACGCCCGCTATCTTTGACATAGAGCACGCGCGTGAGTAGGAAACCGGCGGCTGCCACCAAACTGCGTCCGGGCTCGATGAGCAGTCGCATCCCCGGCGGAAGTGCGGATCGCAGGGCCTTCACATAGGCGGCGATCGTGGGCGGATGCTGGCCGGCGCGGTAGGCGATGCCCAAACCGCCGCCGGCGTCGAAGTACCGCAGAGCAACGCCACGCTCGGCCAGACGGATGGCGAGTTGAGCGACCCGCGCCGCCGCTTGTCCGAAAGGCGCGAGGTCCAGAATTTGCGAGCCGATATGGAAACTGATGCCGGCCGGCTCGAGCCAGCGGCTATGCGGCCGGAGATAGAGTTTCTGCGCCAGCGCGAGAGTAACGCCGAATTTATGTTGCCGCAACCCGGTGGCGATGTGGGGATGTGTGACCGCCGCGATATCGGGGTTGACGCGCAGGCCAAACCTCGCGACGCGCCGGAGGCGTGCGGCGCGCTGGGCGAGCAGGTCGAGCTCGGCTTCGCTCTCGACGTTGAATAACAAGATGCCGGCGCGCAGTGCGGTGTCGATTTCGTCGCGGGTCTTGCCGACGCCGCTGAAAACCGTTTGGTCGGCGCGTCCGCCGGCCAGGAGCACCCGCTCCAGTTCGCCGCCCGAGACAACATCAAATCCGCTGCCCCATTGCGCCAGGCGGTGTAGCAGTGCCAGGCTGCCGTTGGCCTTGACCGCGGCGCAAATCAGGTGGTCGACTCCGCCGCTGGCGCGCCGATAATGTTCGAAGTTACGCCGGATGAGGTCGAAGTCGTAAACGTACAGCGGCGTGCCGAAGCGGCGCGCCAGTGCGGCAAGCTGTTTCGGGCGGCCGTTCAAGCGGCCTTCAACACCATGACAGTGCGGTCGTCGGCGGCCAGCAGCCCGGAGCCGAACCGTTCCACGTCGGTGAAGATGGCGCTGACCACGTCCTCCGGCGAGTCGTGAAAATGATGCCGCAGGAGGGCTTCCAGGCGGACGCGTCCGTATTCGTCGCCGGCGGGATTCATGAACTCGGTAATGCCGTCACTAACGAAGACAACCATCTCGCCCGGTTGTAGCTTCACCGTGACTTCCTCGTATTTGGAATCTTCCAGCATGCCCAGCGGAATGCCGGCGGCGGGCACAATGGCGCAGCCGTGGGCGGTGACATGGATCGGATAAGGCAGGCCGCTGTTTGCGATCTGCAACCGCCGGCTGCGCTCGTTCCAAAGAGCGTAAATCAGCGTCATGAACTGCGACTCGACCTTGCGCTCGAGCAGTGCCAGGTTGACAGCGGCGAGTAGCGCGGCCGGGGCGGGCTCGTGCGCCGCCTGGGCTCGCATAATGCCGCTGACCACGGCCCCATAGAGCGCGGCGCCGGCGCCCTTGCCTGATACGTCGCCGACGGCGATCGCCATGCGCTGCGCCCGGTAGGGGATGAAATCGTACAGGTCGCCTCCCAACTGCCGCGCCGCGACCGAGCGCGCGGCAATGTGCAGGCGGCTCAGCTCGGGGCAGCAGGCGGGCAGCAAGTGCTCCTGAATATCCTGGGCGATGCGCAGGTCGCGCTCCATCTGGCGCTCGGCGCGCACCACTTTCTGGTACAAACGGGCATTGGCGATGGCCACCGCCATTTGCGCGGCAAGTGTGCTCATGGTGCGGGCGTGGCGCTCGGTGTAGTAACCCTTCCGCGTGTGTTCGAGGTCGAGCACGCCCAGCACCTCGCCCTGGTGCACCAGCGGCACCGCCATCTCGCTGCGCACGTCGGGGTTGACCATGATGTACCGCGGGTCGTCGCGGACGTCCTTGACCACGACCGCCTGGTGCGATGACAATGCCGCCCCGGTGATGCCCTTGCCCAGTGGAATATCGTGCTTGATCTGTACGTTCTCACCGAGCTTGACCGAAAGCCGGTGCTCGAGCTTGGTGCCGGCGGCGTTGACCATGAGAACGCTGAAGAGCTGATAGTCAATCACCCGGCGCACCATCTCGGCGGTGCGGGTGAGCAGCTCATCGACCGATAGAATGGAGGTCATCTCGCGGCTGATATCGTTGAGCAGGCCCAGCGTCTTTTCGCGCTGTACCGCGTTGCGGTAAAGCTTGGCGTTTTCAATGGCGCTGGCGATACGGCTGGCAATCAGCACCAGCGCTTGCACGTGGGTTTCCGAGAACGCGTTAAGCTCGGGGGTCTGAATGTCAATAACGCCAATCGCCTGGTTTTTCCAAAGAATCGGTACCGCGAGCTCGCTGCGGATGTCCTGTAGCACGGGCAGATAATGCGGATCGTGCAGGACGTCGTTGACCATCTGCGGTTTCTTGGTGAGCGCGGCCTGGCCGGTGATGCCCTGGCCGAATTTGACCCGCACCCCATCGACAACTTCGGGCAAATGACCGACCGCAAGCCGGATGCGCAGCTCATGCGTCCGGTCGTTAGCCAGCAGAATGGCGAAAATATCGTAATGGACGACGCGGCGGACCAATTCCGCCACCCGGTTGAGCACCTGGTCGAGATCGAGCGTGCCGTTCACGAGATCGCTCACCTCCAGCATGAAGGTGGCAAAATCGGCCAGCGGCGGGGCTTGGGGCTCGACTTCCATGAAGGTGATGATAGCAAAGCGCCCGAGCAGTGCCGGCCTGGGGCTGGGACCCGCGCCCATAGAACGTTAGAATGAATACAGCATGGCGAATTTCTTCGCGGAACGGTACGGGGTGCAAGCGGCGGAGTTGGAACGCTATCTGGCGGCGGCGTTGAGCCGGGGCGGCGAGTATGCCGATCTTTATTTCGAGCACCAGGCGAGTTCCTCGCTGACCCTGGAAGAGGGGCTGGTCAAGAGCGCGACCCAGGGTATTTCCCTTGGCGTCGGCATACGGGTGCTAAGCGGCGAGCGGACCGGCTATGCCTATACCGATGATTTGAATCCGGCCAGGATTTTGCGCGCTGCCGAGGTGGCCGCGCATATCGCCAGCGGTCCGGCGCAGCGGCAAATTGCCGGATTGAGCGCCGCCGATTTGGGGCAGCGTCCCACCGCCTCGCTCTATCCAGTGGCACAGGCCGCCACCGATGCCGCCATGGCGATGAAGCTCGCCCTGGTCCGGCGGGCGGATCGGGCCGCGCGAGCCTATGACCCGCGCATTGTGCAGGTGCGGGCCGGGTATGCCGACGAGCTGCGGCACATTCTAATCGTGGGTTCCGACGGACGCTGCAGCAGCGATGCCCAGCCGATGGCGCGTTTGAGCGTATTCAGCTTGGCGCGCGAGGGAGCCCAAACCGAACGTGGCAGCGCCGGTGGCGGCGGGCGCGTGGAGCTGGAATTTTTCGACCAGGAGATCACGCCTGAACAACTGGGCGAACAGGCCGCGCGCGAGGCGGTGCGGCAATTGAGCGCGGTCGCATGCCCGGCCGGCGAGATGGAAGTCGTGCTCGGGCCGGGCTGGCCTGGAATCTTGCTGCACGAAGCGATCGGTCATGGACTCGAGGCCGATTTCAACCGCAAAAAGACGAGCGCCTTCGCCGGCCTGCTCGGCCAGCGCGTGGCCGGCGATCAGTGTACCGTGGTCGACAACGGAACGCTGCCGGGCCGCCGCGGTTCCGTAAATATGGACGACGAAGGCACACCCACGCAGTGCACCACACTGATTGAAAACGGCATCCTCAAAGGCTATCTGCAAGATCATCTCAGCAGCCACCTGACGCGGGCGCAGGCGACCGGCAACGGGCGGCGTGAGAGCTATGCCCATATGCCCATGCCCCGCATGACGAACACTTATATGCTGGCCGGCCAGCACGAGCCGGAGGACATCATCCGCAGTGTGAAGCGCGGATTGTATGCGGTAAATTTTGGCGGCGGCCAGGTGGATATCACCAACGGCAAATTCGTGTTTTCGGCGTCGGAGAGTTATCTGATCGAGGATGGCAAGATCACCGCCCCGGTGAAAGGCGCCACTCTCATCGGCAATGGTCCCGACGTGCTTACGCGCGTTTCCATGGTGGGCCACGATTTGCGGTTGGATCAGGGTATCGGTTCTTGCGGCAAGGATGGCCAGACGGTGCCGGTGGGCGTTGGTATTCCGACGCTCAAGGTTGACCGCCTGACGGTCGGCGGTACGGGGGCATGAGGCCCGAGCTGGTTGAACTGGCCCAGCGCATCGTGACCGAGGCCGGGCTCAGGGGAGCGACCGATTGCGAATGCGTCATCCGCGAGGGCAGGGAACTGTCGGTCAGCGTCCGTTTGGGCGAGACCGAGTCAATTAAACAAGCGGAAGGGAAATCGCTGGGCATTCGCGTGTTCCGCGGCCAACAGGCGGGGACCACGTACAGCTCGGACCTGCACTGGCCGGCGGTCGAGGCGATGATTGACTCGGCACTGGCAATTGCCGCCGCCGCCTCCCCCGATCCCGATGCCGGGCTGCCGGAAGCGTCTGAAATGGGCGTGAGCGCCCCGGATTTAGGTTTGTACTTTCCCTCTACCGCGATGATCGCGCCCGAAGAGGCGGTCGCGTGGGCGCAGCGGGCGGAACGGGCGGCGCTCGACTGCGACCCGAGGTTGACCAACTCCGACGGCGGCGGGTTCGAGTGCGGCGAGGGCGGCAAGTTGCTGGTCAACTCGCGCGGATTCGTGGGCGCGGTGCGGGCAAGCAACTGCGCCGTCAGTGCGGTACCAATTGCGTCCGAGAACGGCAAAATGCAGCGCGATTATTGGTACTCGGCGGCGCGCCGGCTTGGCGATCTGGAATCGCCCGAGTCGGTCGGGCGCAAGGCGGCCTCGCGCACGCTGCGACGGTTGGGCGCGCGTAAAGCGGCGACGGCGCGCGTGCCTGTGGTTTTCGATCCCCAGACCGCGGCCAGTTTGCTCGGGCACTGGCTGGATGCGGTCTCCGGCGAGAGCGTTTACCGCGAGGCCAGTTTCCTGACCGGGAAATTGGGCGGGATGGTCGCCGCCCGCGAATTGACTCTCGTGGACGACGGCACCATCGTCGGCGGCTTCGGCAGCGCGCCGTTCGATGGCGAAGGGGTGCCAACCCGGCGCACGGTGGTGATCGGCGAAGGCCGGTTGGAATCGTATTTGTTGAACTGCTACGCCGCCCGCAAGCTGGGCCTCCGCACCACCGGCAACGCCGCGCGTGCGCTCGCCGGCGCGCCCGGCGTGAGCTGCGGCAATTTGCGGCTGACCCCGGGCACCGCCTCGCCGGAGGAGATCATCGCCTCGGTTACCAACGGGCTCTACGTCACCCAGTTCCTCGGCTTTGGTGTGAATCCGGTCACCGGCGACTATTCTCGTGGCGCGTGCGGAATCTGGATTGAGAACGGCTCCCTCGCCTATCCCGTGGAGGAGATCACCGTGGCGGGAAATTTGCTGGAGATGTTTCGGAACGTGGCGGCGGTGGGCAACGATTTGGTCGTGCGCAGCGCCGTGAGCGCGCCGACGCTGCTGATCGAGGGGTTGACCATTGCCGGCAGCTAAGACGTATTTAATCGGCGCGGGCATCGCGGTGGCGATCGCGGTGGCGCTGGTCGCCGCTGCGATGCGGCACTCCAGCCCGGCGGGCACGCGCAACGATGGCTATGCCGCCGAGGTCACGATCAGCAACGCGCAGGTGTCGGCGGCGGAGAGCATGATGGCCGGCGGGGTGGTTTATTACACCGGCACAATTGAGAATCACGGCGACAGGACACTGACCGGCTACACCGTGGCCCTGACCTTCAAAGGCATAGACGGCAATGTTCTTGAACGCGACGAGCGCAGCTTGGTGGACGACCGCTTCCGCCCGGTTCCGCCACATGGCTCCCGCAGCTTCGAAATCGGCTTCGACCGCGTACCGGCAGGCTGGAACCAGGCCCCGCCTGACCCGCAGGCGGTCTCGGTTTGGACGCGGTAACCGATTGATCGGCGCGGGCCCCAGCGCGGCTAGCGCCGCGCGTCCCGCTTGGGCGCAGCGCCGGAGCAGGGACCCCACGGCCCCACTCCGGCGCAGCGCCATGACAATAGTCACGTTGGTGCTATGACGAACGGCACTGGCGCGCCTGGAGGGCGGCGGCGAGTATGGATGAGGAGGCTGTATTTATGCGAAAACTTCTCTTCGTCCTTGTCATTACCATCACCACCGCGGCGCTGGCGCAGGCCACGGGCGATCCCGCGATCACCGCGCGCGACCGTAGCGACGCGGTCGCGCTATCCGCGATCATCGCCGGTGCGCAAAAGTCCGCGAGCGACACCCATAACTTCGATGCGCAAATGCGATTGGCGCAGCTTGACCACTGGATGACCGAGGTCAGCTTTTCAAGGCCAGGGCGGGCTGGTCTTGCAGCCGCGGCTGGCGAAGAGGTGAAGGCCGCTGAGGCTGCGGTGGCATTGCGTCCGCAATCGGCGGAAGCCCACGCCCGCCTGGGCATCGGTCTCTCCGATGCGATCAGCGCCGATCCGAGTTCGGCGATGACCGACGGTCCGCGCTCGATGGAGGAGTTTAGCGCGGCCTTGCGCCTGGATCCAAAAAACGCGGACGCCAAGCTCGGCGCCGCCATCGGACTGCTGTTCACGCCGGCCGAGTATGGCGGCGATGTCAAAGAAGCCGTGGCGCAGATGCGGCAGGCGGTGGCGCTGGCGCCCATGGACGACACCGCGCATCTGTGGCTGGCGCAGGCGCTGGCCAAAGACGGACAGCCGGCGGCCGCGCTCGCGGAAGTCAACGCCGCGCTGGCGATTGATCCCAACCGCGACTGGACCAAAATGCTGCGGCGCCAATGGGCGACGGCGGCAAAGCGTCTAAACTAAGGGCCATGCCGAACCACGCGGCGGAGCTAGGTTGGGCGCGCTACGCGCTGCTGTCTTATCTGGGAATCTTCCTGGTGCAGCCGGTGCTCGGGCACACGTCATTCGCGGGCTGGTGCGCGACGGCCGCGGCGGTGCTGGTTTTCCTGATCGCCTATTTTGAGGCATTCAGGTGCCAGGGCCAGCCGCGGCTCTTCGCGTGCGTGGCGGTAATGGCCGCGCTGGGCGCTGCCTTCTGCACCGTCAACGCCGGCGCCTCGACCTTTTTTGTCTATGCCACCGCGTTCGCGGCGTTCGCGCCGACTACGCGGCAGGCGGTTGCGACGATGGCCGGGCTCATGGGTTTGCTGGGCGCGGTGACGCTGGCGGCGCATGCTCCATTAATGTACTGGCTGCCCGGCGCGGTGTTTTCGTTCGTAGTGGGCGCGACAAATCTGCAAGTGGCCCAGGCGAAACGGGCGCGGGCCAAGCTCAACGCCGCGCACGCCGAGGTCGAGTACCTGGGCAAGGTGGCCGAGCGCGAACGCATCGCGCGCGACTTGCACGACGTGCTCGGACACACGCTGTCGGTGGTCGCGCTCAAGGTCGAGTTGGCATCGAAGTTGATGGCGACGGATGGTCCGCGCGCCCTGCGCGAGTTGGCTGAGGTGCAGGCGATCACGCGCGGCGCTTTGGATGAAGTGCGGCAGGCGATTGGCGGCTACCGGGGCCAGGGTCTGGCCGCCGAACTGGCGCGGGCGGCGGCCACGTTGGAACGCGCCGGGGTGAGCTTCGCCGGCTTCACGCCGGAGGACGGCGCGCCGGCGGTGGCGCCGGCGCAGGAACCGGTGCTGGCGCTGGCGTTGCGCGAGGCGGTCACGAATATCGTTCGCCATGCGGGCGCGAGGCACTGCCGCGTGGCGCTCGATCCCGCGGATACGGAGTGGCGCTTGTCCATCGAGGACGACGGGGTCGGCGGGGCCCGCGAGGGCAACGGCCTGCGCGGCATGCGCGAGCGGGTCGAGGCGGCGCGCGGCAGCCTGCGCTGCGAACCGGCGGCGGCGAACGGCACCGGCACCCGGCTGGTGATCGCGCTGCCGAGAGTTGCCGAATCATGAAGCCGATCCGCATTGTGCTGGCCGAAGATCAGGCCATGGTGCTGGGCGCGCTGGGAGCGCTGCTGGCCCTCGAAGCCGACATGGAGGTGGTCGCGCTGGCGCGCGATGGCGCCGAAGCGCTGGCCGCGGTGCGAACCCACCGGCCGGAGATATTGATCACCGATATCGAAATGCCCGGCCTGAGCGGCTTGGAAGTGGCGAGCGCGCTGCATAACGAGAAGTCGGCGACCAAGGCGATCATCCTGACCACCTTCGCGCGTCCCGGCTATTTGCGGCGCGCGCTCGAAGCCAACGCCTGGGGCTATTTGCTCAAGGACAAACCCGCCGAAGAATTAGCGGCGGCGGTGCGCCGCGTACATGCCGGTCAGCGCGTGGTAGCCCCGGAGTTGGCCGCCGACGCGTGGAGCGAGCACGACCCCCTGACCGAGCGCGAGCGCCAGGTGCTGCGCCTCGCCGGCGAAGGCCACGCCAGCAGTTCCATCGCGGCCCAGTTAGAACTATCAGAAGGCACGGTCCGCAACTATTTGTCGGAAGCCATGAGCAAACTCGGCGCCGCGAACCGCATCGAGGCCGCCCGAATGGCCCGCGCCAAAGGCTGGCTGTAGCGGTTCGGGCCGCAGCCAGCCATGGGTGTTTGGCGCCGAATGAACTTGCGATAACCGTGCTCCCTATTCCTTTTTCTTGTCGCGGAGGCGGGCTAGTTCGGCGAGGCGGTCGCGGAGGCGTTTTTCGAAGCCTTGGTCGGTGGGTTGATAGTAGGTGCGATCGCGGAGGTTTTCGGGGAGGCACTCCATATCGGCGACGCCTTCTTCGAGGCCGGGGGCGTACTGGTAGCCGCGTCCGTAGCCGAGGCCTTTCATGAGCTTGGTCGGGGCATTCCGCAGGTGTAAGGGCACCGGGTCGGCGCGGGTGGAACGCACATCGTCGAGGACACGCCCGTAGGCGGCATACAGGGCGTTCGATTTCGGAGCAAGGGCGAGATAGGCGCAGGCCTGGGCCAGAGCCAATGCGGCCTCTGGTAGTCCGATGGCCTCGAGGGCGGCGCGGGCGGCCAGGGTTTGCTCCAGCGCGCGCGGGTCGGCGAGGCCGATATCCTCTGATGCGAAGCGCACCATGCGGCGGGCGACGTAGAGCGGGTCTTCGCCGCTTTCAAGCATGCGCGCCAGCCAGTAGAGGCTGGCGTTCACATCGCTGTTGCGCAGCGACTTGTGCAGCGCGGAAATTAAGTTGAAATGCTGCTCGCCCGAGCTGTCGTAGAGCAGCGCCTTGTGTTGCAGCGTGGCTTCCAGCTCGGCGCGGGTGATGGTGATTGTCCCGTCGGGCGCGGGCTGCGCACCGGTGAGCAGCGCCTCGAGTATGTTCAGCGCCATGCGGGCGTCGCCGTTGGCGAACTGCGCCATGGCGCGGAGCAATTCGTCATCCATCGAGAGCGTGACCTCGGGCGGGCGGCCGCGCAACACTCCGCGCTCGCGATCGGCGATGGCGCGCCGCAGCAAATCAACAATGGACTCATCGGTGAGCGCTTCGAGTACATGGACGCGCGCGCGCGACAGCAGAGCGGAATTGACCTCGAAGCTGGGATTCTCGGTGGTCGCGCCGATGAGCGTGATGGCGCCGCTCTCGACATACGGTAGAAAGGCATCCTGCTGGGCGCGGTTAAAGCGGTGGATTTCGTCAATGAAGAGAATCGTCCGCTGGCCGCGGGCCTGGGCGCGTTCGGCGGCAGCCATGACTTCGCGAATCTCCTTGATGCCGCTGGTGACGGCGCTGAAGGGCACGAAGCGGCGCTGGGTTTGACGCGCGATGACCCGTGCCAGCGTTGTCTTGCCCACGCCGGGCGGCCCCCACAGCAGAAGCGAACCGAGTTGATCGCGTTCGATCTGCGCGCGCAGCGGCTTGCCGGGTCCGAGTAACTGCGGCTGGCCGACGATTTCGTCCAGCGTGCGCGGACGCATGCGGTCGGCCAGGGGCTGGGACCCGGCATTATCCGCGTCGGCTAACGGCTGTTCGAAGAGTGACATGCTAGAATCCCGGCCATGATCCCCAACAAAGTGCGCGTTTCCATCATGGGTTTGTTTTTGACGTGGCTCTCGTTAGCGTGTGTCGCCGCCGCCCAGCGCGGAGCGGCGCCGGCGTGGCCGACCACCGAAGGTGACTTCGCGGTGGCCAGCTTTCATTTCGACGATGGCGAAACCCTCGATCATCTCAACCTGCATTACACCACACTGGGCGCGCCGCACCGCAATGCGGCCGGCCTGGTGGACAACGCGGTGATCATCATCCACGGCACCGGCGGCACCGGGCACCAATTCCTGAGCCCGGCCTTCGCCGGCCAGTTGTTTGGCCCGGGTCAGCCGCTCGACATTACCAGGTTTTATATTGTGCTGCCCGACAACATCGGCCACGGCAAGTCGAGCAAGCCCAGCGACGGCCTGCACGCCAGGTTTCCGCATTACGGGTACCGCGACATGGTGCGGGCGCAGCACGAGCTCTTGACTGAGCACCTGGGTGTGAATCATCTGCGCCTCGTGATGGGAACGTCCATGGGCGGAATGCAGAGCTGGCTGTGGCCTGAAATGTACCCCGACTTCATGGACGCGGCCATGCCACTGGCCAGCGAGCCGGTACAGATCGCCGGCCGCAACCGCTACTTCCGGCGTATGGTGATTGACTCGATTTCGAAAAGCCCCGGCTACGACAACGGCGAATACAAAACGCCGCCGGTGGGCATTGAAGGCGCCTTCTACGCGCTTGCCGTCATGACCTCGAGCCCGAAGGACATGCAAAAGCAAATGCCAACCAAGGAATTCGCCGACGCTGGTTTTGACCGCATGATCGCGCGCGATCTCAAGGCCTACGACGCCAACGACATGCTCTACCAGTTCGCTTCGTCGGGAGATTACAATCCGGAACCGGATCTGGAAAAAATTCAGTGCTACTTGATGGCGGTGAATTCGGCCGACGACCAGGTGAATCCGCCCGAGCTGGGCGTCATGGAGCCGAACATCAAACGGGTGCAGCACGGGCAGTACATTCTGATCCCGATCGGCCCTGACACGCGCGGCCACGGCACGCACACGCTGGCCAAGGTTTGGAAAAATCACTTGGTGGATTTGCTCGCTGAATCCGCGCATTAGAACTGGTCTCATAAAGCCAGCGGACCGCGAGGTCGAGGCAGATGTGAGGCTTTTCTTGGCGAAAATCCTCATGAGGAACGTCAGCAAACAGCAGTGCACCATTCATGAGACCAGTCCTAGGCCGGGTGTTAGACTGAAAGCTCGGCAAGCGGGCGGGCAATCGCGGCGAGCGGGCAACCGTGAGTCGAGGAAAGTCCGGACTCCAGAGGGAAGCGTGCTGGCTAACGGCCAGGGGTTCGGCCTCAAAGGCCGGGTCACGGAAAGTGCCACAGAAAATATACCGCCGGTGTGCCTTCGGGCGCGTCGGTAAGGGTGAAAAGGTGCGGTAAGAGCGCACCGCCCCGCCGGCGACGGCCGGGGGCAGGGTAAACCCCACGTGGAGCAAGACCAAATAGGGGAGGGAGGGCTGTCCCGGCCCGTTATCAACTCCCGGGTAGGTCGCTAGAGGAGGTCAGTAATGGCCTTCGCAGACGAATGATTGCCGACCGCGGCGGCGCAAGCCGCCACGGCGCACAGAATCCGGCTTATAGCCCGGTTGCCGATATTTACGACATGGCGGACGTGGTCATCACAGGTGCGGCGCGGATCAACGGCGCCGTGCGCCTGCCCGGCGATAAATCGCTCTCCCACCGCTGCGCCCTTCTCGGCGCCGTCGCCGACGGAAATTCCACCATTGAGAATTATTCAGGCGGGGCCGATTGCCAATCGTCCTTGCGTTGCGTCGAGGCGTTGGGCGTTACCGTCGAGCGCGATCCCGAAACGCCTGGCAAGATTACGATTCACGGCGTCGGTCTGCATGGTTTGCGGGAGCCGCGCGAGCGCCTGGACGCCGGCAACTCGGGCTCGACCCTGCGCATGTTGAGCGGAATCCTGGCGGCGCAGCCATTCGCATCATCCATCGGCGGCGACGCATCGCTCTCGCGGCGGCCCATGCGCCGCATCATGGCTCCGCTAACCGGCATGGGAGCGCGGATTGAAGCCGAGGAAGGTGGTTTGCCGCCGCTTCGTTATTCGCCTTCGCCTGGCCTGCACGGCATCTCCTACGCTTTGCCCGTGGCCAGCGCCCAGGTGAAATCCGCGATTCTGTTTGCCGGCTTGTACGCGCAAGGGACGACGCAAGTGACCGAGCCGGTGCCAACGCGCGACCACAGCGAAGTGCTGCTACGCGCCATGGGCGTGCCCCTGCGGCGGGGACGGCACCTCGAGCTAGCTGGCCCGGTCGAGCGCCTGGCGCCTCTCCAAAAATTCTTCGTGCCGGGCGATCCGAGTTCGGCCGCGTTTTTCCTGTGCGCGGCGGCGGCGCTGCCGGAATCGGATCTGCTGATCAGTGACGTTTCGCTCAACCCCACCCGCTCGGCGCTGCTTGATGTGCTGGCACGGATGGGCGCGAAGCCCGCCGTCGCCAGCATCGAGGAGCAGAGCGGGGAACTGGTCGGCAGTCTGCACTTGGAAGGTCCCCGCCAGCGCCTGACGGGAACCACCATCGCCGGCGCCGAAGCGGCCGCGCTCATAGACGAGATCCCCATTCTGGCGGTTCTGGCCACGGCCACCCGTGACGGCATCGAATTTCGAGATGTCGCCGAGCTGCGGGTTAAGGAAAGCGACCGCCTTTGCGCCATCGCCGAAAACTTGCGGGCCATGGGCGCGCAATGCGACGAGCGTGAAGACGGGCTCTTCGTCCCCGGCCAGCAAACGCTGCGGGGTGGGACCATTGCCAGCCATGGCGACCATCGCATTGCCATGGCGTTCGCCATTGCCGGGCTCCTGGCCGAGGGGCAGACCCTGATCGGCGATGCCGGCTGCGCGTCTGTCTCCTACCCTGGGTTTTTCAGTGATCTGAAACGCTTGACCGATCAGTGAAAGGCGGCCCAGAGCAGCGCCACCAGCACCGCGACGGGAATCGCCGTCCAGGTCCAATCGTTGAGTTTGCGCGGAGGGCGGCGCACGATCAGCGCTATTACCCCCACGGTGCAGAGCGCGAGAATGATGATGTAAGCGCTGTGCATTAAAAAGGCTTGACCAGCACCAGTATGAGAATCAGAACCAGGAGCAGGCCGACCAGGCCGGAGATCATTCCGAGGAACGAAGCCGACGCTTGCTCGGCCGGCTGACGGCGCAAGCGGAACGTTAGCACAAGGTCCACTACGATCAGGATCACGACCAGCGTCAACTTGGCGTGCAGCCAGCCGGCCATGCGAAGTCCGGGCAGCAACACCATTAAAATGACGCCGGTGATGACCACCAGACCGGCGCCGGGGTGGGCGAACTTGCGCAGGCCCTTTTGCGCCAAGGCGGGGCTGGTGGGCGCGGCGGTGATCGCCATGAGCAGGCCGGTGAACCACAGAATGATTCCGACCAGGTGAGCCACAAGAATCCACGCAACCGCGTTATCCATCAACGACCTCCTGTTTGTGAATCTGGTTGTGCTTGCAACTTGACGTGTTCCTTGAGCAAACAGCGGTCAGCCACGACCGCCAACCCGGCATCGCGCGCGGCCTGCTCGCTGGCCGCATGGCTCACCCCTTCTTGCAGCCAGAGCAGCCGGGCGCCGATGGCGATCGCGGCGGCGGCAATTTCGGGAACGAACTCGCTGCGGCGGAAAACATCCACAATTTCAATGGCGCCAACCGCGGCGGCTGCCATGGCAAGGGTTTCGAATGCCGGCGCGCCCAGAAGTTCGCGATGCGCTGGATTAATGCCGACGATACGGTATCCCTGCCGCTGCAGGTAGCGCGCCACGCCATGACTGGGGCGGGCCGGGTCCGGCGAGAGGCCGACAACGGCGATGGTTCTGGCGCTGCGCAGAATGGCGATGACGTCGGGCGTGATCTTCATTCCCGCGTCCTTCGTGGCGAGCGCTCTGGGGCGCGGCCAGTCGAGCGATTGCTCGCGCGATGCGGCGTACTGCCCGGGCGGCTGGCGGCGGCCCGCTGTGCGGGGCGCTTGTTTTCCCGTTCCGTCGCTTGGCGCAGATAGCGCACCTCGATATCGGTCAGCGGCCGCATCTGGCCGCTCTTGAGCCTGCCGATGGTGATCTTGCCGATGGCGACGCGCTTGAGTTTCTCCACGGGATGGCCAATGCTCAAAAACATTTTCCTGATTTGGTGGTGGCGCCCTTCGATCAGCACCACTTCGAGCCAGGGATTATCGGTCGACGTGCGATAAACGCCGGCGCGTTCCCGTTCGCGTCCGGAGGCCCGGCTGGCTTCGAGCCAGCGGATTTGGGCAGGTGCGGTGCGGCGTCCGTCCACGTAGACGCCGGCGCGGAGGCGTTCGATTTGTTCCTGGGTTGGGCGTCCGCCGACTTTGACCCAGTAGGTCTTGGGGAGCGCGGTCGAGGCGTGCAGCACACGATTGGCGAGCTCGCCGTCATTGGTGAGAATCAGCAGCCCTTCGGAATGGAAGTCGAGCCGGCCGACCGGATAGAGCCGCTCGGGAATCCCGCGCAAGTATTCGTGAATCGCGGGGCGGCCTTCGGGATCGCTAAGCGTGGTGACGACGCCCTTCGGCTTATAGAAGAGCAGGTGGTGCTCGGCGGTTTCGGGCTGAATGCGCTTGCCGTCAACCACAATGTGATCGTGCTGCCAGTCGGCTTTGGTGCCCAGCTCAGACGCGATCTTGCCATTGACCGAGACGCGCCCGGCGCGCATAAGCTCTTCCGCCTTGCGGCGCGAGCTGATGCCGGCCTGGGCGATTAATTTTTGGAGGCGCTCTTGCAACCCTTTAATGCTACAACCAGTTTCACCTTACGAACCGGCAGTTGCGCCTTGCGCACCGGCTTAGGAATGATGTCAATGCGGACCGGGATCAGCCCGTCTTCATAAAAATGCAGCGCGCGGGCAGCGCCGTAGCTCAGGTCAATAATCCGTCCGGCGGGCACCGGGCCGCGATCGTTAATGCGGACATCGATCGTGCGCAGGTTGAGGAGGTTGGTCACCCGCACCCAGGTTCCGAAGGGCAGGTGCTTGTGGGCCGCCGTCATGGCATAAATGTTGAACGGCTCGCCGCTGGTGGTTTCTTTGCCCTGAAACCATTTTCCGTACCACGTCGCCATCCCCACCTGGTAGGGTGGCTTGGTGACTGCCACCGCAACAGGATGTGGTGTCGGGACCACGGTCGCGGGCGTCGCGGGGGCGGAAACCGGCTTCGGGAGGGAGGCGAGAATCACCGACAAGGCGAGTTGGGTAAAAAGACGCTGCACTGTGAAGGGGAATACCATCCGACCTAGGTGGATGGGATGCCACTATTATAGCGCAGAGTTGGCTGAGTCAGTGACTCGGGCCGCTACTTGGGCGGGTGGCCCGGGGGTTCGATCGCGAGCGGGGTCTTGCCGATCTGCCATTCTCCTAGTGCCGTCTGCTGAATTGGGAACCGGCGGGTGCAGCGCAGGCAGCAGACGTAGCCCGAGGTGGGGCGGCCAAACTGGTGCCGGCAGTGGTGATTGCGCACGACTGCGATAGCGGTGGCGGCGAAAGCGACGGCGATGAGTGCGGCGAAGATGGGCACGGGGGTAGAATTCACCATGCCGAAGTTCGCGTCGCGTCGCCATCCGGCCTTTGCCTTAGGGCTGTTGCTTGCGCTGGCGACCGCGCCGCTGATCAGCCAAAAAGCCGCGCGAAACCGGGCCCTCGCGCGCGAGCTCGATCACGCCTTGGCCAACCCCGAATTTCAGCGCGGATTCTGGGGCGTGTACGTCTATTCGCTCGACCACGCGCGGGTGGTTTACAACCATAACGCCGATCAGTATTTCTTGCCGGCCTCGAATGCCAAGCTGTTCACGTTGGCGGCGGCGCTGCATTTGCTCGGCGCTGATTATCGCTTTCACACCACGGTGGAATCGGCCGCGCCGCCCGATGCCGCTGGCTTGATTGCCGGCGACGTGCGTCTGGTCGGCAGCGGCGACCCGAGCTTCGGCGGCCGCCCCTACCCATATCGTGAGCCGCCTGCCAGCGGCGTTCCCTACGACATGATGGCCGCGCCGCGGGCGCTGGCCCAACAGTTGAAGGCGCGCGGCGTGACCAAAATCTCTGGTGACGTCGTCGGCGACGACAGCTACTTCAGCGACGATCCCTACCCGCCGGGCTGGGCCATCGGTGACGAATTGTGGGATTACGGCGCGCCGGTGAACGCGCTGACCGTCAACGACAACACGCAGTACTTGATATTGACGCCGGGTGCGGCGGCTGGAGACCCGGTCACGGAGACGTTCGATCCGCCGCTCGCGCCGCCGGCCTCGGTTGACATCGCCACGACGACGGCGGCCGGCACGGCTACCCGCCTGCATCTGGTCGAGCAGGATCCTCTGCGGGGCGTTCCGATCCAAGTCGTGGGAACGATGCCTGTAGGCGCGCCCCCCGTGATCGAAGCGTTGGCGGTGCGGCAACCCGCGTTATACGCGGCCCAGCTTCTGCGGGCGGCGCTCGTGGAGGCCGGCATTACCGTCACCGGCACGGCGCGCGTTGATCGCCCGCCGCAACCGGCGCAAGTTTCGCAATTTTCCCTGGCCGCATGGGACTCGCCGCCCCTGGCGCAGATTCTGCAAGCCACCGCCAAGCTCAGCCAGAACCTCGAAGCCGAGATGCTGCTGCGCCTGCTGGGCAAGCTGCGCGGAACGGCGGGCACGACCGCCGCCGGCGTCGCCGTGCGCGGTGGGTTTCTGCACGACGCCGGTCTGGGCGACGAGGATGCCTCTCTGGTCGATGGCTCCGGCCTTTCCCGCACCGACCTGGTCACGCCCGCGGGCGTGGCGCGGCTGCTTGAGTACATGGCGCGCCAACCCGAGCATGAGATTTTTCTTTCGCTGCTGCCGGTGGCCGCCACCGACGGCACGCTGGCCCACCGCTTCGTCTCCACCGGCGCCGCCGGACGCATTCACGCCAAGACGGGTTCGCTCAGCCACGTTAATTCGCTCAGCGGCTACGTCACCACCGAACGCGGCGAGCACCTGGTGTTTTCGATCCTCAGCAACAATGTGAATCGTCCGGCGGCGGCGACCCGAAATCAGATTGATCATCTTGCGACCTTAATTGCAAAATACTGATGGCGAAATTGCGCGCGGGTTGTGTTATTCTGACGCCCGTGTTTCGACACCGGAATTGGGAGGTTGCGTCTCAGTGAAAGAGCAGGGAACTGTGAAGTGGTTCAATAACGCCAAGGGCTACGGCTTCATCACTCGCGGAAGTGGCGAGGACGTTTTCGTGCACTACAGCGCTATTCAAGGAAACGGGTTTAAGACGCTGGTTGAGGGCCAGCCGGTCGAATTCGACGTGAAACAGGGACCGAAGGGATTGCTCGCCGAAGACGTTACGGTGTTGTAGGCCCCATTGAGTACTCGAGCGAGTACTCAATCGCGTCCCACACGCTGCCCAGCTCATCGGGCGTGATGCAATAGGGCGGCAGAACATACACAACTGAACCCAGCGGGCGTAGCGCGACACCGCGCTCGAGGCAAAGCCGTTGCAGGCGCGGGCCGATCGCCGCCAGATAACCGCTTTCCCCGGCCGGCGATTGCAACGCCACGATGCCGACCGTTCCCGCCTGACGCACCTCCGCGACCAGCGGATGCGAGCGCAGCCGTTGCAAACGCTCGGCATGGTGGCGCGCAATGGCGTCGATGCGTTCGAAAACGGGCTCGGTGGCGAAGATATCGAGGCTCGCCAAAGCGGCGGCGCAGCCAAGCGGATTGCCGGTGAATGAATGGCCGTGGAACAACGTCTGGCGCCGATCGGGGCTGAGAAAGGCGCTGAATATCTCATCCGTGCAGGCGGTTGCGGCGAGCGGCAGGAAGCCGGCGGTTAGTCCCTTCGATAAGCACACGATGTCGGGGGCGAGTCCCGCCGAATCCGACGCGAACATGGTGCCGGTTCGTCCGAAACCGGTCAGCACTTCGTCGGCGATGAGCAGCACGCCATGCTCGCGGCACAGCCGCTGAACGCCTTGCATGAATTCCCGCGTCTGCACGAGCATGCCGCCCGCGCCTTGCAGCAGGGGTTCCATGATCAGCGCCGCGAACTCTGAGCCCCTCTCCGCCAGCAGGCGTTCGAGCGGCTCCAGGCGATCGGAAGGGACGCGCGCAACCGGCGGCAGCATCCAGTCGAAGGCGGCGGTGAACGGCGAGCGAGCGGAGACAGCCATGGCGCCGAGTGTGTCGCCGTGATAGGCGTGTTCGAGCGCCACGATCGCGCGCCTTTCCGGTTGGCCGCGCTGCTGCCAGTACTGTAGCGCCATCTTAAGCGCCACCTCGACCGCGGTTGATCCGTCGTCGGAGTAAAACAGATGCTCGAGGTTTCCGGGCAGCAGCGGCAACAGTCGTTCGGCCAGCTCCTCGGCGGACCGGTGGGTGAAGCCGGCGAGGATGACCTGCTCGAGTTGCGCAGCTTGCCGCGCGATGGCTTGGGCAATGCGTGGTTCGGCGTGGCCGTGAAGCGTGACCCACCAGGAGCTGATCGCGTCGAGGAAGCGGCGTCCGTCGGCGGCTTCGAGCCAGGCGCCCTGGCCGCGGACGATCTCGATCGCCGGCGGCAACCCGAGCATTTGCGTGTACGGATACCAAACCCGCGTCAACGTTCGCCTCGCCAATGCTGTTCGAAGGCGGCGCGCAGCGACGCGGGATTCAATGCCGCGAGCGGCGGCAACTCGGCCAGAATTTTGACCTTGCCCCAGCCCCGGATTGTCTCTGTTGTCGTGGGAACCGGCGTGCCGTTCAGCACCACGCCCGCGACGCGCAAACCGCGGCGGTCCAGCGCCTCCAGGCTGAGCAGTGTGTGATTGATGGTGCCAAGAGCGGTGCGGGCGACGAGAATCACCGGCAGCCCGAGTGCAACCATCAGGTCGAGCATGGACTGGCGATCGTTGATGGGCACCATGACTCCGCCCGCGCCTTCGGCCAGCACAGCGCCCGCGGGCGGTCGAAGCTGGTCGAATGAAATCGAGACGCCGGCGGCGGCGGCGGCCACGTGCGGCGAGGCGGGCAAGTCCAGACGAAAGGCCTCGGCGGGCAGGCGTTCGGGCGTGAGGCCCGCCCACTGCGCGACGTCGGCGCGGTCGGTCGAGGGCTCGACCCCGCACTGAATCGGCTTCCAGTAGCGCAGTTGGGGAATGCCGGCGCAGAGCATGGCTGCAACCACAGTCTTGCCCACGCCGGTGTCAGTGCCGGTGATGAAGCAGCCCCCGGTCACGCGGGTTGGGTGGCTTCCAGCATGCAATGCCCGAACTGGGCGGCGAGGCGGTCAATCACCGCCTCCGACTGGCGGGAATGCACCGTGAGCCGCAGGCGGGCGCTGCCTTGCGGCACGGTGGGCGCCCGGATGGCGCGCACCTCGAAACCGTCACGACGCAACTCGCCGGCGACCTCAACCGCCAATCTGTCGTCGCCGACAATCACCGGCAGGATTGGCGAATCCTCGGCGCCCAGGGCGCGCAATCCATGCTCGCGCAGCTTCTGGCGGGCGTGGCTCGCCAGTTGCCGAACTCGTTGTGCCAGCTCGGGCTCTTGCCGTAGCACGCGCAAGGCGGCGCGCAGTTGCACGGCCAACAGAGGCGAGGGCGCGGTGGAATAAATGAAACTGCGGCTATGGTTCACCAGGTAGTCGCACACGACGGAAGAGGCGGCAACCAGCGCGCCGCTCGCGCCCAGCGCCTTGCCACAGGGATGAAGCGTGGCGACGATGACGTCCGGCGCGGAAACGCCTGGGTAAATGCCTGTCGCATGGGCCTCATCCACGATGAGCGAGACGCCATGCCGCCGGCAAAGATCAACCAACTCGGCGAGCGGCGCGCGGTCGCCATCCATGCTGAACAGCGACTCGACGACGAAGAACCGGCGCTGATCGCCGGACGCGGGCTGGCGCCGGAATGCGGTCTCGAGCCCGTTCAAATCAAGATGGGGCACGACCACCTTGCGGCAGCCGGTCAACCGCAGGCCGTCAATCAAGCTGGCGTGATTCAAGGCATCGGAAAAGGCGATGTCCTGGGCGCGGATCAACCCGGTCAGAACGCCCACGCTGGCCGCATAGCCCGAGGAGTATAGCAAGGCCCGCTCGGCGCCGCGCCAGATTGCGAACTCCGACTCCAGCAACTCGCATTGCGGATGATTGCCGCTCACCAGGCGCGAGCCGGTCGAGCCATGGGGAACGCCCGCGGCGATAGCTTCAGCGAGGGCGGCGCGAATCGCGGGATGAGTGCTCAGGCCGAGATAGTCGTTGGAGCAGAAATCCTCGCCGCTTTCCGGCGGCAAGAGCCGCCGTCGCAGGCCGCGCTCCTCCAACCGCGCCAACTCGGCGGCGCATGCCTGTTCGAGCGGCGCCGAGGTGACAGGCGTATGGCTGGGTTCGCGGTTGAGCCCCAGCATGGCCAGCAGCTCGTGGTCGTGATCGAGATCGGGGTTGGGCGTGGTCAGCAGGCGGTCGCCGACGAATATCGAGTTCGCGCCGGCGTAAAAGCAAAGCGCCTGGGCCTCATCGCTCAATCCCAACCGGCCGGCGCTGAGCCTCACTTTGGTCGTGGGCATGACGATGCGAGCCGTCGCGATGGCGCGCACGAACTCGAAGGCATTGAGCGCCGGTCTTTCGGCGAGCGGGGTGCCGGCCACCGGAACCAGGGCGTTGATGGGCACACTCTCGGGCGGCGGATTCAAATTGGCCAGTGTGGCAAGCAGCCGGATGCGATCGTTTTCGCCTTCTCCCATGCCAAGAATGCCTCCGCAGCACACCGAAATGCCGGCTGAGCGCACGTTCTCCAAAGTCTGCAAGCGATCTTCATAGGTACGCGTGGTAATAATCTGGCCGTAGAACTCGGGCGAGGTATCGAGATTGTGGTTGTAGGCGGTGAGGCCGGCGGCGGCGAGTTTTTGCGCCTGGTTGGCGGTCAGCATCCCCAACGTGCAACAGACTTCCAGCCCCAGCGAGGCCACGCCCGAAACCATGTCGAGAACACGGTCAAACTCGGGGCCTTCCTTCACCTGACGCCATGCCGCGCCCATACAAAAGCGTGTCGAGCCGCCTTCCTTGGCGCGCTTTGCCGCGTTGAGAACCTCATCGTTGGGCAGCAGCTTCCCGGCTTCTACCTCAGTGGAATAACGGGCACTTTGGGGGCAATAGGCGCAATCTTCCGGGCATCCGCCGGTCTTGATCGAGAGCAGGTGGCAGAGTTGAACTTCCGCCTTGGCGTGGTGGCGAATATGCGTTTCATGCGCTTGCTCGACTAGCGCCAGCAGCGGTTGGCGATAAATGCGGCCGATCTCGGAGATTTCCCACATGCTCTGTATAATATGTGAATTGTCGGGCGGGATGTAACCGTCGGCATGCCCCAATCGTTGTCAGAAGTGAAGCCCTTATACCGCTCAGAGAAGGATACATCCGCCCCATGGCCAACGAAGGTCGCACCAATAACAAATCGCTGCTCCGCTCGCGCGGCATGCAAGTCCTCATTGTGGTCGTCGTTGTGGCCACATTCGCGGTGATTTACTTTGCCAGCCGGACCAAGGCGCCCACCTACTTCACTTCGCCGGCCAAGACCGGCAACATCACCAGCGTGGTGCAGGCCACTGGAGTCGTAAATCCGATCCACACCATCGCGATTGGCGCCCAGATTTCGGGCTTGATCACCAATATCAAGGCGGATTTCAACGACAAGGTGAAAAAGGGGCAACTGCTCGCCCAGATTGATCCCACCGTATACCAGAACGCCCTGAACTCCGCCGAGGCGGATCTCGCCAACTCGCATGCGACATTGAGTTCGGCCCAGGCCCAGGTAGGGGTGGCCACCGCCAATGTGTCAACCGCGAAGGCGAATGTGGCCAAGGCGGAAGCGGCTCTGAACGTGGCCACTCTCCAGAAGGACCGCAGCGTCGGCCTTTTCAATCAAGGCATCGTTTCGGCGGCCCAGCGCGACACCGACGTCGCCACGTTCCAGACCGCTCAGGCCGACCTGGCCAGCGCCCAGGCGGGCGAGGCTCAGGCGGAAGCTTCCATGAAGTCGGCCCAGGCCCAGGTGCAACAGGCTAACGCCGTAATTAAGGAGAAGGAGAGTTCGGTACGGACGGCGCAGACCAATCTCAACTATTGCAACATTTACGCCCCGTACGACGGCGTCATCGTGAACCGGGCGGTGGATCTGGGCCAGACCGTGGCGGCTTCCTTCTCGACCCCCAACATGTTTACCGAAGCCACTGATCTTGGCACCATGTGGGTCTATACCCAGACCGACGAGAGCGATGTGGGCCGGTTGAAAGATGGCGACGATGCCACCTTCACAGTCGATGCCTTCCCGAACACCGTTTACCACGGTATCGTGAAGGAACGCCGTATGAACGCGACCACGGTTCAGAACGTGGTCGAGTACGACACCATCATCGAGTTCCAGAACACCGATCAGAAGATTTTTCCGGGCATGACTGCCTATGTGAATATTCCGGTGGCGAGCGCGCGCAACGTGTTGGAAGTTCCGAACTCGGCGCTGCGCTTCAAGCCCGATCTCACGCCGGTGCAATTGCGCCAGGTGCTGGCCGATAACGGCATGTCGGATACGACCGGCGGCGCGGGCGGCACGGCGAGCGGCGCGGCCAGCGGCGCCGGCGGAGGTGGACGCGCCGGTGGCGGCGGCGGACAGCGCGCCGGTGGTGGCGGCGGACGCCGCGGCGGCGGCGGCGGAGCCAGCGCCTCGGGCGATTCCAACCGGCCGACTACAGCGCTGATTTGGAAGTTGGACGCCAACAAGAAACTCATTCCGGTCCGCGTGCGCACCGGCATCACCGATTACACCTACACCGCCATCACGCGCGTGCTGCAAGGCTCGTTGCAGCCGGGCGACGACGTGATCACTGGCGCGCTGGTGGTGAAGTCCGCGGCTTCGGGTCTTCCCGGTTCAACCGGCGGTCCGCGCGGCGGCCGGTAGTACCAAAGGGAAACTTGTGAGCACATCTACCGACACCATGACCACGGGGGCGCACTCCTCGCCGGGCGGCGACGCGGGACCGGACGTTCCCGTGATCTACTTCGAGGGCGTTCACAAGATCTACGATCTGGGCGAAATCCAGGTCCATGCCTTGCGCGGCCTCGACGTGACCGTTAATCGCGGCGAATTTGTCGCCATTATGGGCGCCTCCGGCGGCGGCAAAAGCACCTTCATGAACCTGGTGGGTGGCCTCGACCGGCCCACGCGCGGGCTCTACAAGCTCGATGGCGTGGACGTCTCGACTCTCGACAAGGTTGAGATGGCGCACATCCGCAATCGCAAGCTCGGGTTTGTGTTCCAGGGCTTCAATTTGTTGTCGCGCACCACCGCGCTCGAAAACGTCGAGCTGCCGGCGCTATATGCGCGGCTCAGCCCGGCTGAGCGCGTCGAGCGCGCCCGCGAAGCCTTGCGCATCGTCGGCCTCGCCGACCGCGAACACCACTACCCCAGCCAACTCTCGGGCGGCCAGCAGCAGCGCGTGGCCATCGCGCGCGCCTTGATGAACCGGCCCAGCATTCTGCTCGCTGATGAGCCCACCGGCAACCTCGACAGCCGCACCTCGGTCGAGATCATGGGCATCTTCCAGCGCCTGAATAAAGAACGCAAGATTACCATCGTGCTCGTCACCCACGAGCCTGACATTGCCGAGTACGCCCAGCGGGTGATTACCTTCCGCGACGGCAAGATTCGCCGCGACGAGAAGGTGGCCCATCCCAACGTGGCCGAGGAAGTATTGCGGACCATGCCGGTAGTGGGAGAGGACGACTAAGTATGGATTTTGTCTCAATTGTCCGCGTCGCGCTGCGCGCGCTCACCCGCAACAAGATGCGCAGCATTCTCACCATGCTGGGCATTATCATCGGCGTCGGCGCGGTGATTGCCATGGTCGGCGTCGGTCAGGGCGCCAACGAGCAGATGCAGGCGCAGATCGCCGCCATGGGCTCGAACCTTTTGATCATCCAGTCGGGCAGCCGCCAGGCGGGCGTGGTGCACGTTGGCTTCGGCGCCACCAAGACCTTGGTCCCGGGCGACGAAGCCGCCATCCTGGCCCAGGTTCCGGTGGTCAAAGAGGTGGCGGCCGGCACCGGAACCCATCAACAGGTGATCAGCGACAACAACAACTGGGGCACGAACATCCAGGGCACCGAGCCCACCTACTTCGATATCCGTAATTGGAATTTCGACCTGGGCACCAGCTTCACCGAGCAGGACGTGGCCGAGAACAACAACGTCGCGGTTCTGGGCGCGACTCCGCTGTTAAACCTGTTTCCCGATGGCTCGAGCCCGATCGGCAAGACCATCCGCATCAAGAATCTGCCCTTCACTGTCGTCGGCACGCTGCAGCCCAAGGGGCAGAGCGGCGGCGGGCAGGATCAGGACGACAACGTCTACATTCCCTATACCACCCTGCAAAAGAAGCTCAGCGGTCAGAACTGGCTTTCGAACATTTCCGTCTCCGCCGTTTCCAAGGACACCACCGATACGGCGAGCCAGCAAATCACCAACCTGCTGCATACCCGGCACCGCATTCGCGCCGGCCAGCCCAATGATTTTGCGGTCAACAACCTCAGCGACGTGGCCGATGTGGCCAGCGCCGCCAGCTCCATCATGACCATCCTGCTGGGTTCAATTGCCTCGGTATCGCTCCTCGTTGGCGGCATTGGCATCATGAACATCATGTTGGTGTCGGTGACCGAGCGCACCCGCGAGATCGGCATCCGCATGGCGGTGGGGGCGACCGAGAGCGATGTCAAGCGGCAGTTCATCATCGAGGCGCTGGTGCTCGCCTCCATCGGCGGCGTAATCGGCATACTTTTCGGCCTGGTGACTTCCTGGCTGATCTCGGCCATCGCCAAGTGGGCGGTCGATGTCTCGATCATCTCGATCGTCGGCGCGGCACTATTCAGCGCCGCCATCGGGATTTTTTTCGGCTACTACCCGGCCAAGAAGGCGGCGAACCTGGACCCGATCGAAGCCCTGCGCTTCGAGTAAGACCGTGCCGGGGACGCCCGTACTCGTCGTCGGCGCAGGTCCCACGGGACTCAATTTGGCGCTGGCGCTAGTCCGGCGCAACGTACCCTGCCGTATTATTTCCGACGCCAGCGGCCCCGGCGAGCAATCGCGAGCCATGGTGGTTCAGGCGCGCACGCTCGAGTTTTACGATCAGTACGGCTTTGCCTCCGAAATTGTCGAACAGGGCATAGTCGCCGAAACCGCGCACATACGCGAGGGCGGGGCCGAGGGTAGCCGCGAAGTGCTCTCCATCAGTTTTCAGGAAATGGGCGCCGGCCTGAGTCCCTATCCGTTTGCCCTCGCTTATCCGCAGGACGATCACGAAAGGTTCTTAATTGGGAAGCTCAAGAATCTTGGCGTTTCCATCGAATGGAATGCTAGGCTAACCGGCTTTACCCAGGACAGCAACGGAGTTCGCGCGACCATTGAGCACGGCACAGGCCGGGTCGAGCCCGCCGAAGCCGCCTACATTGGCGGCTGCGATGGCGCCCGGAGCTGCGTGCGCGAGACGTTGGGTGTCGGCTTTCCAGGCGGCACCTACGAGCAGCTCTTTTACGTCGCCGATGTGAAAATCGGGTCCGCGTTTTCGCGGGATCTGACCATCAACCTTGGCAAGCACATCCTGACCTTGATGTTTCCAGTGCGGTCGAGCGGAATGCAGCGGCTTATTGGACTTGTCCCCTCCGAACTGTCGGGTCGCGAGAACCTCGGGTTTGAGGACATCCGCGAGCATGTCGAGCCGCTTCTTGGCATTCAGGTCACACAGGTGAATTGGTTCTCGACCTATCGCGTCCATCACCGCGTTGCCGACAAATTCCGGGTCGGCCGCGCTTTTCTGGTGGGCGATGCCGGTCACATCCACAGCCCGGCGGGCGGACAGGGAATGAACACCGGAATCGGCGATGCCGTGAATCTGGGATGGAAGATCGCGCAAGTCATGCAAGGTCGCGCCAACGCGTCTCTTTTGGACACATACGAACAGGAGCGGATCGGCTTTGCGCGTTCGCTGGTAGCCACCACCGACCGCGCGTTCACCGGCCTCGTGGGAGAGGGAGTGGCCGGCGAGTTTACCCGCAGATTCCTCGCGCCTCTGCTGTTCGGCGTGGTGACCCGATTCAGTCTGGGCCGGCACGCCATCTTTCGAACGATTTCGCAAATGCGCATTCACTACCCGGAAAGTCCCCTGAGCCAGGGTGCGGCCGGGGACGTCCACGGCGGCGACCGTCTGCCTTGGGCAAAGGTTGGGGACCAGGATAATTTCGAGCCCTTGCGATCGCTCGACTGGCAGGTGCATGTCTACGGCGAGCCAGCCGGGGGAATCGATGCCGCTTGTCGCGAGCTGCGCCTGCCACTGCAAGTTTTCGGCTACAGCGCTGCCGCAAAACAGGCCGGCCTGAAACGGAATGCCCTCTATTTGGTGCGTCCGGATGGTTACGTCGCCCTTGCGATGTCTGAACCATCCGCTGGCGGGCTCCAGGCCTTCCTTGCGCAATTTCAACTTGCCTTTCCGTAACCTGGAAAATTCTGCGCTGCATCACACCGTACACGCGACGCCGGAATGGGGCAGAGGGGTCCCCATTCCGGCGTCGCGCGTAAGCGGGTCGCGCGGCGAAAGCCGCGCGGGGCCCCGCGCCAATAAATGCACCTCGCGATGAGATATAATTGAGGCATGGACTTCGTCTCGATCGTGCGGGTGGCGCTGCGCGCGTTGACCCGAAACAAATTGCGCAGCGTGCTCACCATGCTGGGCATCATTATTGGTGTGGGCGCGGTGATCGCCATGGTGGGCATCGGCCAGGGCGCGAGCGAGCAGGTCGAGGCGCGCATCGCCAGCATGGGCTCGAACCTGCTGTATGTGCAGAGCGGCAGCCACCAGGCCGGCGTGGTGCACGTCGGCTGGAACGCCACCAAGACGCTTCGTTACGACGACGAGTTGGCTATCCTGCGCCAGGTGCCGAGCGTGCGCGCCGCCGCCGCCGGCACCAGCTACAGCGCCCAGGTCGTCTATGACGCCAATAATTGGGGCACGCACATTACCGGCACCGAGCCGTCGTTCTTCGATATTCGCAACTGGCAATTCGACCAGGGCACCAGCTTCACGCAGCAGGATGTCACCGACGCCAATAACGTGGCGGTGCTGGGCGCGACGGTGGTGAGTAACTTGTTCCCCGACGGCACCGATCCGGTAGGCCAGGAAATCCGGATCAAGAACCTGCCGGTGAAGGTGGTCGGGACATTGATCGCCAAAGGTCAGTCGGGCATGGGGTCGGACCAGGACGACATGGTCTATATCCCGTTCACCACCCTGCTGAAAAAGCTCAGCGGACAATCCTGGCTGCAGAACATCGCGGTGTCGGCGGTTTCCAACGATGCCACCGCCGCGGCGCAGCAGCAGATTACCGATCTCTTGCGCAGCCGTCACCGCATCCGGCGCGGCGAGCCCGACGACTTCAGCGTGCGCAACCTGGCCGAGTACGCCGACGTGGCCAACGCCTCGGCGCAGATCATGACCATCCTGCTGGCGTCGATCGCGAGCGTATCGCTGCTGGTCGGCGGCATCGGGATCATGAACATCATGCTGGTGTCGGTGACCGAGCGCACCCGCGAAATTGGCATTCGTATGGCGGTGGGCGCGACCGAGGCCGACGTGCAGAAGCAGTTCATCATCGAGGCGCTGGTGCTCGCTACGCTCGGCGGCGTGATCGGAATTGTATTTGGCTTGGTCACGTCGTGGCTGATCAGCGCCATTGCCCACTGGGCGGTGGATGTCTCCATCATTTCGGTCGTGGTGGCGGCTCTCTTCAGCGCCGCCATCGGCATCTTCTTCGGCTATTACCCCGCTCAGAAAGCCGCCCGCCTCGACCCCATCGAAGCCCTTCGCTTCGAGTAAAACGCCGCGCCGCTCACCGCTGGCTGGCTTCGCCCTTCGCCACCTTCTGGTTGAACTCCGCCGAGCGGTTGCGCGGCACGCTCAGGCTTTGCCAATTGTCGGAGCGCAGGTGTTTGGCCCAGAAGACAATTTGACCCACGTGGTACGCATAGTGCGCGACCTGGCGGTGAATGGCCTGGGTAATCGAATGCGCCTCGCCGCGAATCAGCGTCGTGCGATCCATGTCGGCGTCTGTGAGCTTTGCGACGGCGGCGAAGACGTAGCCCCATCCCTCTTCCCACATTTGCATAACCTCGGCCCGCGTGCGCGGCGGCGCCACAAATTCGGAATCGCGGTTGCGGGTTGGGCTCTCCCCATCGGCCTCGGGGAAACCGGCCCAGCGCGAGCGCATGTTTCCGGTCATATGTTTGACGATTTGGGCGATGGAATTCATCTCGGAGTCGATCGTGGCTAGCAGTTGCGCATCGTCGAGCTGTGCCATCGCACCCTCGCCCAGCTTCTTGTAATACTGGAAGAGCGAGATCGAGTCCCGCAGGCAGGAGGCGGTGAATTCGAGGGCCATACTGCTATTCTAGGCTCTCGACTTTCTTTCACCATGGCTCGTGTCACCTACGCCTCCGCCGGGGTTTCCATCCCCACCGCCGAGCGCGCCAAAGCCCGTATAAAGCGGCTGGCGCGCGCCACCTTCACCCCGCGCGTGCTTACCGAAATCGGCAGCTTCGGCGGCCTCTTCGCGCTGCCCAAAGGCGTGCGTGACCCGGTATTGGTTGCCAGCATGGACGGCGTCGGAACCAAACTCAAACTTGCCTTCCAGACCGGCGTGCACAGCACCGTGGGGCGCGACCTGGTCAACCACTGCGTGAACGACATCCTGGTACAGGGAGCGCTGCCCCTGTTTTTTCTCGACTACATCGCGTTGGGCAAGATGGAGCCCGAAACCGTGGCCGGGCTGGTCGAGGGGCTGAGTCGCGGTTGCAAGGAAAATGGCTGCGTGCTGATCGGCGGCGAAACCGCCGAGATGCCCGGCTTCTACACGCCAGGCGAGTACGACCTGGCCGGATGCATTGTGGGCCTCGTCGAGCGCCGCGCGGTGCTGACCGGTGACAAAATTCGACCCGACGACATTCTGATTGGCCTGCGCTCGGCGGGCCTGCACACGAATGGTTACGCGCTGGCGCGCAAGCTGTTATTCGACCACGCCCAGTACCGCCCGTCGCGCCGGCTGCCGGAGTTGGACGGGATGACTGTCGCCGAGGCGCTGCTGGCCGAGCACCGATCCTACCTGCCGCTGCTCAAACCCTGGCTCGGCCGGTTGCGTGGCCTCGCCCACATCACCGGCGGAGGCATCCCCGGTAACCTGCCGCGAATTCTGCCGGCTGGATGCGGCGCCGAGATTCGCGCCTCGGCATGGGAGATACCTCCGCTCTTCCAGTTGCTGCAGCGCTTGGGTGACGTCCCCACCAGTGACATGCGGCGGACATTCAATTTGGGTGTCGGCATGATCGTTGTTCTTGCGCCGGCGGATGTGGACGGCTTTAAACGGCACCTGCGGCGGCAGGGAGAAGATGCGATCGAGCTGGGAACAATCGTGCGCGGCGCGCGGCGCGTGGTGTTCAAGCCGTGAGCAAGCTCGGAATCCTGATCAGCGGGCGCGGTTCCAACATGCAAGCGATTGCCGCGGCTTTCCCGGGTGACGTGGCGCTGGTGTTGAGCAACCGCGAGCAGGCGCCTGGCCTGGCGTGGGCGGCCCAACAAGGCCTCGCAACCTGCGCCCTTCCCAGTGCCGGCCGCGAACGCGAGGTATACGATCGGGATGTCGTCGAGCGTCTGAAGACGGCCGGGGTCGAGCTTGTGTGCCTTGCCGGCTACATGCGGCTGCTAAGCCGGGTGATGCTCGACGCTTTTCCCAATCGCATACTGAACATCCACCCCTCGCTGCTGCCGGCCTTCCCCGGACTCGATGCGACCCAGCAGGCCATCGCCTACGGCGTCAAGTTTTCCGGCTGCACGGTTCACTATGTGGATCAGACGCTCGACGGCGGCCCAATCATCGCTCAAGCCGTGGTGCCAGTCCTCGCGGGCGACACCGCCGACACCCTCGCCGCGCGCATCTTGATCGAGGAGCACAAGCTCTACCCGCAGGCGATCCGCGACGTCCTCCGGCGTGGCTGAGAGCGTCAATTCCCGGCGTCCCGGCCTTTTCAGGCCCAGACTCGGTTTTCTGGAGGCGCGGGTGAGAATCGAACTCACGAATAGAGGTTTTGCAGACCTCTGCCTTACCACTTGGCTACCGCGCCGGGGAACTGGGCAAGCTCGACCATTTTAGTATAATTCGCTCCAGCCATGACACTGCGCGGTGGTTGCGGGCTGGGAGTCTTGTTTTGCCTTATCGGCGGTGCGCCCGCCCAGCCGCCGGATCTCACTCACACCCTTGCCGCCATGGCGGCGGCTCATGCCGGCCATGTCGCGCTCTACGCCAAAAATCTCACAACCGGCGAACAGATAGCGCTTGATGCCGATCAGCCGGTGCAAACCGCATCGGTGATCAAAATGACGCTGATGCTCCAGGCCTTCACCCAGGTCAAAGCCGGCCGGCTGCGGCTCGATCAGCGGTTGCCGCTCACGCGCGACAACCAGGTCGGCGGCTCCGGAATCCTGAACATTCTCAACCCCGGCCTGGAACTGACGCTGCACGACGCCATCACGCTCATGATGACGCTGAGCGACAACACCGCCACCAACATGGTGATCGACGCGGTAGGCCTTCCTCCGACCAACGCAATGCTGGCGCGCATGGGGATGAAGAACACCTATTTCTATAAGAAAGTCTTCAAGCCGTCGGTGGGTCCGCTGCCCGCCGATCAGCCGCAATTCGGGTTGGGCAAGACCACGGCGCGCGAGATGGCCGCCGTGCTCGAGAGCATTGAGCGATGTGACCTCGGCGATGCCGCGCTTTGCCACGACATGATTACCATCATGCGCAATCAGCAGGACCGCGACATGTTGCCGCGCTACCTGCCGACCTCCGCCGCGCGCGACGGATTATCGCCCATCGCCGATAAGATAGGCTCGCTTGACGACGTCCGCAACGACGTGGCTCTGGTTTACGCGGCGAGCGGCCCGGTGATCATCTCCCTCTTCACCTGGGGCAACAAAGACCAGTCGTGGACGGCTGATAACGCCGCCGAGTTATTGATCGGGCATCTTGCGGCGACCATCGTGCATGCGTGGTCGCCCGACGGACTGGCGAGCGAAGTGCATTGAGGGCCATGGAATTAGGAGCGCGCGGCGGTAGCCGCGCCGGGGCCCGCGCCAATCATTAGACCCAAGCCTCTATAATCTTTGAGTGGCAACACTGGATTCCGCTCCCACGCATCGGCTGCGCTCGATGCTCCTCCTGATCTTGGTTTTGGTGCTGGGTGCGATTAGCTACGCCTGGCTGCGCGGATCGGCTCCGACCATCACCGCGCCCGACCTGCCGGCGGCGGTCGGCGCGAACAAGCTGCTGACCTTCGACGTCGCCTCGCCCTCGGGCGTCGCCTCGGTCGAGGCCGCGATGGAACAAGCGGGGAAAACCATCCCGTTGGGGCGGCAGACATTCGCGGCGCGCCATTGGTTCACGCTCGGCGATGCGCCGCCGGTGGTGCACTTCTCCTTCCAGGCCGGACGAGCGGCGCACACGGAACTCGCCGACGGCAGTGCCGATTTGTTCGTCACCGCGCGCTCGGCCAATTTGCGCGGCGCGACCGGCGTTTTCCGCCGCGCGATCACCATCAGTTCGCGGCCGCCCCGTATTTCGTCGCTCACCACCCAGCAGTACCTGACCCAGGGCGGTTCGGCGGTCGTGGTATACCACCTCAGCGGCGCGGCCGATCAGTCGGGAGTCGAAATGGCGGGGCTCTTCTTCCCCGGCTATCCATTGCCCAACGCGTCGGCGCCAGGCACCATGTTCGCGCTGCTGGCTTTTCCCTACAATGCTCCGGCCGATTCCCAGCCGCACCTGGTCGCGCGCGACGCGGCCGGTAACCAGGCCACCGCGCCGCTTCCGGTCAAGACGTTTCCCAAAAAGTTTCACGCGCGCACACTGCCGATTGACGATGCCTTTATCGAGCGCGTGGTGATGCCGATCATCGCGAACACGCCCAGCATCAGCGACCAGCATGATCCGGAGAAGAATTTCTTGCTGGTGAACCGCGACCTGCGGCGCACCGACACCCAGGAGTTGATTGACGCCTCGAAGCAGAGCTTGCCGCAATTCCTGTGGCAAGGTGCTTTCACCCAGTTGGGCAACTCGGCCGTGGAAGCGTCCTTCGCCGACCACCGCTCCTACCAGTATCAAGGCCGCATCATTGACCAGGAAGACCACCTTGGCTACGATCTCGCCGCGGTGCGGCACACTCCGGTCAAAGCCGCGAATTCAGGGCGCGTGATTTGGGCCAAGTATTTTGGCATCTACGGCAACTGCATTTTGATCGATCACGGCTACGGGCTGATGTCGCTCTATGCCCACCTCAACGATTTTGAGGTCAAGGCGGGCGACAACGTGACGCAGGGCCAGCTCATCGCTCACAGCGACTCAACCGGCCTCGCCGGAGGCGACCATTTACATTTCAGCATGCTGATCGACGGCGTCCAGGTGAATCCGGTGGAGTGGTGGGATCCGCACTGGATTAAAGACCGGGTGCAATCCAAGTTGGCCGAATTCCAAAACGCGAAGTAGCCAGCTAAATACTTGAAACCAGGGCGCGTCGGCGCTCGTCCCCTCTACCTGTAGCTGACCCAGGTACTGCTCCTACATATGCGCTTGCGGACATTTCGCAGCTTCCCCCTACTCTTGTTAGGTTTGGCGCTGCACGCCCAAACCCCTGCGGCCGCCCCGCCGGCGCAGGCGCCGGCCGTCCAGGTTGACTTGGAGCAGGCGATGCAACTGGCGCTGACCCACTCGCCGGCGCTTGCGGCCGCACGCACCCAGATACCGCAAAGCCAGGCGCAGGAAGTCACGGCGGCGATTCGTCCGAATCCGATTTTGTCCTGGGATGCGCTCTTCCTGCCGGTCTTCAACCCCAAGAGCATCACTCTCAACTACCTAAACACCACCGCGGAATACGATGCCTCGGTCGGCTTCACCATCGAGCGCGGGCACAAGCGCCAGGCGCGGGTCGAGGCGGCGCGCGATGCCACCGCGGTGGTGCGCGCCCAGGTGGACGACAACGTCCGCACCCTGCGCTTCAACGTGGCCCAGCAATTCATCGGCGCGCTTCTCGACAAGTCGAGTTTGGAATTCGCCCAGCAGGATCTCGCCAGTTGGCGGAACACTACCTCGATCAGTCAGGCGCAATACAACGCCGGCGCGATGAGCGAAGGTGACCTCGATACCATCAAGCTCCAGACCTTGCAATTCGAAAATACGGTGAGCGCCGACACGCTGGGTTTGGCACAGGCGCTGATTGCGCTGCGCCAGCAGGTGGGGTTGTCTGCGTTGCCGGCGAACTTCGACGTCTCCGGTGATTTGACCTTCGAGGCTGTCCACGGCAATGCCGACGACTTCAAAATGCTGGCGCTTAAGAACCGCCCCGACCTGAATGCCGCCCGCTTGGCGGTAACCGCGGCCGAGAGCCAGCACAAACTGGCCCAGGCCAACGGCAAGCGCAACTTGACCACGACCATCGAGTACAGCCACGTAGGTGCGCTCAACGACGTAGGCACGCTGTTCAGCATCGAGATTCCGATCTTCGACCGCAACCAGGGCGAGATTGCGCGCACCGTCGCCGCCACGACCCAGGCTCAGGACCAGGCGCGGCAGGCGAATGAACAGGTGTTGACCGATGTGGCTACCGCCTTCGAGGCCGCCCAGGAAGGGGCAAAAATCATCCAGCTTTACACTTCGGGGTACCGCGACCAGGCCAAGCAAGCGCTCGACATCCGGCAATACTCATACAGCCGCGGCGCCTCGAGCCTGCTCGACCTGCTCGACGCCGAGCGCACCTATCGTTCGACCGAACTCGGTTACAGGCAGGCGCTGGCCACCTACATGCTGGCGCTGGAACAACTCAAGGAAGCCGTGGGCACCAGGAACTTGCCATGAAACATATTCGATTTTTATTACTGGCGGGAATGGTGGCGGCGGCGCTGGCGGCCGCCGGCTGCCACCAGACTGAGGCGGCGCGCGCGGCGGCGACCGGCAACGCCGGCACGGCTGCCCCCGCGGCCTCGCTTTTCAGCGTACCCACTGACCAGATGAGCCATGTGCAGGTGGTGAAGGCGGCGCGCACCAACTGGACGCGCGTTTTGCGACTGACCGGCAATGTGGACTACAACCAGTTCGCCACCACGCCCGTTCTGAGCCAGGTGTCAGGACCGGTGGCGCGTATTTTGGTCGTTCCCGGTGAGCAAGTGGCCCAGGGCCAGCCGCTGCTCGAGATTGCCAGCCCCGACTTCGCACAAGTGCGCAACAACTATTTGAAAGCCAGCGACGCGCTCGCGTTGGCGAAAAAGGTGTACCTGCGAGACCAGGATCTGTACGCCCATCACGCCATCGCCCAAGCCGACCTTGAGCAGGCGGAAAGCACCCAGGCCCAGGCCCAGGCTGACGTGGAAGCGGCCGAGCAATCACTGCGCATTCTGGGCCTTCCCAATCCGACGGCTTCAACGGCTGTGACCCCAATGGCCGAGATTCCGCTGAAGGCGCCCATTGCCGGCGCGGTGGTTGAGCGTGACGTCTCCCCCGGCCAGTTGCTGCAAGGCGGAGCCACGCAGTGCTTCGTGATCAGCGACATGCGCACGGTATGGGTTCTGGCCAACGTGTACCAAAGCGATCTCGCCTATGTTCACGTCGGCGACCCGGTCACGATTTCAACCGACGCCTATCCTGAAACGTTTCGCGGCAAAATCCAGTTTGTCAGTCCCGCTCTCGACCCCAACTCGCGCACGCTGCAGGCGCGCATCGAAACCGCCAATCCGCGCTACGAGCTGAAGAAGCAAATGTATGTCACCGCCACTGTGGATGCGGGTACGCTGCGCAACATCGTCGTGGTTCCCGACGCGGCCGTGCTGCATGACGACCAGAACATGCCTTTTGTCTACGTGCAGAGCGGCGCCCAAAACCAATTCGCCCAGCGGTTGGTGACGCTGGGGCAATCGCAAAACGGCTTCACCCAGATTACACAAGGCTTGGCCGCGGACGAAGCGGTGGTCGCTAACGGCAGCCTGTTTGTGCAATTCGCCAACTCGTTTCAGAAATGATTAATCGCATCGTCCAATACGCGCTTCAGCAGCGGTTCCTGGTGCTGATCCTGATGGTGCTGCTGATCGTGTCAGGCGTCATCTCGTTCAATCGAATGCCGGTGGACGCCTACCCCGACCTGTCGCCGCCATTGGTCGATTTAATCGCGCAATGGCCGGGACACAGCTCGCAGGAAGTCGAGCGCCTGATCACCCTGCCCCTGGAACTGGCCATGAACGGCACGCCTGGCCTGGTCTACATGCGCTCCATCTCGCTTTATGGGCTGTCGCATATCGTGCTCACTTTCGAGGACGGCACCGATAACTATTTTGCCCGCGAGCAAGCCTTCCAGCGCTTCGCCGACGCCACGTTGCCGCCCGGCGTGGCGCCCAGCCTGTCACCGCTCTCCAGCCCCAGCGGCCTGATTTACCGATACGTGTTGGAAAGCCCCGACCGCAGCCCGCAGGATCTGAAAACGATCGAGACCTGGACGGTGGAACGGGCCTACAAGTCCATCCCTGGCGTGGCCGACGACAGCGGTTTCGGCGGCACCGACATGCAGTACCAGGTGCTGCTCGATCCGGCGCGTCTGTACAACTACCACCTGACCATTCAGCAAGTCATGGCGGCGCTCTCCGCCAATAACGCCAACACCGGCGGCGGCTTTTATTCCCAGGGTGGCCAGTTCTATTACGTGCGCGCGCTGGGCTTGGTCAAGAATCAGCAGGACATCGGCTCCATTGTCGTGGCGAGCGTGAACGGCGCTCCCGTGCACATCTCCGACGTGGGCACCGTGGCAATCGGCCATGCACCTCGGCTGGGTGAGTTTGGCTTCAACAAGAATGATGACGCAGTCGAGGGCGTCATTCTGATGCTGACCGGGGCGCAGGCCCAGAATGTGCTCAAGGCAGTCGAGGCGAAAACGGCGGAGCTCAACGCCACCCTGCCGCCCGACGTTAAGATCCATCCCTTTTACGATCGCAGCGGATTGGTGCGGCTGACCACCGATACGGTCGAGGGCAACCTGCTGCGCGGCATCATCTTGGTGCTGATCGTGCTAATACTGCTCCTGGTCAGCTTCCGTGCGGCGGTGATCGTGGCCCTGACCATTCCGCTGGCGCTGTTATTCAGTTTCATTTTTCTCCACGCCTGGGGGATACCCGCCAACCTTCTGTCCATCGGGGCGATTGACTTCGGCATCATCATTGACGGCACCGTCGTGATGATGGAGAACATTTACCGCGAAATGGAGGAGCGGCGCGGACGCGAGTACTCGTTGATTGAGCTGATCGTCACCGCCGCCAAGGACGTCGACCGCCCCATTTTCTACTCGGTGGCGGTAATGATCGCCGCGTATTTGCCGATTTACGCGCTCACCGGGCCGAGCGGAAAGCTATTCCGCCCGATGGCCGACACCATGGGGCTGGCCCTGATCGGCTCGCTGGTGATCACGCTGACGCTGGTGCCGGTGCTGAGTTCGTTCTGGTTTCAAAAAGGCATCAAGGTCACCGTCAATCGTCCGCTGGAGTGGATGAAGGGCTGGTACCGGGGCCAGGTTCGCTGGTGTTTGGACCACCCATGGCTGGTCGTCATCGGGACGGTGATTGTCTTTGCCGCCTCGCTGCTTCTGGCCCCGCTCATCGGCGGCGAGTTCATGCCGCACTTGGACGAGGGCGCGCTCTGGGTGCGGGCCACCATGCCCTACACGATCTCGTTTGAAGAGGCGAGCCGCGTTGCGCCCCAGATCCGCTCCATCCTCATGTCGTATCCGCAGGTGACCGACGTCGGCTCGGAACTGGGACGGCCGGACGACGGCACCGACTCGACCGGGTTTTTCAACTGCGAGTTTTACGTTGGCCTGCGCCCCTACTCGGACCCCGTGTGGAGCAAGAGTCAGGATCACACCAAGCAGGAGCTGATAGACAGCTTGCAAAGACGCCTGGATACATATCCCGGCATCATCTTCAACTACACCCAGCCCGCCGAGGACGCCGTGGATGAGGCCTTGACCGGCCTCAAGAGCGCGCTCGCGGTGAAGGTGTTTGGTCCCAACCTGGCAACGCTCCAGGCCAATGCGCTCAAAGTCCGCGACGCCCTGGCCAAGGTGCCGGGCTTCGCCGAACTAACGGTGGTCAAAGAACTGGGGCAGCCGAGCATCGCGGTCGATGTGAATCGCGCCGCCATCGCCCGCTATGGCATCAACGTCGCAGACGTCGAGCAGGTGGTCGAAGCGGGCGTGGGCGGCGATCCGGCAACCCAGGTGCAGCAGGGCGAGAAGTTGTTCGACCTGGTGGTGCGCATGCAACCGCAGTATCGCAGCAGCATACCCGCCATCGGCGACCTGCTCGTCGGCACTCCCAGCGGCCAGCAAATACCGGTGCGCGAACTGGCGACGGTGACGGAGCAGGATAGCCCGTCGTTCATTTACCGCGAAAACAATGAACGGTACATCGGCGTGCAGTACTCGATTGAAGGCCGCGATCTCCAGCACGCGGTCGAGGCCGGCCAGGCGGCGGTGGCCAAGGCGGTGCGCCTGCCCTACGGCTACCGTATGGTCTGGGGCGGCGAGTACAGCGAGTTCCTGGCCGCCAAGCAGCAGCTCTCCGTCGTCGGCCCGCTGGTGATTCTGCTGATTTTCATGATTCTGTTTGCGCTGTACGGCAATATCAAATTCCCGGTGGTGATCGCCCTCGGCGTCGTGCTGACCGTGCCCGAGGGCGCCCTGCTGGCGCTCTGGTGGACCGGCACCGCCTTCAGCGTCTCCTCGATTCTTGGGTTGTTGGCGCTGACCGGAGTGTCGGTAGAGACCGCGGTCATTCTCGTTAGCTACATCAATAAGCTGCGCCTGACCGGTGAGGATATGCGCCAGGCGACGATCGAGGCCTCGGTGCTGCGCCTGCGGCCGATCCTGATCACGGGGCTGGTCGCCTGCATTGGCCTGTTGCCCGCGGCGCTATCGCATGGCATCGGCAGCGACACGCAGCGTCCGTTCGCCATCGTCATCGTGGCCGGCATGATTTCCCGGCTGATCCTGGGCTTGTACATCAACCCGGTGCTCTATGCCATAGTGGCGCGTCCCGGCGATGTGCTCCAGGTCTGAAGCCGATTAGGAGCGCGCTTTGGGATGGGCGCGATCGTAAACTTCCATTAATTGCCTGATTTCGGTTCGCGTATAGCGCTGTGTGGTCGCCAGGCTGCTATGGCCGAGCATCTCCTGAATCGCGCGCAGGTCGGCGCCTTCACCGAGAAGGTGCGAAGCGAAGGCGTGGCGCAGCGAGTGCGGATGCAGATCGAGCGGTAAGCCGAAGGCGCGCGCGGCGGCCTTGACGATGCGGGCGACCGAGCGGGTGGTGAGCCGTCCGCCACGGTGGTTGAGCAGCAGGGCGGCGCGGGCGCTCGCGACTGGCGGCGGACGAACCGAGAGATAGGCGCGCACCGCTTCGGCGGCTTTGCGCCCGCAAGGCACGAGCCGCTCCTTGCGGCCTTTGCCGATGGTCCGCACCAGCATTTGGTCGAAGTCGAGATCCCGCACGTTGAGGCCGACCAATTCGCTCACGCGCAGGCCGCACCCATAAAGCAATTCCAGGATGACGCGGTCGCGTTCCGGCGAGCGTCCCGGTTCGGCCGGGGGCTGGTCGAGTAATTGGTTGAGCTGCTCGGTCGTGGGAATTTCAGGCAAATGCCGCGCCAGTTTGGGTGTGGCCAGCAGCCGGGCCGGCGAATCGGCGAGGTAGCGCTGGCGCACCGCGTAGCGGAAGAGCGAGCGCACGGCGGCACGATGCCGGGCGATGGTGGCTTTGCCGCGGCCGGCGTCAAAGCTGCGCGCGAGGTAATCGCGGAGTTGCTGGAGCGTGACCGTCTCGATCGCGGCCTCCGCGCCCAGCGCTTCAAGCAACTGCCGCAAGTCGGCGCCATAATTTCGCACCGTGTGCGGGCTTGCATTACGTTCGCCTTGCAAGTGCAGGCGCAGGAATTCCTCCACCAGCGCGGCCAGCGGCATGGAGCGACTCATGCGGCGACCTCGCCCAGCCAGTGCTGGTGAGCCGCGAGCGCGCGTTCGCACTGTAATTGGCGGCGGCGCTCGCGATCCGCTTCCGGCGCCTCGAGCGGCGGCAGCAGATCGAAAGTGATGTTGGCGGGCGCATAGGCGTCGGGACGCGCGTGCAGCATGTAATACAACAGCGAGCCCAGCGCCGAGGCCCGCGGCGGCGGCTCGAGTGCGACGCCGCGCGCCTGGGCGGCGGCGAATTGACCGGCCAGGTAGCCGGTCGCGATGGCCTCGACGTATCCCTCGGTGCCGCACAACTGGCCGGCAACGTGAATAGTGGGCCGGGCGCGCAGTTCCAGCCGCGGCCCAAGAACAGTGGGGGCCTGCAGGTAACTGTTGCGGTGTACCTGGCCGAATCGAAGAAAACGGGCGGCTTCGAGGCCTGGGATCAATCGCAGCACTTCCGCCTGGGCGGCGAAGCGAAGATGGTTCTGAAAGCCGACAAGGTTGTACGAATCGGCGCGGGCGTTTTCGCGGCGCAACTGAACCGCAGCGTGGGGCACCCGCCCGGTGCGCGGGTCGGGAAGTCCGACTGGCTTCATGGGGCCAAAGCGCAGCGTCTCCGGGCCGCGCCGGGCGAGTTCCTCGAGCGGCAGGCACGCCTCAAAAAACTTAGGCTCCTCGAAGGCCCGCAACGGGTAACTCTCGGCGGCGATGAGAGCCCGGTAAAACCGCTGATACTCGGCCCGGTCAAGCGGACAGTTCAGATAATCGTCCCCGCCCTTGCCGTAGCGCGATAAGGCGTATACGCGATCGCGCGCCAGTGAATCCGCCTCGACAATCGGGCTGATGGCGTCGTAGAAATGCAGGTGCTCGCGCCCGGTGATGCGGGCGAGATCCTGGGCCAGCGGCGTCGAGGTGAGCGGACCGGTGGCGAGTACGGTGATCTGTGCTTCCGGCAGCCGCAGCGCCTCCTCGCGGCGCACATGAATGCGTGGGTGCTGGCATAGCGCGCGCTCGATCGCGGCGGAGAAGAGATCGCGATCCACCGTGAGCGATTGGCCTCCTGCGACCGCCGCTTCGGCGGCGCAGGATAGAAGCAGCGAACCCGAGCGCCGCAGTTCCTCTTTCAGCAGCCACGGCGCGCTGTTCGGGCTCTCGGACTTGAGCGAGTTGGAACACACCAACTCCCCGAAGGCGCCGGTCTGGTGCGCGGGAGTGGAGACGTGCGGCCGCATCTCCCACAACTCGACTTCCAGGCCGCGGCTGGCGATCTGCCACGCCGCCTCCGGCCCCGCCAGCCCGCCGCCCAGTACCGCGATGGGAGAAATCCTCAAACGCCGAGAATATGGTAGCCGCTGTCCACAAACACAACGTCGCCGGTGACGCCGCGCCCCAGCGGGCTGAGCAGAAAGAGGGCCGTGTCGGCCACCTCGGCGGTGTCGGTCACGCGCCGCAGCGGTGACCGTGTGGCCACTTGGTCGAGAATCGAGGAAAAATCCTTGATGGCGCGCGCCGAGGCGGTCTTGATCGGGCCGGCGGAAACCGCGTTGACGCGAATCTGACGCGGTCCCAACTCGCTCGCCAGGTAGCGCACGCTGGCTTCGAGCGCGGCTTTGGCCACACCCATGACGTTGTAGTTGGGCACCACCCGCGTGGCGCCCAGGTAGCTGAGCGTGACGATGCCTCCGCCGGCGTTCATATGCGGCGCCGCCGCGCGCGCCACGGCCACCAGCGAGTAGGCGCTGACGTCGAGCGCCAGCGCAAAGCCGGCGCGGCTGGTGACAAGAAAAGGGCGGTCGATGTCCTCCTTATTGGCGAAGGCGATGCTGTGCACAACGCCATCCAGGGTGCGCCCCTCGAACTGGCTGAAAAACGCGGCGATTGACTCGTCCTGGCTGACGTCGCACCAGTGCGTGCTGGCCCCGCCCAAATCGCGGGCCAGGTCTTCCACTGATTTTTTGACGCGCTCGGCCTGATAGGTGAGGATAAGCGACGCGCCTTCGCGCACCAGCGCCTGGGCAATGCCATACGCGATGCTCCAGCGATTGGCGATGCCCATCACGACCACGGTTTTTCCTTGCATCAATGGCGACAAATTTCCTCCGGCCCGGTCAGGATTCAAAGTTAAAATTCAAAGAACATGAAGCTGCGTTTTCGATTGCTGTTGCCTTTGCTCGTTGTCACCCTGATTCCGCTCATTCCGCTTCGCGCCGCGCCCCTTCCGCCCAATCCGCGCGGCCAGGTGATGATACTGGTGTACCACAACTTCGGCAAGGACGCCCGCTGGGGACGCTCGTTCCCCAGCTTCGACAGCGACCTCGCGCGGTTGGACGCGGCCGGGTTTCGCCCCATCACGCTCCGTCAATATATTACCGGGGATTTTACCTTGCCCGCCGGCACGACCCCGGTGGTGCTGACCTTCGACGACGGCTCGGCCTTCCAGGTGAAATTCACGCCCGAGGGCGAGCTCGCGCCCGATTGCGCCCTCGCGCACTGGGTTGACTTCGCCAAAACGCATCCGGAATTTCCGCCCCACGGCACGTTTTTTATTAATCCGGGTACCGGTCCCTTCAAGCAGCGCGAGTTCCTCCAGAAGAAACTCGACCTGCTGCTGAAGCTGGGCTCGGAAATCGGCAATCACACCTACACGCATCCCTATTTGAACCGCATTCCGGCGGCCACGATTGAAAAAGAAATCGGCCTCGGCCAGTACTACATCAACCAATGGCTGCCCGGGTACGACGTGGTGTCATTCGCGCTTCCCTTTGGCATCTCACCCCTGCCTGCCGACGCCCATTTGACGGTGGAGGGAAGCTGGAGCGGAACCGTGGGGCGCAAGGCGGTCGAGGTGAAATGGCACTATCCGGCGGTGGTGCTGGTCGGCTCCGGCCCCGCGCCGTCTCCCTACATGGCTGGGTTGAACGGCGCGCGCTTGCCGCGCATCCAGGTCTTCACGCCCGAGTTTGACAAGTGGATGAAATATTTTGAACTGCATCCCACCCGCCGCTTCATCAGCGACGGCGAGCGCCACGCGCCCGGCAGTCAACCCAACCCGGAGGGCGCAAGGCGGTAGCCCCGCCGGCACCCGCGCCTAAGCGGGTCGCGCGGCGACAGCCGCGCGAGGCCCCGCGCCTTTTAAAGCAAAACCTTTCCAATCAACATGGCTTTAGCCGTATACTGACACCTCTATGGCCTACGTGATTGCCGAGCCTTGCATTGGAACCAAAGACAGCGCCTGCGTCGACGCCTGCCCGGTGGATTGTATTCACCCCAAGAAGGACGAAAACGAACACGCCGAGGCGGTGCAGCTTTTCATTGACCCGGTCGAGTGTATTGATTGCGGCGCCTGCGTGCCGGTGTGTCCGGTGTCGGCCATTTTCGCCCTCGACGACCTCCCGGAACAGTGGAAGTCGTATGCGGCCACCAACGCCGCCTATTTCGGCCGATAGTTTAACCGCCGCCCAATAAATAACGAGTCAGCGTTTGCGCTTTGTCCGCCAGGGTCAGGGCGCGCACCAGGTCGCCTTGTGCCAGAGCCTGCTGCGATTGGGTCACGTACTCGCTGGCTTGCGAACGCGTGGCGCTGGCCTCGGAGTTCAGGCTCCGCCGGCTGAGCGCGTTCAGTTGCGGCCCAATGCGCTTGAGAATGTCCAGCGTCTTGCGCCGGTCCTCCTGTTGTTGCTGCGGCGTGAGCGTCGTGGTGAGCTGCGGCGGCGGCGTGTCGCGGGTGTCGTCGGTCGCCGGCGCCGGGGGGTGATCGGCGGGGCGCGCGGGCGGTGGCGTGGTCTCGGCGTGGCGGGTATAACTGCGCCGCGGCGCGGGTGGCGGCGGCGGTGTCGCGGCGTTCAGCGGCGGCTGCGAAGATGTATCGGGATCGAGCACCGGCGGCGGCGCCACCGGCGCCGGCGCCGTGTTGGGTACCTGCAAAATGATTGGGGGCTCGATCACCACGATGGGCGGCGGCACTGGCTGCCGGTGAAACAAAGCGCAGCCGCTCTGCAACGTGACCAGCGCCAAAGCCGGCGCGAGAGCGAGTGCAAGCGAGCGGCTCGTCATACGGCCGTCCCCCCGCGTCGACGTGGAAAGCGGAGCAGGAAGCTGGCGCCTCGCTCGCTTGGTTCCAGCTCAATTGATCCATGGTGAAGCTGCATGGTTTTGGCGGCGAAGGTGAGGCCGATGCCGGTGCCTTCTTGCCGCGTGGTGAAGTATAGGTCGAAGACCTTGTCCCGGTTCTCCGGCGGAATGCCCACTCCCTGGTCGCGCACTCGTATCATCGCGTGCTGATCCTGTTCCCACACTTCGAGGCGCAACTCGCCCTCCGGGGCATCGCACATCGCCTGTATTCCATTATTGATGAGATTGAGCAACGCTTGCTCGATCATGTCGCGATCGAGCCAGACCTGCGGGCCGGGATGGGGCGCCCTTACCACAATACGCACATTTTGGGCGGCGGCCCCGGCGGCCGCGAGTTGTTCAACCGACTCCACCAAAAGACTCAAGTCCACCAGCACCATGTCCACTTCGACCGGTTTGGTGAAGTCAAGAAACGTGCGCACCACCCGATCCAGCCGCTCTATTTCGCGTCGCATGATGGCGACGTGGGGCTGCAAGCCATTGGCGTTGGCACCGGCCTTTTCGCGCAACAGGTCGAGATGGATGGCCATGGCGTTGAGCGGATTCTTGACCTCATGCGCGACGCCCCGGGTGAGCCGGCCGACCGCCGAAAGGCGGCGGGCGACTTCGAGTTCGTTCTCCAGACGATTGACCGGCTCGGCGTCGCGCAGCGTCAGCAGCGCCCCGCTGCGCTGGCCCCCCAGGCTGCCCTGATCGCGCACCAGATCGAGGCGGACGAGAAGCGTGCGCCCGCCGCTGTGAACCGCCTCCCGCGCCTCCATGGCCACCTGCTGGCGCACCGCCAGTCGCACCGCTCGGTCCAGGCCCCCGGGGGCGGGGAAGAGCTCCTCGACTGCGCGCCCAACCACCGCGCCGGGCTCGAGGCCCAGCATGTGCGGCGTGGCGGCGCTCGCCATGATGCTTTGTCCGGACGCGTCAAACAGCAGCAAGCCTTCCTCCAGGCTGTCGAGCACGTGGCTGACGTTTTCTTGCAGCGCGCTATAGACCTGGCGGGCGTCGGCGATGCGGCGACCGAGACGCTCGATCTTGGTCGACACCGCGCCGAAGTCGACCCCATTCTCGGCCCCCGCCTCGCCGCCCGCGACAACGCTGACCGCATTGTTGGCCGGCGCCAATCCCAGCGCGTCAAGCTGGGCGCTGATGCGGCCCAGCGGATGGAGCACGAGGTCCGACAAGCCCCAGGCCACTCCGGTGGCCAACAGGATGATCAGCGCCGCGTCGATCGCCAGACCCTTGATCTCCCCGATCATTGATTGCTTGAGCAGAACCATGTCGACGCCCACGTCCACCGCGCCCATGGGCTGGTTGCCGACGTTGGTGGCCAGCGTCACGTTGTAAATGTTGGAGCTCAAAAAAATTGCTCCCACCTGATGCGCCAGTCCGCTCCCCAATACGTCGTTGAGCAGACTGCGGCTGGGCGCGCGCGTGCCTTCCAGCAGCGGATTGGAGTCGAGCACTACCACCCCGTCCCGTCCCACCACGGCGATATCGCGAATGGTGTGGTCAAATCCGCTGTCGGCCGCCAGCAGCGCGCCCAGCGCCGGGCTGGTGGTCAGTCCGTTGACAAATTGGGTCAGGCTCTGCGCGTCCGCCGGCTTGACTTCGCCGGCGCGGTAGGCGGCGGCGAGTTCCTGGTTCATTTCCGCGACGACCTGTTCGGCGATGACGCTGGAGTGGGTGTAGACCTCCTGCAGGCGTTGCTGAATGATACCGGCGATATAAACCAGATTCACCGCCAACAGCACCAGCAGCACCAGTAACGCGATGGCCAGCGTGAGCTTGGTCTTCAGCTTCATATTGGCGGCGGACTATACCCGGCTCTGGTATTCCTTCAACTTATTTTGCAGCGTCTTGAGGCTAATGCCGAGCTTCTCGGCGGCGCGCGTCTTGTTGTTGTTTTCCAGCGCCAGCGTCTTGATGATTAGCAGCCGCTCGCCATCGGCCACGGTGGCGCCCAGCGGCACGCGCACGCTGCCCTCGGCATCCTCGAACTCGGCCGCCGCCGCCGCGCTGCCTGAGTCCGCCCCCGCCGCCGCGACCGCCGCCACTGGATTGAAATCCCCTAAATGTTGCGGTTCGATCGTCGTGCCGGTCGCCAGGATGAGCGCGCGCTCCAGCGTGTTGCGCAGCTCGCGGACGTTGCCGGGCCAGCGGTGGCGTTCCAGCATCGCCATGGCGGCTTGCGAAACATGGGTGATGCTGCGCCCGTGCCGCTGATTGAGCTGCTTGAGCAGCGTCGTGCACAGCGCCGGCAGATCTTCCATATGCTCGCGCAGCGGCGGCAGATGGAGGTTGAAAACGTTCAGCCGGTAATACAGGTCGCTGCGCAGTTGGTTCAGGCGCAGAGCTTCCAGCGGCGGGCGGTTGGTGGCGGCGATGACGCGGACGTTAACCGCCAGCTCGCTCTTGCTGCCCAGCCGCCGCAGGTGGCGATCTTCGAGCACGCGCAGCAGCTTGGCTTGCGTGGCCATGGGCATCTCCCCGATTTCGTCCAGCAGCAGCGTGCCTCCCTCGGCCAGCTCAAAGCAGCCGGCGCGCCGCTCCTGGGCCCCGGTGAAGGCGCCTTTCTCGTGGCCGAAGATTTCGCTCTCCATCAGGCTCTCCGGAATAGCCGAGCAGTTGATCGCCAAAAACGTGCGCTCCCGGCGTGGGCTTTGAGCGTGAATCAGCCGCGCCACAACTTCCTTGCCGGTGCCGCTTTCACCCGTGATCAATACGCTCGCCGTGGTCGGCGCCACTTGATCGATCAGCGCCCGCACCTGTTGCGCCATTGCCGAAATGCCCACGAAGGCGGCGACGTCGCTCTCCCCGTTGCGGCCGGCTGCCGGATCCTCCACCCGGACAATATCGGCGAGCCGCACCTTGAGCTCCTCGCCCTTGATCGGCTTCTCGATGTAATCGGTGGCTTGCAGGCGCAGGCACTCAATCGCGGCGTCTTTCGAGCCCTGGCCCGTGATGACCAGCACCGGCAGCTTGCCGTACTGCTGCCGCACCCGCTCGAGCAACTGCAGCCCGTCCATGCGCGGCATACGGATGTCGGTCAGAACCGCGCGAGGAAAGGTGCGCGAGAGGTGCTCCAGCGCCTCAACCCCGTCGGAGACGGCATCTACTTCGTAGCCCCAGGTGGCGAGCAATTCGGCCAGTCCATGGCGTTCGTTGGGCTCGTCGTCGGCCAGCAAAATCCGACTTGGTTGCATCTCTCCACTTTACTACCTCGTACTGTAGGGGAAGGTTTTTACTTCAACAGTGGTAAAAAATCCCACTTTATTTGCGCTACCCCCCAAATGCGTTGCCTCCCCTCCTGCCAAAAGTCCGCTCTCTCCCGCCCTAATCTAGGGTCTTCGCCGGGTTGACTTCCCAACTGCAATAAAATTGCTACTTTGGCCACTGAGTTGCATGTGTCTTAGTCGGAAACTTGCAGTTGGGGTTAACCATTTAGTCACTGCCACACGGCGTGAGGTAATTGCGAAGTCCTGAAGTCGTGATGTACAATTGTGGCAGTCAAGGAATCATGCTGCGATATTACCGAGCTTAAGCAGTACGGGTACAACCTGCGTGGCACGAGGGTGTTCCCAATGATCACTGGTCGAAAAGAGGAGGCAAGGCGAATGATGGCGAGTACAACCGAAGCAATACGAACCGAAGCGATGCGAACTTGGAAACGAACCCTGGCGGTGACAGCAAGCGCACTCCTGTGCAGTACGATGCTGCTGGCAGTCACCCCGACCGTTCATAAAAAGGCGAAAAAGACCAAAGCGACGACAACGACCGCAACTGCGGCGTCTGCCACCGCCAAGGCCGCGCCGGCGGACGACCCCAAGGCCGCCTCCGCGGACGACCCCAAGGCCGCACCCGCCGTTGTGACTTCGGCTCCCAACCCGTTTCAGGGTACGAGCCATATGCCACTGTTCAATGACTCCTTCCAGGCCAGCCGGATGCAGGGCTCCCTCGCCGGCACCCCGGGCATCTGGAATACCCAATTTGCCGAAACCCTGCTACCGGGCCAGGTCAGCACTGGCGTGTATTTACAGCGATATATTCGTGGGCCGGGCGGGTTGGTGATCACCGATGCCAACACCGGTTGGACGGTGGGCGTGACCAAGCGCCTTGAACTCACCTTTACCACCAATGCCTATCGCCGCATTCGCACCACGGCCGGGTCGCAACTGACCTTTGGCCGAAACGGCACCTTTAACAGTTTCAATCCAGTGGCGCCGTTCGTGCGTGTACCCGACCGTAACCGCAACGATTTGGCCATTGGTCCTAATGACTGGAGCGTCGGCGCGACTTTCGGCCTTCTCTCCCAGGATCGCGGTGACCCGATTGGCTTGGCGATCCAGTTCACCGAGTATTTTCCCTATACCCCCAGTTTCTCGCTGGGCGTCAACAACTTCGGCGTCTCGACCACGGAACCGAGCTTCAATGAGAATGTCATGATTGACAAGTGGTTCGGCTTGGGTGGCGAAATGGCCGTCAACCTGGGCTACACCCACAACGGGACCGCTGACCCGGGCGGCAAGATATTTTTGCCCCTGCCGGACACGTTCAATTACGACTTCGGTGAAATTTTCCCGCTGCAATCGCGCCTGCAAGGCATCGTCGAATTCAACGGCAATGTGCCGATTGGCTATGCGAACAAGCCCCAGATTTCGCGTTTTGGCGTGCCTTCGCCCCTCGATTTGACGGTCGGCATTCGCGTCAACCCCACCTCCTGGATGGGTATCAACGCCGGTTACCGCTATAACTCCCACAGTTGCCACGCCTGCTTCATCGAAGAAGACGTTCCGGGCTGGGTTTTCGGGCTGAGTTTTGGGCCGCCGCCCCCTGTGCCGGCGCCGCCCCCGGCCCCTGTCTCCCCCACTCTTACTTGCAACCTCGACAGCCAGACAGTGCAGCCGGGCGCCACCGTGCACCTCACCTCCTCTGTCTCGCCGCAAGGTCTGCCTTACACCTATTCTTGGACGACCACGGGCGGCAAGCTAACCCCGTCCGACAGCACCGCCACGCTCGACACCACGGGCCTGGCACCGGGGATGTACACCATCACCGGGCGCGTCGACAACGGCTCCGGCGGCACTGCTGATTGCTCTACCAGCGTCGAAGTGCGCGAACCGGTACGCAATCCTCCGACCGCTTCCTGCTCTGTGGATCCCTCCTCGCCGGTTGCGGCGGGCGCGGCGCTGACCTTTAACGCTCAGGCCTCCAGCCCCGATCAGCGGCCCTTGACCTATGCCTGGCAGATTTCCGCCGGTCATCCTGACACGACCACCCAGGCCACAGTGCATGTCGACACCACCGGCGCCGCTCCCGGCCCGGTGAACGGATCACTCACCGTGACCGACGACCGCGGCCTCACCGCCACCTGCTCCGCGCAGGGGACGATTCAACAGCCGCCGCCGCCGCCGGCTGCCGCGCTGGCCTCCACACTGCAATTCAAACCCAACAGTTCGCGGGTTGACAATGCGGCGAAGGCCGCCCTCGATGACGCCGCCCTCCGGTTGCAGCAGGACGCGACCTCCAAGGCCGTCATTGTCGGTACCGCCACCTCGACTGAAGTCAGCGGACGCCGCCGGGCACTCTCGCCCGAGGCGACCACCCGGCTGGCCGAAGAACGGGCGGTGAACGCAAAGGCCTACCTGGTCACTGAAAAGGGCATCTCTGCCGATCGCATCGAGGTGCGCCAGTCCACCGATACGCCGGGAACGGCCGCCGTTTGGATCGTCCCGCAAGGCGCCAGCTATACCGGCCCGGGCCAGACCTTCGACGAGAGCGCCGTCAAGCCGGCGCGTGTCCGCCGTCCACGGGCGCGACCCTCCAAGAAGGGTTAGCCGCTCGCGGTCGAACTAAAACCGTACGGCGCGACGCCGGATTGGGGCTCAGGGAGCCCCATTCCGGCCCCGCGCCCTTTTTTTTGGGGTCAGGGGTTTGCCCCAGTGGCAAGGGTGCGGGAACGTGAAACAATCAAATATTCCTAGACCTATGCGGTTCCTACTGGCTGCGTTTCTCTTGATCGCATCGCTCGCCGCCAGTCCTCTGCCGGCGGCGCCCCCTGGCGGTACAGTGCGGGCTCTCGCCGCCGATCCGTTCCAACCGGGACGCGTTCTGCTCGGCACCACGACCGGCCTCGTCTTCGTTTCGGCTGACGCGGGCGGTCACTGGCAGTTCGAGAGCCGTGTCGCCAACCACGACGACTGGGTGGTCGCAACTCTGATCGCCGATCCCGCGCAGCATGGTGTGTGGTTTGCCGGGCTGTGGAGTTGGGGGCAGGCCGGTGGCGGCGTGTTTCGCTCCTCCGACGATGGCCACTCCTGGCAGCCGCTGTGGCAGGGCCACGCGGTGCGCGCGCTCGCCCAGGCGCCCTCCGATCCCCACACTTTGGTCGCGGCAACTCTTGACGGCGTCTACCGCAGCCAGGATTCCGGCCAACAGTGGAGCCTCATTTCGCCCGCTCACGACCGCGAGCTGACCAATATCGAGTCCGTGGCGATCGATCCCCAGAGCGCCGATGAGATCTACGTCGGCACTTGGCACCTGCCCTGGAAAACCGTAAATGGCGGCCACGACTGGTGGCAAATGCGTGAGGGCGTGATTGACGACTCCGACGTTTTCTCCATCGCCGTCGACCGCTCCCATCCGGAGACGGTCTACCTCAGCGCCTGTTCCGGCATTTATCGCAGCGACAACAAAGGCAATCTCTTCGCCAAGATCCAGGGCATCCCATACACCGCCCGGCGCACCCCCGCCCTGGTCCAGGATCCGAATGATGCCGCGACCATTTACGCCGGAACCACCCAGGGCCTCTGGGTAACCCACGATCATGGCGGCACCTGGGCCCGCATCAGCTCCGCCGACCTGCGCATCAATTCGGTGCTGCTGCTGCCCGCCGGCCGCATCCTCCTGGGCACTGATTTTGCCGGCGTCATCGCCAGTTCCGACTCCGGGCGCACCTTTGCCGCCGCCAACGATGGATTCTCGAACCGCCAGGTGGCGGCCGTGGCCGACTCCCCCGATGGCCGCTACGTCGCCGTCACCGGCGATCTCGGCTGGGGCGGAGTGTTTCTCGACGCCGCCGGAAGCTGGAAGCAGTTGCCGCAGTTGCCGCAATCGAGCGACGCGTATAGCCTGCACTGGTCGAGCGCCGGGTTGCTCGCCGCCACCTCGCACGGCGTCTATCTCCTGGGTTCGGCGCAGGTTCGCGGATCGGCCTCAGCTCGCGGCTCGGCGCCGGTTCGCGGCGCGGAGCGCTGGCAGCTGGTGCGCACCGCGCCCCACGATCACGTCTACCAATTGGCGGGTCCGGGTACGAACTCGCTTGAAGTGCGGGCGGCGACCCAATCCGGACTCTACCAATCGGCCGATGGCGGAAAGAGCTGGAGTTGGATGCCGTCCGCTCCGGCGCCCCTCTACTTGGTGCTGCAACTGCCTCCCATGGGCGACAAGTCATGGCTTTTTGTTGCCGGCAACGGCTACGTGCTTCGCAGCCCCGACGGAGGTCATCATTTCGAGCCCGGACGCCTGAGCCTCGACGGCCCCGGCGTGCGCGCCGTGATTCGCCAGATCACCTGGGCGCCCGGCGGCCACGATGCCGATTCGGCCCCATTGATTTTGGCGGCCACCACCCGCGGGCTGTACGAATCGCGCGACTGGGGCGCAACCTGGACTCTCGGAGGCCATGGCCTGCCCGCGATGGCCATGGCCTCGGTGCAGGTCCAAGGCGATCGACTGATCGCGCTGACCGAAACCGTGGGCACGGCGTTTGCCTCCGACGACGATGGCCTGACGTGGCGACCTACCTCGCTCGAACCCGAACGCGAAGCCTTGGTGCGCGCCGGCAACAGTATGTAGCTCGGGCGGTCGCAGCGGCGCAACAACCCGGAGCCGCTGCACGCCGGAGCCAGCGCACTCGATCCTCTTCCCATTTACGAACGCGCGCTTCCCCTTTTGGCACTTCGGCCGGCGCCCGGGAACCGTTCCCCCCGCGACCCTCGCCCACCCCAGTCCCCTAAGTCATGCCCTTTGTGGAACTTGCGTTTTTTCTCCCGCCCCCTCCAATTTGGCTCTCCATCTGCACCTACCCCAGCGTCAGCAGAAAGGCAGAGCCACCCTATGACCGGTATTCCACACATAGTAATTGCAGATGATCAGGAGGCGGTCCGCGAGATCTGCGCCAGCCTCGCCACCCAACTGGGTTACCGCGCCACCGGCGTGGCCTGCGCCCGCGAAGCCATGCGCTTGTGGGAGCAAGATCCGCCCGACGTCCTGGTGTGTGATGTACGACTCCCGGATATGAGCGGAGTCGAGCTACTCCGGCGCCTGCGTCAGTCATGGCCCCTGGTTCCGGTCTTGTTGACCACTGGCTACAGCACCGTCGGCATGGCGGTCGACGCCATCAAGCAGGGTGCCACCGACTACGTCACCAAGCCGTTCGAGGTCGAGGAGATGCGCCTGTTGATGCAGAGCTGTGTGCGCCAGTCGCGGCTCGAACGCGAAGCGCGCGGGCTGCGGCTGTCGGCCCGCGGCCCCTATGCCAGTGGCAATCTCATCGGCTCCTCGCCGGCGATGCAGCGCGTGTTTCGACTCATCGGCAAGGTGGCGCAGAGCCGGTATTCCGTGTTGATCTTGGGCGAAAGCGGTACCGGCAAGGAGGTCGTCGCGCGCGCCCTGCATTACACTGGCGCCGAGCGCGATCGCCCGTTTCTGCCCGTCGATTGCAGCGCGCTGGTGCCATCCCTCATCGAGAGCGAGCTGTTCGGCCACGTCAAGGGTGCCTTCACCGGCGCTACCCAGAACCGCGAGGGCCTGCTGGAGGTGGCCAGTGGCGGCACCGTATTTCTCGACGAGATTGGTGAGCTGCCGGTCGACCTGCAAGTTAAATTGTTGCGCGCCATCCAGGAAAAAGAAGTGCGTCCGGTCGGGGGTTCGCGTCGCGTTAAAATCGATGTCCGCATCGTTGCCGCCACCAATCGCGATCTGCAGGCCGCCGTGGCCGACGGCAGCTTCCGCAAAGATCTTTTCTTTCGTTTAAACGTGGTCAGCATCAAACTGCCGCCGCTGCGGGAGCGCGCCATGGATATTCCAGTGCTGGTTGAACACTTCGTCGAGCGCGCCACCCCGCCTGGCAAGGCCCCGCGCACCTTCTCGGAGGAAGCCATGGAGCGGATGATGCGCTACGACTGGCCCGGAAACGTTCGCGAGTTGGAAAACTGCGTCGAGCGCACCCTGGCCTTCGCCGCCGGACCCGTGTGCATGGCCGACGAGCTGCCCTCAACTCTGCAGCATGTGCCGGCGCGCGCGCAGAACCCCGCCCTCGAGTCGAACGCCGTGCGCGCCATGGCCGATATCGAGCGTGACGCCATCCTGGGCGCGCTGAGCCAGGCCAAGGGTGACAAATTGCTGGCCGCTAAATGGCTCGGCATCGGCAAGACCACCATGTACCGCAAGCTCAAGGAGTATGCCTACGCCGCGCAAGCCTGAGCGCGCCCGCGCATGCCAGCCAAGGTGAAACCTATGCCCCATGCCATTCTGCTACTGACCAACGACGCCCTGCTGGCCGAGAAGGTGCGCCGCGCCTTGCCCACCAATATTCCCGCCACCCTCACCATCGCGCCCGCGGTTGACACAGCGCCCGAAGTTGCCCCCGCGCGCGGCTGGCTCCTCATTCTCTGCGATAGCCACGCGCTCGGGCGCGCTGCCGCCGCGCCGCCGCCTTCGACCAGCTCTTCTCCGGTTCTTTGGCTGGGCGAAGCGCCCACTTCGTCCGCCATCGCCGCCATCCCGCCCGCTTGGCGCGAGCGCATCGTCGACTATCTTGATCGGCGGCTGCCCGCCTCGAAACTTGCCTTCATTCTGCAGCAACATCTTTCCGCCGCTTATCTGCGCCACCTGCGCCGTGTGGGCACCGCCGTGGCGCACGGCGGCGCCGCATCCATCGGCCCGCGGGCGCTGCCCTACGATGTCCTGCAGCACCAACTCAACAACACCCTCACCGGCATCATCGGCAACGCAGCCCTCGCCTCGGAGCTCGCCGCCGATGCTGGCCGGCGGTTGCAGGCGCCGCTCGCACTGCGTCTGCAACGCATCAACGAACTGTCGGTGCGGCTGCGCGATCTGCTGGCCGCGCAGCCGGCGCCAGTGCCTGCCGCAAATAACATGCAACCCTCGGCTCCTGTATCCGGCATAATGTGGGGGTGACGGCTGAATCCACAAACTGGAAAGCGGCGCTCCTCGCGGTACGCACTCAAATTGCCGATTATGAACGCGAGGGCACCTCGACCCCCGGCAAGCTGAAGCGCGCCGCCCGGCTGCGCGCCTCGCGCCTGGCGCTCCGCGATGTCGCCCTTGACCACGCCGCCGCCGCCAGCAGCCTGAAACTGGCCCTGGGCGAGATCGAAAAGGCCGAGAAGGACGACAACTGGCGCCGCATCGCCGAGTTGACCGCGCAACTGGTGGCCGATCTCGATCGCCGAATCGGCACGCCGGCGAGCTGAGAGGCCACCCTGCTGCGGCGTTGGCTCGATTCCGCCCTGAGCCGCCTGTCACCTGAACGCCTCACCCGCGACAAGGCCACTGAACTGCTGCGCTCTTCCGGCGCGCCGCCGCGCCAGAGCCTCGTCATTGCGATCGGCAAGGCGGCCGTGCCCATGCTCGCGGGTTGGCGCGCCGCGTGTCGGGAATGGCCTGCGCAGCCAACATTTGTATCCGCCCCCGGAACCGCGCCCGTTGCAGTGGACCCATTAACGCGATGGTTCTCGGGCGGCCATCCAGTCCCTAACGCCGCGAGCCTGGTCGCCGCCGAGGCGATGCTGACCGCGGCGCGCGAACTGGCCGCGAGCCCGGCCGCTAGCATGGCCCCGCGGCGAATCGTCGCACTCATCTCCGGCGGTGGCTCAGCCATGGCGGAACTGCCCCGCGCCAACCTCGGTTTGGACAATTTGCAATCGCTCTATCGCGACTTGGTCGCCTGTGGCGCGCCGATCGAGGCCATGAACGTGATCCGCAAGCATGCCTCCCGCTTCAAAGGCGGACAACTTGCCGCCGCCGCCGGTGCTGCCGTCGAACAATGGACGCTCGTGCTCTCTGACGTCGCCGGCGATGATTTTTCCCAGGTCGCCTCCGGCCCGACGCTGCCCGACCCCTCAAGCCAGGCCGACGCAGAGGCGTCACTGCGCCAATGGCTGCCCCATCGCAATTTGGAAATGGGCGAGACTCCCAAACCAGGCAGCGCCACCTTCGCGCGCTCGCAGTCCCATGCGCTGGCGACCAACACCGATCTCTGCCGCTTCGTGGCCGAGCTTGCCTCGGGCGAGGGTTATGCGCCGGTCGTCCTTGACGCCGCCGCCGACGAATCGGAATGCGCCGCCGCCGCCGATTATCTGGCTTCGCGCTGGCGCGAACTCCGCGCCGCCCATGCCCGCCCGTGTTTGATCGCCGGTGGCGAAGTGCGCGTCCGGCTCCCGCCTGATTCCGGCGCCGGCGGACGCAACCAGCAAGTAGCGCTCACCGTGGCCGGACTGCTGGCGGGTGAAAGCTTCCAATTCCTCTCCGCCGGTACCGACGGCGTTGATGGATCGAGCCACGCCGCCGGCGCTCTGGTCAATGGCGAAACCTGGGCTCGGGCGCGCCGCGCCGGTCATGATCCCCGGCAAGCCTTGGCGCAATGCAACACCACCCCGCTGCTCGAAGCCATTGGCGATTTGGTGGTAACCGGCCCCACCGGCAACAACTTGCGCGACCTCCGTGTCTTCATCTAAAGTGGGAAATATGATGAGAAAAGGCCTCATGGCGCTGGCGTTTTGCACGGCGTTGGCCCTCGCGGCCGGCGCACAGGCGCCCGCCGCCGCGCCCCCCGATCCGATCGTCGGCAACCCGCATGCATCGGTTCACATGATCATGTACGAGGACCTCGAGTGCCCCAAGTGCGCCGCGTTTCATCAGGAACTCGTGAGCACCATCATCCCCGCCTACGGCACGCGCGTCGCGTTCGAGTTCCGCGACTTTCACATCAGTTATCACCCCTGGTCCTACAATGCCGCCCTGATCGCCCGCTATCTTGATACGCGCAGCGTCAAACTCGGCATGGACTGGCGCGACTACTGCTTCACCCATCAGAACGACATCTTCGCCGGAACCCTGCTCGACCGCGCTGCCGCCTTCTGCGCTTCCCATGGCATCAGCCGCGACCAACTTTCAAGCGCCTTTTCCCGTTCGGATCTCTTCGCCAAACTGCAGCGCGATCAGCAATTGGCGCTGCACGACCACCTCACCGGCACGCCCCTTGTCATCATCGACGGTACCGCTCTCCCCGACAGCGCCACGCCTCAGGATCTGTTGCGCGCCGTGCAAGCGGCTGTTGCCCAGCGGCATTAGACGCGCCCAGCGCCGCCCCCTGCGGCATTATGAGACGACTTCTCGCGTATACTGGTCGGAGCCGCTTTGTGCGGCCCCACCCGTGCGGTGAGTGTAGCTCAGCTTGGTAGAGCGCTGGATTGTGGCTCCAGTGGTCGAGGGTTCGATTCCCTCCACTCACCCCAAACTCTTCCCGTTCCGGCCCCGCGCCAATCAAACGCATCTATTTAAGATCGCTGCGTGCCTCGATGGCTTTGAGAACGGCAGTTATGTCAGCATTACCGAAACCGAGCCCGCGCGTCTCGCCATAGAGTGCGTGGCAAACATCGATAAGTGGCGCGGCGATGCCCGCCTCGCGCGCCGCTTCAGCGATGAGGCGGTTGTTCTCCAGGACGTTCGAGATCGCTGCCTGGACCGCGAAATCGCGGCCGACGAGTTTCGGCGCTTTTGTGCGCGAAACATCGCTTGCCATCGGCCCGGCATTGAGAGCTGCCACGAATTGAGTAAGATCGAGCCCGTGGCAGTCGGCAAAATGTACCGCTTCGGCCAGGCCCGTGACCAGTGAAATTAGGAACACATTGACCGAGAGCTTCATCAGGAGAGCGTTCGGAACCGGCCCGCAGAGGATCGCCTCCCGGCACATTGGCGCCAGCAGCGGGCGAGCCTTGGCCACGGCCTCTCCGTCGCCGGCGAGCATGGCGACCAACTGCCCTGCCTCAGCCGGCTTGCGTGACCCGGAAACTGGCGCTTCGACGTAATATCCCCCGGCGGATCGAACGTCCGCCTCGAGCCCACGCGAATAGGCCGGCGAGGTTGTGCCCATGTGGACGATGGTGCGTCCCCTCACCCGGCCCGCAAACGTGGCGCCCCCGCGGTCGAGTACGATGTCCACCGCTCCGCCGTCGGTGAGCATCAGGAAAACAGTTGCCGCGCGCGCGAACACGTCGCCCGCCGCGCGGGCAACCTCCGCGCCGGCCGCCGCTAGAATCTCAGCTTTGGCAGGGGTGCGATTCCAGACTAGGAGCCGCGTGCCGGCCTTGACCAGGGACAGCGCCATGGCCTCTCCCATCGCGCCCAGGCCGATGAAACCGATCGGAAATTCTGCGTCCATCACAAAACGCGGGGTGCGCGCCGTTTGCGGCGCTGGGCGAAGCCGGCACAGCCGCGAACCGGCCCCCGGCGCCGCTTTTAAGGCAATATTTATTACCTACTTCGACCAGGGCGGAACCACGCCATTGGTGCGCGCGTACGCGATCGACTGCCCCAGATGCTCGTGTTGATCTTCGATTATCAGCATTAGCGCGGCCTGCTTCGTCATGTCCCTTCCGAAGAGTTTCACCGGCGCCTGCAGGTCGGCGTCGGTCAGCCCCGTAATCGCTTTTTGCAACTCGGCGTAAGACGACTTCAGAGCTTCCTGCATTTTCTCCGGGTCGGTGATGGGCGCGGGCTTTGCTCCCGTATTCGCTGTGCCCGAAAGCACACCGGCAAGCATGCCATTCTCCGTAATGATCAGATTGAATACATCGGCGACGGAGCGAACGCCTTGGCCAGGCTTCCAGGCGTACTTGCCTGACATAACGCGCGCCAGTCCGGTGAATTTGCTGGAAAGCGTTCCGGCATCCTTGGCGAAGGCGGCCTGCAATCCCGCCGGCTGCGCCTGCGCCTGCGCCATCGGCACCATCAAAGCAACCGCAAGCGCGCACACCGCGTACTGAGTTAAGAACTTCGTCATATGGAACTCCTCTCCGGGTGGTTTCCCCACGCCGTAGCCATATCCTGATGCAAGGTCGAAGATTCTGCAACTTCATTATCTTCACGAATATAGTGCCATTGAAGCACGAATGTGCCGCCCGTCGAAAGAGCGTCCTAGGGTTTCCGGCCGGTCCCCGCGCCAAATCCACGCGCAGCGCCGGCTTGGGGCAATAGGGTCCCAAGCTGGCGTTGCGCGTAAGCCGGGCGCGCGGCGGCAGCCGCGCCGGGGCCCGCGCCAATAACGCCGGGCGCGCGGCGGCAGCCGCGCCGGGGTGCAAACGAGATCCACGCGCAGCGCCGGCTTGGGGCAATGGGGCCCCAAGCTGGCGTTGCGCGTAAGCGGGGCGCGCGGCGGCAGCCGCGCTGGGGCCCGCGCCTATCATTAGAAGAACGCTTTAGGAGATCGCCATGCTCGACGATTTACGCGCCATCGTAGAGTTCGCCCATGCCGGGTCAATCGCCGGTGCGGCCGATCGTCTATTCCGGACTCCCTCGGCTGTTACCCGGCAGGTGCAAAGGCTAGAGGCTGCCTTGGGTGCCGAGTTGCTTGATCGCTCTGTAAAACCTCCGCGTCTGAATTCCCTTGGCGCAAGAGTCCTCGAACAAGCACGAGATCTGCTGCAGCGGGCGGAGACGCTGAAATCTCTTACCTCGAGCAACGCTGAACCTCACGGCCTCTTGCGCATCGGGCTCTCGCATCCTCTCGCCGAGAGGACGCTGATCGACCCTATTCTGGCGCTCACTGAAAAATACCCCCAGGTCCGAGTTCGGTTGATTAGCGAACTTACTGGTGAATTGTTCAGCCGGCTGCTCGCGGGTGAGCTTGATGTGGCAGTCGTGCTTTTGCCCGAAGGTAAATCCGCGCCCCCGCCCCTGCTGACGAATATCATCGCGCGCGACCGCATGGAAATCGTTCAACGGGCCGCGGGCGATTTTCACGCTGATTGGAAAAGTCTGGGCAGCGCACCCTGGGTGCTCAATCCGCCCGGGTGCCCACTGCGGGCAAGGCTCCTCGAGCGGATGGAGCGTGACGGCTTCACCCCGGTAATTGCGGCTGAAATCCACAACATGCATTTGCAGCTAGCGTTCGTTCAGTCCGGTTATGGTATCGGGCTGCTGCCTGCTCGCTTTATTGCCAGGAATCGACCCCTCGACGCCGTGAAAGTATTGCGTCCGCCATCGTTTGAGCTGTACCCATCGGTCGCGATAGTCCGGGCTGGGCAGCTTGGCGCTTTGGGGAAGGCCGTAGAACTGTTGGAGCACGAGTTTCGGCAACTGCTCGACGCGGCCGATACCACGAAGCCCGTGCCGAGACGCCGAAACGGTCTGCCCGCGAAACGGCGGAAAGCGCGACCCGGCAAGTAGTCCAAACCCAGGGGGTCGCGCCGTTTGCACCGCGGGGCGAAGACGGCGCGAAAGGCATATTTGTCGGGGGGTGTCCGCCTGCCCCTGGCAGTCGCACGCCTTCGATACCGCCCTGAACTTGACGAGCCCAATAATCTCTGACTATAGTCAGAGAAATGGAAGCGGACGCTGTTCAGCAAGTGCGGAGCTTTAACCGAATTGTGGCGGAACGCATTGGCGCTTTAGACGATCGTTTCTTGCAGCGGGACCGCCCAATCGGCGAGGCTCGTTTGCTTTGGGAAATCGGACCGCGGGGCGCCGCGGTCCGTGAGCTGCGAAGCCGCCTTGGAATTGATTCAGGTTATTGCAGTCGGGTGTTGCGCTCTCTGGAAAAGCAAAGGCTTGTCCGGACTCGCGTGGTTCCGGAAGACCGGAGATTGCGCTGGATTTTTCTCACCAGGGCCGGATTGGCGGAACGCGCCGAGCTGGAACAGCGTTCCGATGAACTGGCCACAAATATTCTGGAATCACTGTCGGATCAGCAGCGCCGCGCGCTCACCGCCGCGATGCGGCAGGTTGAGCAACTGTTGCGGGCGTCAATGGTAACTTTCGCCATCGAGCCCCCCACCACTCCAGATGCCCGGTGGTGCTTCGATCAATATTTTGCCGAACTCAACCGCCGGTTCGATGGGGGCTTTGATCCGGGGCTCAGCATCTCCGCCGATCCGCAAGAGCTAACGCTGCCCAGGGGGCTATTGATTCTGGGCCGTCTACAAGGCAGACCCATTGCCTGTGGGGCGCTGAAATTTCACAAGAAGGAACCGGCTGAGCTAAAGCGAATGTGGGTTGCCGAGTCGGCGCGTGGGCTTGGAGTTGGCCGACGGCTGCTAGTTGAGCTGGAACGGCACGCTCGCAAAGCGGGCATCAAGCTCCTTCGTCTGGAGACCAACCGCGCCTTGTATCAGGCGATCCATCTTTATAAACGCTCCGGATATGTCGAAGTCGAGGCATTTAACGCCGAACCGTACGCGCATCACTGGTTCGAAAAGCGTTTGGGTGCGCCAGCATAATGCGGAGTAGGAAGCATCGTAGTGACAATAATGAACGTGCTGAATGTTAGCGGTCCAGCGATACTAGAGGGGATTCGTAGGTTGATGGAGATTGATCGGCTACGGAAGTAGCTACAGGAGTGCGCTATGAGCAAAACGGCAATTACCTCTGCGGAACTCGCCCCACCGGTTGGCCCATTTTCCCAGGCGGTCAAAGTCGGCGGTTTCATCTACTTCAGCGGCCAGGTCGGCCAAGACCCGGCGACCGGCAAGGTGGTCGACGGAGGTATTGTGGCCGAAACAGAGCGTATCTTTCGGAATCTCGCAGCGGTTCTCAAGGCAGCCGGCAAGAGCTTCGATGACGTTGCTTGCGCGCGCGTGTTTCTCACCAACATGAGCGACTATGTTGCCATGAATGGCATCTACACAAAGCATTTTCGTGCACCCTTCCCGGCGCGCACCGCGATTGGGGTGGCCGCGCTGCCGCTGGGGGCTTGCGTTGAGATCGACCTTGTGGTCGAGGCTTGAGGCGAAACACAGAGCTTGGCCTCAAATCAACTGGCGGTTCTACCGGAGGGCATAATATCGCTACCGGCCGCGCTCCGCGCCCCTAAATGCCAGCCCGCGCCGATCACTCGGCGATTTCGCGGGCGTAGATCTGGTGCGTGGCCTTGGGTGGCGCCCCGCCGTCGCTGTGCAGCGCCAGCACGCGCGCCCGGATGCGTTCGTCCTCCAGCGTTAAGTGCTCCCGCACCCGCAAATAATCAAGCCACGATTCCATGATGAACGTCTCACTCAGCGATTCAGGGTCGGCGACGTCGCGGAATATTCCCCAGCGCACCGCGCCGTCGCGCAGGCGCACGCCGCGAAGTTCGTGGATGGCGTGGGTGAATGCCGCATAGTTTTCCACGGGAACGCGATAAACAATGGTGACTCGCACCGGACCGGCGCGGCTCGGGTCCTCATCCAGCCCGGCGTCGAACGCCGGCTGCGGCGCCGGCCGTGCCGGACGGGGCGTATGGTCCGGCGGCGCGCCCTGCGGCAGCCGGAAGCGGCGCGTAATCGGGTAACTGAGCGCCAGTGCCGCGGCCGCAACCATGAACGCCGCCGCGGTCGACGCGCGCTCGGCGATGGCGCCCCACAACACCGATCCCAGCGCCAGGCCGCCTTGGAAGCACATCAGGTACGCTCCCATGGCGCGCGCCTGCACCCACGGTGGCACCGCGAGTTGTACCGCGATATTGAAGCTCGACATGGTGCTGGTCCAGGCAAAGCCGGAGAGAATGAGGCTTGGGATCACCACCGAAGGCAGCGGCACCAGACCCAGGATGAGCAGCCCGGCGATAATCCATGCGGTCGAAACCGCTACAATCGCCTCCTGCGAGAAACGCCGTCGAAGGCGCGGCAGCGTGGTGGCGGCAATCAGCGCGCCCAAACCCAGCGATCCATTGAGAACGCCATAGCCGAGCGCGCCTTGATGCAAATCATTGTGCGCCACCACCGCCAGCAGCGACCAAATCGCGGCGACAAAAAACGTGAACGAAAACGCCTGGATCAGCGCTGCCTGCACCGTCGGCGCATAGCGGACATACCTCAGCCCGGAGCGGATTGAGCCGGCGATGCGCTCCGCCGGCAGCGCCGAGCGGAACAGCGCCGTGCGCTTCCAGTTCCACAACACCCAGATCACCGCCGCGTAGGAAATTGCATTCAGCAGAAAAACCGTGCCGGCGCCAGTGACAACGCGCTGAAAGGCGGCCACCGTCAGTCCGCCGAGCGCCGGCCCGACCGCGCGCGCCAGATTGTTGCTCGCCGCGTTGAGCGTGACCGAGTCGGGGATCAGTTCGGCCGGCACCAGCTCGGGAATGATCGCCTGCCACGCCGGGTTGTTCATGGCCGAACCGATATTGAGCAGGAATGTGAAGCCGAGCAGCACCCAGGCCGAAGTCAAACCGGCAAAGGTGAGCGTGGCGAGTACGCCAACGCTGACCAGCATCCAGATCTGCCAGAGCAGCAGCAGTTTGCGGCGGTCAAAAATGTCGGCGGTTGCGCCCGCAAGCAGCCCCAGAAAGAGTACCGGCAGGCTGGCCGCTGTCTGCATCAGCGCGATCAGCAGCGGCGAGGTCGTGAGCACCGTCATCAGCCAGGTGCCGGCCGTGTCCTGCATCCACGTGCCCACGCTCGATATGGTGGCGGCCACGAAGCGGTCGCGAAATACGGGGATGGAAAGTGGCGCCCACCCGCCGGGAGTGGCGGAAACGGGTGTGCGGGGGTCGGTATTGGGCGCTTCGAAAGGCAACCTTTCTAGTGTAGTGGGAATGCAAACGCGGGTCGAAATGATGGCATCCAACTTATGTAAGTGCGGAGGTGTCCATGCGTTTGCAACTCGGATTAATGTTGGCTTTGGCGTGCGGCCTGGCTGCGGGAGCGCAGACCGGGTATCAAGGTCAAAATCAGTATCCCAATCAGGATCAGGCTCAGAACCAGAACCTGACGCGGCAGGCGCGCGCCGTTCGCAGTGCTGGCTATAACGCCGGCTACCGCGACGGAGTGAGCGATTATCGCAACCAGTCGACCTACAACTTCCAGGATCATCGGGCCTATCGGGATGCCGCCGACCAGCGGGGCGAATCCGGTCTCGACCGGCGGAGCTACCAAATGGCTTACCGCACCGGATATGAATCCGGGTATGACGACGGCTTTTATGGACGTGCGGCGAATGCCGACACGCACCGCCAACGAGACTACGATGGCGCCCAGCGTAATGCGCAGCGCAGGGACCAGAATGACTACGGCTACGGCGCGCAACCCAACGCCCAACCCAGCCGTCGTAGCTATGGCGCGAGTGACGTGTTGCCGGCCGGCACCGCGCTGCACCTTCGGCTCAATAATACGTTGAGTACCCGCAGCAGCGAACAGGGTGACACCTTCAGCGCCAGCGTGACCGACCCCGTCTATGCGCCCGATGGCCAAACCCTGCTCGTGCCCGACGGCAGCACCGTGCAAGGTACCGTCGCCTCGGTCGAGCGCAGCGGATCGGTATCGGGTAATTCCCAACTGCAGTTAAATTTCCAGTCGCTCGTACTCCCCGATGGCACCAGGCTCCCGCTCCGTGCCGAGGTCAGTCAGGTCAACCCTAATCAGAGCTTTGGCGGAGCCATCACTGGTCAACCCACCACCACCAATGAGGGCGGCGTGGAACGATCCCAGACTCGCAATGCGGTCGGCACCGCCGCCGCGGGCGGCGTGGTTGGAGCCATTGTCGGCGCGCTCGCCGGCGGCGGTAAGGGCGCGGGAATCGGCGCCATCGTTGGCGGCGGCTTGGGCTTGGTCCTGGCCAACCGCAATGGCAACCTCGATCTGCAACCTGGCACGCCGATCACCATCACGCTCGACCGGCCTATCCACATCCGCTAACTAGAAGGCAATACCTTTTGATTCCGGGCCCATGGCGATGACCGCGGCTCCCACCAGGAGCACGATCGTCGCCAGCGTCCCCATCGCCGCCGCATAGCTCGCGTGTTGCGCCAGCACCGCCTCGATGTAGCCGACCGAAGATGCGATGAGCACCCCGAGTTGGTAAGCGAAGCCGGGAAAGAAGCCGCGCAGCGGAGCCGGCGAGAGTTCGTTCAAGTGCGCTGGAATGACGCCCCACGCGCCCTGCACCATGAACTGCATCAGGAAGGCGCCGATCACGATTAGTGCCGTAGTCGAGCCCTCGATCCAGAGTGGTATTGTCAGCACCGCCAGCAGCACGGCGGCGATCATGGCGCGCTTCCGGCCCAGTCGCTCCGACAGATGTCCCACCGTAAGGCCGCCGATAATGGCGCCCGTCATGGCGACGATATTAATGATGGCGGTGCCGTGAACGCTGTAGCCCCGCTGCAGGCGCAGGAAGGTCGGGTACATGTCCTGCGTGCCGTGCGAAATCAGGTTCATCATTGCCATCAGCCCGACCAGGTAGGCGAATAGGCGCCGGTTATCGACGATGGCCTTCTTGTAGCTGTGCCAATCGCTGCGTGCCTTGTGCCAGGCCTCGGTTTCCTTGACCTTGACAAGAACGAAAAGCGAGAGCAGTCCCGGCAGTCCGCCGACAAAGAAAAGCATGCGCCAGCCATAATGGGGAAAGATGGTGAAGTAGGCGACGGCGGCGAGAATGTTGCCCAGCGCGTATCCTTCCTGCAGCAGTCCCGAGAGCAAGCCGCGCAGCCGCGCCGGTACCGATTCGAGTGCCAGCGACGCACCTACGCCCCACTCCCCCCCCATGCCGACACCGTACAGCAGGCGCAAAAAAAGAAACACGCCGTAACTCGGCGCCAGCCCGGAAAGTACTTCAATCAGTGAATAAAAAAGAATATTCCAGATGAGCAGCTTGCGGCGTCCGTAGCGGTCGGCGAGCAGGCCGAAGATGAAGGCTCCCACTGGACGCATGGCCAGACTGGCCGTGATCGTGAGCGCAATGGCGGGTAGCGAGCGCCCGAAGTCGTGCGCCACCGGGCCCAGCACGAACACCAGAACGAAGAAGTCGAAGGCGTCCAGCGTCCAGCCCAAAAAACCGGCCAGTACGGCGTTGCGTTGATTGGCGCGCGTGGCAAGAGTGGCCGTGGTCACGTAGCGAGACTATCACGGCACGGGGGAGCCTCGCCGCGCGCTTTTGACCCCGTCTTCCAATCGGGTATGCTATATATTGCACTGAGCTATATAGGAGCAAGCGTTATGGATGACAACGCCCGCAAGAAAGGCAGCGCGGAACTTTTGGTCTTGGCCCAGCTTGAAGGCCGCCCCCGCCACGGCTACGAGATCGGCCAGGAGATCGAGCGCCGCTCCGGCGGCGCCGTTACCTTCCAGATCGCGTCCCTGTATCCGGTTCTTTACCGCCTCGAGCGCCAGGGCTGGATCGCCGGACGCTGGGTGGAGATGCCCGGCCAGCGCCGCCGCCGCTACTACCGCCTGACGCCGGACGGGCGTCGCGTCCTGCGCCAACAACGCCGCGATTGGCACGAATTTGTCGGCGCTCTCCATCGCGCCGCCGGGGTGGAACATGCCTGATTTCAAACAATACGTTCGCGATCACATGCCCGCGCTCGGCGGCCCCGACGCGCGCCAGGCCGAAATCATCGAAGAACTGGCGCTCGAGTTTCAGGAAGCCTATGAGCGTCTCCTCCGCGCCGGCATGAGCCCCGATGCGGCCTGGCAAAAGGTCCAGACCGCTGCCCGCCCTTGGCCCCGGCTCGCCGGCGAGTTGCGGGCCGCCCTCGGCGCCCCGGCGCCCCAGCCGCGCCCGCCCGAGCGCCTGCGCCTGCCTCCGCTGCGATGGCTCGCGGAATGGCGGCGCGATGGCGGTTTGGCTTTGCGCCAACTGCGGCAAGCACCCGGCTTCGCGGTCGCCGCCGTGCTGATGCTGGCCCTCGGGATTGGCGCCAACACCGCTGTATTCAGCCTGCTAAACGCCCTCATGATGCGCCCACTGCCGGTGCTCCAACCGCAACAGTTGGTGTTTCTCGGTGCCGCGCACGTCGAAGGCGACACCGAGAGCTACCCGGACGGAGCGACTCAGGCATTCTCTTACCGCTTCTTCCGCGATTTTCATCAACGCACCGCCGTATTTAGTGACGTAGCGGCGATCCTCAGCTACCTGGTCGAAACCCACGGTCGCGTGGGCGGCGATCCCGAGCTTGTTCCCTTAAAGGTCGAGCTGGTTTCGGGCTCCTATTTCCCCACGTTGGGTCTCACCACCGCCTACGGGCGCTTGCTCGGCCCCGGCGACGACGTGACTCCTGGTGCCCACCCCGTGGCCGTGGCGCGTGCCGGCTGGTGGCGCGACCATGGTGGGGGCGCCGCCTTCACGCCGCGCACCGTCGCCCTCAATGGCACCGTCTATACCATCGTCGGCGTCGCTCCTGCCTCCTTCAGCGGCGTGACTGTTGGCCAGGCCCCCGACCTCTGGATACCCCTCGCCATGCAGGGCCAGGTCAGCCCCGATCGCAGTGGCTTGGCGGATCCCTGGTATCAGACGTTGCACCTTCTCGCTCGCCTCAAGCCGGGCGTCTCCGTCTCTCGGGCCCAGTCCAACACCGACTTCGTGTTTCGCAAAATTCTGATCGGCTATCTCGGCTCCGCGCCCCCTGCCGATGCCATGGCTGACATCCAACACGCCTTCGTCCCGCTTGTTCCCGCCGTGACCGGGCGTTCCCGTTTACGCGCGGAGTTTGACCAGCCCTTGCAGACGCTCATGTTCGTAGTCGGGCTTGTGCTGCTGATCGCCTGCGCCAACGTCGCGAATTTACTGCTGGCTCGCGCCGCGCGCCGCCGCCGCGAGATGGCCCTTCGCCTCGCCCTCGGTGCCACTCGAGCCCGGCTGGTGCGACAGCTACTTGTCGAAAGCCTGGTGGTCAGCCTCTTGGGCGCCGGCCTGGGTCTGGCCTTGGCATCGTGGGTCAGTCGACTGCTGCTCGCCATGGTTTCGCCCGCCTCCGCCACCCTCCCGTTGAATCTGTCTCCGGACGCAACCGTTCTCGGCTTCACCCTCGGTTTGGCGGTGGCGACCGTGCTGCTATTCGGCATTCTGCCCGCCCTGCGAACTACTGCCGTTAGTCCCGGCGCCGTGCTCAAGCAAACCGAAGCCCGTGGCTCGGAAAGCCAACGCTTCGCTCGCCTACTCGTCGCCGCTCAGGTGGCCATTTCGGTGGTGCTGCTGGCCGGCGCCGCCCTTTTCCTGCAAAGCGTGCATCGCCAGTTGGCGATTCCCCTGGGCTTTGATCCCGACAACGTCCTGCGGCTCAAACTCGATGCCCGCGCCGCCGGCTACCAGCCTGGGGCGCGCCTCAATGCCGTCCAACAAGCCATCGAAACCCGTGTCTCCTCCCTGCCCGGCGTCGAAGCCTCCAGCTTCGCGCTCTCCGTGTTCGATGGCGGAGGTTGGCGTCAGTCCGACGTCGGCCCCAGGGGCGCCGATTATCAACTGCCGCCTCACACCATTCTCGACATCGTCGGCCCCGGCTATTTCGCCGTCATGCGCATGCGCCTCATCGCCGGCCGCGGAATCGAGAATGGCGACACCGCCACCTCCCGCCGCGTCGCCGCCATTAACGAAGCCATGGCTCAAAAGGCGTTTCGCGGATCAGCCTTGGGCCAGGTCTTCAGCGTCGGTGATAACGCCAATTGGCGGAACGTCACCGTGGTTGGTATCGTGAGCAACGCCAAATATTTTTCACCCGACGAAAACGATCTGCCTGCCGCGTTTTTTCCCGAGCGACAGAACCAGGAATACATTCTCAACTCTCTCGTGGTTCGAACCGCCGTTGACCCCGGCGCTATCGGTTCCGCGATTCAGGCCCGCATCGCCGACGTTGATCCCAACATTGGCATCGAAAATATTCGCACCCTCCGCCAGATGGTCGGTGATTTCAGCCTTGACGCTCGCCTCATTGCCGCGCTGTGCATTGTCTTCGCCCTGCTCGCGACCGGTTTGGCCGCCATTGGCGTGTACGCGGTCATGGCCTACTCCACCGCCCGCCGCGGCATCGAATTCGGTATCCGTATGGCTCTCGGCGCCCAGCCCGCCGACGTGCGCGGGAACGTGCTCGGCGCCGCCTTGCGCGTCGCCATTCTCGGCGTGGCCGCTGGCCTCTTGCTGGCGCTGGCTGCCTCGCGCCTCGTGGCCTCGCAACTCTATCAGGTGGACCCCACCAGTCCCGCGGCGCTCGCGGCCGCGGCTCTGGTCATGGTGGCGGTGACGTTGTTGGCGGCCTACTTACCCGCCCGCCGCGCCACTCGCATCGATCCCGCCATTGCGCTACGCGGCGAATAAGCGCGCGGGCCGGATCTTACATCGCCTCATGCAGCAGCTCCAGCATCGATGATTCCACCGCGCGGTTGATGTTCAGAATGTCGTCCCACAGCGAGCCCAAATTGACGCAAATCAGATTGCGCTGAATGTGTTCGTTGATCGCGTTTTGCAGGTGCATGACCTCGATCAAAATGGCGGTGGGCGAATAGCCGGAGAGCCGCCGGGCCGCGCCATGCACGGCCTGAGCCGTCTGCACCGCGGCTTGCGTTCCGGCGGGCTCGGCGATGCGGCTAATAATGGCGTTGATTATGCCGGCAACTTCGTCGAGCCGGGCGCGCTTCTCCATGGGAATGCGCTGCAATGCCGCATCCGCTTCCACGTTCTTAAACCAACTTTCAAGGATGCCATCTTTATTCTCGGCCAACAGGTCGGAGAGCCGCTTCTTGCCCGATTGCCGTGTGGGGGAGGGTGGCTGCTCGACGACATTGAGCAGGGCGCCGCTCTCCGCGGGTTTGACCAGCACGGCGTCAATCATTCGCTGGAAGTCGTAGAGGTTGGCGCTAATGTCGGCGGAACCGGTGTTCACTACCGCCGTGCCGTTCGGATTGACGAGCTTGAAAAGAGCGACCAGCACAAAGCCGTCCGTGGGCTGGTTCATGCTCAGATCGGTAACCAGGCAGTCAAAACGCTGCTGCTCAATCAAATGAGCGGCATCGCGCATGCTCTGCGCGGACTCAACGTAATGGCCGGCATCGCTCAGGAGCGCTTCCTCCAGTGCCACCGTGGTCGGATTATCATCCACGATGAGGATGTGACGGGCCATCCATCCTGAGATGCCGGAGGCCTATCTTGGGCCCGGTCCTAAATGGGTGGAAGGTTGGGATTCGGGCGCGCCCCGACTACATCGGCGGGAAGGTTCAGGTCGAGGGCGCGATGCAGCGAATCGAGCTCGGCCGGCGAGAAGCGGGCCTGGAACTGGGGTCGGCTCATGCGCATCGCCCGCTGCTCGGGCGGAAGCTGGCGCAAATTATTGTACGCGGCCTTAAACGCCTGCCGTCGGTCCGGCGTCATCGACTGGAATTGATTGAAGATTTGTTCTAGACCCTGACGCTGCTCGGGATTGAGCTCGCCCAAATCGTGAAGGCGCGTGATCATGCGCTGCTGCTGCTCAGGGGTCATAGCATTGAGCTTGTCGAGCGCGTTCAGCATTTGCCGCTGCCGCTGCGGTGGCAACTTTTGGAACGCTGGATCATTCATCAAGCGCTGGGCTCGCTGCTCGGGTGGAAGCTGACTCAACTCCCGCAGACCCACGCCAAGTGGCTCCCGATTCGCCGCCGCGCGCTCGCGCTTGGCGGCGGCGTTGGGATTGGCCGCGCGCGCTGCGGGCCGCGCCGCCGGGCGGGCCGGAGCCGCGCCTCGACGCCCGGCTTGCTTATGGTCGTCAGAGCGATGGCTCGCGCTGGCAGGCATACATCCGATAAGCGCCACCATTAGCATGACCCCTGCGATAGCGCGAATTTGGGCCAATCGGTTCAATCCCGCTCCTGCGGAGTGGGGCTTTGGCTGGTGGCCGAGGATGTACTCAGAAAATCGAGATGATCGAGCAGATCGCCATCCCGCGCCAAAGTTTGAAGATCGCGCACCATTGGGTCAAGCTGCGCGCTTTGGGTGGCATTGTCGTTCCGGGGCGCCTGCCTTCCGGGTGCGAAGTAGAGCATCGCCCCCACGATCAACAGCAACGTGGTTGCCATCGCCGCTTGCAGCCACGCCGACCAGCGGCGGGCGGGAGGCGCGGCCTGGGCCGCCGCGATGCGCCGGTGCAGGTGTTGATCAAAGTTGGCGGAGAGTTCCGGCTGCGGCTGCCACTCGTCCAGCAGCTTCATGAGTGGATCGGAGTTGGGGGGGAGTTGCGGTTTCATAGTAAATCCTGCAGGTCGCGTCGCAGCGACTCATAAGCTCGAAACAAGAGCGACTTGGTGGCGCTGGCCGACATCTTCATGGCGCCGCCGATTTCTTCGTAATCCAAACCTTGATATTTGTGCATCACCACCGCCGCGCGTTGCCGTTCCGGCAGTGCTTCGATTGCCTGCCGTACCCGCGCCGCGCGCTGGCTGCTAACCGCTTGCGACACCATCGCCTGTTCGGCGCTGGGCGCCGGGTCGGCGAACTCGCGCGTCACTGGCTCGCCATGGCCCGATTGTATCGTCACATCGAGCGACTCGGTCATGCGGTCGCGCCGATGATCCCGGATATGGTTCAGCGCCAAATGATTGGCAATCCTGTACAACCAGGTACTGAACTTGGCCTGCGGTTCGTACCGTGCCCGATGCAGGTACACCCGCAGAAACGCCTCCTGAATAATCTCCTCGCTGGCTGCGGCGTCGCGCACCATGCGGTAAACAAAACCCAGCAGCGGCTGGCGGAAACGCCCCACCAGGTCGTCGAAGCAGGCGTTCTCGCCGGCTTGAAAACGCAGCATCAACTCGGTATCCGCGTCCAGCGCGCGAAGCGGAGCATCGAGTATGGCTGTCAACACAGCACCCACAACATTTCTAGAAACCCCTGCAATCCACAATAGTTGCGCATGTGCGCCGCGATCAGCCTTCTTAATGAGGGAAGCTTACGGTGGGCGGAGCCTTGCGGTTGTCGGCCGAGGTCTGGAAGTAGTCGTTGTTGTATGTCATGCCGTTCATGTGGGCCACCCAGCTGTTGGGAAATGTGCTGATGTAGGCGTCATAGTTCTGAATGGCCAGATTGTACTGGCGGCGTGCATTGGCAATGCGGTTTTCAGTGCCGGTCAGCTCATCCTGCAAGGCGAGGAAATTCTGATTGCTCTTAAGCTGGGGATAGTTTTCCACTATCACCAATAAGCGGCTGAGCGCCCCATCGAGTTGATTGTTGGCGGTCATGGTCTGCTGCGGCGTACGTGCGCCGCCCAAGGCGGCCCGGGCGCTGGTGACTTCGCCGATCACCGTCTGCTCCTGCTTGGCGAAGCCTTGAACGGTGGCCACCAGGTTGGGAATGAGATCGGCCCGGCGCTGGATATCCACATCCACCTCGGCCCAGGTTTGCTTGATCTGCTCCCGCATCTGGACCATGTTGTTGTTGCGGCCGATGAAGCTGGAAACGCCGGCAATAATAATGACGGCGACGATAACCAGGGCGACGATCCAGGGGCCGGCGGCGCCGCGCTGCTGGCGATGGATGAAAGCGGATTTAAGCATGATGATTCTCCAAGGAACGTTCAACCGTATGAATCGAGGCTAGATAGCGCGCAAATAAGGCGCGCAGTGGTTCGAGCTTGCCGCCTTCGAGCCGCTCCCCGGAGCGGCGGGCGGCGAGCACCAGCGCGAAGGCTTCGGCGGGAAATCCGAAATAGCGCGAGGCAGCCGCGAGGACTTCATCTTTGGCGGTAAGCAGCGGCTCCCCGCGGGCGATCAGGGCATGGCGGAAGAGGGTGAGAAAAGTGCTCGCGGAATCGAGCAGCATCGCTTCAAGACTCTTGGCGTCGTTGCCCAGCGCCATATAGCCGCCGCGCAGCCGCAGTAGTTTTGCCCGCAGTTCGTGTTCCACCTGCAGCCGATGCAGGTCGGGAAACCGGGGCACTTCGGCGAACGGATCGCGGCCCACTAGAATGCGGTGATTGGCCTGAATATCCAGGTACTCGATGGGGAAAACATCCGCGGCCTCATCCTGCTCGTCGCGTGAGAGCATGACCAGCGGCGGATTGCCTTGCGCCGTCCACCAGCGCACCGCTTCAGCGCCCTGATCGAGCGTCGCGGCGTCAAGGTGGTCGAGCACGGCGAGCAAATTTATGTCCGAGCGCTTGGTATGGTGATGGGCGCTGTTGGCGGCTGAGCCGTAGACCAGCAACGACTGCAGCCTCTCGCCATAGAGCTGGCTCATCCAGGCGGACATCTTCTCAAGCGCGGCTTCGGGGCTTAGTGGGGCCATGTTTTCTCCATTTTAATCGCGAGCGCTACCATCCTCCGCCGGCTCCGCCGCCGCCGAAGCCCCCGCCGCCAAATCCGCCAAAGCCACCACCGCCGCCGCCGAAGCCTCCGCCCCAGCCGCCGCCGCCGCGATAACCGCCGCCCCCTCCACCCATGTTCATGAAAAGCAGCGGCCACCAGCATCCGCCCATGCCGCCGCCGCGCCCGCGCGAGGCGAGCGAGCCAATGATCCAAATGGCGGCCAGGAAGATAAGAAAACCCCAATTGTTGCCGCTGCCGCCCCTACCCGAGCGCTCCTCGCCCGCGTTGGCGCTGGGCGCGGGAACGTTCTGCAGTTCAGCCGCCGCGCCCGGCATGCGGGCTGCGAGGGTGCGCTCGATCTGGTCGAGCATGGCATTGAACACGGCTCCGAAATCGCCGCTGCGCAATTGCGGCAGCAGCTCGCGCATCCAGCTCCCGGCGTCGGCATCGGTGATGTAGTTCTCCATGCCATAGCCGACTTGGGTGAAGTACTTGTGGTCCTTGACCGCGATGAAGATCAGAATGCCGGTGTCTTTGTCGGCGCCTGCGTCGCGGTTCCCGATGCCCCAGTGCTGCGCCAGTTCGAGCGAATATTCGCCCGCGTCGGCGCCGCCCGTGGTTGCCACCGTGACCATCGCGACTTGCACCTTGATCTGGCGATTCAGTTCCTCCGCCCGCTGCTCGAGCCTGGCGCGCGTGCCCGCATCGAGCACCTGGGCAAAATCGTTGACGTATCCCGTGGGCTTGAGGCTGGCCGGCGATGGCGCCGATTGCGCACTCAGCAGCAGCCCGGTTCCGAGACATACGATCGTAATAATTTGCTTCAAAAAGCCCATTGCAAGCCTGCCAGAATAATAACCCCGAGAAACACGCACAGCGCCATTTGAATGCCCGGTTCCCGGTTGACCTCGGGCACCAGGTCAGTCGTCGCGACGTAGAGCGTAACCCCCGCCGCGACCGGCAGCGCCGCCGCCAGGCCCATCGGAAAAATGAGTATCACCGCGACGCCGGCGACCGACGCCGCGCCGAGCGCGGCCGCCGCCAGCACTGCGGCGCGGTTGCTGCGGCCGGCGGCGAGCATCACCGAGGCCATGGTGAATCCTTCCGGAATTTTGTGCATGAACACCGCGAGGAAAAGAATCCAGCCCAGCAGGTCTGAGACCAAAAATCCGCTGCCGATCGCTACACCGTCAAAGAAGGTGTGTACCCCAAGTCCGGTCATCACCGACACCGGCAGATGGCCGTGGGCGAACGCCCCCGGGTGCGTCTCCTCGCCAAAATGAAAATGCGGCACCAACGCGTGCTCGACCAGATGCACCAGCAGGTACCCACCGAGAATCAGAAAGGGCGCCCGGCCGGGCGACAGTCGCCAGCTCTCCGGCACCATGTCGAGCAGCGTCGCGCCCAGCATGAAGCCGGCGCCCACGGCCACAAAATACCGCAGGTAGCGGCGTTCCCAGTCGCGCCCGGTGAGCACTAGGCCGCCGAAGATATTCGCCATGGCGGCGGCAACGCCCAGCGCCAGCGCCAGGATGGAGCGAGTCGGCATGCAAACTAAGCCTAGCAGAGCGGACAACGCGCCCGAATGCGTGGGCGTCCAACGACACATGAACCGTACTGCTGAGAACCTACTTACCTGGGCACCGTTGGGCGCGGCTGCGGCGCTGATGTTGAGCGATCACCGCCGCTGGGGTCTGCTGATTGGGTTGGTGTCACCGATTACGGTGGCCATGGAACACCCTCGCGGTACCCGCCGCGCCCTGAAAGCAATACCCAAGAGCCTGGCCAAGGCCGGCGAAAGCGTCGGTCGCGGCGCAGCCCAAGCCGGCAAAAGTCTCAAGTGGGCTACCAGCTAGCGCCGCAGTGCCGTGTCCCAGTGGTCAATTACCACCAGTCGTTGGTGGTCATTCGGGAAGGTGCTGGTGAGCAGGCTGCGTCCGTCGGCGGAGGCGGCAAGAATCGCTGGGAAGTTGTTCGCCAGGTTCGACACCGCGCCGAAGCTGGGCGCGCCATTGTTATCGGTCACCGTAACCGATGCGAGCGTGCCGCTGTCGGTGACGAAATCCAATTCGTGCGGGCCTGCCCAAAAAGCATTGATAACACCTGGGTTCGCGACCTGCTCGGCGCCCCGGCCGCCGGCAAAAGGTATGACATACAGGCTGGTAGGCTGTCCAGGCGACCCTGAAATAAATGACACCCAGCGTCCGTCGGGCGAGAGACCAACCCTCGACAGCACGTCGCTCGTGGCGGGGAGCAGTGGGGTGCCCAGGCGGAGCGTGTCGAGCGCCATCGTAGTCAGCAGATATTGGCGGCCATTGTACACAGTCAAAAGCAGCGTCTTGCCGTCGGGAGAAAGTGCGTAAGGCACGGTGTTGGCCGCGGGTCGCACCGCGGCGGTCAGTTCGCGCGCTCCGCCGTTGCCGTCCGACCGTCGCTCGAAGATGCGAGTGACGTTCGTCGTTACCGAGTTGTAGATTATCGAGGCGCCATCCGGCGTCCAAACCGGCGATAGATTCGCGAGGGGCCCGTCGGTTAACCGCATACGTCCGCCCCCGGTGCGATCCACAATCCAGATATCTTGCAAGCCATTGTCGAGACTGACGGCAAGGCGCCGCCCGCTGTGGTCCAGCGCGGCGGTCATGGCATCACCTTCGTAGGCCGGCAGTGCGCTTTGCACATGGTTCGATCGATCAACCCAGGCCAGTTGCTCAGCTCCGGGTGAGCCGGTGGCGTACAGCAGCACTCCATTCGAGGAGACTGAGTACGCCGGCCGCCAACTGACCTGGTCTTCAAAAACTTGTTCGGCGATTGTCCGCACCGGGCCGCTAAGCGCGCCGCTGCTGGGGTCCATGGCTTGCGCCGTTAGCTTGCCGGCGACCGAAAAAATCAGTTGGCCGCTGGCGTACACCGCACCCGCCGTGGCATGGGCCAGCGGCCGGTTCACGGAGCCGTCCAGCGCCGAGAAAAAGAGCATGTCGCGCGAACTGTCGGTATGGCTAATGGCGAGATAGATAAAATGCTGGCCGTCGGGCAGGAACCAGGGATAGCGGTACGAGCTGAACTGGGCGGTGTCGATGGGGAAGACGGAAGTTGCGGTACCGCCCGCGGCAGGGATGCGATAGAGCGGGCCGCTGACGGTGGGGGCAAACAGTATGGTGCCCCCCGCGGCGCCCTTCGCCGACCACGTGCCGCCGCGCGATTGAATGATGGCAGCTATGGCACGGGTCTCGCCGCTGGCCAGCGTCAATACCATCAATTGGCCGCCGTCGACGGCGCCGGGATGGGTGGAGAAACCGATGGCCGAGCCGTCGGGCGCCCAGAAAGGAAACATGGCGCTTTCGGTTCCAGGTAGCGGCTGGGCTTGCATTTGGTCGAAGCGGCGAAGCCAGAGCTGATTAGAGCCATTGGCGCCATGCGCGACGAAGGCAACTTGGCTGCCATCCGGGGATACCGCCGCCATCCCGGGAGTGGAGCCTGAAAAGCTGAACCGTGTTCCCGCCGGCGGCGGAATCTCAGCCACAACCGAACGGTCCAACGGCGCTGGTCGCAGGACCATCCACGCCAGCGTTGCCAGGGCGGCAAGCGCGATAGCGGCCGCCAGCGCTGTAAGTGTTGGCCACTGCCGTGCCGGAGCCGACGCCGCAGGCGCCGGTTCGGACTTCTGCAGAGCCCATTGGAGGACAGTTGGAATATCAGCCGCCGATTGCCATCGCCGCTCGGGCGATTTGCGCAGGCACGCCTCCACCAGCGCCTCGATCGCCGCTGGCATCTCCGGCTGCAGCGCGCGGATCGGCGCGGGCTCTTTTTCGATAATGGCGGCGGCCAGCGAAAGATGCGATGCGCCTTCAAATGCCGCTTTGCCGGTGGCCATTTCATGCAGCACGCAGCCGAAGGCAAAGATGTCGGAGCGCGCATCGGCCTCGCCTCCCTCAATCTGCTCCGGGCTCATGTACTGCACCGTGCCCAATACCGTCCCCGCCATGGTTACCGGTGAATGCAGCGCGGTGCGGGCGAGCGAGGCCGTGAAGCTCGGCGGCGCGGCCGCCGCCGCGCCAGGCGATTTCGCCAGTCCGAAATCCAGCAGCTTGGCGCCGCTGGCGGTCAGGATGATGTTGCCGGGCTTGAGATCGCGGTGGACGATGCCGGCGGCATGGGCGCATGCGAGCGCCGCCGCGATTTCGCTGCCGGCGCGCGCCAATTCGGCCAGCGGCAGCGGCCCCCGCCGCAGGCGCGCCGCCAACGTCTCTCCCTCGAGGTGTTCCATCACCAGATACGCGCGTCCCGAGTCAACCCCCACGTCGTGAAGTACGCAAATGTGCGGATGTTGGAGCGATGCGACCGCGCGCGCCTCGCGTTCGAAGCGCGCCTGGGCTTCGGGCGTTTCGGCGACACCGGCGCCCAAAACCTTGACCGCGACCGTGCGGTCGAGCCGGCTGTCGCGCGCGCGGTACACCTCGCCCATGCCTCCCTCGCCCAGTAAGGTGTTGATCTCGTACGGTCCCAATCGTGTGCCGGGGATGAGCATTTAAAGTCGGGTGTTGGTAATCGTGCGGGCGCCGTCGGCATTGGTTTCGAGCTTGATCTGCCAGCGCGGAATCGAAGAAAGTTGCGCCGCGATGCGCTCGGCCCACTCGATGGCAATCATGCGTTGTTCGGGTGGCGGCGGAGGTGCAATGAGATCTTCGAGTCCAAGTGTTTCAAGCTGAGCCTGGGTTTCAATGCGGTACAAATCGAGGTGGTAAAGGCTGCGGCCGGCGGCGTGGTATTCGTGTATCAGCGTGTAGGTGGGGCTGGTCACCTGGCGCGCGGCGGCCACCTGCCACCCTTCGGCGACGCCCTTCATGAAGGTCGTCTTGCCGGCGCCGAGTTCGCCCACCAATAGAATCACGTTGAGGGGATCATGGCACAACTCGGCGAGTTGCCGCCCGGCGGCCTGCGTCTCCTCCTCGGTTTGGGCAATGGTAATCACCGCTGATCAGGGCTTCGATAGGGCGAGAAGCGTTTCAGGCAGCGCGTCAATCAGATCGCCGGCCATCATGCCCATCTCGCCCTTGAGCGCGGCGGCGCGATCGCCGGCCTGCCCATGAAGAAACGCCGCGACCGCGGTGGTCTCGAGCTTCGAGCGCCGCGGGAACTGCGCCACCAGCCCGGCAATCACTCCAGTCAGCGCGTCGCCGACACCGGCCGACGCCATCCCCGGATTGCCGGTCGGGTTCACGAACAGCGCGCCGTCGGGGTCGGCGATCAGCGTGAAGTGTCCCTTGAGTAGCGCCACGGCGCCGGTTTCAGCGGCCAGGCGCTGAGCATAGTAACGTCGGCGCGACTCGACCTCGGTCGTGTCCACGCTGAAGAGCCGCGCCATCTCGCCCGGATGCGGCGTGAGTATGCCGCCGGCGCGGAATTTTAGCTCCTGCCGGCGTCCGGCATAAGCATTGAGGCCGTCGGCGTCGAGCACACAGGGCACGTTGATGGTGGTCAACAGAAACCGTACGAACTCAAACGCTTCTTTCGACGACCCCACGCCGCAGCCCATGGCGACCACGGTCGCCGGGCGCAACAGGGTTTGAAACAGGCGCGGCTCGAGCCCGGCATGCGTGAACGCGCCGATGCGGTTTTCCGGCAGCGCCTCGGTCATCAGTTCCGGACGGGCGGCCGCGACCAGCGGCTGGATCGAACGCGGCACGGCGGCCGTGACCAGCCCGGCGCCAATGCGCAGCGCGGCCGTCGCCGCCAGCGCCGCCGCGCCCGACTTGCCCTGGGAGCCGGCGACCACGAGCACGTGGCCGAAGCTGCCCTTGTGCGCCTGCCGCGTCCGCGGCGCGAGATAAGGACGGCAATCCTCCGCCGTAGTCAAGCCCACGCCGCAACCCGACCTGTTCAAAACATCGTCTGGGATCCCGATCGGCGCGACACTCAGCTTGCCCACCGCGCTCGATTGCCAGGAAAGAAAATGTCCCAGCTTCGGCGCCGCAAAGGCGACCGTTGCATCCGCGCGGAGAACGACGCTGTCATGGCTTTCCGCCGGCCCTTCAGCGTCAGCCGAGAGGCCGGAGGGAATATCCACCGCGACGATAGGTCCCCGGTAATCGCGGTTCAGCTCGGTGAAAATATCGGCGATCCAGCCGCGCACCGGGTGCAACAGCCCGGTTCCAAAAACGGCGTCAACGATCAACGCGCTGGCCAGCGTCGTCCGGCGGTGCTGATCCCACGCCAGCGCGTCCGCGACGAAAGCGGGCTCGCTCCCGCCCAGCGCGCGCAAGGCGACCAGGGCGCGCAACGCGTCACCGGTCAGGCGCTCCTCGCGCGCGAGTACGATCGCACTGACCGCCACCGCCCGCTCGCCGAGAATGCGGGCCATGACCAGGCCGTCGCCGCCGTTGTTGCCTCCGCCGCACAAAATCGTGATGTGTCCCGACAGCGCGGCCGGGAAGTCCCGCTCGATGCGCGCGACCACCGCCGCCGCGGCCGCGGCCATCAACTCCGAACCTGACGGCCCGGCGCCGGCAATCGTGACCGCGTCGCACTCACGCATTTGCGCGGCGGATAAAAGGTGCATGCCCTATTTCACCAAATTTTTGAGCAGGAAGAGCAGATTGGCCGGCCGCTCCGCCAGCCGCCGCATAAAGTAGGGATACCACTCCGGCCCGAACGGAATGTACACCCGCACCCGCCAGCCCTCCGCCTGCAGCTTCTGCTGCAAGTCCCGCCGGATGCCGTACAGCATTTGAAATTCGAACCCGCTCGCCGGGATCGCCTGCTGCTGGGCGTAGCGCGTCGTCGCCTCGATGATCTTTTCGTCGTGCGTGGCTATGGCATGGTAGGTGCCGCTGTCGAGCAGCCGCTGCATGAGCGTGACGTAGTTGGCGTCCACCTCCGATTTGTCCTGAAACGCAATCGCCGCCGGCTCCCGGTACGCGCCCTTGACCAGCCGCAGGCGAATGCCCCGCGCCAACATGCGCTCGACATCGCCCGCGGTGCGCCGCAAGTACGACTGCACAACCGTGCCGATGTTGGCGCCTTCGCCATGCAACTGCTCCACTAGGGCCAGCGTGGTTTCGGTATACGCCGAGCCCTCCATGTCAACTCGCAGGAAGATCTTGTGCTCCGCGGCCCGCGTGATAATGCGTTGGAGCTGGGAGCGCGCCAAATCTAAACCCAGGTCGAGACCCAGTTGAGTCAATTTCAATGAAAGATTCGAATCGACGTGGTGGCGATCAATGGCGTCGAGAATGCCGCACGCGGTTTGTGCCGCCTCAGCCGCCGCGGCCTCCGTCGAGACGTTTTCGCCCAGCGGATCAAGGCTGGCGCTCATCCCCAGGCGGTTCACCGCGGCCACCGCTTCGATCGCATCGGTGAGCGTGAGCCCGGCGACAAAGCGGCTCGACACCCGCCGGCCGATTCGGCTGGACTCGGTTAAATGGCGCATCCGCGGGTTGCGCGAAAGCGCGAGAAGAGCAGTGCGTGACCCAATCATTGGCCCCATCATGGTACTAGAATCAAGCGTGGCATTTCCTGCCGATTTAAATGAAACCCAACGTCGGCACTTGTATGACGGCTGCGCCCATCTCGATCGCCAACTCGACGCGATTGCCGCCATCGTGCGCGCGGCGGAATCGGGCGGCCTCTTTCCGCGCTATCAAAACGATCTGACACCGGAGGCGCGCGCTGCCATCGACGACCGCACCACCCGCGTGCGCACACGGCTGCAATCGTGCATGGAGGCGCTGGCAATAGCTCCGGAAAAGCCTCCCTTGAGTGCCTCCCAGGCCATTGCCTCGCAATTTAATCTGGCGGAAATTGGCCTCGATGAGATCGGTCCTCGCGCCATGCGCGGCTATGGCGAAGTCAGCCCCGCGGCCGCCGACGCGCTCGATGCGTTGGTGCGGGAACTAACCGCCGCCCTGGCAACGGCTGCGGACGCGGCTCCCCGCGCGCCCTCTCGCGAACTGGGCATTGACCCGGACACGGTCATGGAAGCCCTGGCCGCCGCCCTGGCCGACGCTGTCGCCGACGGGCGTCCCAACGACGAACTGCCGCTCGCCGCCGGCGATTGTCTCGCCGCCCTCGCGCAGGCGGAATTGCGCAGCCATGGCTTCACCGGCCCCTGCCCCGTCTTCGAAATCGACGCCATTCGCTGGCGTCTCGACCGTCCCCGGCTGGCCGCCCTCGGTCGCGACCACCTGCTGCGCGCCTTTCGCCGGCAATTGGCGCCGCTCCGCGCCCCAATTCTCGACGCCTTGCGCCGCTACTTTACAGCCGTGCGTTGGCCACGTACTTGAGCCGCTGCTCCTGGCTGGGGTGGTTGAAGAACCACCAGACAATCCACTCCGGTGGGTCGGGATAAACCAAATCGCTATGCTCCTCGCGCACAAAGCTGGCAGCGGCTGCCGCGCGGTCCCCGGTAAGGTGCAAGCCATAGACATCGGCCTGATGCTCCTCCCAGCGGGAGAATCCGTTCGGCAGCGGCGCCGATAAATAATAGGCGCCCACCAAAATCAAAAGCACCAGCGGCAGCGCGGCCGGCTGCCGCACGCTTAGCCCGCCCGACCAGCGCCGGTAAAGCCAGCCCAGCAGCGCGAACAAGCCCAGCATGTAGACGAGCGTGAACCCGACGCCCTTCCATAAGTGATGCAGCAGGTAATGGCCGATTTCGTGCGCCACGACGAAATCAATTTCGGCCGGCGATTGCTCGCGCAGCAGCGTGTCGTAAACGACAATCCGCTGGCTGCCGAGAATGCCGTTCACATAGGCGTTGGTGTGCGCCGACTGGTGGCTCGCGTCCATGACCAGCACCCGCGCATCGGGAATGCCGGCGCGCGCCGCCAGCGCGCGTATGCGCTCCGCCTCAACGCGATTCGTCATCGGGGTGAAATGGTTGAAAAGCGGCTCGATCACCACCGGATCAATCGCCACCGCGACCACCGTCATCACTGCGGCCACGGCCCAAAGCCGCAGCCACCACCGCCGCGGTACTGGCTGCCTCCGACCCAGCACAGCATAGGCGAGTGTGGCGGCGATTGTGCCGACCACAACCGTGACCACCAGCGACTCAGCCCATTGCGCCATCCAATTGGCCAACCGCAAATGTTGAAATCCGAACTCGCGTTCGCGAAAAAAATCCAGCCAAAGGCTGAAAGGGAACTGCGCCACGAGTACCGCCGCCAGCACTGCCGAAAAAACCGCCGCGTTCAGCCGCCATCCCGCCGGCAAGCCCCGGCGTTCGAGCCAGCTTTGCCAGCGCTGGCTTGCTCGGCTATAAAAAATCACCGCCAGCGAAGCCAGCAGCCACGCCTCGCTGAGCACGCCGCCGATGAGATCTCCGTAGAAGTACTGACGGGCGCGCGCGAGTTCGAAAGGTGTTAACGACGTCGCCATCGGAGCAACGTTTGTGCCGAAAAGGTACATCTGGACTAATGATATGTCCTCGCTGCCGCACCCCAGTCCGTCACCCTCCCCGCATAAGGGACAGGCTGCGGGCCACGGACTGGCCGCCGAGCAGCGACAGCTTTTCCAGCGCGTGCTGCGCGCCCTCACGCGGGGCGGTGTCACCTATTCGGTCGCGGGCGCGTTTGCCATGCGCCACCACACCGGCATTTGGCGTTTCACCAAAGATCTCGATCTGTTCCTTCCCGCCGACCGCATCGAGGTGGCGCTGACGCTCTGCCGCACCGCCGGGCTGATCACCGAAGTCACCGACCCGGTTTGGCTGGCCAAGGCGTGGGCCGGCAACTACTTCGTCGACATGATCAGCGGCATGTCGAATGGCGTGTTCTGGGTCACGCCCGATTGGATCGAGCGCGCCGTTGCCGGTGAAGTGTTCGGCCAAAAAGTGAGAATGCTGGCGCCCGAGGAAATGATCCTGAGCAAATTGTTTGTCACCCGCCGCGAGCGCTTTGATGGCAGCGATGTTTGCCACCTGATTTATTGCTGCGGCTCCTTGCTCGATTGGCCCCGCCTGATCGCGGCCACCGGCGACCACTGGGAACTGTTGCTCTGGCACCTGCACCTGTATCGCTATGTCTATCCATCGGCAAGTGTGACCGTGCCCGAAGCCGTTTGGACGGAGTTGGAAGAGCGCTGGCGTGAGGCGCGCCGCGAAAGCGCCCGCAAGGGCGCGCCGTCGCGGCCCTTTCGTGGCAGCCTGATCGACCCTTTAATGTTCCAGCCCGACGTCGCCCAATGGGGCTTGGAGAATCTTGAGGATCGCTCCCGCCGCAAACGCCTGCAAGAGGGGCGGGAGTAAGTGCGCCTCGCCGCCGTCGCCGATCTGCACTGCGGCATCGCCGACCGCGAGCGCATCCGCGAGCGCTTGCAAGCCGTGCCGCAGCAAGCCGATGTGCTGCTACTCGGCGGCGACCTGACCAACTACGGCAAGCCCGAGGAGTTGGAAGTGCTCGTCGCCCAACTCGCCCGGCTGCGCATCCCCATCGTCTCGGTGCTCGGCAATCACGACTACGAATCGGGGCGCCAGCAGGAACTGCTGCACATGTTGCAAAGCGTTGATGTAAAGACGCTGGACACCGAACCGTTTGAACTCGACGGAGTCGGCTTCGCCGGAGTGAAGGGATTCTGCGGCGGATTCGGCCGCGGCGAGCTGACCGCTTTTGGTGAAGCGGAGGTGAAAAGTTTCGTGCACGCCTCGCTCGAAGAAAGCCTGCGCCTCGAATTGGCGCTGGGCCGCCTGCGCCAGGACCGCCGCGTCGTGCTGATGCACTATGCGCCCATTCCCGAGACCGCGGTCGGCGAGGCCCCCGAGATTTTCCCCTTCCTCGGCAGCTCCCGCCTCAGCGACGTGTGCGACCGCTTCGGCGCCACCGTGATTTTCCACGGCCACGCCCACCACGGCTCGCCAGAAGGAAAAACCCGCGGCGGCATCCCCGTCTACAACGTTGCCCTCCCGCTGCTCGCCGCGCAAAAGCCCCCCCGCACCTTCCGCGTCATCGAACTCTAGCCGCCGGCCAACGTCGCGCAGTCGGCTGCGGCATCATGAGGCCACTTCCAGCCCCCGCGCTATAATGGTTTAAATCCATATGTCCCGCAGATCCAGTCTCACCGTCCTGCTGGTTTCGCTGGCTTTGGCCGTTTCCCTAATGGCCGGCATGGTTTGGCACCGAACCAGCTCTGATTCCGCAAGCCCGATTCGGCAGATGGGCACCATGGTCGAGGTTTACGAGCACATCAACGACGACTACGTCACCGAGCCCAACCTCGCCAAGGTTTCAGACGGTGCGCTGCACGGCTTGCTCGAATCGCTCGATCCCGACTCCAGCTATCTGAACCCCACCGAGTATGCCGCCTACGAAGCCGCTGCGGCCAAGCCTCCCACCGGTGGCATCGAAGCCACTCTGGCCAAGCGCGGTGGTTACGCCACCGTGGTCGCGGTGCGGGTCCACGGCGCGGCGGCGCAAGCCGGACTCGAGCGCGGCGATTTCGTCGAAGGCATTGGCGATCAGTCCGCGATTGAAGACACGCGCGATCTCTCGATCGAAGAAATTCGCCAGAAGCTCACTGGCGCGCCTGGCTCTCAGGTGACGCTGAGCGTCGTCCACTTGCACCAGTCCGATCCTAGCAAAGTCGTGATCACCCGCGCGCCGCACTCCATGGCGCCGCTGGCAACCTCCGACGATGCCGGCGTGGGCGTCATCGCGGTTCCCGATTTCGCCGCCGGACGCGCCGACCAGGTTCGCGCCGCCCTCAAGACCATGGAAGCGAATGGCACGCACAAGTTCGTGCTTGACCTTCGCAATTGCGCCGCCGGCGATGTCGCCCAGGCCGACGACGTTGCCAACCTGTTTCTTTCGCAAGGCACCATCACCTACCTCGAAGGCCAGAAATATCCGCGCGTCACCACCACCGCCGACGCGGCGAAAGTTGCCGACGCCGCCGACCCCCTGGTCGTCGTGACCAACTCCGGCACCTCCGGCCCCGCCGAAATCGTGGCCGCGGCCCTGCAGCAGAACGCGCGCGCCAAAGTGGTCGGCGACCACACCTTCGGCGAGGGATCGGTGCAAAAACTGATTCCGGTTGGCGACGGCTCGGCGGTTTTCCTCTCTGTCGCCCGCTACTACACCCCCAAGGGCGCGCTGGTGCAGGATGGTATTACGCCTGACGTTCAGCAAGTCGAGTACGCCGGCGCGCTGCCCGACTTTGACTTCGCGCCCGAGGGCGTCTCGCCGGCGACGCTTCCCGACCTGCAATTGCAGAAGGCGAAAGAAGTCGTGGGCAGCCACTCGTAAAGCGCAATGCGCACTCTCATACTGGCGCTGTCGCTGTTGGCCGTGGGAGCGGCGCAAACCGCGATCATGCCCTTGAGCCAGATCCACGCCGGCATGCACGGCGTCGGGCGGACAATCTTCCAGGGCGACACCGTCTCCGATTTTCAGGTCGATATTCTCGGCGTCGTCAGCAACCTCGGCCCCCGCCAGGCCGTGATCTTCGCCAAACTCTCCGGCGGACCCCTCGCCGACACCGGCGTCATCGAGGGCATGAGCGGCAGCCCCGTGTACATTGACGGAAAATTGATCGGTGCCGTCGCCCTCGGCTATCCATTCTCGAAATCGGCGATCGCCGGCATCACCCCCATCGAGCAAATGATGGCCCAGCAGAAGCGCGCCACGCTCGACGCCAAAGCCGAGTCGGCCCTGCCCCGCACCCTCGCCTGGGACGCCAAACCCGGCGCCAGCCAGTGGGAATCCATCAGCCTGCCCGAGTTGAAGACGCCCCTCGTGCTCTCCGGCTTCAGCCAGCGCGCCCTGACCCAGTTCCTCCCCCAGTGGGAAAACTTCGGTCTCCGCCCCCAGCTCGGTCCCGGTGCCGGCGCCGCCGCCCTCGATCAACCCATGGGCGATCCCAAAGACCTCAAGCCCGGCGACATGATCAGCGTCCAATTGCTGCGCGGCGATCTCGGCATCAGCGCCGACGGCACCGTCACTTACATTGACGGCAACCAGATCTACGCCTTCGGCCATCGCTTCCTCGCCGCCGGCACCACCGCCATGCCCTTCAACAAGGCCAGCGTGCTGACCCTCATCCCCGGCCTCATGACCTCGACCAAGATGGATACCCCCGGCGAACCCATGGGCGTCATCCATCAGGATCTCTCGCAAGGCGTCTACGGCAGCTTCGGCGGCCACGCCTCCATGATCCCGATCCACGTCCACATTCACAGGCCCGGCCAGCCCGTCGACGCCTATTCCTTCGAAATGGTCGACAGCCGCGTCCTCAGTCCGGTGCTGCTGAATATGGCGCTGTACTCGACCCTCGACGCCAACGAACGCGGCATCGGTACCACCACATTCCAAATCAGCGAGGCCATCCAGGTCGGCTCCGGCGAGCCGCTGAAATTCAGCGACTTGTACACCAGCGACCAGGGCGGACCTCTCGCCGCCGCCGCCGGCGCCGCTCGCCCCTTGACCATGCTCTACGGCAGCCGCCTCGATCCCGACGTCAAGGGCCTCGACATCGACGTGAACGCCAGCGATCAAAAACGCGTGCTGACTCTGGAACAAGTCTGGACCAACACCACCACCGTCGCCCCCGGCGCGAAGTTTGAAGTCACGGCGCTGTTCGCCTCCTCCGATGGCGGCGAAATCACCCGCGCCATCCCCCTCGAAATTCCTGAGTCCCAGCCCGCCGGCGACTTGACCGTCTGGGTCGGCGACGGCGCCGCGCTCCAGCGCATGCAGCCGCCCTCCGCCGATCCTGTCGCCGCCGCCCGCGACCTGCCGCGGTTGCTCGCCGCGCTCGGTCAGTTGCCGGTGAGCAATCGCATCTACGCTCGCATCACCGCTCCCCAAACCGCCTACGAGGTCGCGGGCAGACAATTCCCCGCGCCGCCTCCCTCGCTGGCGCGCGCCCTGGCGAGCGATGGTTCGAGCGACCGCGCCGTAATTAGCGAAGCCACTTCGACCGTTGCCGACTACCGCGGCGCGCCCCTGACGTTTGTGGTGAGCGGACTGAAATCAATCCGCATCCGCGTGGAACCCAATTAAATAAAATGAGAACGCGTTTTTCTGCCCTTCTCGCCGTAGCCCTGGCGATTCCAGTCGGCGCCGTGAGCACCCACTTCTGGCGTTCCGCCGGCTACCAGGATCTCGCCCGCGGACGCCTCACCGGCGTCGAGCTCAACCCCGACGGACGCCTCACCCTCGCCCCCGCCCTCGCCGAAGTGGCGCGCACCGGCCAGGCCCTGATCTGGACCGCTGTCGCCGACGCCTCCGGCAACGCCTACCTCGGCACCGGCAATCGCGGCGAAGTTTATAAGCTCACCCCCGCCATGCTCGCGGCGACTTCATCCTCCTCCGCCCCCGCGCCCCTCTTCACCGCCGCCGAGCCCGACGTCTTCGCGCTCGCCGTCGGCCCCGGCGGCGCGCTCTTCGCCGGCTCCTCGCCCAACGGCAAGGTTTACCGCATCGCGCCCGACGGCAAGAGCGAGGTCTACTTCGATCCCCACGCCAACTACATCTGGGGATTGGCCTTCCTCGGCCCCACCTTATACGTCGCCACCGGCACCGGCGGCGAGATTTACCGCGTCACCGCCGCCGGCGTCGGCGAAAAATTTCTCGACACCCGCCAGCAGCAAGTCACCTCCCTCATCGCCGACGGACGCGGCAACCTCCTCGCCGGCACCGAGTCCTCCAACTCCAACGGAGGCTTGGTCTACCGCATCGCTCCCAGCGGCAAGGCCGAGGTGTTGTACCACTCCGATCTCGCCGAGATCCATGCCCTGCGCCTCGCCGCCAACGGCGACCTCTACGTCACCGCCCAGGGCGAACACGCCGGCGGACGTCCCCTCTTTTTGCCGCCGGCCGTTGCCGCGCCGCTTGCCACGCCCGCCGCCGCGACCATTACCATGACCGTCCCCGCCGCGGCCCAGAGCAACATGCCCGAGACCAACGTCCCTGCGAATCCGGCCGCCGCGCCCTCTCCGTCTTCTCCCGCGCCCTACGTCTTGAGCGACACGCCGCCCCCAGCGCCCGCGGGCGCGCCGATCAGCGCGATTTACCGCATCGCGACCTCCGGCCCTTCGGCCGGCGCGGTCGATACAATCTGGAGTTCCCGCCAGGAAAACGCCGACGACGTCCTGCCCGCAGCCTCCGGCCTTCTCGTCTCGACCGACAACCAGGGACGCATCTACCGCCTCGCCCCCGCGCCCGGCGAGGCCACCGTCGTGGCCCAGACCCGCCAGGCCGAGGCCACGCGCCTCTTCCAGTTGGGCGCGACAACTTTTGTCACCACGCGTGAACAGGGGAATCTGTATCGCATGGCTCAGCCCGAGGCGAATGGCACCTACGAATCTCCGGTGCGCGACACCGGCGCCATCTCCCGCTTCGGCGCCCTCACCTTCACCGGCGCCGGCAGCCTCGAGTTAATGACCCGCAGCGGCAACTCCGCCCTGCCCGACTTCACCTGGAGCGATTGGTCCGCCCCCTACCCCCGTTCCGGCGCCGCCATCACCAGCCCCCGCGCCCGCTACATTCAATGGAAAGCCGTGCTCGCCTCGCCCGCGAGCCATCTCGACCAGGTGGTGATCCCGTACCTGCCCGCCAACCAGCCGCCGCAAATCGCCAGCCTGACCGCCGAGACCGTCGCCACACCAGATAAATCAATAGACAAGGGAATCAAGCTCCAGTGGACCGCCCGCGACCCCGACGGCGACAAACTCGCCTACAGCCTTTATTTCAAGGGCCAGGGCGAGAGCGCCTGGAAGCTGTTGCGCCCCGACTTGAGCGGGGCGGCCTTCACCGTCACTCCCGCCATGCTCCCCGACGGCAGCTACGCCTTCCGCCTCGTCGCCTCCGACGCCGGCGACAACCCCGCCTCCGAAGCCAAAACCGCCGAGATCATCTCCGCCCCCGCGATTATGGATACCGCGCCACCTCAGGTCGATCTCGTTTCCGCGACCCCTGCCGCCGCCCATTTCCGTGCCCGCTCCCGCTACGCTCCCATCAGCCAGGCCGAGTTCGCGGTGGATGGCGGCCCCTGGAAGCCCCTCCTCTCCGACGACGGCATGCTCGATTCCCTCGAGGAATCCTTCACCGTCTTCGCCGCCGGATTGTCCCCCGGCGAACACGTCCTGATGTTGCGCGTTGCCAACGAGTCCGGCAATCAAGGTTCGGCGAAAGCCGTCGTTCAAATTCCGGTTAAATAAAGGTCCCCTATGAAAACTCCCATTCTCCTCACTGGCGTTCTTCTGGCCGCCGTCGCAACCTGGGCGCAAGCCCCTTCCGCCAAGCCCGCCGCCACCCCCGGAACCATTGCCCAGCAGCTCAACCGCGAGCTCGCCTCGGTCGAGCATGACGTCGTGCCCGCCGCCGAAGCCATGCCCGAGGATAAGTACAATTTCGCTCCCTCAGCCGCGATCGGCAACTTCAACGGCGTGCGCACGTTCGCGCAAGAGGTCAAGCACATCGCCGCCGCCAACTACCTCATCGCCGGGCAAATTCTCAACCAGGCGCCCCCCGTGCCCTACGAGGAAAACGGTCCGGCGAACATCACCAGCAAAGCCGACATAGTGCGGTTCCTAAAAGATTCCTTCGCGTACGCTCACAAGGCGTTCGACACAATCACCTTGGAAAACGCCACCCTGCCGCTCAAGCCCGGCGCCCGCGGCACCCGCCTGCTCGAAGCCGCCGACCTCCCGGCCCACGCCAACGATCACTACGGACAAATGGTCGAGTACCTCCGCATGAACGGCCTCACCCCTCCCTCGAGCGCCGGCAGCCCGCCCGCCAATCCCAAAAAGTAGAACTGGAATTAGGCCTCGACGCATGCAACTAGCCCTCATCCAAATGCAGCCCGCGCTGCTGGCCGTGGCTGACAACATCGCCCGCGCCGAGCGCCTCATCGAGTCGGCCGGCGCCGCCGATCTCTACCTGCTGCCCGAACTATTCCCCTCCGGCTACACCTTTCAAACGACGGCCGAAGTCGCGCAAGTCGCCGAGTCCGCCGCTGCCGGCCCCACCTTCGACGCCCTCTCGCGCATCGCCCGCCGGCGCAACGCGGCCATCGTTTACGGATTCGCCGAGCGCCGCGGCGATGCCTTTTACAACTCCGCCAATGTAATCGCGCCCGAAGGATTGATCGCGACCTACCGCAAGATCCACCTCTTCGGCCGCGAGAAGCTGTTCTTCTCCCCCGGCGATGCCGCCGCGCCGGTGCTCGACCTCGCCTGCGGACGCATCGGCGTGATGGTTTGTTTTGACTGGTATTTTCCGGAAGTGGCGCGCTCGTTGGCGCTACGAGGGGCGGAGCTGATCGTGCAGCCGGCAAATCTGGTGCTGCCGCACTGCCCCGACGCGATGATCACGCGGTCGTTGGAGAACCGCGTGTTCACCGCGACCTGTGACCGCGTCGGCGCCGAAACCAACGGTGATGTGACTCACACCTTCATCGGCCTCTCGCAGGCGGTGAGTCCGCGGGGTGAAACTCTGGTGCGCCTTTCCCGCGACCGCGAGGAAACGGCGACGGTGACGCTCGACCTGGCCGGAGCGCGCTCGAAAAAAGTGGGTCAGCACAACGACTTATTCCTCGACCGCCAACCAGCGCTTTATTCCTAGGCATCCAACGCCGCCATGGGGTCCCTTAAAAGCAACCTTCTGCTCGGCCTGGTCGGCGGACTCGCCGGCACCGCGGCCATGAGTGCATACTTCACCGCGTTAAAGAAGATGGCGCCCGATGCCATGGCGGCGGGCGCGGGCGAAGAAACCTCCCCTGAGAAGCTGGCCCGCCGCGTCTTGAAATCGGCGGGAGTGAAAAAACCTTCGAGCGACACGCGCGCCATCGGTGGTCAGGCGGTCCACTGGGGCTACGGCACGAGCTGGGGATTGGCTGTGGGCGCCACCCGCGCCGCCGGCATTCCGCTCGACTGGGGCGGAGGCCTCCTGCTCGGCGCCGGCCTCTGGGCCTTCGGCGACCTTTGGATGGTCCACAAGATGGGCCTGGCCCGCCATCCCCGCGAATACCCCATGCAAATGCACGCCAGCACCTTAGGCGCCCACCTCGCCTACGGACTCGGCGTCTGGGCCGCCGTCGAGGGATTGGGCAAACTCCAGCACAACGAAAACAAAGCCTGGAAAAAATCCCGCCGCTGGCGCGACGTCGCCTGACGGCCCTCGCGTGGCGCAGCGCCGGCCCGGTGTGGGGACAACGAGCCGGCGCTGCCTGTAGGGGAGACCCGCCATCCTCCAATTAATGTCGCGCCGGCTTGACCGGCGAAAGCCATTGTCGCTACCCTCAATTGGCAGGGATTCACGATGGATTTACCGGTCAAGCCTACGGCCCTCTGGGCTCCGCGCCAGTGGCTGGGCTCGATCGAGGCGTTGCGCGGCATTGCCGCTCTCGCGGTCGTGCTCTTCCACGCGACGCTGATCTACGGTCTTGCGGAATTCACGCCTTGGACCGTTGGGGCGGTATTCCAATGGCTGGGGCAGTGGGGCGTCATACTCTTTTTTGTCCTCAGCGGTTTTTGCATTCACTTGCCGGCGGCGCGGCAATTGGCGCAGGGCGCCGTATTTCGGTTGGACAAGCGCGTTTTTTTTTCGCCGCCGTGCGCTCCGCCTCCTTCCCACCCACTATGCCGCGCTGCTGATTTCGGCCTGCGCGGGCCTCTGGACGACCACCCTTTTTATCGGCCGCCCGACGTGGACGGCGCTCCTCGCGCACGTCTTTTTCCTCCATGTCTACTCGCGCACCCTGTTTTTCAGCATCAACTCGGTGTTCTGGACAATCGCCATCGAGGTCGCTTTTTATTGTTGCTATCCGGCCTACCTAAAACTCAACGCGGCCCTCGGAAAATGGGGTGTACTGGCGCTCCTGTTTTTTTTCGGGCTGGCCGGCTATGGAGCGGCGTCGGTGCCTGACCGGCGGCGCGCGCCGGGTTGGCCAGCAAAATTTCCTGACGTTGTGGTGGGTTTGGGCTCTCGGCGCGGCCCTGGCGGAAATCTACGCCGCCGGCGCCGGCCGCTCCGTTGTCCGCCGGCTTGCGCCCAATCCTGCCGCCATCGCGGCCTGGGGCGGAGCGTCGCTCGCCCTGGGGCTTGTAGATCCAACCTTGTTCGGCCTGCACGTCAAGGAATGGATTCTGCCGTTTGTCTGTGGAATATTGATCCTCGCGCTCGCGGTTTGCGATCTCAACCTGGGCCGGGCACTGCGCGCGATCGGAAAAATGTCGTACTCGCTCTACCTCATCCATCCGGTGGCGCTGCTGTGCGTAACGAAAGCAGGCTTGTTCCCAAGTGCGCCGGTGGCCGGAATCCCCTTCATGGTCCTGTGCTCGCTCGCGCTCGCCGCGCTACTCTACTGGGCGGTCGAAAGGCATTGCATTCCGGTACGAAAGCAGCCCGAACCGCGGCTGGATCGGGCGATGGCGGCATCGGCTAGTTGAAACGCCCGCGCCCCTCTCACTAAACTCTGTCCGCATTCCGCGTCGCGTACAGCGCCAGCGTCACGCGGTTATTGACGTTGATTTTCGCAAACACATTCTGCAAATGAGTCTTCACCGTGCACTCCGCCAGATTCAGCGCCGCGGCAATCTGCTTATTGCTCTCCCCCAGCGCCACGTGCCGCGCGATCTGCAACTCGCGCGGACTCAGGCTGTCGAACGCGGCCCCCACCGCCGGCTTCCGCGCCGGATCGCGCAACGCGTCGATGCTGGCCGACATCACCTCGCTGCTGAACCACCTCCCGCCCGCCATCACCGCGCGCGCGGCTTTGATCATCGTCTCGATCGCCCCCGACCAGCCGTCGTTCTGGTCCACATATCCGGCCGCGCCCGCCAGCAACAGCTCGACCTGCAGCCCCACCCGAAACTCCCGCCCGACCGTCAGTAAACGCACTCGGCCCGCATGGCTGCGCAGCGTCGGCAGCCAATCGCGATAGCGATCGCTCGCCGGCAGCATCCACACCACGGTGGACCCTCTGGCGGCCTCCGTCAGCGACTTCTCTAGGCGCGCCGCGAATCCCGCCTCGCGGAAACGCTCCACCAGGCGCGCCCCCGACGCGGCGCGGCGTTCAATCACGATCAGCGGGTCTAAAGCGGATACTACAGGAGTCGTCATGGGGGAGCCTTGCCATGTTTAATATCAGTTCCTGATTCGCCCGTCAACATGATGTGTTGAGCATGTTTGCATCCGCCAAAAGTATGAGTAAAGCTCAATTTATTAAGGCAACCGCATGATTGTATACCGCCCCACCCATGCTAATATCGCTACTCTTGGTCGCCCCCCGAAAGAGCCCATGGGACTCAGAGGAGGGACGTGTATCCGGGCAACCATCTCGCTATCCCTCTCACCTCAAAAAATAGTTGTTCCAGCTCTTGCATTACCCGCTACAGTAGTGTTTGACAGGTGTGTACACCATGAAAACGACCCCGACTCGCCGCGTCATTCTCAGTGCCTTTTTGGCATTGATCACCCCCTATTCGGTGTTCGCGGCGACCTTGCCGGCGCCAGTCTTATCGCACGCCGACGCGGTTTCCCTCAATCATGTTGTTGCCCTCTCCGGCGCCACCTTGCACAACGATGACGTTCTTCAGACTTCCGCCCAGGGCGACGCGGTGCTGCAGTTCGGCGCGGCGACCGCATCGTTCGGTCACATGACCTTGGCGCGCATGGCGAACGACACCGTCACTCTCGATCACGGTTACGTCCGTGTCGATGGCGCCATGACCATCAATCAAGGCCGCGTATCGGTCGTACCCGCCGCCCACAGCAACTTCGAAGTTCTGGCTCTCGCCAGCGGCAAGACCTACGTCCGCGTCTACACCGGCTCGGTTCAGCTCAACGGATTGGCCAAGCCCTTCACCGTTGCCGCGGGAAGCGGAGCCAGCTATGACGCCGCCGCGCCGCAGCAGCAAGCGGGCGTCGGAGGCGGCGGCGTCGCCGCTGCGTCCGGTACGTCCGTCGGTATCGCCGTGGTCGTTTCCGTGGTAACCATCGCCGCCGTCGTCGCCACCACCGCGATCATCGTTTCCAAGACGTCGACCTCGTCGCCCACCCAGCCGTAATCCTAAAAGTCTTGTAATTCGAGTCCCGGTGCAGGCAGCCAAACACGTAGCTGCGCGCGGCGGTAGCCGCGCTAGGGCTCGCGCCAACGCCAATGAACGCCCGCGCAGCGCCGGCGTGGGGCAATGGGGCCCCCGCGCTGGCGTTGCGCGCAAGCGGGTGCCCGGCGTAAGCCGGGCGGGGCCCGCGCCAATCAAATGTCGCGCGCTCATTTACAACTTCTGTTCATCCCGCTCCTTCTGCTCGCCCTCTACTGGACGCAGCAGCAGTGGCGCTACCAGCGCGCCATCGCGCGCGGCGACGCTGCCGCCGCCACCGCCATCTGGCCGGCCAACGCCGAGGGATGGCGTCTCCTCTCCGCATCCTTGATCTTCACCGACGCTCATGCCGCCGATTCCGCCGCCCGCCGCGCCATTGCCGATGACCGCGAGGATTGGCATAATTGGGCTGCCCTGGCCCAGGTGCAAGTCGAAACCGGCGACCTCGCCGCCGCCCGTTCCAGCATGGCGCAAATGAGCCAACGCGTTGTGGGCTACGAGCCCAACTGGCGCTACGCCAATCTCCTCTTGCTGACCGGCGACACCTCGGGATTCTGGCCGCAGGCTGAAAAGGCTCTCTCCTTCGCTCCCGGCGGCGAGATCTCCTCCGCCTTCCAACAAATTTGGCTCGCCGCCGGATTGAACACCGCGGTCTTCGATCAAGCCGTGCGCGCCGCCCAGGCCCGAGCCGTCGATCCCGCCCAGCCCGAGCGGCTCGCGCAGTCAGCCATCCAGTTTCTCCTCGATCAGAACCAGCTCGCCGCCGCCACCCCCTGGTGGCAGTCGCTCCTTGCCCACCCGCTCAATTCCGGGCAGAAGAATGATCTCCGCCCCCTCGGCCTTCGCTACCTCGACCTCCTCGCCGAAGCCGGCGCGCCGGATGCCGCCACCCAACTCTCGACCGCCCTCTCCAGCGGACTGTTCACCTCCGTCTCCGACGCCCTGCCCTGGAACATCTGCACTAATTGCGGACCCTGGGCCTCCTACACCAACGGCGCCATGGACTTCAATTTCCAGGGTGACCAGCAGGACACCCTCACCCTGGCTCGCCGCTGGCTCATCCTCCAGCCGGCGACCACCTACCGACTGGCCTTCAAGTCCGTCGCCGACCCCGCTGCGGGAGTGGCGTTGAAAGTAGTCGCTCTCCCCTCCGGAGCCCGCCTCGCGCCTGAAGACATGCTCACCTTGAATGCCTCCGGCACCCCCTCCGCCCAGCCCAGCTTTACCACGTCCGCTGCGCCCGCTCCCTACCAGTTGCAGGTCGTTTACCAGCGCCCCTTGGGAACCATGCCTCTCAAAGCCGACGTGCAGCTCGATGCAATTTCGGTTTCCCCTATTAAGTAACCATTAAGTAACCGCCCCTAAGCGGGACGCGCGGCGGTAGCCGCGCTCGGGCCCGCGACCATCAATGTTGACTTCACAATCCATCTCTGACCGCACCGCCCGCGTTGGCATCATCGGCCTCGGCTATGTCGGGCTGCCGCTTTCCCTCGTCTTCCACAAGGCCGGCTTCCCGGTCACCGGATTCGATCTCGATCCCTCCAAGGTCGAGAGCCTGGCGCGCGGCAAGAGCTACATCAAACACATCGATGGCGCCGCCATCGCCGGCGCCGTCCAGTCCGGCGCCTTCTCCGCCACGGCGGATTTCGACCGCCTGGCCGAAATGGACGCCATTATTATCTGCGTCCCCACCCCGCTCACCGAGAAGCACGATCCCGACGTCAGCTTCATCGAAGCCACCGGTCGCGACATCGCGCGCCGCCTCCGGGCCGGTCAGCTCGTCGTGCTGGAGAGCAGCACCTATCCCGGAACCACCGAAGAGGTGCTGCTGCCCCTCCTGCTGCAAGCGGGTATTCCGCACACCGCGCCCGCCCAGGCGATGGCCGCTGCCGCCGGCGCGGGGACGGCGTCGTCCGGTCGCCAGACGGAACGGTTCTTCCTCGCGTACTCGCCCGAACGCGAAGACCCCGGCAATCGCGACTTCACCACCAGCACCATCCCCAAGCTGGTCGGCGGGCTTGACGCCGAATCCACGCAGTTGGCCCACGCCCTGTACGCGGCCGCGTTTGAACAGGCGATTCCGGTGGCCTCGGCGCGGGTGGCGGAGATGGCGAAGATCCTCGAGAACACCTACCGTTGCGTGAACATCGCGCTGGTCAACGAGTTGAAACAGCTCTGCCTGCGCATCGGCATTGATATCTTCGAGGTGATCGAAGCCGCCGCCACCAAGCCGTTCGGCTTTCAGGCCTTCTATCCCGGCCCCGGACTTGGCGGCCACTGCATTCCGATCGACCCCTATTACCTGTCGTGGAAGGCGCGCGAGTACGACTTCGCCACCCGCTTCATCCAGCTCGCGGGCGAGATCAACACCGAGATGCCCTATCGCATTGTCGAGGCGGTGGGTGCCGGTCTCAATCGCCAGAGCAAGGCCGTTCGCGGCTCGCGCCTGCTGATTCTGGGCGTGGCCTACAAGAAGGACATAGACGATTTGCGCGAATCCCCCGCGCTGAAGATCATGGAACTGCTCGAAAGCCAGGGCGCGGCGATTGCCTACCACGACCCCTACTGCCCCCGCGTGGCGCCCGGCCGCCACAACTACGCGGCCCGGCAGAGCGCGCCCTTCCAGCCCGCGGATGCGGCCGCCTACGACGCCGTGGTGATCGTCACCGATCACAGCAGCCTCGACTACGCCGCGATTGCGCGGCATGCGAAGTTGCTGGTGGATACCCGCAACGCGACGCGCGGCCTGGTGGGCGACCACATTGTGCGCTGCTAATGCCTAAAAAGAACTCCGAGATCGTCAATTTAGTCACCGGCGGCGCCGGATTCATCGGCTCGCACCTGGTCGAAGCGCTATTGGCGCGCGGCGAGCAGGTGCGCGTGCTCGACAACTTCTCCACCGGACACCGCCGCAACCTGCGCGGTCTGGAAGCCGCCGAGTTGATCGAAGGCGACATCCGCGAGCCGGAAACCTGCCGCCGCGCCTGTGCCGGCGTGGACTACGTTTTTCACGAAGCGGCGCTGCCCTCGGTTCCCCGCTCCATTGCCGATCCCGAGACCACCCATGCGGTGTGCGCCACCGGTACATTGAACGTCCTGCAAGCCGCGCGCGCGGCGGCGGTGCGGCGCGTCATCTACGCCGGGTCCTCATCCGCGTATGGCAACACCGAAGTGCTGCCCAAGGTGGAGACCATGGCGCCCGCGCCCCGCTCACCCTATGCCGTTGCCAAATTGGCGGGTGAGCATTACTGCGCCGCGTATTTCCATGCTTACGGCCTCGAGACGGTAACGCTCCGCTATTTCAATATCTTTGGCCCGCGCCAGGATCCGAACTCGCAGTACTCGGGTGTCATCGCGCGCTTTTGCACCCAGCTTCTCGCCGGCGACACCTGCACCATCCACGGCGACGGCGAAACCACCCGCGATTTCACTTATATAGCGAATGCCGTGCAGGCAAACCTTCTGGCCCGCGACGCCGCGCCGGCGCCCGGCCGGATGTATAACGTCGCCTGCGGGGAGCGCACCAGCCTGATGGAACTCCATGCGGCATTGGCCGAGGCGGCCGGCTGCACCGCCAAGCCCCGCCTCGCGCCCGAGCGCGCCGGAGACATCAAGCATTCGCTTGCCGACATCACCGCCGCAAAGCGCGATCTCGGCTACACGCCAGCGGTGGATCTGCGCAGCGGCCTGCGGCGGACATTCGCCTCGTACAGCCGCAAACTGGTTCAAACCGCGTAACGTGTCCACGGCTGTAACAATCGGCAACGCGAACGACCATTCACGACTACCGTCCCTCGATGGCCTTAGGGCGTTGTCCATTGCATTGGTTTTCTTCGGCCACCTCGTCGGCACACGCAATTTCGGCACGCCTGAGGTGAGAATTGGCAGTTTTCACTTTGGCTTGGAGTACTCACATCTTGGTGTGGAGATTTTTTTCGTAATTTCCGGCTTTCTGATCACCTCATTGTTAATCGCGGAATCCAATCTTCACGGAAAAATTTCGATCAAGCGATTTTACGCCCGCCGCGCGGTTCGTATTCTGCCTCCTAATTACGCCTATATTTCAATTTTGACTATTTTCGCTCTAGCAGGCGTGATCACAGTTCCGGTGTCCGATATCTGGCATGCGGTCGCTTATGTCGTGAACTGCTTTCCTGGCCGTACCTGGGCTCTCGGCCATCTGTGGTCACTTTCGGTGGAAGAGCAATTTTACCTTCTTTGGCCGCTTTGCTTCGCAATCTGTGGTACGAGGCGCGCAGCCGGCTGCGCAACTGCACTATTCGCTGCGGCATTTTTTGCCCGCATTCTTGGGGGCAGGCTTCTTGCCGGCACGCAGTATCTCGATTTGCCAATGTTCCCAATGGTGGCGGACTCAATCGCCGCCGGATGCCTTCTGGCATTGCTCAGAACGCGGCTTGAGCGGTATCGGGCATATCTCGCATTATTTCGACCCGCCCCTGCGGCGGCAACACTCGTAATAGTATTGCTCCTTTACCATATTGAGTCTGGGCACACTGTCGTTGCATCCGCCGCAGCGTCCTGTGTCAGCCTAGGATTGGCAATCCTGATTCATCGCTGCGTCTATCAGCCCGATGACAGAATCGGTCGAATCCTAAACCTTCGCCCAGTCATGTTTGTGGGCGTGCTCTCATATTCGCTTTACGTATGGCAGCAGCCATTCCTCGATCGCCATTCGGCAGCTTTGATCGCAGCGTTTCCGCAAAATATTTTCCTTGCGGTCGCCGCAGCTTTCGGCTCTTACTTTCTAATAGAGAAACCGCTCTTTGGCCTACGAAAGCGGCTTCGCGGCCGGGACGTCATGCGGGCTGCTGCCCACGCCTGACGATTCTCCGGCCGGACATATTTCACAATGTGCCCTCGGCCAGATCAATCCGGCTTGTCAGCATTCCACGGCAAGGGCCCGCGCCTGCTACCTTCCCGACCTGCCGTAATGCTACTTTTTTCGCCTTTGCTTTGGTTTTCTTGCACATTTTCGCCCTCGACTTTCAGCCTCAATCGTTTCCACCAGTTTGTGCGTCACTCGAAAGGAGTGATCAGGCTGGCGCTTGAGGCCGGTGCCGCTTCGCGCCCGAGCGACGCCGTGGACATCCAGCACTCACTTGCCGACATCGCCGCGGCAAAGCGCGACCTCAGGTACGGGCCGGTGGTGGGCCTGTACAGCGGTTTGCAGCGGACGCTGCAAGCGCATCGGCCGGCGCTCGCCGGGAGTTGAGAGGCTTCAATTCACAATGGAATCCGCTGCACGAATTCGAACAATGATGCCCGTCGCGGGACCGGTGCGCGCTCCGCGCTATGCCTTCGTCGTCGCCAGCGCTACAATTGCCCTGATCATTCTGCTCGTGCTTGCCTTTGGCGGCGTTCAGTGGCAGTGGTATCTGCCGGTATACGCGGCGCTCTTCGTCATGGCCGGATTCGCACTTTTCTTCCCCGGCCGCTTCGATTGGCTGGACGGCGCGGTCTTACTGGTGTTGATGCTGCCGCTGGCCCAGCTCTTTCTGCACCGCACCACCGATAGCGCGGTAACTGCGTCCACCTGGCTGGCCGGCGCCGCTGCCGCCGCCGCGTTCGTGGCGATGCGCCGCAGCATCGCAAGCACGCCGGACCGCGCCTCCGCCTGGCTCGGTCGCACCGGCGCTAGTCTCGCCGCCGCCGGCGGCCTACTCGCCTTCGAAGCAATTCTCCAGCTTTTCCTCACGCCCACCCGCATCCTCGGACTGATCGAGGTAACCACGGCAACGCCGATGGGCACTTTTGTGGATCGCGATCATTTCGCGGCCTGCATGGGGCTGCTGCTGCCGTTCGCGCTGGTGCTCGCCCTCGACCGCCGGCGGAATTCCAGCGCGGTATTTTGGGCGTTATGCGCGGTGCTCATGTTGGCCGCCACCGTGTTGAGCCTGTCGCGCGGCGGTGTGATCGCTGCCGGAGGTGAGATTATTGCCTTCGCTGTGTGGGAGGGAATCCGCCACCGCAACGTTACGATGGCAATCGTATCGGTAATGGCATTGCTGGTGGCAGCCGTGCTCTATGCCGGCAGTTACCGCTACATGCTGGCACGGCTTTCGCCCAACGGCCTGCATGACACCATGCGTATGAATACCGTTCGCTCCAGCATCGCGATGGGCGAGGCGCGGCCAACATGGGGCTGGGGGCTGGGCACTTGGGACGCGGTTTATCCCCGTTACGCACTGTTCGACGACGGCTCCGATCCGGAGTACGCCCACTGCGAATATGCCCAGTTGTTTGCCGAAGCGGGTATGGCCGGAATTACATTGCTGAGTCTGCTTGGTCTGGCTCTCGCCTACGCCGCATATGGCGGAATTCACGCATACCCTCAGATTTCGATCGCAAGCATACTGGCGCTCTCCGGTTACGCTCTCCATGCGAGCATGGATTTTATCTTCCATATTCCGGCGCTGCTGCTGCTCACAGCGCTCCTAGCCGCCATGACTACAGCGCACCCGCTTCACACTTCGCGCCTATAATCTCATTCAGATGCCGCCCGAATCACAAATCATTCCCGCCGCTCAGTCCGATGCTCCTCTGTCCGGCCCGGTTGGACTTCCGCTCGCCGCGCGTGGAGAGCGGTTCCAGGGCAGTCCTACTACGCTTGGCCCTGATTTTTCTATATTGCAGTATTGGCTCCAGATTCGGCGCCATGCTGGTAAAGTGGCTATCTTCGTGGCAGTGGCTACCGTCACTGCTGCGATCCTTGTTGCACGGATGCCTAAGCAATACGCGGCAACAGCGGTAATTCGCCTCGATCCAACTACGCCGGAAGCCACGATCGGGGGTCAGAACTCCACCAACGAAGCCACCGCAATGGCGGCGATGCTCGCAACTGATCTGAGCGAAATCACTAGCCCCGCCGTCATGACGCCGGTAAAGCGCAAACTTGGGTTGCAGAAGCTCGGCTTGGTCACAGTACACCAACCTTTGGGCACGCTCCTCCTCCAAATCAATGATCGCGAGACCTCGCCTGATCGGGCCGCCGAAGTTGCCAACTCCCTTGCCGAAGAGTTCATCAGGCACGAGTACAACACCCGCTCGGCGGCCCTTCTCGACCTTACCGCCTACATGCGCAGGCAGACCGACGAACTGCGTGCTCGCATGGAAAAAAGCCAGCAGGCGCTCAATGATTACGAGCGCGCCAACGGCATCGTGGATTCGAACAACTCGTCCACCAACCTGAACGCTGTCATCACGGCCCTCCAGACTAGCCTTCAGCAAGAGCTTACGCGGCAGCGCTCGCTTGCGGCCGATCTTTCGCTTGTCAAAAGTGGCAGCTTGGATGATCTGCTCGTCTCGGACCGTGGCCAGACCCTTGCCACGCTGATCCAAGCGGTGCAACAGCAGGAGATCCAGATCGACAATCTTTCCTCCAATCTCGGCCCGGGCAACTTTGTCTATCAGCAGGCGCAGCGAAACTTGACTGCATTAAAGGCCTCTTTAGACGCCCAAAAAGCTCATGTCGCGGCCCAAATAAGCGCAGAGGCCGGAGCCACGAACCTGCGGGTCAAACTCACCCAAGAACAGCTCGAAGAAGCAACCTCCCAGCTCAACAATTTCAATAGCCGGGCGGTGCAGTTCGATATTCTTAGACACGAAGCCGATTCCGACAAGACCATCTATGATGATCTGCTGCAGCGAGTAAATGCCGCCGACATCGATGCGGGCTTCCACTCCAATGCCTTGCGCATCGTAGAAAGCGGGGTCCCCGACCGGAAGCCGGTGTACCCTGAAGTCGGCCTAACAATCCTATTCACGGCCCTGATTTCGCTGCTTCTGGGGATGGCAACTGCCATCGTGTCCGGCAGTTTCGACCGTACCCTGCGCGATCCCGAAACCGCTTCATCTTTAGTCGGCGCGACGGTCCTGGCGTCATTGCCTGCCGTCCGTGCATCTGCCGAACTTTTCTCATTATTGTCCCGGCCCCAGCCCAACTCACTTGCACGCAGGTCCCATTTTGCAGAGGCGATCCTCGGGCTTCGCTCCACGCTTGAGTTGAGCGCCCCCGGTCGCACCTCCTATGCCGTGACTAGCGCCCAGCCACGGGAGGGAAAGAGTACGGTCACGATGAATCTAGCCTGCGCCTTTGCCACCCTGGGGCGTCGCACCATCCTGATCGACGCCGACATCCGCCGCCCGGAAGTTCATCGCATGCTTGAACTCTCGAATCGCGTCGGTCTTGCCACAGTGCTACAAGGGGAGGCTGATGTCGCGGATTGCTGCCAACCCGGCCCACTCCCATTGCTCACCGTGCTCACCGCGGGGCCGTCGGTGCCGGCGCCGGGGGAGTTGCTGAGCCGCGGCGGATTGGCGCGCCTCATTGAAGACCTCAAGTCACGCTTTGACATCGTGCTCGTGGATACACCGCCTATGCTCGGTTTCGCCGACGCACTCAGTGCTTCGACCGCTGTGGACGGCATGATCCTGGTTGCCCGCGCAGGCCAGACCCAGCGCGACCTTGTGCGTGCTGCGGTACAACAACTGCATCACGTCCGGGCGCCTATCGCGGGAATCGTGCTCAACGCCTTTAGCCCCGAAATGAGCCATCGTTACTACTACTACCATCGTGACTACTACCAACGCTATTACCAGCGCGAAGGCGGAAACGAAGGCGGCTCAGCCTCGCGCGCTGCCGCCGGCAGATAGCGCCCAAAGCTGGTAAAAAACATGACTTGCATCCGCTTTTTAACTTCCGCGATCCTCCTGCTGAGCCTCGGAGTTGCCGGTGCGGCTCAGGGCGCCTCGGCTCTTCCGCCGCCGTCCGTGCCCTCCGCCGCCGCCTTGATCGACTCGACCGCTGGTTCGTCGAGCGCCACAGCGGCGGCGCCGGCGGATTTCCAGGTGGGGCCCGGCGACGTGCTTTCCGTCACGATATACAACATGCCGTCGCTCAGCAGCACCGTAATGGTCGCCCCCGACGGCAGCATTCGTCTCCCCTTCGCGCCCATCTTGATTCACGCGCAAGGCGATACTGCCGACCAAATCGCAACCGAGCTCTCTTCCCAACTCAAGTCGCGGCAGATTTTTGTGGATCCTCAACTTACCGTCACAGTCGTGCAAGTACGAAGCCGGCCCATCGTCATCAGTGGCGGCGTGCGCAACGCAACTGTACTGCAGGCGGTTGAGCCGATTGACCTACTTGACGCGCTCATTGCCGCTGGCGGCGTCTCAGATGGCTCCGCCACCAATGTCTTGGTGAGGTCCCCTAATTCGGCCGGGCGTCCCGGAACAACGCTCGATCTTCCACTCGATAGAGTCCTCGCCGATGGCGGCGAGCAGTACAATCCACGGCTTGCGCCGGGGGATATCGTTCAGGTTCTGCCCGGCGGTAGGGTGTACATCTCAGGCGATGTGAAAAACCCTGGTGCAATACCCCTTACGCCAGGCCAGCAGTTGCACATCACCCAAGCCCTGGCGCTTGTCGGAAACTGGAATCGCGGCGCGGGTGCTGGTAAGGCAACCATCACCCGCCGTGATCCAGGCGGTTTGCCGCCCACCGTTATACCCGTTGATCTGCCGGCGATCATGAGTCACAAAAAGCCCGACCTGGTGCTGCAGGCCAATGACCTTTTGTATATACCTGGCGATGCCAAACGGCAGATTGCGCTGACCGCCGCCACAGGCTTCAGCACCGCTGTTATCTTCGGTCTCGGGTATCTGATCGTTAGATAATGCGCCTAGCGCAGCCGAACTGCTGTCTACGTCGAGAGCGCACCAAACATCAAAGCGCGCAGGGTACGCGACTGGAGAAGCCGTGGCCCTCGGCCCGGGTGTCAGCCGGAAATAGACGGCCAACGCGTCAGGTTCCCGACGGCCGTCGCGCGCTACTGCCCGCGCGGGATTATGCACCCGCGGTTCGCCTTCCTGCGCCAACATTGCATCGCAAGCATCACAGCGACCATATAGGCCTCACATCGGCCCTTTCACTGTGACGATGTCGCGCTGGGCTGGGTCACAAGGTCAGCTGCATTCGATCCTACTCACGGCGGCCGCAACTGCATGATGATGCGCGTAATCCACTTAGATAATGTCGCGACTCGCGTTACGGTTCGCCCCGAAGCCGACTCATTTCGAGGCGGCGGTGCGGTGTTCCATGTCTCCGAATCCGGCATATGCAACGCTCTCGCCAGGCAGCCAGCTAACCCGCTAACCAATTTTGATGTAGCGTATCCCGAACACTGGTCCGATTTCTGCCTTGCGACGACTGCGCCAACTTCGCATCGCATTCCTTCGCGCTAAGAAACCTTGTCAGTCGATGTGACAACGCATATCCGTGGAAACGGCCGATTGGTCGGGCTCGGCAAGTATTTAATTAGGTCCCTTCTTCCAACTCGGGTGCGTACAGCAATTTGGACGGCGCGCTGCAATGTCAAGCGGAAATTCGCCTCACCGCCCTCGTTGCCACTTCAACTATTAATCGATCACTACTGTGTAGGGAAGGGTGTGGAGGTCGGCCCTGGCAAGAGCCCTTGCTGCAGCAGACGCAATGCACTTTACATCGACAAATTTACCGACAATAAAGACGGAACACCCGAAGCCGATATTGTGGCCGATGCGTGGAGCATACCTCTCGGCGATGAAAGCGCGGACTTCGTGTTTTCCTCTCACTGCCTTGAGCACTGCCTAAATACCTTAAAAACGCTCTACGAATGGAAAAGGCTCCTCAAAAAGGGGGGCGTCCTCTTTCTCGTTCTCCCCCACGGAGACCGAACTTTCGACCGATACCGGGCGAAGACGCATTTGGCCCACCATATCGATGACTTCAACGGCTTGGGGGACGAGCCTGACCCGACCCATATTGAGGAAATTCGTGCCGGATGGGCAAAATATGAGTTGTCCCGAGAAGAAGTTGAACAGTATACCCGAGAATGGGGCGCAGCCCCAGATGATTTCGAATTCCGAGTCAAGAACGGTGTCATCCACTACCATGTTTGGACCCAGAGCGAGATGGTCGACGTGCTGCGCTATGCGGGATTTCAAATTCTTCACGTCGCCGAAGAGGTCCTCGACAAGTCGAACAGCTTCATGATTGTCTCGCGGAAAACGCTCTAGCTTGGCCCAAGCCAAAATCGGCTCGAGGCCCTACCGCAAGAATGGCATCATCTGTCCTACGCGCAACCGCCGTCCTGACCGCAAGCACCATGGTCACTATTGGCGTAGGCGTTGTGGCGGCGAAGTGTCGTGCGCTCCTATTAGGGACTTCCGGCTTCGGTGTGCTGGCCTTGGAGCAATCGTTCCTCAGTATGGTCGGCCTAGTCGCTGGATTAAGCGTATCGACTGGCCTGGTCCGACTGGGAGCGCCAGCCTTGTCGCGTGGCGAAACCGAGACCATAGAGGCGCTGCGACAGGCAGCTCTCGGCGGCATGACCCTGATCGGGCTCGCTGCCTTCGCGTTACTACAGCTCGGGGCAAGGCCCCTGGAAACGGTTGTCTTCAGCGGCTTACTCAACGGCCGCGATATCGCAGTTCTCGGCCTTGCACTCGGGCTGCAGTTGGTATCGGGCGCGCAGACAGGAATCCTAAACGCCTACCACCAAGTTGGCGCACTGGCAAAATCCTCCGCAATTTCGGCTGTGGTCGGCTCCAGCCTTAATGTCACCTTAATCTTTTGCTGGGGCCGAGATGGCATTGCCCCTGGACTTCTAGCTGTGGCGGCGACAACCTTCGTGGTTCAGCGTTGGTTCCTAGCGACAAGGATACCGGCAATTCATGCTCTGCATCCTTTCCCGCGACTGCGGGCTGCCGCCGCGGATCTTTTAAAATGGGGTGTCGGCTATACGGCCAGCTCCATCGTGGACCTGGGCTCAGTCGCGCTTGTGCCTTTTCTGGTACTCCGCTCGCTCGGCGCTTCCTCCGTCGGACTGTATCAAGCGGCCAGTACAATAGCAGTAACATATCTATCGTTCCTGACGACGTCCATGGGTCAAGATTATTACCCACGCCTGGCGGCCTCGAAACATTCCCCCGAGGCGACTGTTGACATCATTAATGAGCGCCACCGAATATTGCTTCTCCTTGGCGTTCCCGTCATCCTCCTTGCCCTGACACTGCTCCCTTATCTTATTCCCCTCGTTTACACCCGCCGCTTTGAACCTGCGGTCAGCATCCTGAATTGGCAGCTGATCGGCGATATCCTTCGTCTCGCAAGCTGGACGGTGTCCTTCGTCATTGTGACCCATTTCGATTCTTGGACGTACTTCTTCACCCAATCGGTCGCCGGAGGGCTCCTTCTACTCTCAACTTGGTTTGGCATGCAATGGCTTGGCTTGTCGGGGCTCGGGCTCGGATTCCTAGTGACTCCCGCCGTATACTTCCTAGTGGTCGTCGCTGTCGTGAAAAGACAAGTTCCGCTCGTATGGAGCCGTGCCAATAAACTACTGCTCAGCGGTAGCATTGCCGCAGCCCTGTTTCTGAGAGCCATCGCATGGGTGGGCATGGGTGCGACCGCACAGATGCTGATCGGGCTTTGCCTTGCTGGCACAGCGGCCGTGTTTACCTACAGCGAACTTTGGTTGAAACGAATGCGGCCATTGACGCCAAGAGTTCAGCCAGCCGAATCGGTCCGCTGATCGTTTTTCATGTACACATGGTAACCAAACGCGATATCGGAAACGCGTCGCTTCTGGAGCGTGGCCGTGGCAAATGGCTTCGTACATCATGGGCCGTCCGCGGAGCGAATCCTTTTTTGATCCGCTCACAGCGTCGCGCAGCCCGCCAGTTCGCGGGCGCCGGTACGCGATTCATTCTTTTCCTGGTAACCGGTGAACCCAGTATTGGGGGGGGAATCATGGCAATTATGGCGCACGCTGCGGCATCGAAGTCGCTTCAGCGGCTCCACGGGGCCTCCGTCGCAGTGTGTGTTGGTGCGCGCGAGCCGCGGCTGCGACGTTACACCATGTTCCCGACCCAATTCGACCTGCTTTCTTTTCCGGATCTTGTCCCCCTCCTGCCCCAAAAGGCGGAGGTGCTCGTTCATCTTCCCGAAGTATGGGTCGAACGCCTAGGCGTTGACTGCACGGATCTCTACCGTTCCCGGCAAGACATCAGCTGGCGCTTCAATGTCCTTCTTCAAAATATTGACCGACTTCCAAGCCGGGACGCAATGCGCGCTTTGGCGGGTCTTGGCGTGGTCACCGCCACCGCTGCGCATCGCAGCTACGCGACCGATGGTACTTCGGCACACCTAGGCTGCCACACTCGGTACCTCGGGGCATGGCCAATGCCTGACCCGCTTCCCCAAGCCGATTTCTCCACCAAGCAACCACTAATTGCGATCTCGCCGGACTGGCATCCCCAAAAGGAGGCGATCAAAAAAGTGTTTGCGCGTGCGCTCCCGGACCACACGATCGTGGAAATTCGCAAATTACCATACCTTGAATACTTGCACCTCCTTCGAAGATCGCGTTTCGCGATGACGTTTGGGGAGGGATTCGACGGTTATTTTATCGAGCCGATTTTGTCGGGAACTATCGGCATGGCCCTTTACAATGAGCGCTTTTTCACCGCGGACTTTCACGGATTGCCCGGCGTATTTTCCAGCACCAACCCAGCGGACGAAATCTATTGGTTCTTAAAGACAGTGCTAAACGAAAACGCCTACCGGACCATTCTTTCCAAGCAAAGGCTCGCGATCACCGCCGCGATCGGCACCAAGAGCTCTTATGTTGCCCGCCTCACATCCTATTATTCTGAGTTCTTTGCGGCGCCAAGTGCGGCACTGGATCAGCGCAATAGCGCCAGTTCGACGGTTCAGGTTTGGTAACCACACCACCATCGGTGGGGCGGGCGAGGGCCATCGATCAGCCTGCGCCGGTACCTGCCTACGGCAGCCAAGCGTATGTAAATGCGCTCCGTGAGTTCGGGAGTCCGCTCCAACTTCCCAAGTGCGGGGGCTGGATCTTAAAGCGCGTAATTGAGGATGGGGCCGAGGATGCCATCGGACCCTACCCCTTGTTTAGCTGCACCGATTGGCGATGCTTGCAATCAGATTTGGAGGACCTTGCTGGACATCTCGTCAGCATTACCCTGGTTCTTGATCCGTTTGGACCTCTGTGCGAAGACGATCTGCGTAAGTGTTTTCCGGATAGATGCATTGCATTTAAGAACCACTTTATAGTCGATTTGTCGAGCCAGTGGACAGCCGCGGTTGAATCGCATCATCTCCGCAATTCCAAAAAAGGCCTAGCGCAGTTGAATGTGGAACTATGTGACAACCCGCTCGAGCAGTTAGACGAGTGGTGCCGCCTCTATGACAACCTCATACGGCGGCATCACATACATGGGATCCGGGCGTTTTCTCGCCGAAGTTTTGAGGAGCAGCTAACAATAAAGGGCACGCGAGTGTTCCGCGCATCGAGAGGCAACGACGTAATAGGCATGACAGTCTGGTATGAAGACCGTGATGTCGCTTATTACCACTTGGGCGCGTATAGCGAGCTTGGCTACCAACTGCGGGCATCATTCGCTATTTTCTATACCGCCCTCCACCACTTTGCGAGCACCAACGTTTTGTTCGCGAACCTCGGGGCAGGTGCGGGGCTGGGTGAAATGGATGACGGACTTAGCCGGTTTAAACGTGGCTGGGCCTCCGGCGTTCGCACTGCTTATCTAGGGGGACGGGTCCTTGACGTCGAGGCTTATAGGGTGTTGGTCAATGCTAGAAATAAAAGTGCCGCGAAATATTTTCCGGCATACCGTGAGGGTGAATTCACGTGAGCAATGAACCGCGGATCGTACTAGACTATTCTCCAATTATTCGCCATTACGAGGAGTGCCTCGATCTATATGGCGATACACATAAGGGAGTAGACTGGCCCAACGCCAATGACGCCGCCACTCGGTATGGCGTAATGCTGGACCTGCTTCCGGCAAGTCGGCCACTAACCGTGCTGGATTTCGGTTGTGGCGCGTCCCATTTATACGAATACATCGTCGGCTTACAGTTGTCAGGAATTCAATACGTCGGCCTCGACATATCGCCAAAGTTTATCCAACTGTGCCGGTCGAAGTTCCCGCATAATACGTATATTTGCGCAGATATCCTCCAAACTCCGGAGGCTATACCCGAGGTTGACTGCGTGGTGATGAACGGGGTTTTTACGGAGAAATGCTCTCTAAGCGCCGCCCAGATGCTCGCCTTCATTCAACAAACACTTGTCGCCGCATTTAGGAAGGCACGCTACGGTATCGCCTTCAACGTCATGTCGGCGCACGTTGACTGGCAGCGCGACGACCTGTTTCATTTGCCGTTCGATCTGAACGCCGAATTCCTGACACGCCATCTGTCGCGCCATTTCAACGTCAGGAACGACTACGGACTCTACGAATATACTACCTATGTATTCCGCCAAAAGAGGGACTAGCGTATGGCAAATGTGGTGATTTTCGGGATTGCTGACTTCGCATCGCTTGCGCACTTCTACCTGCGACACGACTCCCCACATCGAGTCGTGGCCTTCACGGTAAGTGAGTCGTACTTGCCGGCCGACCGCACATTCGAAGGCCTGCCTGTGGTCCCGTTCGAGAATAGCGAGCACGAATATCCGCCATGCGATTTTGCGTTTTTCTCCCCCATGTCGCATCGTGGAATGAATCAGCAACGCGAGCGAATATACCTAGAGGCCAAGGCGAAGGGATACGAGTTAATCAGCTACGTAAGCTCCCGCGCGACGGTCTGGCCGGAGGCGTGCATTGGCGACAATTGTTTCATTTTGGAAGACAATACGCTGCAGCCCAACACGCCGATCGGCAATAACGTAATAATGTGGTCCGGCAATCATATCGGCCATCACGGGAGAATCCGCGACCATGTATTTTTCACCTCGCACGTTGTTCTCTCCGGGCACTGCGAAGTGGAGTCCCACTGCTTTTTTGGTGTCAATTCAACCATCCGAGACGGCCTCCGCATCGCACAGGGTTCTCTGGTGGCTATGGGCGCCGTCGTGACCCGCTCGACTGAATCGTGGGGCGTCTACAAGGGATCGCCTGCCAAAAAGTCCGAGATCTCAAGTCGCGATTTGCAGGCGTAATAATGCCACAAATCGGTCGCAACCCAAGATGGGAAAAGCGCGGGCAGATCCCCGCGCCGCTCACAAAGCAATGGTGGAGCCGTACGCACGCCTCCGTTCCGACCATCGACATGCACCCTGATGTGCCAGCGGCATGGAGAATTTTCTTTGGCACAAGAGATGCGGACCAGCGCAATCGGATTCATTCTGTCGACGTGGAAGCAGGCGTTCCGAGTAATGTTCTTAGCGAATCCAGTACCCCCGTTCTCGACCTGGGGCCTTTGGGTGCATTTGATGACTGTGGGGTGATGCCTACTTGGACTCTCGACGCCGGCGGGCTCAAATACCTCTATTACATTGGCTGGACTGTCCGCAATACCATCCCGTATCACAATGCAATTGGGCTTGCGATTAGCGACGACGGGGGCAAGAACTACCGACGCCACGCTCTGGGGCCTCTCTTTGGAAATACTATGCACGAGCCGTATTTCACCGGCAATATCTGCGTCATGATCGATGGCGGCGTCTGGCGCGCCTGGTACATGTGCTGCACCGGATGGAGCGTCCTTGCTGGCCGACCCGAACCCCGATACCACATTCGTTACGCCGAATCCGGCGACGGCTTCGAGTGGCGACGGGATGGTAGAATCGCAATAGATTACAAATCCGAACCCGAAGCCGGCATCAGCCGTCCCTGCGTTTTGCGTCGTTCCGGGGGCGGCTACGAGATGTGGTACTCGTACCGCAATGGTCTCGGGTACAGGACCGATCCCGCCTGTAGCTATCGGATTGGCTATGCTACGTCGAGCGACGGCATCGAGTGGCAGAGGCAGGATGAGCTCGCCGGGATAGACGTGTCCGACCACGGCTGGGATTCGCAGATGATCGAATATCCCCAAGTGGTGCGCTACGGCGCACGGGAACTCCTTTTTTACAACGGTAACGGCTTCGGCGGCACAGGCATTGGCTATGCGGAGTCCGTTACCGCTCCTGCCTCCGTATGATGCCATCGAATCCGTGCATCCCGCGGTCAGCTTGACCATCGCAGAATCGCGCTGCATTCCAGGCGGCATCGAGAAAAACAAATATGAAAACTGATCTTGCCGAACTCGCCATTTGTGGCGGACCGCCGGCATTTTCCGAAATCCGCCACGTCGGACGGCCAAACATTGGCGATCCTGATCGTTTCCTCGGGCTGGCGCGTCAGGTGCTTGACCGCCGATGGCTGTCGAACTCAGGGCCCTGCGTGGAGAATCTCGAATGGCGTCTGCGGGAGTTCTTCGGAGCAGAACACTGCGAGTGTGTTTCCAATGCGACCGACGGTCTCATCGTCGCGATCCGTGCGCTTGGACTTGCCGGTGAGGTAATCGTTCCCTCGTTCACCTTCATCGCAACTGCTCATGTGGTGCAGTGGCTCGGCCTAACACCGGTATTTTGCGACATTGACCCGCGGACACACTGTATCGACCCCGCCAAGGCCGAGATGTTAATCACGCCGCGCACAAGCGCCATTATCGCCGTTCACCTCTGGGGCCGGCCATGTGCGGTTGCGGCACTCGAGGAATTGGCGCGGCGTCACGGCCTTAAATTGATCTTCGATTCAGCCCATGCGTTCGGTTGCTCGCACGAAAACCGAATGTTGGGCAACTTTGGAGACGCCGAGGTTTTCAGCTTCCATGCCACTAAGGTTTTCAACACTGGGGAAGGTGGTGCGGTGGTAACGAACGATCACGAGTTGGCAAAGCGGGTCCGAAGCATGCGGAATTTTGGATTCTCAGGAATGGACACGACCGAGGGCCCCGGCATTAATGCCAAGATGCCGGAACTATCGGCTGCAATGGGTCTCAACAACCTTGAGAGCTTTCCGGAATTCGTGCGAACTAACCATTCCAATTATGCTTGTTACGACGAAGGGCTTTCCGGAGTGCCCGGCGTTAAGCTGCTCGAATATAATCATTTCGAGCGCAACAACTACCATTACATTGTCCTCTCCATTGACGAAACTCTATCCGTTCTGAGCCGGGATTATCTCCAACAAATCCTTTGGGCTGAAAACATACTAGCGCGGCGCTATTTTTACCCCGGCTGCCACCGGATGGCCCCCTATTTCAAGGCTGGTATATCAGGAAGCTCGCGTCTACCTGTCACCGAAGCGCTTTCCGAGCGTGTGCTCGCATTGCCGAACGGCACCGCCGTAAGCCCGTCGGACGTGCGTGAAATCTGCGCCGTTGTGCGGCTTTCTATCGCGCATGGCGACGAGCTCGCCCACCGCCTGCAAGGGAGAATTTCCGCGGCGCACGCTTGAAGCCGCAAACGTTCTGAGCAGAAACTTCAGAAGCCGCCTCAGGCGGCGGTTGGGTACTGCAAACGCCACCCTGGATGAGGGTCCTTCACATAATTGAAAGTCTCGGACGCGGCGGCGCAGAGCGCATCGCCTTGCAGTTGGCAGAGGGTATGCAGTTGCGTGGCTGGGAGTCGCAAATAATCACAATCTCCCCGATTGATGACTTCCCCGACTATCCTAGCGTGCAGCGGTCGTCCCTATTGGCCACACCCGAGTACCGCTGGCCATTATGTATTCCGCTAGCAGCGGCGAAACTCAGGGCAAGCCTTCAGCAGCATCGTCCCGATGCTATCGAGATACACTCTCCCCGTGCGGCGCTCATCTATGCGCTGTCTGGCGCCCGGCTGCCTGCTATTCAGGTGTTGCACGGGCACGACTCCGCGTGGCATGCGAGGTTGGATCCGAGGGGTCGATCATCGCTTGGGTTGCGCCGTTGGGCTGCCGCGGCGATGCGACGGCATGTAGCCGTATCCCGTGGATTAGCGAGGGCTGCGAGAATGTTTCTGCGGGTCCAGCCATCTGCGATTGAGTGCGTACCCAACGGGGTAGATACCGAAGTTTTCAAATCAGAACCGCGACTGCTCACAAGTGAAGTGCGGATCGTCGTAATGGGACGGCTGATAGCTGCCAAGAGACCAGAGCTAGCCCTGCGCGCCTTTTCCAGTTTTCTAAAAGACTGGCCCCAGGCTACCCTCGCCTTTGTGGGTGCGGGATCGCTTCGCGGAAAACTGGAGGCTGCCGTGACCAAGACGGGCTTGGCCAGGAACGTGCATTTCCTCGGTATTCAAACCGACATCGCCGATATTTTGCGCAATGCCCACCTGCTTTGGCAATTCAGCGACGGAGAAGGAATGCCGGTAGTCTGCCTTGAGGCAATGGCCGCGTCAATCCCCATCGTGGCCTCGGCTGTAGCCGGCAATTGCGAGGTCATTGAAGATGGTGTTACCGGCTGGCTCTTTCCCGGCTCCAATCCCGTCGCGGCGGCACGGATTTCCGGCGAACTGCTCCACGCACCAGCGCTCTACGACCAAATGGCGAGGGCCGCGCGCGCGCGCGCGGTAGGACGCTTCAGTCTCGATCTCACTATTGACGGGCATATGCGCGCGGCCTCCGCTGCTTGCGCCTAGTCGCGGCGAGCCACAGCAACCAAACCATAATTTACTGGTGCCCTTAACCATCTCAGTTGCAGCGGCAACATTCAACGGCGTGCGTTATCTCCGCGAGCAGCTTGAAAGCCTCGCTCGGCAAACACTGCTGCCCTACGAGCTTGTCGCAAGCGACGACGCCTCAAAGGACGGTACCCTAAGTGCCCTGCATTCCTTCGCCGCATCGGCGCCGTTTCCCGTCCGAGTTCTTCATAACTCGCACCAGCTCGGCTTTCGCGACAATTTCTTAAACTCTGCGCGCGCGTGCACCGGCGACCTCATTGCCTTTTGCGATCAGGACGACGTATGGCTACCGAAAAAGCTGGAACGATGCGTCGAAGCCTTTAACGACTCGAACGTCGTGCTTGCCGTTCACTCCAGCACAATAATCGACGCTTCAGGGTTGCCAAGCGGAGGCGTGGGCCACGACATTCGGTACGACAGCGTGCGGAACCTTACTGGCGATGATCTCTGGCTCGCTGGCGCCTGCGGTCATGCCATGGTATTCCGGCGCGAGCTCCTCTCCGCTATACCCGCGGATCCCGGCTTGGTCGAGGTTTGCGGCGGACACGACGAATGGATATGGGTAGCGGCCGGTGCTTTTGGGGCTGTCGCGTTCATTAGTGAGCCCCTCGTCATGTTCCGCCGTCACGGGCGCAACGTGACGCAGGCTGTTGAACTCCGCTCTCTTCGCAACCGCATAAGGCAATCCATGCGCACCGGCGCCCCTGAATTCCTGGCTAGCGCAATGCTGCACGAGAGGCGCGAGGCTGCAACTCGCAACTTCATTCCTGGAGCACCGCCCCGACTCGGGACCAGATTGCATATTTGGGCCGATGGCCACGCCAGCCGCGCGCGTGCGCTACGTCAGCGTGCGATGCTATGTGACAAGCGATTTGCGCGCCGAAAAAGGGCCGCCCTTTGTATCAACCTGCTTTCGGCAGGTCTCTATCGTCCAGGTTTCGCAGGAGGAACAGGCCTAATGACGGCTTTACGTGACCTGCTCCGAATCGCCCTCGATTAATTGCCCTAACAACCGCCACATGCCTCCTCTTCCCCCGATCTTCCGCCCTGGGTTGGCGCGCGAATCGGTCCAGCTCGCCATCGCGCTCAGAAATCCCTGGGCCGCAGTCCGCGGTCTCTATCGCCGCGAGCTCGCGCCCCGGACAGTAGTATTCCGTTCCGGCGCTCGCCTTGGGTCCACTGAGCGCGACTCATTACAATTTCTAATTCAGGAGATTATTTTGGAACGCCATTATACGCCGCGCTGGTTTTACCGCCGAGGTGAAAATGACGTCATTCTCGATATCGGCGCCAACATCGGCGTCTTCGCCATCCACGTGTGCAGCCTCGGCAGGGAAAATCGGGTTCACTGCTTCGAACCCGACCCGCAGAGTTTTGCAACGCTGCAGGCAAACATCGCCGCCAGCAAACTGGGTCATCGTGTCCGGGTCTATAACTTCGCTGTCTGGTCCGAACCTGGTAGCGGTTCGCTCCTGCTTTCAGACCAGGAAAAAAGCATTGTGCAACAATTCAGACCGCAGACAACCGCAACCACAGCGGCAGTCCCCTGTGTCTCCCTGGCGCAGGCGATCACGCTGGCATGTCGACCCGACGAGAGGGTCGCGCTTCTGAAAATCGATGCAGAGGGCGCGGAGGCAGAAATATTATCTGGTTGCGAACCGGTCGTTTGGAAGCGAGTTCAGAGGGTTGCACTCGAATACCACTCGGCTGAATTACGCGATCAATGCATCGCAATCCTCAAAAGTGTAGGTTTCTCTACCTATAACGCTGTTCGCGGCCCCGTGGGCATCTGTCTTGCAACCCAGACCGGTTCTGACCATTAATCCATATATGAAAGACTGCCCCCTGGTTACCGTTTTCACGCCTACATTCAACCGTGAGGTCACCATCCACCGGCCCTACGAGAGCCTGTGTCGCCAGACCAACCGGGATTTTGAGTGGCTGATCGTGGACGACGGCTCTGCCGACCGTACCCAAGAGCGAGTTTCTGCTTGGCAGGCTCACGCACGATTTCCTATTCGCTACGTGTGGCAGGAAAATGCAAGCAAGGCGGCGGCTTGGAACCGGGGACTTCAGGAAGCTCGCGGCCAGTTTTTCGTTTGCCTCGATTCCGATGATGAATGTCTCCCTGAGGCTCTGGCAACCCTCCTTCGTCACTGGAACGAACTGCCGATTCAGCATCGCGCGCATTTTTCCGGCGTAACGTCCTTGACCCTCGACGAAACTGGCAAACCCTATGGTCCGCCGTTGCCGGCAGCGGTGATAGACTGCACCCCGGTCGAGGCACATTTCCGCTTCCATCTGTGGGAGACCTGGCATTTTTATCGCACGGAAATTGCGAAACAGTTTCCATTCGAGCTCATTGCCGGCTATCGACAGTGCCTCTACGAAGGAACGGTGATTAATCGCATGGCGACTAAGTACCAGCAGAGGCACATTGCCGAGCGGCTTCGGATTTTTCATACGGAGCAGACGCCAGGCGCAGAGGGCCACCTATCGGTCGGCATAACAAGTAGCACCGGCATCAAGCATGGCCCGGGCCTGCGAGCCGTCCACCTGAGCCTGCTGCGGTACCACTGCGCTTGGATTTTCAAGGATCCCGCCAAGTTCTACCGCGCCGCCGCAAACTATATCCGATTTTCATTCGCGCAGGGAATCGGCGCAGCGGCGCAATTGCGAGACCTTCAGGCGTCGGCGGCGCAAGTTCTATGGATAGTTGCGTTGCCAGCAGGGCTCCTCCTCAACGTGCGCGATCGAATCCGCCGCACGACGCTTGCCAAAGGCATTCGAGGCCGCGCGTAAGAACTTATGTGTGGTATAGCTGGAATTCTAGGAGGTGACTCTCGCGACCGCCGGTCCAGGGAGGCCGTTGCATCAGGAATGGCAGCACGGCTCAAGCACCGTGGACCAGACTCGCAGGGGGTATGGTCCAGTCCCGACGGCGCGATTGCGCTCGGGTTTCGCCGGCTCGCAATCATCGATCTCAGCCCGGCCGGCGACCAACCCATGCATTCGAGCGACCGCCGATACACGCTGGTCTTTAACGGAGAAATCTATAACTTTGCCACACTGCGGCGTGAGCTCGAAGCGATTGGGCACCACTTTCGCGGACGCTCCGACACCGAAGTGATCCTCGCTGCCGTGGTTCAATGGGGAGTTGAGGCCGCCGTTAAACGCCTGCAAGGCATGTTTGCGTGCGGTCTTTGGGATGCCCGCGAGAGAGAATTGTGGCTCTTTCGGGACCGCTTGGGCATTAAGCCACTGTATTACGGTAACATTGGCGGAGCCTTTGCATTCGCTTCAGAACTCAAGGCTTTCGCGGCGATTCCTGGCTTCGCCGCCGATACGAATCCGGACGCGCTCGCGCAATATTTCCTTGCGGGTTACATACCCGCCCCTCTAAGTATTTACAAGGGCATCCACAAACTCGAACCCGGCCATATACATCGCTCTAGCGCGACGGCGCCCTGCAGTGTCGCACGCGCTTATTGGTCACTGGAAGAACTCGTACAACGCAAGCCTCCGACACGTATTTACTCAGCTAACGATGTCGAGCCTGCCGCGGCAGAACTCGAGGAGAGGCTGCGCAGTGCAGTAACGCGCCACATGGTTGCAGACGTTCCGCTCGGCGTATTTCTTTCTGGTGGTTTGGACTCCTCCCTCGTCGCGGCAATGATGCAGGAACATAGCACGAGGCCTGTGCGGACGTTCTCGATAGGTTTTGAAGACGAGGCCTATGACGAAGCTCCGTTCGCAAAAAGGATCGCGGAATTCATCGGCGCGGACCATGCCGAATTCTACGTGCGCCCCAGTGAGGCGATGGCCGTCATACCAGAGCTCCCCGAGATTTATGACGAACCGTTCGCTGACTCGTCTCAAGTGCCGACCTTACTGGTCTCTCGTTTTGCGCGCCATTCGGTTACTGTCGCGCTATCCGGCGACGGAGGTGACGAGCTCTTCGGTGGTTACCTCCGTTACCTTTACGGCCAGCGCATATGGAATGCCATCCGTTGGATTCCATCCAGCGTGCGACCATTAGCGGCCGGTCTCCTAAAACAAATCGGCGATCTTTCCCCGTCCAGACTTGAAGTCTTGGCGCGAAAAGTGCTCAAACAGGATGCGGAGCGCGCCGGAGCCAACCGAATATCAAAAGTTGCTTCGGTACTCGGCGCGCTGTCACCAGATGAAATCTATGACCGACTTTGTTCGCTTGGACCGCGAAGCAATGCTGTATTAACAAATCCATCCCTGATTCCGCGCACGCCAAGCCAACGCCCGATCCCAGGCTTTCTCAAAGAGGCCGCCGACCGCATGTCGTACTTTGATTTACTTACCTACCTTCCTGACGACATCCTAACCAAGGTCGACAGGGCCAGCATGGCGGTCAGTCTGGAGACGCGATTGCCACTGTTAGACGATGACCTGGTTGAATTCTGCGTCGCACTGCCGGGGCGGCTTAAGATCCGGGGAGGGACCACCAAGTTCCTGCTCCGGAAAGTACTCGACAAGTACGTGCCCCGACGACTCCTGCAACGGCCAAAGGCCGGCTTCGCACTCCCAATTGCGGGGTGGTTGGGCGGCCCTCTTCGAGACTGGTGTGAGTCGCTACTATTCAAGCAGAACGGAATAATTGATACCAAGCAGGTCGCTCTCCTTTGGCAGGAACATCTCGAAGGGCGCGCCCGGCACCACTCGATTTTATGGGCAGTGTTGATGCTGAACGGGTGGCTCGATCAGCAGCACACCCTGGCCGCTTCTGCCACTGTCCTCTTCGACTAGCCAAAACGTGTCCGAATATCACCACTACTTCGCGGCCGCACACTTTGCAGGCGGGGCGGCGCAACCGGCGCCTGCCAAGCAAGTCTCCAGGTGCTGCGTTGTGATACCCACGTACAATGAACGGGGTACTATAGGAATCCTTTTGAGACGCCTGTTCGACGATATCGCTCCTACGATTCCTTTTGAGCTATGGGCTGTTATTGTGGACGGACATTCGCGCGACGGAACAGGCGACATAATCCGGGAATGCCAGGCGATGCATAACAGGATCGTTGTTTTGACCGTTCCGAGGGCTGGTCTTGGAGATGCGTACCTGAAAGGGTTCCAGTATGCGCTTCGTGAGGTATCACCAGAAATTATTGTTCAAATGGACGGCGATCTCCAGCACGACCCCGACGCACTTCCTCGCCTGATCGCGGCATGCCCTCCCGGCCTCGGAGTTGCAATAGGCTCACGTTTTGCCGCGGGGAGTCTGACCCCTGGCTTGCCTGTGCACCGTCGCTTGATCAGTAAGGTGGCAAGCTGGTGGATCCACCACTCACTCGCGGTTCCACACCTCACCGATTACACTTCTGGATACCGATGTATCCGAGCCGGCGCCCTGGGCAACCTTCAACACTCTACCGCTGAGTCACGCGGTTACGCCTTTCAGACTCGCTTGATCGTTGGGATGCTGCGCTCAGGGTGCCCTGTGGCCGAGGTGCCGATTACTTTTGGTAAGCGGCTGTCTGGCAGCTCAAAGCTGACCGCGGCGGACCTGCTTGGATTTGTTCTTACTATTGGCAAATTGCGGAGAAATAAATAGAGTGATAGCGACAGTACTAACTCTAGTATACACATTCAGAAATGCAATGGCGTAACTCAGACATTATATTGTTGCCGGGGGATCGATTGGTCCCTATTGTTCTGACGGTGACGTTAGCGGTCTGCATCGGCGCCGCGGGTTGGCGGCTGGCGATTGGCGTCCCGGCTTTCCTTCACGACATCCCCGGCACGCAGCTCTTCGCGGACTACCTGCGCGGTCTTCTTTTTGCGTCCATAGCTCTTGTTCTCATTCTTGTCCTGCCCATGCGCGAGGCACGCACCTTGGCCGGGCTCTGGGTCGCGAAAATGTTCATCAATTTCGTGGTGATGATGGCATATTTCAATCACTATGGATCTGGCGATTCAGGCGGCATTTACTGGTTTTCAAGTACGATGAGATTGTCGGATGCAATGGCTCTGGAGGGGGGAAGCAACAAAAGGCTTGTTGCCATCGCATGGATTGTCGCCAGGGTTACTGGCCATAGCTACTTCACATTGATGACGGTGTTTTCCCTCGTCGGCCTTCTTGGAATATACATTCTTTACCGCGCGGCCTGTCTATACCTCGGTCGCCGAGAGCAAAGGCTGTTGTGGATTCTCGGCTTGACTCCAAGCGTTGCATTCTGGTCGTCAATCCTTGACAAGGATCCGTTGGTAATGCTTGGTGTCGGCATTTATTGCTTTGGTTCCGTTGGATGGCTTCGTCATGCCAGGCCACTATATCTTGTAATCGTCGTAGCCGGGATCGCGATTGCAGGCGTAATCCGCGTGTGGTACGTGCCAATCTGCTCAGCGGCACTCTTGGGCACAGCCGCCTTAAAGCTTAAAGCCCCTGCCCAACGCTTTGCCACATTGATCGGCGGTGGGGCCGCTCTCCTTTATGGCTGGATTGTATTTGCGCAGCAATTTGGTTTGCAAAGCGTCCAGTCCATCGTATCGCAATCAAACACCATCATTGCGGGCTTCACCAGCGACACGGCCTCGAAGAGCAGTCAGGCGCCGGTGGTCATCGACAGTTTTGGATCACTTCTGAGATTCTGGCCATGGGGTGCTTTCACGGCGGCACTTCGACCAATGCTGTGGGAAGTAAAGAGTGTATTTATGCTGGTACCCGCGCTGGAGAGCGCGATTCTCGTTTATTTGGTGATTCGAGGCGTTACCCGATGGCGCAGCGTAATTGGGGCCGGAGACCCGGTACCGGTATGGATCGTGCTTCTCTGTATTTCGTGGATTACTCCGTATGCGGTCGGCGGATATGGAAATCTCGGGATGATTAGCCGTGAGCGCGCAACGATAATTCCAATCTTCCTGTTATTCGGCCTGCTGGTTGGTACCAAGGCAGGGTGGAACGCAGCTCGCGACGCGGCAAACAAGCACTTCTCCGCCGGATACGGCCATTAGAGGAAGCTGATGAATCACTTTATTGCGAAACACGCGCGCCAGATTAACCTTGCGCTTTGGCTGATCATACTGATCCAGGTTATTGGCATCGGTCTTGTCAGCAATCCGATAACGGCTGACAGCCCTCACTATCGCGGTCTTTCGCAGAACATGCTAAGCGGCAACGGATACTCCCTCGCCTGCGACGGGGCGCTCCAGCCGGAGGGGTGGCGTCCACCGGGCTACCCTCTTTTTCTGTCGGCAGTAACACTGACATTTGGGCCGTCTGTCAAGGCTGAGGTCGCGTGCCAACTATCACTTTACCTTGCTGCAATCGCATTGCTCTTTTCTGTTGCGCGAAGGTTCTCTGCCCTCGCAGGCGCAATTTTCCTTGCCATTGCCGCCATCTACCCTGCGGTCGCATACTCAGCGTCGCTCGTCATGGCCGAAGCGCCAACAGTATTTCTGATTACTGGTGCGGTATATCTGCTCATTTCCTGTAAGCATCCGTGGGCGTATTGCCTCGCCGGCGCCGCGCTCGGCCTCAGCGCGCTTTGCCGCGCACAACTGCTGCCGCTCGGCGTGGTAGTAGCGATTGGGCTCTGGATCGCCCACATGCGCCTCAGGGAGGCGATCCTGGTTGCGGCGTGCTCTTTCCTGGTGTTGGCGCCTTATGCGACGTGGAACCTATCGCATTTTGGCCGCTTTACCCCGGTCACCGCACAGAGTGGGAGTGGCGAGCCGATGTTGTATGCCGCCTGGGAGGCACGCATCCCGTCTCCCGACCTGGTCCAATTTGCCAATGGCCGCGGTGCCACGCCAATCATTGCGCAGTCTGGAATGCTCTCCCAATTTGAGGCAATCAATGCGAAGCTAGGGACACCGGCGGCAGACCCGGCGCCTTTCCCGCTTTGTGATCGCGCCAAATCAGCCCAATCCGATAAATTGATGAGAGCCGCTGCGTTTACGGATTTTAAAGCATGGCCCGGCGACTATATCCGCCATTACCTTTGGGTTGGTTGGGTTAAAGATTGGATTCCCACGCTTTCACTACAGCACTTTCAACTGCCGGTTCGAGTGTTCTTGCTGGCTGATACTTTGCTGGTTCTCTTCCTGGGTTTTGCCGGATCTGTTTTTCTAATGCGAAGCAGTGTGGGGACGGAGGAACGGGTTCTGGGCACCATCATCACGTCTCTTATTTGCTATTTCGGCCTTACAATCGGCCTTTTTGTAAGCCAAAGCCGCAACACAATTCCTGTGCGGCTTTTGCTACTCTTGGCGGGTGCGGCCTGGCTTGGGGCGGTCTTTACCAAGAGTGAAACGAATGCCAGTCGCGAAGAAACAGACGCTGTCGGCGCAGGTTCATACCGGCTCTAGAATCGGCCGCATGCCAACCATAAGGGCGCGGCATGCGCCTGCCGCACAACGCCACCGCACCGCCGCAACCTAAATCATGGCCACCGTGCTTTACCTCACTTTCGATGGGCTCCTACAGCCCATCGCACAGGCCAATGTCATCCCGTATTTGCGCCAGCTTGCTTCTTTAGGCCATCCCATTCACATAGTTTCCCTCGAGCGCACCAGTGACTTGGCAGACGTGGTGGCGATCTCGGCTGTCAAGCTAGAACTCGCCGACGCTGACATTTCATGGCAGCCCTTGCCATACTCTTCCGGCGGCGCCGGCGCAATGTTGCGCAATCTGTTTCGGGCGTTCAACGCTCTTTGGAAAACGCCGCGCTCCCGGCCGTTGCTTGTCCATGCCCGCTCCTATCCACCCGCCGCGGTCGCTTGGGTCGCGACCAGACTCCTGGGCGGCAATTACATTTTCGATATGCGCGGGTACTGGATCGACGAGAAACGTGCGGTCCGAAAGTGGTTTACACACGATCGAATCTACGCAATAGGGAAAAGGATTGAGAGACGCTTGGTCCGCGATGCAGCCGCGGTGGTCACGCTAACCCAACTCCAGGCAAGCGACTTGCAGCATCTCCGGCGCCAGGCCGGCGAAATTGTGGTTGTCCCCACCTGCACGAATTATGACAAGTGGAGCGCGCCAAAGCCATTGTCTTCGACCCGCGCCTTACTCCCCCGCCTCAAAGGCCGCCTCGTCGTCACCTATGTCGGCTCGCACACGAATGCCTACCTGCTTCCCGAGAGCATTGAGCTGTTTCGGCAAATCTATCGTTGCCAACCCAATTCGTACCTGCTTTGCATCACCCGCGACCCTCTGCCCCTGCGCTCCGCAATAATGGCGGCCGGCCTGCCTTCCGAGTCGTGGTCGGATCACAGCGTTTGCTACAGCGAAATGCCGGCGTGGCTTTCGCTGGCTCACTGGGGCCTCCTGCTCCTCGAACCGGGGCTTGCGAAGCGCGGCTCCGTCCCCACCAAACTGGCGGAGTTTTTTGCCGCACGAGTCCGTCCCGTCCTTTTTGGCTGCAATGATGAGGTCGCCAACCTGGTGCGCCTTGCGGGCTCGGGGATTGTGCTGAATGAGACCAGCACTGCGGCTCTCCGCGAGTGCGCCGCGACTATTGCATGCACGCTAGCGGACCCCCAGGTCACCGGCCTCGCCTGTGCCCGGACAAGACCGCTGCTGGACATTCAGGCCGGCGCTGCGGCTTACGCCGCCCTCTACGCACGGCTGAATGTATCCAGAGCGGCAAAGCCGGTCGCTGAGGTGGCAAAGGCATGCTGAATCCGGTACTCGACGCAGACATGGCTGGCGCCCTAATCGCGCCTGATGCGGGCCAGCAACGGGCACATGGGGGGCCGCGCGTACTCGTCCTATGCCAATACGCTCGAGGCACATCTCCTGGACAGCGCTTTCGCTATGAGCAGTACTTGGAATTTCTAGCTAGCCAGGGTGTCTGCGTTGACGATGTTCCTTTTTTCGATCTCGCCCCCTCGGCCCTGCACCGGCAGGGTGAGGTTTTTCGCAAATGTGCTATGGTCCTGTCCGCCTTCTCCGCCCGAGTGAAGTTGGCGAGACGTTTCAAACAATACGATCGAATTTTCATATTTCGAGAGGCGGCGCCACTCGGCCCCCCTCTCATCGAGTGGCTTGCGATCCGGTCGGGGGTTCCCGTGGTCTACGATCTCGATGACGCCGTATTTATCGCGCAGACAGCGGCCTCCAACCGCTTCGTGAAGTGGCTGAAATTCCCCGGTCGCGCCTCCTATGTGGCCCGCTACGCGGAAAGAGTTTGTGTCTGCAATCGCTTTCTCGAGAATTGGGCGTTGGAACACAACCCCAACGTCCTCATCCTTCCCACGAGCATCGACCTTGAGTACCACCGCGGCACCCGCGACAGAAGCGCGCATTCCGGGGTTCCCGTTGTGGGGTGGACGGGATCGCAGACCACGGCCGTCTACCTTGACCTTGTCAGACCCGCGCTCAAATTGCTTCAGGACGATTTCGATTTTGAGTTTCGCGTAATATGCGACGTTGATCCCGGGTTTCCCGAGCTGCGCAACTATCGGTTCGTGAAATGGCGGCGGGAAACTGAAATCGCCGACCTCGATCAGCTAGATATCGGAATTATGCCCGTCCCGGAAGGCACCTGGGAAATGGGGAAAGTCGGTTTTAAGGCTATTCAGTACGGCGCCATGGAAATCCCTCCTGTCGTTTCGGTAACCGGCTCCGGCCCCGAAGTGGTGGACGACGGCGTGACCGGCTTAGTCGTGGCCAACACCACGGAGGCCTGGGCGCTCGCGTTGCGCAGGCTTCTCTCCAGCCCCGACCAGGCTGCCGCGATGGGTCGCGCCGCCCGCATACGCGTTGCGGCGTCGTATTCGACCGCGGCGCAGCGCCACAACTACATGCGCGTATTCAAAGGCCTAAATTAGTTATGAACAAGAAAAGAGTTTACATAGCGGGCTGCGGTGGCATGCTCGGCGATGCAATGTACAAGCACTGGAACACCACCGCGGAAGTGCTCGCCACGGATATCAATGTGTGCGAGCCATGGCTGCAGTACTGCGATGTTCGGGATTTCCACCAAACCGCCAAGTTGGTCGATTCGTTCAAGCCAGACGTCATCATGAATTTGGCCGCACTGACCGACCTGGAGCAGTGCGAACACGAACCGGAAAACGCCTGGCTCACGAACGCCCTCGGAGCCGAAAACCTCGGATTGATCGCGGCCCGCCATGATGTCCCCTATTTGTATATTTCCACCGCTGGGATTTTTGGAGGCGACGCGGAAATTTACACCGATTTTGACCGGCCCGAACCGCGATCTGTATATGCCCGTTCGAAGTTTTATGGTGAGGAATTCGCGCTCCGCTCGGTGCCCAGGCATTTTGTTCTGCGTGCAGGCTGGATGATGGGCGGCGGCCCGGCCAAAGACAAGAAGTTCATCAATAAGATTTACCAACAAATTAAAGCCGGAGCCGGCGTACTCAATGTCGTGGACGACAAGGCCGGCACGCCGACCTACACGGTGGATTTCGCGCGCAATTCCGAGCGGGTGATACAGAGCGGACTCTACGGCCTCTATAATCAGGTCTGCGGCGGTTCCGGTACCCGCTTCGAGGTCGCCTGCGAATTTGTGAAGAATCTTGATCTGGAAGATCGGGTTGAGATCAGAAGCGTCGATTCAAGCTTCTTCGCGCAGACCTACTTCGCCCACCGGCCCAGCAGTGAGCGGCTCGTCAACACGAAGCTCCACGCTCGCAACTTGAATGGCATGCGAGACTGGCGCGTCTGCCTTCAGGAGTATTGCGCCGTTTTTGCGGCCGACTTCGAGGGCGACCGGCGCCAGGGCGACGCAAAGGCCGCCCATGGTCAAGCACTCTAAACGGGTTTTTCAACTGTCCCATGCCGCCAATAAATGCGGATCAACGAACGATCGACTCCTTCGGCGCCGAGTGGGGCCGTTTCGATCAGACAACAGTGGCCGCGGGAGAATCGCACGCTCTATTTGAACAGTATTTCCGAATATTTCCCTGGTCGGAAATCCCGTCCGGCGGTGGCACAGCCGCCGATTTTGGTTGTGGCAGCGGCCGCTGGGCCGCGCTGGTCGCGCCCCGAGTCGCGAAACTTCATTTGGTCGACGCGAGCTCGGAGGCGCTCAACGTTGCGCGTAGGAATCTTCACGCCATTGCCAATGTTGAATTTCACCAAGCGGATGTCAACAATGCGCCGCTCGCGGAAACAAGCCTGGATTGGGCATACAGTCTCGGCGTCCTCCACCACCTGCCCCACACCGAGCAAGCGATTGCGGCCATTGCAAGAAAATTAAAGCCGGGCGCGCCCCTGTTGCTTTATCTCTACTATGCCCTTGACAACCGGGCCGGATGGTACCGGGTATTGTGGCGCGCCAGCGACGTTGTGCGCCGGTGTGTCTCGCGATTGCCTCGTTCGTTGAAATTTGCATCGGCCGAAGTCTTTGCCGCCCTCGTTTACTGGCCGTTGGCGCGCTCTGCCGCATTTGCGGCGCGGCTTGGGATGAACACTCGTGGCTGGCCCCTTGCATATTATGCGGATCGCTCATTCTATATAATGCGCAATGACGCCCTCGACCGCCTCGGCACGCCGCTGGAGCGCCGCTTCACTCGCTCTCAAATTGAAGCAATGCTTCGACGCTGTGGCTTTGCTGGCGTCGTCTTTTCCGATTCCGCCCCATACTGGTGCGTTGTGGCGCGCGCACACGGCGCCCGGTCAATTCACACATGAGGATCGCGAGGGTTATCGCGCGGCTCAACGTTGGCGGGCCAGCCATTCAGGCCGTACTTCTCACGCACGCGCTCCAATACCAGGGGCACGCCACCGTGCTCGCCTGCGGCAACCTGCCCATAGGGGAGGGAAGCGCCGAGTACTTGGCAGCCGAAGCCGGCGTGCCAATCTACCGCATCGACGGGCTGTCCCGGTCAATCTCGCTTTTCGACGATCTTCGGGCATTCCTGCAAATACTCCGCCTAATCCATCGCGAGCGGCCCGACATCATACATACGCACACCGCCAAAGCGGGTACGCTCGGACGCCTCGCTGCCTGGCTGAGCCGCGTCCCGGCGATTCATACCTTCCATGGCCACGTGTTCCACGGATATTTCAGTTCCTGGAAGACACGGGCGGTAATCGCAATGGAGAGGTTCCTCGCAAAGCATACTGCGGCGATCGTGGCGATCAGCGAATCTCAAAAACGCGATCTCTCCACGGTTTACCAAATTGCGCCTGCAAATAAGATTCATGTGGTGCGCCTCGGCTTTAACCTGAGTCCTTTTGCGGCGGTTTTTCAGCGCAGGCTTCGACAGGTTTCGCCTGGCGCCGTCCGCTGCGGCTGGGTCGGCCGGCTCACAGCTATAAAGGATCCCTGCCTGTTCACCGCCATCGCCCGCGAATGGCAACGCGGCCAGCTTGCCCCAGCGTCCTTTACGGTGTTTGGCGACGGGGAATTGCGCCCGGAAGTCGCGGCTGCCGCCGCGGAACTTGGCAATGAGTTTCAGTTCGCCGGTTGGCAGCGCGATACCGCGGCCATTTACGAATGCCTTGACCTACTCGTGCTCACTTCGCGCAACGAAGGTACCCCCGTTGCGGTTATTGAAGCCATGGCGTCAGGCTGCGCTGTCATTGCCGCCGATGTGGGCGGTGTTGCGGACCTAATGGGCGAGCCAAAAGAGCATCGCGGGCAGCTTACAATCTGCGCCCATGGTCTCCTCGTCAGAAACCGCGATCCTCAATCGTTCGCCGCGGCCCTCGCGGTGCTGGCCAACGACGAGCCGCTGCGCACAAACATCTGCGAAGCCGCCCACCAGCACGTGATGAGCCATTACGGCCAGGAAAGACTGGTGGCTGAAATTATTGCGTTGTACGAAAGCGTGCTGCAACGCCGCGCAACATTGGCGGCTGCTGGCGCTCGCGCCTGATTTTCCATGGAGCACCTAAATACATGAAAGCCTTAATCACTGGCGGAGCCGGTTTTGTCGGCTCCCATCTTGCTGACCTTCTAATTAAACGCGGCGACGAAGTCGCCATACTCGACGATCTCTCCACCGGCGCCATGGCGAATGTCGCGCACCTCAAGTCCAACCCGCGCTTTTCGTACGTTCTCGAAAGCGTCGAGAACCGCCAGGTATCGGCGGAGATGGTGGACACGTGCGACGTCGTCTACCACCTGGCCGCCGCCGTCGGTGTCCGCCTGATCGTGGAAAGCCCGGTGCGGACAATCGAAACCAATGTCCGTGCCACTGAACTCATCCTCTCTCTAGCCGCCAAGAAGAGAAAACCAGTCCTCATCACCTCAACCTCCGAGGTCTACGGAAAGCGGGTCAATGTCCCCTTCCGCGAAACGGACGACCTCATCATGGGGTCAACCGACAAGGGCCGCTGGAGCTATGCCTGTTCCAAGGCGCTCGACGAATTTCTCGGCCTCGCCTACTGGAAGGAAAAAGGCGTTCCGGTCACCATTGTCCGGCTTTTCAACACCGTCGGCCCGCGCCAGACCGGGCGCTACGGCATGGTCGTACCAAGCTTCATTCGCCAGGCGCTGCGCGGCGAAGGTCTGACCGTATTCGGTGACGGCAGCCAGCGTCGCTGCTTCATGCATGTGAGCGACGCTGTGAAGGCGCTGGCCGGCCTCATGGATCACCCCCAATCCGTGGGGCAGGTATACAACGTAGGCAGCTCCGAGGAAATATCCATCGTAGGCTTGGCTGAGAAGGTCAAAGCGATGACTAAATCCTCGTCCTCGATTCGAATGATTCCGTACGACGAGGCCTACGAGGAGGGGTTCGAGGACATGCTCCGCCGTGTTCCCGACACCGCCAAAATCAACGCTCTGATTGGTTGGACACCGAGCGAGAATCTCGATGCGATTCTTGCCGACGTGATCGCACACGAAACGTCCGCCAGGTCTTCGGTTGCCTCCTTCGCCGCCGTGGCCGGTGACTAAAATCATCACATCTCCCCTCCTGGGAACTTCCATGACCATCTTCCCAATTTTATTGGGCACGTTTGCTGCCTCCGTGGCGGCAACCGCCGCCGTCCGCGCCTTTGCGCCCCGACTCGGCGCAGTGGCCCCGCCCCGCGCCGACCGCTGGCACCGCAAGCCCACCGCCCTCCTCGGTGGCGTTGCCATGGCTGTGGCTTTGGCCCTGGGGCTATTCCTCGCGCCGGCGCATCTGCCCGGGTTCTGGCCCCTTCTCGCCGGCACCGGCCTGCTATTTGTCGTCGGCCTGGTGGACGACCTCCACACCATCAAGCCCTACTCGAAGCTGGTGTTCCAGATCGGGGCCGCGACCATAATGATCGGCGCCCACTGGGTATTGCCCTGGACCCAGTACAATGTCGCCAATCAACTCATCACGCTGTTCTGGCTCGTGGGCGTCACCAACGCGTTTAATCTGCTCGATAACATGGATGGCCTGGCCGCCGGCATTGCCCTCTGCGCAGCCCTGTTCCAGGGCGCCGATCTTCTCCTGAACGGACAGCCCGCGACAGCCATGCTGCCCCTCCTGCTGGCGGCGTCAATTGCCGGTTTTCTGGTTTTCAATTTCCCCCCCGCTTCGATTTTCATGGGCGATTGCGGCTCCCTCGGCATTGGCTTCTTTCTTGCCGGCTCCTGCCTGCTGAGCAACTGGCAGCGATCCCGCGGGCTCTCCGCTGTCTTGGTTGCGCCGGTTCTGATCATGTTGGTGCCGATTGCCGATACAACGCTGGTCACCATCGTTCGCAAATTCCACGGTCGCCGGGCTTCCCAAGGCGGCCGCGACCACTCCTCCCACCGCCTCGTCGCGCTAGGGCTCTCCGAGCGCGGCGCCGTCCTGTTTCTCTATGCCATCAGCATTGCCTCGGGCTCAGTAGCGCTGTTGCTGCGCTACACCGGGAACGCTGTCCTGTATTTCGTCGGGCCCTGCGTCGGCCTGGCGGCATTCATTGTAATGTTGCGCCTCGGCATGGTGGCGGTCTACCCGGAGGTTCCTTCCGGCCGCCGCACACCGCTGGTCGGCTTAGTGGACTTTACCTACAAGCGCCGAATGTTCGAAGTAATGCTCGACTTGCTTCTGATTGTTCTTGCCTATTACGGGGCCTTCCTTCTGCGCTTCGGCAGCCTGATCTCAGGCCAGGAATTAGCAATTTTCCACCGTTTCGTTCCGCTCGTCATGGCGATGGAAATTGCTGCCTTTCTCGCCTGCGGCCTCTACCGCGGCCTCTGGCATTACACCGGCATTGAGGATCTCGCTACAATTCTCGGCTCCGTCCTCACCGCCGCCGGCTCGAGCGCAGCCCTGATTCTGCTGCTCCAGCGCGGACCGCGCCTCTCTCTCGCCGTGCTCGCGCTCAACGGTATTCTTTTATTGCTGCTCGTGGCCGGGAGCCGGGTATCACAGCGCCTCCTGGGGACATGGTTGATTCAGCGCAGCGACCGCGAATCGAAGTCGCGCACCCCAGTGGTCATTTATGGAGCCGGCGTGCGCGGTGAATTGTTGGCCCGGGATCTTCTCTCAACTCCGGAATTTTACCCGGTCGCCTTTGTGGACGACGATGCACGCAAGGTCGGGCGTACGCTGCGCGGTGTCCATATTTATGCCGTCCGCGATCTGGAAAAGTTGCGAAAAAATTATGGCATAGGCCAGGTGTTTGTCTCCTCGGGGCGCATCCCCGAAGCGCGGGTTGCCGCTCTGGGGCTTGTCACTCATAGGCCCGCGACGCCGCCTGGCGTTGCAGCCGCGGCCGCGGCTGGTGCCGCGGGCACCCGGGCCAGCTAAATGAACGCCCACGCAGCCGCGCCTGTACGTGCCACAGCGCGCTCCAAGTCACTCTGGATCTTGGCGGCAGTCGTCGCCGTTGTACTCCTGCTGCTCGCTTTGGTCGCGGCCCGCGCTGGCGGTTGGCTGATTGAGAACAGCCCGCAGCGCTCGGACCTCATCCTGGTACTTGAGGGCGAGGACCATTACCGCCCACAAGAAGCGCTGAGCCTTCTTCGTCAACGCTACGCGCCCCAGGTCTGGATCGATGCCGATGTGGAGATGCGGACTTACCTGTGGACCGAAGCCGACCTGGCCAAAATGTATGTGCAATCGCTGCCATCGGCGGTTGCCACGCATATCCGGGTGCGGGGTGAGAGCGACTTGTCAACCAAGACCGAGGCAAAGCACGTGGCTGCCGAGTTGCGTTCCGCCGGAATCCATTCTGTAATCCTGGTCACATCCGACTTCGCCACCCACCGCGCCCTGCTTGAGTTTCGCCATGAAATACCAGACGTCAACTTCAGCGTGGCGGCAGCGTTCGATGCTCGTCGCTACGGCTTGCCCTGGTGGCACCAGCGAGAGTGGGCCAAGACTTTCGTCCAGGAATGCGCCAAACTGGCCTGGTTCGAAGCCGTGGACCGCTGGCGCTGATCCCAACAAAGCTCCGTCAACGCACCGCACCCTTTGCGTCAGCGCATCAAGCGCATCATTACGCGGGGCCACCCAGTTTCCCTCACTCGCGCTCTCCTACCCAAGCCCCGCCCCCGGTTCCGCCCGGCGGCGGGGCTTCGCGTTTTCTTGGCCTTACACTTGACCCATAATCCGTGAAACCCTTATTATGTGAACATGAACGTCACGCTCACGCTCGAAGACGATTTGGTGCGGACGGCGCGGAAAATCGCAGCCGAGCGCGATGCCAGCCTGACCGGCTTGATCCGCGCTTATCTGGAGGAGTTGGTGGCCGAGGAGCAGCGCCACGGGCGCAACGCCAGCCAACTCCGCGCTCTCCGTGCCAGTTTCTCGGCGCATCAGATCGAGCTGCCGTCCCAGCGCTGGACGCGCGCCGAGTTGCATGAACGCCGCTGAGTTCCTCGACACCAACGTCCTCGTCTATGCATACAGCCCGGACTCCGTCAAGGCGCCGATCGCGCGCCGGCTCCTCGAGCAAGCCGTAGCCGGCCAGTGCTGGATTTCGGCACAGGTACTGGCGGAGTTTGTCGCTGTCCTTCTCCATAAGGTCCACAGCCCGCTGGAACCGATCCGTGTCCGCCAGATTCTGGATGTGATCAGCCCGATCCCGCTGGTCCCCTGGCGCAGCGATCTCGTAGCCCGCGCCGCCGAGGCGCACGGGAAATTCGGGATCCATTTTTACGATGGTCTGATCGTCGCGGCCGCCGAGCACGCCGGCTGCCGCCGCATTTGGTCGGAGGACCTCAAACCCGGCCAGCGCTACTTCGGCATCGAAATCGTCAACCCCTTCACCCCAAAAATGTCATAAAGCGGTTTTAGAGAGCTTCCTCCAGCCGCATCAGACCATGTATGACCTGGTTGGGTGAGGCGCGTCTTTCCGCGCCGTATCACTTCTGTGCTAGTGTTAGGCCGTTACCCGTCCCCCCGGGAGTGAGGACTAGTATTCCATGGCGCCCCCCCGCCCGGCCGACCAACGCGACCCCAACCCCAAACCGGGTCCCCTTTGTACCCGCTGCGACCGTCACATGGACCGCACCCGCCGCCGTCTCTGGGAGCGTCTGCTCCGCGTGCGCACAGTCTACAAATGCTTCCGCTGCCACCGCCGCCACCGTATCTGGAACGCAAGTTAGCATCAACCGTGTCCAACCGCCTAACGCACTGCCGCTAGGGAAAATCACCCGCGAATTGGACATTCTGCGCGCTTTGGCCGCTGCCCTTCAACCAGCGCCGCCAGCCCCCATTTATCGTCTCTCCAACCACCCCGCCGCGCGGCCTAACTCCAATTCTGAGAGCAATATAAGTTGTCTCAGCAATTTACGTGGTCTCAGCGAGACGATTCATACTCGAAATCGTCTCGCTGAGACGGTTTCCGCTCCTCACCGGACCAGCCAGCGCGACGCCGGATTGGGGCACAGGGGTCCCCATTCCGGCGCCGCGCCAAAGCGGGTCGCGCGGCGACAGCCGCGCGGGGCCCCGCGCCAATCAATGTGTCGCCACAACCGTGTGAAACTGGCGATCGCAGTGCCACTAGGAAAACCGAACCGCAGATTGGACATTTCGAGCCCTTTTTTCGCAAAGCCTTTATCGCCCGGCGCCCCGCCTCAACCCCTCCGCCTCCGCGATCAGCCGGCTCACCCGGTGCAGCGATTCGAAGGTGCCGGCGTCGCTCCACCAACCCTCCACCGTCGACGACTCCAGCGTGCCCTCGTCAATATAAAAGTTATTGACGTCGGTGATCTCCAGCTCCTTGCGCGCCGAAGGACGGCAGCGCGCGATCTTATCGAACACCGTCCCATCGTAAAAGTAACAGCCGGTCACCGCCAGCCGCGATCGCGGATGCGCCGGCTTCTCCTCGATCCTCACCACCCGGTTGCCATCGAGCTGGGCGACGCCAAATCGCTCCGGATCGGGCACCTCCTTGAGCAGCACGCGCGCCCCCCGGCCCTGGCGTGCAAAGTCGGCCGCCGCCGCCGCAATTCCGCGTTCGAACAGGTTGTCGCCGAGCAGCACCGTGATCGGGCCGCCGCCGGCGAAATCCCGCGCCAACCCCAGCGCCTCGGCGATGCCGCCTTCGCCCCGCTGATAGGCGTACCGCAACTGGCAGCCGAACTCCTCCCCGTTCTCCAGCAGCCGCAGAAAATCCCCGGCGTTGTTGCCGCCGGTGACCAGCAGAATCTCGCGGATGCCCGCCTCCACCAGCGTCCGCAGCGGGTAATACACCATCGGCCGGTCGTAGATCGGCAGCAGATGTTTATTGGTGATTTTGGTGAGCGGCAGCAACCGCGAACCCAGGCCGCCGGCGAGAATAACACCCTTCATAATTTGGATCCCTTATTTGTGCTGCGTCTCCCAGTCGTACGCGATGCCAGTGTCGTTATACGGCAGCCGGCCCTCGTCGGCGGGATCGTAGAAACGGTCGGTGGCGTACACCAGCAGCGCCTCCGCGCCGCCGATCACCTTATACCCGTGCGCCACACCGGGGGGAATGCGCAGCCGCCACGGTCGCCATTCGCCTATATAGAGTGTGTTAGTGCGTCCAAAGCTGGGCGAGCCCACGCGCAGATCGTACAGCGCGACTTGCAAGTTCCCGCGCAGCGGCGCCCACAAATCGGTTTGCCGGCAGTGATAATGAAAAGCCTTAATCGTGCCCGCATGCGAGAGCGCGGCCGATATCTGGATGGAGGCGCCGAAACCGCGCGTAAACCCCGCCCCGCCGGAATCGGAAAGCCGGAACAGCTCGCTGAAATACCCGCGATCGTCCGGCCACAGCGTGCCCGCCTCGATCTCAACCCCGGCAATAATGTCGCTGCTCGACATACTGAGAATCACCGCTCCCAAAGTCGGCGCCGCCGATGCGGCTCCCACCGCCAGTTCCAACAGGCCGCGCCCTTCGACCGCGCGCAACTGCGGCTGCAAACTGGTTTTCGTGGTCGGCATAAAATGACTCTCCTTCATCCGCGTCCGGTCGCTCGCGCAACCCTACCTACGCGCGGCCCCGTACTGCCGTTCGTAATACAAATGATATTCGCGATCGCGCGCCAACGCGATCCATTCCGGATGAGTGGCATACCACTCCACTGTAGCCCGCAGCCCGCGCGGGAAGGGAATTGCCGGTGCCCATCCCAACTCGCCGCGCGCCTTGGTCGAATCCAGCGAATACCGGAAGTCGTGCCCTAATCGGTCGGCGACCGGCTGAATCAGCTCGGCCGGTTTGCCCATAATCGCCAGCAGCTCCTCGAGCAAGTGCCGGTTGTCGATCTCGTCGTCGCCGCCTAGGTTGTAAACTTCGCCGTCGGCGCCGCGCTCGATCGCCGCCAGGATGCCGCGGGCGTGGTCCTCCACGTGGATCCAGTTGCGCACGTTCTCGCCCCGCCCATAAAGCGGAATGGATTGCCCTGCGGCGGCGTTGCAAATCGCCAGCGGAATCAGCTTCTCCGGAAACTGCCACGGCCCGTAGTTGTTCGAAGCCCGCGTGATCACCGCCGGCAGCCCGTGGGTATGGATGGCGGCGCGCACCAGCAAATCGCTCGCCGCCTTCGAGGCGGCGTAGGGCGAGTTGGGCGCGAGCGGCGTCTCTTCGGTAAACCGCCCCGTCGGACCCAGGCTGCCGTAGACCTCGTCGGTCGAGACGTGCAAAAAGCGCCTGATCTTGTGCCGCCGCGCCGCGTCGAGCAGCGTTTGCGTCCCCTGTACGTTGGTGCGGATGAACGAGCTCGCGTCGCTGATGCTCCGGTCCACGTGGCTCTCAGCCGCGAAGTGGACGACCACTTCCGCCTCCGCCATCGCCGCATCCACCGCCGCCGCATCGGCGATATCGCCATGCGCGAACCGGTACCGGCGCGACGCTTCCCAATCGGCGAGGTTCTCCCGCCGTCCCGAGTAGGTGAGCGCGTCCAGGTTGACGATCTCAAGTTCGGCCCGCGTGTTGAGCGCCAGCCGGATGAAATTCGACCCGATGAACCCCGCGCCCCCCGTCACCAGCCATTTAACCGAGCCTGCCATGCGCATTAATTGTAACGCGCGCCCATCATTTACCTCTTCCCCAATCTCCGCATCGCGATCCACGCCGACCCCGCGCCGACCGCATGCGCGCCGATCATACCCAACAGCGGCAGCCGCCACCACCGCGAGCGCTCGCGTTCCATGTGTCGTGACCACAACGCGAGCCCCCCGGTGAGCGATGCCTCGACCGCCCACGTGCCCGCCGCGCTCCGCGGCAAAAGCGGGTTCCCCTCCCGGCACCCCGCGTACGTCCGCTCGCAATGCCGCGACAGCGCCACATCCACCGCTGTCGCCGTCACTGCCATGCCGGTCATCCCCGCCCAGCCGGCCCAGCGCGCGTGGTGTTCCTCACTCGCCGTCCCGTCGCTCTGTCCCCACGCTGCCCCTGCCGTCAAGGTCGCCATCAAAATCGTTAGGAGAATACATCCAACCCCTCGTCCGCACCGCATTCAGGTACCCCGCTCCAGTTCCGTGGATGCGGATCCAATTCGGGCGAACAACTTCCAAAAGGGTCATTCCCACCCCCATTCCTCCACACTGTCATTTCGGACCGGCCCCCGCCGTTCACCTGTCCTGCATCAGACCAAAGGCCTCCAGCGATTGCAGCAGATCACTGTCCAGGCGCAGATTGAACTCGAACATGTCGTGCGGAAACCGGCTCAGGTCAAGCTCCAGCAAGTTGCGCAGCACGGTTCGAAACACCGCCCGGCGCAGGTAGCTAACCTCGAGTGAAACCCAGTGCGGCCGGTATTTCTGTTCGCGCCGCGTGCGCCCGTGCTGCTCGGCGTTGGCGATCTCGTTCGCTGCGCGCTCGTCGCGAATCGCCAGGCTGTTCACCAGCCCAATCATGTGGTCCATGCGTTCCTCCGGCGTGTTGTGCCGCGGCCCCAGAATGGGATCGCTCTCCACCATCGCCAGCCACAATCCCAGGATCGCCGACTGCTGCTGGGCGATCACATCCCAAATGGTCGCCTTGCCCAGCGCCTGCTGCGGCGGCGGCGCCCCCGCGCCCGATTCCCGCGCCAGCGCTTGCAACTCCTTCCCGTCCACTGGCTTGAGAATCGTATGGTCAAACGACCGCTGTATGGCCAGCAGCGCCTTGTCGAAATCGGGAAAGCCCGTAATCAGCACAATGCGGCACTGCGGCTGCAGCGCGCGCATCGCCCCACCCAGCAGCAGCCCGTCGCCGGCCATCTGAATATGCAGGTCGGTAAGAAACAGGTCGTACGTGTGCTGGTTCATCAGCCGGAGCGCTTTCGCCGACGTCTCCGCCGTATCCACATGCGCGATCTCCGCCAGCAGTGTGGATGTCATCTCCAGCGCAACGCGCTCATCGTCCGCCACCAGAACTCGGGTTTTAGAGGCCTTCATCGTGCTCATTAGATGCCGAAGCGCGCTTGCGCATCTATGGCTTTGCACCCACTACAATCCCGCTTATCCTATAGGTACATGCAGTTGTTACCGCCGTCGAAAATCCTTCTGGTTGACGACAAACTTCCCAACATCCTCGCCCTCGAATCTGTCCTGGACGGCCCTGAATACGTCCTCATCCGCGCCCAATCCGGCGATGAGGCGCTGCTCAAGCTGAAGCAAAATCCCGACATCGCCATCGTCCTGCTCGACGTTCAAATGCCGCGCATGGATGGCTACGAAGTCGCCCGCCGCATCAAAGAACTCCCCCACGGCCACGATCTCCCGATCATTTTCATCACCGCCATCTTTGCCGAAGATCCTTTTGTCAAGAAAGGCTACGAGGCCGGCGCGGTGGATTATTTCAGCAAGCCTTTCGATCCGGCAATTCTAAAATTCAAGGTCCGCATCTACACCTCCTTCCGGCAGCGAACCGCGCTCTTGCAGGATCGCCTCCGCCAGGTGCAGGAGTCGGAGGAAATTCTTCGCGCCGGACGCAAGCTCAACGACATCCTCGAATCGCTCAAAGTGGGTGTCATCATCGCCGACACCGCCGGACGCATTTGCCAGGTCAACGATCAGGTCCTGCGGTTATGGAATTCGGTCGAACAGTATCAAAACGATTCCTACGGTGAATTTATTCGTTGGTGGGAGGGGGACGGCCACAACTTGAAGGCTCCCGACAGCCCCTTAATGCGGGCTGTGAACACCGGTCGCGCCACCCACAACGAGAGCGTGGCGATCGTCGCTCTCGACGGCATGACCAAAAATGTTTACGCCTCCGCCTCGCCGCTGCGCAGCCTGCAAGGCGAAATCGTGGGCGCTGTCTTGGTGCTCCAGGATTTTAGCGAACACAAGAAAATCGAGGCCGATCTTGAATCCCGCATCGTGCGCCTCGTCTCCGCCGGCGTGGAACTGGAACAATCCAGCCAGTAAAAAACGGAGCGCGCCCCGCGCCAATCAATGGCTCCGCGCATTATGCGCGGCTATGAGCAGAGGATCGTATAGGGGTGCGAGACCCGGCGCATACGGCAGGTCCTGTTGCTCCAACTCCTCGAGCTTCATGCCCGCCGCCAGCGCGACCGCGGCAACGCCCAGCCGCCCGGCGACCGTGCCCGGCGCTCCTCGCAGGTGGCAGCCCAACAGCCGCGCCGTCGAGGGCTGATACACCAGCGTGACCGTAATGGGTCGGGGCGCGAGATACCCGGCCTGGCTTTCACCCGCAACCGTCTCCGTTGCCGCGTCGTAACCGGCCGCGCGCGCCTGCTCAAGACTGAGCCCGGTCCGCCCCCACTCTTCGCCGAACAGAGGGACGGCGAGCGTGCCCAGCACCCCCGCAAACCGCGCTGCCGCGCCGCCTGCCGCGTTCTGCCCGGCAACGCGTCCCTGCTTGTTCGCGGCGGCGCCGAGCGGCACCCAGATGGCGCGCCCGGTAACGCGGTCCCGCGTTTCCGCGCAATCGCCCGCCGCGAAAATCCCCGCAAGATTCGTCTGCTGCCGGTCGTCCACTTCAATCCCGCCGAACCGCCCCAGTGTCACGCCCGCGGCCTGCGCCAGCGCCACCTCAGGACGCAATCCCGCGCAATTAATCACCGCGTCGGCTTCGATGACGCCCTTTGCCGTGCGCACCCCGAGCACGCGTCCGCCTGCGGCTCCCTCCAAGCCCTCCGCGTTGACGCCCTGGTGAAGCGTAATCCCGGCGGCTCGCACCAGTCCGGGCAGCGCCGCCGCCAGCCCCTCCTCCAACCCGTGCAGTAGCGTCCCGCGCCGGTCAATCAGAGTGACCTCAAGCCCGCGCAGCCGCAGCGCCTCAGCGACTTCGAGCCCAATATATCCGCCGCCCACGACCGTAACCCGCCGCAGGTTTTCGCCCGTCAGCGCCCGGTCGAGCGCCTCCACCTGCGCCCACGTATTCGCGGCAAACACATTGCGCAAGCCAGGCGGCGTCCAATGACTACGCGCTCCGGTGGCGATAACCAGCCGGTCGTAGCCAAACCACTGTTCGGCTTTTCCTTCCGCGCGCACCGCCACCCGTCGCCGCCCCGGCTCGATCGCCAACGCCTCGTGATTCACCCGCAGATCAATGTTCCGCTGCTTGCGAAAGAACTCCGGCGGATGCGCCAGCAGCCGGTCGAGGCTCGCGATCCGCCCCGAGAGAAAGTACGGCAGCCCGCACGCGCCATACCCGGCGACCGGGCCTTTTTCCAGCACCGTAATGTGAGCTGACGGCGAAAGCCGGCGCGCACGGCTGGCCGCGCTCAACCCGGCCGCCACGCCGCCGATAATGAGAATCTCTTCCAAAGCCATTGCCCAGCGGTGATTGTAAACTGAATGCAGCCATGCCCCAGCGTTCAACACGCCGTCCGCCGCAGCGTTTGGACGCCGACCGCCTCTACGAGGCGGCGGTTCGCGCCCTCGCCCGCCGCTCCCGCACCCGCATGGAAATGAGCCGCCTGCTCGAACGCCGCGCCGCCGTCCGCGCCGATGTCGCCGCCGTGCTCGAGCGCCTCGGCGAGCATGGCTACCTCGATGACGCCCGCCTCGCCGCCCACCTCGTCAGTTTCGAAAAAGAAGTAAGCTGCCACGGCCGCGCCCGTGCCCTGCGCGACCTGCGCGCTCGCGGCCTCGCCGATACGCTCGCCACCGCCGCCGTCGCCCGCGATTACGCCCCCGACGACGAGCCCGCACTGCTGCGCGCCTACATCCGCAAAAAACGCCTCCAGCCCCCGACCGATTTGAAGCAGACAGCGCGTCTGTACCGCAAGCTGATGCTGGCCGGCTTCAGCACCTCCGCCTGCCAGCGTGCCCTACGCGCCTGGAAGCTCGACCCGGAGTGGCTGGAAATGGTGGAAACCGAATTGCTGGAACAACCTGAGGAGGAGAACCCCGATGAATAATGACGCCGAACGCGAGGAAGTCGAGGCATCTTTTATTCCCCCCACCGATCGCGAACTGGCCCGCGACTTCGAGGATGAAGCCGAAGCCGAGCTGGCCGCCGGCTTTTTGCGCGCCCAGGGAATTCCCGCCGAAGTCGGCAAGATGATGATTCCCGGCCTGCAATACGAAATCGCCCTCTGGGTCCACAAGCGCGACGCCCACGAGGCCCGCCGTCTGCTCGATCAGGCCGACCAAAACGCGAGCGCCACCACTAACCTTTAACTTTGATTGAGGTCAGGATGTCCTTGTCCCAGGTCAGCTCCAGCGGCTTGCGCCCGGCGGCGAGCTTGCGCTGGAAGGCGTAGCCGGCCAGCATCGGCAGCGAGACCGACGGCTCGACAAAGCACATCGCGGTCGTCGCCTTGGGCTGAATCTTCCCCCAGCTCATCGCCTCCTTCAGCGTCGAGCCGCTCAGCCCGCCCCAGTGCGGAACATCGGCCGTGAGCTGCAGCGCATAGCTATGCCCCTTCTCGGCCTCGAAGATGTAAGCCATCACCACTGAATCATTAATGTAGTTCTTGGGCACGCCCCCCGCGATATAGATCGCCGCTGTCTTCTCCGACTTGACCACAATCTGCGTAAGCTCGTAATTGTCGCGGATCGAATCGATCGCGATTCTCGGCCGCTTGGCCAGCGTCGCGCGGTGGTAATGGTGCGTGAGCCCGATGCCGATCGAGCTGTCGTTGAGCGCCGGCACGAACATCGGCACCCCGCGCAGGTGGGCCGCCCGCGCAATTGAATTCTCGTCCGTCAGCTTGCTCCCGACAAAGTCCATATAGGCTCGCGACGAATAATTGCCCGGCGGCAGCTCGTCGGCGACGTAGCCCAGCCACGTGTCGGTCTCCATGAACTTCTCTTCGTCCACGTACGTGTCGTAGATCCGGTCAATGAGCAGGTCGCGCAGCTGCGCGTCGTCCACGTTCGGATCGCCGGCATAATGCCCGAACCCGCGCGCCTGATAAATATCCTGATAGAGAATGGCGCCCGTCGAAACGATCACGTCCACGAATCCGCCCGCGACCAGATCGTGCAGCACCTGCCGCAGCCCGGCGGCAATCAGCGGCCCCGCCAGCCCCAGCATGACCGTAGGCCGGTCCGGGTCGGCGTACAGGTTGTCCAGCACCTCGCCGCACAGCCCCAGATTGCGGGCTTGGATCGAAGCGCCGCGCATCGCCCCCACCAGGTCGGCGACCGTCGAGACCTGGGAGAAGTCAATCGGCTTCACCCGCGTGTGCAGGAATTCGGCTTTGGCCTGGGCATCGATCTCGCCCGCACCGGGAACATGAATCTTAGCGCGTGGTTCCAAAATAGGGGGTTCTCCTCAACAAAAATTTACTGCCGGCTGCGCTTCGGCTTCTGGCGCACGATCTGCAAACTGTAGCCGCGATTGGCTGGGTAAAGGCGTTCGACCATGCGCACCCGCTCGTAGACCGCGTCCGGCGAGAGCAGCGGATACTCGGGGTCGGGCTCGAACAAGTCCTCGTAAAAAATGTCGGTGAACAGCGACGCCATGTACAGCCCCAGCGTGTCTGTCTCGACCGCCCGGCGGTAGTTCTCCCAGGCCTCGTCTTCCGCGGCCCCAGGTTTCGCCTTGGCCAGCGCCTGCCGCCATTCCCATGCGTCCGGCGTCAGTTCGCCCATCTTGGCATCGGCCGAGAGCTGCTGCCGTAGAAGCTGCGGAAAGTCGTCGCGGGCTTCGGCCTCGAGCGTGGCCAGGTAGGCGATCTTGTCAAAGAACTCCATCGCCAGCCCATACGAGTCGTGCGCGTAAAATCCAAGGCTGACCAGCAGCAGCTTGCCTTGCGGCTTGACGTCCACATGGTGGCAGAGTTCTTTGCGCGTTTCGCCCGCCGGTGCCGGATGCGTGTCAATCGCCACACTGCGCCGCTGCTTATAGAGCCAAGGGACGAAATACGTCGCGGCCCGGTCCAGCCTGGGCACCAGGCTGCGCGGCACGGTGGCCACCATGCGGGCCAGATTTTCATGGGCGGCGCGGCTGCTGAGGCGCTCGCCGCTGTCGCTGTCGTTCGAGTCCCACTCGCCCTCAACCGAGGCGTAAACGACGCCGTTGTCGGCGGTCTGCACCTGGCTCGAGCGCAACAGCTCCTCAATGGTCATGAATGAGTTTACCGCACGCCGGATTGGGGCTCAGGGGTCCCCATTCCGGCGCCTATCAACGCTGGCCCGCCATCCAACTCCGTAAAATCCTGGCCTGTTCAGCGCTGGGATGGCCGCTCACAGTCAGCGTGTAATGTTCAATATGGTTGGCCTCCAACGTGACCTCGACTTGGCTGGTTTCTCCCCCGCGCCGGACTTCAAGCTGCAGCTGGTCGCCGGCGTGCGCCGCCGCCAGCCGCGCGTTGAGCGCCGCCGGCGTGATCGCCGCGCCGTCGAGTTGGGTAATGATGTCACCCACACGCACCCCCGCCCGCGCCGCCGGCGAATCGGCGTCCACCCCCGACACCCGCAGCGGCGGCGCGGCCGGCCCTCCGCCCCGCCCGCCCCGGCCGCCACCGCGCGCTGGCGCTGCCGCCACCGGCAGGTAGTCCGCCGCCAGGTCGGGATCGGTATTCATCCCCAGGTAAGTTCCCGGCGCCTCGGCCGGCGTGGCGCTAAGCTGCAACCCGGCGTAAGCGAAATATTTCTGGTAATCCGGCTCCTTTGAAGTCGAGGCGTACGCGAAGATGTCGCCCAGCGGCACGCCCGCCGCCTTCTCGCACGCCTCGCGGAACTCCGCGTCGGTGAAGCCGCGGTGGTCGCGCAGGTAATAGGTTTGGTACAGCGTCCGCATGGCCGTGTCCAACGAGGCCCGGTCGCCGCTCGCCTGGCGGATGGCCAGGTCGAGCATGGCCCCCAGCATCGCGCCGTTGTCATAGTAGGAGATCGAAGTCGCCCGATCCGCGCCCTCGCCCGACCCCGTCCCCCAGGCATCGAGGCTCGACTCCGTCGCCGATTGGTAGCGGTGCCCGGCTGTGTTTTCGAATTTTTCGAGCTGGGTGCGCAGCCGCTCGACGTACTCCGCCTGGGTCATGAGCCCCGCCCGCTCGACCACCAGGTCTTCGTAATAAACGGTCAGGCCTTCCGACACCCACAGCATGTGGGTGTAGTTCTCGGTCTGATAGTCAAACGGCCCCAGCGCCAGCGGCCGGATGCGCTTGACATTGAAATTGTGAAAATACTCGTGCGCGACGTAGCTCAACCACGAGTGGTACCCCGCCGGCGTCAGCAGGCTGGCGCCGTTAAAAGCGATGGCGGCCGAGTTCAAATGCTCGATCCCGCCGTTACCGTGCCCCATCATCAGGAAAACATAGCGATGGTAGGGGATGCCGCCGAACATCCCGGTCGCCGTGCTAACAATCCGCGCCAGGTCGGCCGCCATCTGTTTCGTGTCCACCGACGGCGGAATATCCTGCAACACGATTTGGTGCGGCACCCCGCCCACCGAAAAATCCACCACCGGCTGGCTGCCCAGCAGCCAGGGCGAGTCGTAGAGGGTGTCGAAATTGGGCGCGGTAAACGCATGCCCGTGTCCGGGGATGGGATCAAGCCCGGTGGCAACTGTCGTCCAGTTCGCCGGCGCGTCGGTGATGGCCACCGTGGCCGGATGCCGCAACTGCCCCTCCACGTAGACGAATAATCCCGGCGGCGCAATAAAGCCCCGGTTCTCGTCGAGTGAGTTGGAAGCGGCGAACGCGCGCGTCGCGGCGACGTCATAACTCACCTCGACCACCGGCGCCGCTCCCGTCACCACCCGCCATGTGCTCTCGGTTGTGTGCTCGAATTGCAGCGCCTGCCCGGCCCCATTCCGCGCCGTGAAATTCGAAACCTGCCGCGCGTAATGCATGATGCCGTAATACCCCGGCATCCACTCCGGCATGGTGAAGTCCTGCATGCCTCCCTCAAGCCCCGTGCAGCGCAGCGTGACGTGGTAGCTATGCGCCGCCCGGTGCTCAAGACTCACCTGAAACTGCAACGTCGAAGCGGAAGCGAGCACGCACAACGAAGCGGAAGCGAGCGCGCACAATGCCGCAAATACCGTAAGCAGCCTTCTCAGAATCATGTTGAGGAGTGTAACGCAACGGTTGCATACGGCGAGAAGTGGGTGCGCTAAACTCTTTACATGCCGGTCACCGAAGAAATCCTGGCGTCGTTGACGTGGGCGCCCAACCTTCCGCCGCCCTCCCTGCCGCGGCAGGAGCGCCTGCGGCGCATCCGCCATTCGGCCTCGCACATCATGGCCCAGGCGGTGCGTGAAATGTTTCCCGACGCCAAACTGGCCATCGGACCGCCCATCGAAAACGGCTTCTATTACGACATGGAGCTGTCGCGCAACTTGACCGACGCGGACCTGCCCGAAATCGAAAAGCGCATGCGCAAGATCGTGGCCCGCGATCCCCAATTCCTGCACTCCACCCTGGCCCGCCCGAAAGCGATGGAACTGTTCCGCGAGTGGAAGCAGGATTACAAGCTCGAACTCCTGGCCGGCATCGCCGATCCCGAGGTTTCGCTCTACAAACAGGACCGCTTTCTCGACCTCTGCGCCGGACCGCACGTTGCGCAAGGCGGCATCTGCGGCCATTTCAAATTGCTCTCGCTGGCCGGAGCCTACTGGCGCGGCGACGAACATCGGCCCATGCTGCAGCGCATTTACGGCACCGCCTGGGAGACGGAGGCCGAACTCGAGGAGTACCTGCAATTCCTCGAAGACTCCAAGGCTCGCGATCACCGCAAGCTGGGCGCGCAGCTCGATCTGTTCAGCTTCCATCCCTGGTCCGGCGGTTGCGCTTTCTGGCACCCGCATGGGGTGACGGTGCGGGAGGAGTTGCGCCGGCTCTGGCGCGAAACGCACAAGAAAGCCGGTTACGTCGAGATCATGAACCCGGTGATATACCGCAAGGAGTTGTTCGAGACCTCCGGACACTGGGAACATTTTCGTGACGACATGTTCCTGATTCAGGAGACCAACGCCGAAGGCAAGACCGAGGCGACCATGGCCCTGAAGCCGATGAACTGCCCCGACACCCATCTTTACTACAAGACGCGCCAGCACAGCTACCGCGACCTGCCGCTTCGTATCAGCGAGGGCCAGTTGCTCCACCGCAACGAACCCATGGGTACCCTGCACGGACTCATGCGGGCGCGGGTCTTCAGCCAGGACGACGCCCATATTTTCCTGCATGAGGACCAGGTTCAGGAAGAAATCGAGCGCATCATGGAGCTGCTGCTCCGCATCTATGCGTTCTTTGGCTTGCGCTACTCGCTCACTCTTTCCACCAAACCGGAAAAGGCGATGGGCGCGCCCGAGTTGTGGGAGAAGGCCGAAGCTGGCCTGCGCCAGGCGCTGGCGGCGACCGGCCAGGAGTACACCGTCGACGCCGGCGGCGGAGCCTTTTACGGCCCCAAGATTGACGTGATGGTGCACGACTCAATGGGCCGCAAGTGGCAGTGCGGCACGGTGCAGCTCGATTTCAATTTGCCGCGCCGCTTCGAGCTGGAGTTCATTGACCGCGACAATCAGCCCCGCACCCCGGTGGTCATCCACCGTGTGCTGTTCGGTTCCGTCGAGCGCTTCCTCGGCATCCTGATCGAACACTTCGCCGGCGCGCTGCCCACCTGGCTGGCGCCGGTCCAAGTCGTCGTGCTGCCCATCGCCGAAGGTCAGGACGAGTTCGCCCGCTCCGTCGCCGCGCGCTGCGAGGAACGTGGCCTGCGCGCCGAAATGGCCCCCGCCACCACCAAGATCAGCTATCGCATCCGCGAGGCCGAGATGCATAAAGTCCCCTACATGCTGGTGGTCGGCAAGCGCGAAGCCGAAAGCGGCGCCGTGTCGCTCAGAACCTACCAGGAAAAAGACCGCGGCGTGGTCGCGCTCGACGCCGTGATTGACGAGATCGCAGCCAAAAACCGCGACCGCACCCTCGACGTTGCCGTCAAAGACTACAGCCAACTCTTCCGCACCGACACCCCAACCGTCACCGACACCGCCTACTAGTCACATCCCGGTTTGCGCGGCGACAGCCGCGCGGGGCCCCGCGCCAATCAATTTGAAACCGCGGGGCAAATCACCGCTCGCCGTTGCCGTGCGCCAATGCTGCCGGGCGCGCTGCCGAGGGTGCCGCGAAGGAGGCCAGCTGGATTGGAGCCTTGCCAAAGCGAACATGCCATCCGCCGGCGCGGTAGCGGTCGAAGTGGATGCGGGCGCCGAATACCGACAACGTGGCAATCGCGCCAACTGTCTCGCCGCCCAACATGCGGTGCACGCGGCGCGAAGTGCGGTTATCGTACTCGACCTGACCAAAGAGCGTGGTCGCACCCTCGTCGCGCAGCTTCAGGAACGCAAACCGCGCCAGGTCGGGATAGGTGCCTAGCACCAATGGATGTACGCGGGCGTCGTAGATCCAGACGGAGGCGGGCGGAATTTGCCACCGGTAGCCGTGCTCTCCCGGTAACGTGCCCGGCCCGCACATCGCCCATACATACCCCACGCACCGGGCCGGCTCGGGTGGCGACGCCAGTGCCGCCGCAAAACAACGGCGCCCCTTCGACCAGCGCGGAGCGAATTCGCGCCGCCGGTCCGGTGCGAATGCCGCCAGCCATTTGAGTTGTGCGGCGCCCACCTCGCCCATCCAAAGGGAATCAGGATCCCATCCCGATGGGGGAAGTTGCGGCACATCGGAACGCAGCACCTCGCACCAGCGGTAATCAAACACCCGCGCCAGACGCGCGCGCTCTAGAAGACGGTGGCCGCCCGTGTAACAGCGTTCGCGCCAGGGCGGGGTTGCGGGCTTCACACCCAGTCAGACGCGAGCCGCTCGAGAGCGGTCGGTCGCGTGGGCTGAAATTATTTGCTGGCTGGTTCAGAAGTGGGAACCGGATCCGGCGTCCCATTTAGGAGCCAGCCCATCGCGCGCCCGCCCGCCGGCAGATTGACGATGAATACCAGCACAGACGTCAGCACCACGCCGAAAAAAATCACCGCGTAAATCACGCTCTGCAGCGCCTCCGCGCCGGCCACGTTGCGCTCGACCAGCAGGGAAGCGAGCACCGCTGCCGCCAGCCCCTTCGGCACCAGGCACGCGGCCATGGCGGAGTCGCGCTCGCCAACGTGGTGCCGCAGCGTGACGCGCACCGCCGGAATCCGCGCGGCCACCAGCAACAGCGTGAGGACGCCGCCGAACAGCAGCCAGCGCAACTGGTTGAACTCAATTGACAAGCCAATGTAAACGAAGAAAAACGTTTTCAACAAAAAAACCAACTCGCCCAGAAAAAGTTTTTCGGCGTGGTTCAATCCCTCGGCGGGCAGAGCCTCCTGCACCATGGGGGTGCGCTCGACGTTCCCCAACACCACGCCAAACGCGAGCGCCGCGATGGCGCCGTTGGCATGCAACAGCTCGGCGCAGCCGTACAGCATGAAGACAAAGGCGGCGGTGGTGAACATGGCGTTTTCGAGGGCGCGGGTTATCCGCAACAATACCGACCAGACCAGCCCGCCCAGCACACCGATCACCACCGCGCCGCCAAAACCGAGCACGAATTGCAGCCCGGTGCCCGCCCAGTGCGACCAGCCGTTGAAGTGGAAATCGAGCAGCGCCAGCGCGAGCACAATGCTCAGCACATCGCCAAACGCCGATTCCAGAAACAGGATGTCGCGCGTCTTGGTGCCCAGCCCCAGGCCCTTGGCCAGCGGCACGATCACCGTGGGCGAGTTGCCGGCGAGGATCACTCCCAGTAGAAAAGCCCGCCAGGCGCCCAGCGGCGTGGCCGCCCAGGTCGCCGCCCCCATCACCAACGCCTCGGCAACGAAGCTAACGCTGGAGAGCGCGATCGTCCCCGGCAGCGCCCGCCGCAGCCGTTTGTACTGCAAGCTCAATCCGCTTTCGAACAGGATCAGCACCAGCGTGATCACCACGAACGCCGGCCCGACCACGCCAAACGCCGCCGGAGTGAGCAGGTGCGAAACCGGTCCCAGCGCCACCCCAATCAGCAATAGCCAGAGAACGTCGGGGATGCGTGTCCGGCTGAACACCACCGCGAACAGATGGGCCAGAAACACCAACCCGCCAATCAGCACGATGGCTGCCGCCAACCGCATAATCAAGCCTAGCAGGCTGGCTGCGCGCCACCGCGGTTACCGCTCCTTCATGGGCTTTAGTCGCAGGATGCCGGACCATGGGCGCACCCCGTTCCTGGGGAACGACTGCGGCAGCATGGCGGCGATGCGCAATCCCAGTTCGTGCACGCGCTTCAGCTTGGCCGCCGTCCGGAGCGGTGAGCCAACCTCGACCGCTTCCCATCCCAGGCGGCGAAAATAGGCGGGGCCTTCCACTGGAGCGAAACGGAAGGGCGCATTGGCGGCATTCACTTCCGCGCCCATTTCGCGCATCATCATCTTCAACAGTGCCGGCGAGGCGAGGTCGGTGATCCATGTGGCAATGCTGGGCACGGCGGCTAGGTCGCGCGCAATTCCGTCAACGTCTTCTGGCTGCAAATAAATAATCAGGCCTTCCGACACCACCACGATCCGTTTGGCTTCCGTGCCCAGGCGCTGGAACAGGGCGCGCCGCCCCTGGGCGTCGGCGAGATCGAGCCGCACCCGCTCCAGGTGGCAGTGAGGCGTCTCGCCGGCGAGTTTTTCTTCCTTGTATTCGAGTATTCCCGGCAGATCCACCTCCACCCATCGCAGATTCGAAGGCAGCGCCATACGATACGGACGCGTGTCGAGCCCGGCCGCCAACAGCACCACCATATCGGCACCTTGCGCGATTTCGTCAGCAATGAAGCGGTCAAAAACCACCGTCCGCCCGACGATCGACCACGAATGCCGGGTCATGAACGGCGTTGCGGCGGCGATCGCCGCGCCGCGCTCGCCCGCCAGCCGGCCGGCAAAGGGGTCGTCGAACACCCGGTCCGGGCGTGCGCTTTCCTGAGCCCGATACAGCGCGATCCACAGCGCCGTATCACTGACGTTGCGGATCGGGTTCTCGGTTTGCGCCATAGCTGGTAAAATAGCACCATCGTGCCAATGTACGAATATGAATGCACCCAGTGTCACCGCCGGGTGGAAAAGATCCAGTCGTTCTCATCTGAGCCGCTGACCGTTTGCGAGCGTTGCGGCGGCCATTTGGAAAGGCTCATCTCTGCCCCGGCGATTCAGTTCAAGGGCTCGGGTTGGTACGTAAACGATTACGCCAAAGCTGGAGGCGGCACGCCCTCAGCCTCCAAATCCGAATCCACCAACTCGGAATCGGCAAAATCGGAGCCCGCCAAGACGGAGAGTGCGGCCCCGGCGGCGACACCGCCCGCTACGCCTTCTTCCCCTGTTAAAAGTTAAGCCCGGCTGCTAATCTGTAGTCCGTGTTCAGTGTCACTGTTCTCGGAAGCGGCAGCTCGGGCAATGCCACGCTCGTCGCCACCGGCCGCACCCGGGTTTTGATTGACGCCGGCTTTAGCCACCGCGAATTGCGGCGCCGGCTCGCCCTAGCCGAATGCGGCACCGACGCGCTTGACGCCGTTCTGATCACCCACGAACACACCGACCATGTGGCCGGACTGCCGCGCCTGGCCGCCGCTATCCCCGCTCCCGTATATTGCAACCAGCGCACCCTGGCGGCGCTCGGCGATGTTGACCTGCCGCGAGTCGAGACTTTTTTCAGCGGCGAGACTTTCGCCATTGGCGATTTCGAAATCACGCCCTTCTCCATTCCCCACGACGCCGCCGACCCCGTCGGCTTCCGTTTGGTGAGCGACGGCCTGGCGATAGTCATTGTCACAGACCTTGGCTATTTGCCGGAAAACGTCAAGGACTGCCTGCGTTCGCTCGACTGCCTGATCATCGAGTCAAACCACGACTTGGAGATGCTCAAAGGCGGTGGATACTCCTGGCAACTCAAGCAGCGGGTACTGAGCCGCACCGGCCATCTCTCCAATGATGGCCTGGGAGCTTTTCTACAAACCGAATTCGACGGCCACCCGCGCCACCTGGTGCTCGCCCACCTCAGCCAAAACAATAATCTTCCCGAGCTCGCCCGTCTTTCGGCCGAGCGTGCCCTCGCCGCCCGCGGCGCCCGCCCGCAACTCGACATCGCCCCCCAGGATCGGCCCCTGCCCACCATCTGGCTGTGAACGAGCCGGTTTTCGCGGCGTAGGGCGCCCAGTGAGTGCTACGATAACGGCGTGTCTAGGGCTTACTCCTACTAGCACTTAAGTAGGAATCTGCCGACTTTCCTTGACTGTGCCGGCGCCGACTTGGTACAGTCACGGTGTTGCGTAAGCGTTACTACATCTTCATGGTCACCCATGACTGGGATGGCCAACTCCGCCGTGTGCCCATCCCGGTGAAGTGGGTGGCGCTCTTCGTCGCCTGCGCCGTGGTTGGTGCGGGCACGCTTCTGGGCCTCGCCGGCTCCTATGGCCGCATGCTCACCAAGGTGCAGGCATTCAATGAACTGCGCACCCGCCAGGACATGCTGGTGCAGCAGCTCAGCTCCGCCCGCCACGATGCCGACCAGTTCCAAGCCGAAGTTGCCAGTCTGGGCTCGCTGGCGAGTGAGGTTTCGACCCTCTACAGCTTCAAACACAGCGCCAGCTTTAAGGATCGCGTGCGCAACTCCAGCAGCGAAGCCACTCTGGCGGCCATGCCGACCGAGGAGTCAGGCGCCGAGGTGCTGGCCAATGCGCAAGCCAGCGAACTTTACAACAACACGCTGAACACGTTCCAGATTTTGGAGTCAACCGCGCTCGAAAATTCTCTGCCGCATCGGCAATGGTCGCCGTTTGGTCCCGGAATCTGGCAGCCCGACCAGTGGCCGGTGCGCGGCCGCATCACCAGTTCGTTTGGCGAGCGCATCGATCCGTTCCAGGGCGAAGGCGCCTTCCATTCCGGCCTTGACATTGCGGTCGGCTATGGCACCCCAATCCACGTCACCGCCGACGGCATGGTGGTATACGCGGGCGTCGAAAGCGGCTACGGTCGTACCGTGATTGTGGATCACGGCCACGGCATCCAGACCCTCTATGCCCACATGTCGGGAATGGCGGTCACCGTGGGCCAGCACGTCGACCGCGACGAAATCGTCGGATTTGTCGGCGAAAGCGGCCGCACAACGGGCGCACACCTCCATTATGAGGTGCGGATCAACAAGAGTCCCGTTAACCCCTACCGCTACCTCCACCCCTAGGTCAAGAAGGCGCAGCGCCGGCTTGGGGCTGTGGGCCGCCAAGCCGGCGCTGCGCCCAAGCGGGACGCGCGGCAAAGCCGCGCCGGGGCCCGTGCCAAGAAAAGAGCAGCGCCGGCTTGGTGCTGTGGGCCGCCAAGCCGGTGCTGCGCCCAAGCGGGACGCGCGGCAAAGCCGCGCCGGGGCCCGTGCCGTTGAATGCTATACTGGAAAATCAGGTGGAAGGGTGATAGACGAGACGGCGGAAGCTTGCCTTGCGGGGTGGTTTTCCTATACTATAGATTCTTTGTCGGTTGGGACCGGCTGGCGTAGCTCAGTTGGTAGAGCAGCTGATTTGTAATCAGCAGGTCGGGGGTTCAAGCCCCTCCGCCAGCTCCATCATTTTTGGGCGACGGTCGCGGGTCCATTGGGTTTCGGACAGGTGGGTGAGTGGTTAATACCAACAGACTGTAAATCTGTCGCCCCTTGGGGCTACGGAGGTTCGAATCCTCCCCTGTCCACCAGTTGTTGATGTGGGGAGCTAGTTGGGAAGTGGCTGAGAGAAGTAGCTGAGAGGTAGATGACGATGGACCGCCGATGGTTGGCAATTGTTTTGTACGGCGGGTTCTTGGTGGCAAGCCTGGAGACGCTGAGCGATTGGCGCATCCGGCTGGCGACAGTGGCGGTGATCGCGATGTTTGCGGCCCGCACCCTGTGG
>DATNFK010000044.1:0-17325 GCA_035606395.1 Terriglobales bacterium | reverse complement strand
GGCGTATTTTAGGTCCGACATTGCACTACAATCGTACAGTGCCTGTGGCCGAAATGCTCGCGCTCTTGCGGAGCTGGGTTGAATTCGAGACGCCGAGTCTGGAACCCGCCCGCGTGGCCGCGTTTGCCGATGTCGTCGCCGATGCGTTTACCGCCGCCGGCTGCCGCGCTCAACGGCACCCCGACGCCTTGCAGCTAGATTTCGGTCCTACTACCGACTCCGGCGCCAAGCCCGTACTCGTCATCGGCCATCTGGATACCGTTTACGCCTGCGGCACCCTGGCCTCGATGCCCTTCCGGATAGATGGCGACCGCGCCTACGGTCCCGGAACGTTTGACATGAAAGGAGGCATCGTGCAGGCGCTGGCTGCGGTGCCTTCGGTCAACCCGAAAGCGCGCGTCCGCTTCCTCTTCGTTTACGACGAAGAGCTCGGCAGCCCGCGCTCGCGCTCTTTGACGGAACGCCTGGCCCGCACCGCCTCCGCCGTGTTGGTGCTCGAGCCGGCCGCCGAGGGCGGCAAGCTGAAGACCGAGCGCAAAGGCATCGCCCAGTACCGGGTTACCGCGCATGGCGTAGCCGCTCACGCCGGCGTTGATTTCGAGCGCGGCGCCAGCGCCATCGTTGAGCTCGCCCGCAACCTGGTCGAGATGGCTTCCTGGTCAGCTCCCGCCGCCGGCCTTACCGTCAACCCCGGAATCGTGCAGGGCGGCACCCGCGGCAACGTAGTCGCGGCCGAAGCGACCGCTCAAGTAGATGTGCGCGGCTGGACCCAGGCTGATCTCGAATCCGCCGACCGGCGCATTAGGTCCCTGCGCCCCACCGATGATCGTGTGCGCCTGATGATCGAAGGCGGCATCAACCGCCCCCCGCTTGAAGCGTCACCAGGCGGCGACCGTCTCTTCCAGCGCGCCCACGCGCTGGGCCGGCGCCTGGGCCTCGATCTCACCAGCACCCGCACCGGCGGCGGCTCCGATGGGAACTTCACCGCCGCCCTGGGAATTCCCACCCTCGACGGTCTCGGCATGGTCGGCGCCGGCGCCCACGCCCCCCACGAACACATCGAAATCAGCGCCCTCGAAGACCGCGTAGCCCTTCTTGCCGCGCTGCTAAACGAACTGGGGCAATGCTAGTTCTGGGAATAGATTGCGGATCAGTGGCGACCGGCTTCGGCCTGGTCTCCAGCGACGGACGCCGCCACACCACACTCGCCAGCGGAACCATCCGCTTCAGTCGCACGGCCGATACCAACTTCGCCCAGCGCCTGCAAACCATCCACGGCAAGCTGACCGAGCTCATAGACACCCACAAGCCGAACTGCGTGGCGATCGAGGAGGTCTTCTACTCCCAAAACGTCCGCACGGCTCTGAAGCTGTGCCACGTCCGCGGCGTGGCCATGCAAGCCGCCGCTGCCCGCGGTCTGCCGGTAATGGAGTACTCCCCCCTCGAAGTAAAAAGCGCGGTAACCGGCTATGGCCGCGCCGACAAGAATCAGGTGCTTCACATGGTCCGCACCCTCCTCCGCCTAACCGAGGACCCCGACTCCCTCGACGCCTCCGACGCCCTGGCCGTCGCCATCTGCCACATCCACACCATCGGCGCCGCCGCCTGTGAAACCTAGGCAGTGATACTGTTGAGGCGAGTGAGCACCTCGACAAAGTTCCTCTTCGTATTGTGCGCGGCGCTGGCGTGTGCTGGCTCCCTGCCGCTGGCTGGGCTCGTTCCGTCCCAACCTGCCGCCGACTCCCCGCAAACCGCGCTGCCGAAATTCGATGCTGTCACGATCAAGACCGAAGCAAGAAGCGCCGGGTTCCACTTTGCTTACACAATTGACCCGACTCACGTCCACATCACAGGTATGGCACTGGAAGCCCTGATCCGCAACGCCTACGATCTCAGCAAATTCCAGCTCGCGGGCGGCCCACAATGGGTCCGCAACGATCGTTTCGACGTTGAGGCCAGCGTCGAAATGCCGACTAGCCATGCCGGTATGATGCTGATGCTGCGTCAGGCCCTCGCCGACAAATTCCAACTGGTGCTAACCCCGACGGCCCACACCGGAACAGTCTATTCCTTGCAGGTCGCCGAGGGCGGCTCCAAGCTAGGCCATCAGCCAACGGACAATTCGCTCCCCTCAGCGCTGATGAAACTTCCCGCGGGAACGACACTCCCCATAGTCACCTATAATCTCAACCGGAGGACCTACGGCGACAACGGCGAAACCAGCAGCGTGACACCATCGCAAGCCTTTCTCGGCACGCAAGCGACCATGGCGGATCTAGCCGGCCAACTTGCAAATGTCCTTGGGGCTCCCGTCAGTGATGACACGGCACTTCAAGGTAAATTCGATTTCACGTTGCATTTCGATGCCGGCGCCACCCAGGATCCCTCCGACCAACCAGCCATCGCCGACGCTCTGAAAACCCAACTCGGCCTTCATCTCACGCGCGGCCGCGGTACGTATACGGTCTACACGATCAAGCAAGTCGAAAAGCCAGCGCAGCCTTAGATCATGACTCCACTCTTCCGCGCATCGCTGCTCTCCCTCTGGCGCGATTAGTGCCGCTCCCGCTCCCTGCGAATCAGGCGTGCGCTATTCGGCATCGGTTTTAGCCCACGAACAAACGCCTCGAGTTTTGGTCGTTCGGCGCGTAGGGCCCTAAGGCGTTCTCTCTCCGCTGCTGCGCAAGCCAGAAGCTCAATGACATATTCGTTCAAGCTGCGGCCTCTCGCGGCTGCCGCCTCCAGAAGCGTCGCGCACACCTCGTTCGGTAACCGCTTAATAGTCAAGTTCACGCCACCATTATCGCGCCGATGCCGCAAATAATGGTTACCCTCCCGATTCCGAGCAGTGGATCGGCCGCAGCCGCAATGCTCAGGATGTAAGCGCTCAAGCGCGTCGCGCGGCGCCAGCAGCGCGGGGCTCCGCGCCAATCAACGTGCACAATTTCACTGGCTGAGTTGTAGCTGCCCGATGCTTCGTTATTACCCCGGCTGCGCGTCAGAACTCGAGCAGTTTGCGCATGGTTGCGGTGATGTCGTCGGGGCTCGGGAGTACCGCCTCCATCAGGCCAACGTTATAGGGCATCGGCACATCGGGCACCGCGAGCCGGGTGATCGGCGCGTCCAGCGACAGAAACGCTTCCTGCGCCACCACTGCCGCGATCTCAGCTCCGAATCCCGCCGTCAGCGTGTCTTCGTGGACGATCAGGCAGCGCGACGTCTTGCGCACCGACTCCAACACCGCTTCACGGTCCCACGGTACCAGCGTGCGCAGGTCCAGCACCTCGACGGCGCCGGGAAACGCCTGGCTGGCTTCGATCACGCGTTCCAGCATCGCCCCCCAGGTCACCGCCGTCAGTCCCGATCCGCGCTGCACGATATTCGCCTTGCCCAGCGGCAGAACGTAATCGTCGCCCGGATAAGGGCGGCGCGCACTGGCCGCGTCGAGCAGATTGCGGTGCTCGAAGAAGATGCTCGGGTTCTGGCTGCGCAGCGCTGCCCGCAGCAATCCAACCGCGTCGGCGGCGTTGGAAGGGAAGAGCACCTGCCAGCCGATCGAATGCACAAACGTGACCTCGCTTGAAAGGCTGTGCCAGGGATCGCCGCATTTGAAAAATCCCCCCGGCATCCGCACCACGATCGGGGCCGAGAACCTGTTGGCGGTCCGCCAGCGCAGCGTTCCGCAATCGCTGAGCTGCTCTGTCGCCGGTTCGGCGTATTTCCGAAATTGTATTTCAGCCACGGGACGCAATCCGCCCAGCGCCAGGCCGACCGCCGATCCGATAATGCCTTCCTCCGACAAGCTGGTGTCGAACACGCGCTGCCCGCCAAACGTCGCGTGTAGGCCCTGCGTCGCGGTGTGAACGCCGCCCTTGGGTCCGACATCTTCGCCGAAAACAAGCAGCTTCGGATTACGCCGCAGCTCGACCTCCAGCGTCGAGCGGATGGCGGCGACCATGTTCAACCGCGCGCCAATGACGGCGGCGATGGGCTCCGCCGGCTGACGTTCGTTGGCGAAAACGAAACTGCGCACTGTCTGCGGATCGGGCTCGGGGCGGCGTTCCGCTTCCTCGCGCGCGGCCGCAACTTCGGCTGCGGCGGCGCTCTCCAGCGCCTCCCAGGCGGATTCAGAAACGCGCCCCGGTACCAGAAACTTTTTCAGCTTGGGCAGCGGATCGCGGGCGCGCTCCTCGGCCTGCAACTCGGGGCTCTTGTATGCCTGGGTGTCCTGCCCCGAGTGCCCGCTCAGGCGCGGCACCCGCAGGCGTACGAGCGCCGGCCCTTCGCCCGCGCGGATCGCGGCCACTCCCACACTGACCGTCCGCAGCGCCGCCGCCGGATCGGTGCCGTCACCTTCGAAAATCCGCAAGTTTCGGAAAGAAGCCAGGTTGGCGGCGATGTTCCCGCCCGGCGTTTGCTGGGTCGAGGGAACGGAAATGCCGAAGCCGTTATCCTCGATGAAAAACAGCATCGGCAGCCGCAAGGTGGTCGCCAGCGTCAACGCCGACCAGAACCCATTGGTCGCGACCGAGGCCTCGCCCCCCAGCGCCACTGCGACAGCTCCTTTATAGCTGCTATCGCCCAATTGGTCGCGGTGGTAGACGATCGATCGTGCCCAGCCCGCGGTCGTCGTGTACTGCGTGCCGACCCCGCCCGCCATCGGCAGCACCACCGGCCCTCCCGATCGGCTGGGCAAGTTGTAGACGGCGCCAATGTCCCGCCCATCGCTCACGCTACCCGTTTTCGCCATGCCCCCGGCGAGAGCGTCGGCCGCGCTAAGCCCAAGCGTCAACAGCAGCGGCCGGCTGCGGTAATACCCGCTGGCTGCGTCGTGCGGACGGTTCAGCAGAGTCCCCAGCAGCACCTGGCCCAGCTCATGGCCGCGCGCGGAAAACTGATAGAGAACCTTCTTAGCGGGGACGAGTTCACTTTCCTCAATGCGATCGAGCTCGCGCGAAACCAGCATGACGCGCGCCACGCGCTGCCAATCACAACGCGGAAGTGGCATCTCGGCGCGGTTCTGCGCTGCCGCGGCAGGGCGACTGTCCTGACGCGCGACCGGTTGGGCAGCCGAATTCGTCGGGTTGGGCGGATTCGACGGGCGGCGGAGCTCTCCTGCTGGTCGCCGGTGCCGGCGCCGCCGCCGCCGTGGAGCACGCGCCTGTGCTCCCGGCGCATCCGGAGTTTCGCCGCCCGCGGCGGCGCTCGCGTCTGTTGTTGTTTCAGGCGCGGTTGCCGGGGCTGCCTCGGTCGCGGCCTCCGGCGTGGCGGGCGCCTCGGTGGTTTCCGGCGCGTCAGACGCTGAGGGCATGCCGCTCCTCAGTCTTATTTGCCGCATGCACCGGTCGTAGCCAGTGCCGGTATGCCGGCATCCGTCCGCGCGTGGCGTCGGCGTAGAGGCGCTGTAACTTCGGCGTTATCGTGGCCGGCGCGCCGTCCTTGATCAGGCGGTGATCAATGTGGGTCACACTGATCAACTCGACCGCCGTGCCGCAGAAGAAAAGCTCATCGCAGATGTAAAGCTCGCTGCGGTCGATCGAACGCTCGATCACCTCCAGGCCCAACTCGCGTCGCGCCAACTCCATCACACAGTCGCGGGTAATGCCTTCGAGAATGTTGTCGGTCACCGGCGGCGTGATCAGCTTGCCTTTTCGCACCATGAAGATGTTCGACGCGGCGCCCTCGGCGACGTGGCCGTCCTGCGTCAGGAAAATCGCCTCATCGTGGCCATTGGCGCGCGCCTCGCCCCCGGCCAGCACGCTATTGACGTAGGCGCCGGAAATTTTTGAACGTCCCGGTATGGCGTTGTCGTCTACCCGGCGCCAGGTGACCACGCCGGCCTTAAAGTCCCGCTTGCCCGTGAAGTAATCGCCAAACGGAACGACGACAATCGCATAAGCGTCGTTCTCGTCCGCATGCACGCCGATGCGCGCTGAGGCCTTGTACGCCAACGGACGCACATACACACCCGAATGGAACTTGTTCTTGCGGCACAGCTCAGCCGTAATTTCGCAGAGCTGTTCCACGTCGGCCGGTATCTTGATGCCGACAATGCCGCAATTCCCGTGCCAGCGTTCGTAGTGCTCGCGCACCCGAATCAGGTAAAGCTCGCGCTCCTCCTCGTTATAGCCGCCGCGAATGCCTTCGAAAACCCCGGTGCCGTAATTGAGGCCGTGAGTCAGGATATTGACGTTGGCGTCGCCCAACCGTACATAGCTGTCTTGAAACCACACCACAATATTCGGATCCGGGGGTACTGTTTTCATGGGCGAGACGGCCTCCGTGGCTATTTTCTCCCATTTTAGCTTCGCGGTGGTGCCAAACTTGCTGTGTATGTTTTATTTAACCGAACTCATCAACCTCCCGGTGCGCGGCGGCGACGGCCACCGCTTCGGATGGTTGCGTGAGTTCGTGATCGAGCCGGAGAAAGACCCCAACCGCGTCTCCACCTTGATTTACCTGCACGACCGCAACCTCTGGCAGTTGCCCGTCCGCATCCTGGGCATGGATCTCGAAGGTATTGCGGTCGAGCCTCTATACGCGGCCCCGGTGCCGATGCAAACCAACTCCGGGCATTTGCTGCTGCGGCGCGACGTGCTCGATCAGCAAATCATTGACGTGAACGGGCGCAAGGTGGTGCGGGTGAATGATGTGGGCCTGGAACTCATCGGCCAGAATGGCGCTGCCCCCGAGCTGCGCGCCCAACAGGTCGAGGTGGGCCTGGCCGGCGCCGTGCGCCGCATGCTGCAAGGCGCGGTGCCGCGGCCCTGGTTGTCGCGCCTGTCAAGCTGGGCGCGGCCTCGCACCATCCCCTGGCGGGCGTTTGACCTGGTGGAAACCGACCCGGCCCGGCGCATTCGTTTACAGATTGACTACCGCTCGCTGGGCCGCCTCCATCCCGCCGACGCCGCCGACATTATGGAGGAGTTGGCGCCCGCCGAGCGCGAGGCGGTATTCGGCTCGCTCGACAACGAAGTCGCCGCCGACATCTTGGGCGAGGTCAATCCCCGCTTGCAGCGCTCCCTCATCGAGGGCCTCGAGACCGAGCACGCCGCCGACATCATAGAGGAAATGGAGCCCGACGAGGCGGCCGATATCCTGGCTGAGTTGCCGGAGTCCAAGTCCGACGAGATTTTGCAGGACATGCAGGCCGACGAACGCGAGGATGTGGCCGACCTGCTCGAGTACCGCGAAGACGTCGCCGGCGGCCGCATGACCACCGACTTCATCGCCCTCCACCAGCAGGCCCGCGTTTCAGACGCGGTGGCGGCGCTGCGCAACTTCGAGGGCCAGGCGGAAAACGTGACCACCGTTTTCCTGGTCAACGAGCATCAACATGTGGTCGGCATGGTGCCGTTGGCGCGATTGCTCTTGGCGGCGCCTGATCACAGCCTCGAGCCCATGGCCGAGGCGCCCATCTCGGTCGGGCGCGATCGCCGCGAGCGCGACGTGGCGGAGATATTTAACAAGTACAATTTATTGGCGCTGCCCGTGGTCGACGAACAGCAGCGCCTGGTCGGCGTGGTCACCGTGGACGACGTGATTGCATGGTTAAGCGAAAAATAGTTAAGCGAAAAATAGTCAAGCCGGAGACAATAGAGCGCGACGTGGCGCCCAAACCCGCCCTGCCGCGCCACATTGCCATCACCATGGATGGCAACGGGCGCTGGGCCGAGAAACTCGGTAAGCCCCGCGTGGCTGGCCATCTCGCCGGCGTCGACGCGGTGCGCGATACGGTCGAGACCTGCGCGCGCCTGGGCCTGGAGGCGTTGACGCTCTATGCTTTCTCCACTGAGAACTGGAAGCGCCCGCAGGCCGAGGTCAGTTTCCTGATGCGCCTCCTGCGGCGCTTTCTACGCGAGGAAGTCGAGCTGATGCGCCGCCAAAACATCCGTTTGCAGGGAATGGGACGGCTGACCGCCCTGCCCGCCGCTGTGCAGCGCGATCTGGCGGAATCAACCGCCGCCACCGCCGCCGGAACCGGCATGGTGCTGACGCTGGGCCTGAACTACGGCGGCCGCGCCGAGATTGTCGATGCCTGCAATGCGCGCTGGGAGGAGGCCCGCCGCCAGGGCGAAACCGAAACCGTGTCCATGACCGAGCGCGACCTGCAGGCTCATCTGTATGCGCCCACCCTGCCCGACCCCGACCTGCTGATCCGCACCGGCGGGGAAATGCGCATCAGCAATTTCCTCCTCTGGCAGTGCGCCTATTCGGAGATTTGGGTGACGCCGGTGTTGTGGCCTGATTTCCGCGGCCCCGATTTGATGCGCGCCATCGAAGACTTCCAAGGTCGCGAGCGACGCTATGGCGGTCTGGCTCGGGCGGCGGGCAAACAATGACGCGCGTTGTAACGGCATTGCTCCTGGTGCCCGTCGCCGTCGCCGTCGTCATATGGGCGCCGGAAGCAATCTTTGTATTCCTCACCCTTCTCGTCACCCTGTTCGCTCTGCGCGAACTCTATGATCTGGCCGAGGCCCAGGGCCTGGCGCCTTACCGCTGGCTGGGACTGGTCTTGACCGCGGTGGTGATGGTGCTCTTCGCGCTGCCCTCGACCGCCGGCATCGGCTTGCTGTTTGCCGTGCTGGCGGCCTGCCCGCTCGCGGTTCTGATACGCGGTTTGCGCAAACCTGAGCGCATGGCGACGGTCGCGGGCGATGCCGGCTCGACGCTGCTCGGGGTTCTCTATCTTGGGTTGCTGATGGGCATTTTTGCGCGGCTTCGCCTCTCCGGCGTGATCTGGATTTTGTTCTTATTCGCTGTGGTCTGGCTCGGCGACACGGCGGCGCTCTACGCAGGAAAACTTTGGGGCAAGCACGCCATGGCGCCGCGCGTGAGCCCGAACAAGACCTGGGAGGGTGCAACCGCCTCCATGGTCATCGCGCTGGCGGTCGGCTGGAGCTTCGGTCATTGGTTTGTGAACGCGAGCTGGGCCTGCCTCATCGTTGCGGCCGTCATGAACGTAGCCGCGCAGTTGGGCGATTTGGCCGAGTCGCTGATCAAGCGCGGCGCCAATCTCAAGGATTCCGGTAGCATTCTGCCTGGACACGGCGGGGTGCTCGATCGCATTGATGCCATGCTATTTGCCGCACCCGCCCTCTGGTACTATTTGGCGTTTTTTCGGCCCTAAAACATGGACGCAACCATCCGCAGGCTGGCACTGCTCGGCTCCACGGGGTCCATTGGGCAAAACACGCTGGATGTGATCGCCGGCTTTGCCGACCGCTTCATCGTGCACGCTCTCTGCGCCGGTGACAACATCGCCAAATTGGCTGAACAGGTCGAGAGATGGCGCCCGAAGCTGGCCGTGGTTCGCACCAGCCAAGGCGCCGACCAGTTGCGAAAACTGTTGACCGATCGCGGCGTCGCGCCGCTCCCCGAAATCGCCCACGGCGAGGCCGGCTTGCTGGCCGCCGTCGCCGCGCCCACGGACCTGGTCGTCGCCGCCACCGTCGGCGTGGCGGCGCTGGGCGCCATTGCCGCCGCTCTCGCCGGTGGACGCACTGTGGCCCTGGCGAACAAAGAAGCGCTCGTGGTGGCGGGCGAGCTTCTACTCGGCATCGCCCGCCAAAGTGGCGCACAACTCCTGCCCATTGACAGCGAACACAGCGCCATCCATCAATGCCTCCGAGGCAGCCGCCCTGGCGAAGTGGCGCGTTTGATCCTGACCGCCTCCGGCGGCCCCTTCCTTCGCTACTCAGTGGAACAGTTGGCCACAGTAACCCCGGACCAGGCGCGACGCCATCCTACTTGGAATATGGGCAGTCGTATCAGTCTCGATTCAGCCACGCTGATGAACAAGGGTTTCGAGGTGATCGAGGCCTGTCACCTGTTCTCCGTTGCCGAATCTCAAGTGGCGGTGCTGGTGCATCCTCAATCGATTGTTCATTCGATGGTGGAATTTAGCGATGGCTCGACTTTGGCGCAATTGGGCACGGCTGACATGCGCACCCCGATTCAGTACGCACTCACCTACCCCGATCGGCTCCCAAGTAACAGAAAAAGGCTAAACTTAGAAGAAATGAGTCGGCTTGATTTCGAGTTGCCCGATCACGGTCGTTTTCCCTGCCTGGGCCTGGCGCGGCAAGCGCTGCAAGCCGGCGGGGGAGCTCCTGCGGCCCTGAACGCGGCCGACGAGGTCGCCGTGGCGGCATTCTTGCAGGGGCGCATCCCCTTTACCCGGATCGCCGGCGTAGTGGATGAAACCCTTTCGCAAATTGGCGCGCCGCCGATTGCGAGCATTGAAGCCGTGCTGGAAGCGGACGCCCGTGCCCGTCGCGTAGCTCAATCCCTCCTATGAACCATCTTCTGGTCAACACGCTGGCGGTGGCCGTCGTTCTGGGCGTCATCGTGTTTGTCCATGAACTCGGTCACTTTGTGGCGGCCAAGTTTTTCGGCGTGCGGGTGGAAACCTTTTCGCTGGGCTTCGGCACCCGCGTATTTGGCGTGCGCTATGGCGGCACCGATTACCGCGTGAGTATTCTGCCTTTCGGCGGATACGTCAAGATGGCGGGCGATAATCCGCTGGACGAACCCACCGGCAATCCTGATGAGTTTTTATCCAAACCGCGCTGGCAGCGCTTCATCATTGCTTTTGCCGGTCCCTTCATGAACGCTGTGCTCGCGGTCGGGTTGCTGATTCCGGTCTATATGCGCCAATATCCGCGCAACTCCGTGCTCGACTCACCGGCCGTGGTGGCCGAAGTGGACCCGGGTTCACCCGCGGCCAGCGCCGGGCTTCGGCCCAACGACCGCATTACCTCGATTGACGGCGCCAGGAATCCGACCTGGGAGACCGTCTACCTAAAAACAGCAATCTCGGCCGATCATCCGGTTGCGCTCTCGGTGTCGCGCGACGGGCGGGAACTGCACCTGCGCTTGACGCCCAAGTCCGTCGATGGTCCCGATAATCCGCCGGAAGTGGGCATGGCGCCGCGGCAGCCGGCAAAACTGGGGACGGTTTCCCCTGGCTCGCCCGCCGAGCACGCCGGATTGCAATATGGCGATCAGGTCCTGGCTGTCAATCGCCATTCCGTGCTTGACCCCGGCGACATGATCCAGCAAATTCAAGACGCGGAGCCCAACACCGAGAGCGCAAGTTTAGGGGCGCTGGGCGTGCCGCTGACGTTGTCTGTTTTGCGCGGCGGCCAAAATCTCCAAATTGAGCTGGCTCCGAAACTCGACACCCAGCAGGGCAAGCGGCAATGGATGATCGGAACCGCATTCGCCAACGACACCACCTACGTGCAACTGCCCTTCTCTCAGGCCCTGCGCAAATCGCTCGACGACAATAAGCAGTTCAGCATGGTCATCCTTGACCTCGTGGGCAAGATGGTGTCGCACCAAGCCTCGATTCAAAATCTGCAAAGCCCGGTCGGTATTGCATCGGTCGCCGGCGAAGCGGCGCGCTCACCTACGCTGTTGCCGCTCTTTTCGTTGACCTCGCTGATCAGCTTGAACCTGGGCATTCTCAATCTCCTGCCGATTCCGGTGCTCGACGGCGGCACCATCCTTTTCCTTTTCATCGAGGCCGTGATGCGGCATGAAATGAGCTTGCGGTTGAAGGAACGCATCTACCAGGTCGGCTTCGCCTTCCTACTCGTGCTCATGACCGTGGTGGTATACAACGATATTGTGCGCGCCGTGGTGACGAGGAACTAGAACCGGTGCGCAGACATTCGCTGGGCGTCAACGTGGGCGGTGTAATGGTCGGCGGCGGCCACGCCGTCGTCGTTCAGTCAATGACCAACACTGATACTGCCGATGCGGTGCGCACGGCGGAGCAGGTGGCGCAACTCGCCGCCGCCGGTTCGGAGTTGGTGCGGGTGACCGTCAACACCGAAGCCGCCGCGCAAGCCGTCCCCGTCATCGCCGAACGCTTGGCGAAAGCCGGCTGTACCGTACCCATCGTCGGCGACTTCCATTACAACGGCCACCTGCTACTGACAAAATACCCGGAGTGCGCGCGCACGCTGGCTAAATACCGCATCAACCCTGGAAACGCGGACATCGGCCGCAAAGACTACGGCAATTTCCAAACCATGATCGAGACCGCGATCACCCACAATAAGCCGGTGCGCATCGGCGTGAACTGGGGCTCGCTCGATCAGGCGCTGCTCACCCGCATGATGGACGCCAACGCCCTGCAAAAGGATCCGCTGCCGGCGAAAGCGGTCATGATCGAGGCCATCGTCGCCTCTGCGATTGATTCGGCAAGGGCGGCGGAAAAGCACGGTCTTCCGGCGAACCGTATCATCCTGAGCGCCAAACTGAGCGGCGTGCAGGATTTGATTGTCGTCTACCGCAAGCTCGCCGCTGCCTGCTCCTATGCGTTGCACCTTGGTTTGACCGAGGCCGGCATGGGAACAAAAGGTATTGTGGCCTCAACCGCGGCCATGGCGGTGTTGCTGCAGGAAGGGATCGGCGATACGATTCGGGTTTCCTTGACGCCCGCGCCTGGCGGTGACCGCGCCGAAGAAGTGCGGGTCGCGCAGCAGATTCTTCAGTCGCTCGAACTGCGCGCCTTCACTCCACAAGTGACAGCGTGCCCCGGTTGTGGACGCACCACCAGCACCTTTTTTCAGGCTATGGCCGAAGAGATCGAAGGTCACATCCGCCGCCGCATGCCGGAGTGGAAACGCGACCGGCCTGGTGTTGAAGCCATGACTGTGGCGGTCATGGGTTGCGTGGTGAACGGTCCGGGCGAGAGCCGGCAAGCCAATCTCGGCATCTCGCTGCCAGGAACCTTTGAAGCGCCGAAGGCGCCCGTCTACGTTGACGGCAAGCTGGTGAAGACACTGCACGGCGAGGGCCTCGCCCAGGAGTTCATCGCCATGATCGAGGAGTACGTCGTCAGCCACTACCGGGCAGAGGATGTCGTCTGCGCGACCGGTGTGCGCCAGCCGTAAACGTCATCGGCTTCGCCCTTGGCCAGCGCAAAGAACCTCTTTTGAATGGCGGCGGTCAGGTCGCCGCGCTTGCCCGTTCCCACCCCAATGCGATCGACGGAACGAATCGGTGTGATCTCGACCGCCGTTCCGCAGAAGAATAACTCGTCCGCCAAATACAGCGCCTCGCGCGGAATTGTTTGCTCGGCCACCGCGACGCCCATCTCGCCCGCGATACGCATCACGCAGTCGCGTGTAATGCCGGGCAGGGCTGAGGAGCTGAGCGGCGGCGTGATCAGCTTGCCGCCGCTGTAGGCAAAAAGGTTTTCCCCGCTGCCTTCACTCACCTGGCCATTGATATCGAGCGCAATGCCTTCGGCATAGCCGTTGGCGAACGCCTCCATCTTGATTAACTGCGAGTTCATATAGTTGGCCGCCGCCTTCGCCATTGCCGGCAGCGTATCGGGCGCGATGCGGCGCCACGACGAAACACAGACGTCAACCCCCTCCGACTGCGCTGCGCCTCCCAGATACTGGCCCCAATCCCATGCCGCGATGAAAACGTCAATCGGGCAATCACCCGGCTTCACCCCCACCCCCATGGCGCCATACCCGCGCAGAACGATCGGGCGAATATAAGCTTGCGGCAGGTGATTGTCGGCGATTACCGTTTGACACGCTTGCTCCAACTGCTCGCGGCTGTAGCCGGCGTCGATACGGTAGATCTTGCAGGAGTTCAGCAGCCGCTGCATGTGGTCGCGCAGCCGGAAGATGGCCGGCCCATCCGGCGTGGCGTAGCACCGCACGCCCTCGAACAGGGCCGAGCCGTAACTGACGACGTGGGAAAGAACGTGGATCGTGGCCTCGTCCCAAGCCAGCATTTTTCCGTTTTTCCAGATCGTTCCGCTCTTGAGGACAGCCATGCGGTCAGTATACTATCGAGAACACGGTGAACTCCGAAACTCCCATGCGCTTGTCTCCTATCCGCGTCTCGATTGAGGAAGATGAAATTTCAGCCGCCCGCATCAAGGTAATCGGCGTTGGCGGCGGCGGTGGCAACGCCGTCAACCGCATGATCTCCGCCGGCCTCGATGGCGTGGATTACATCGTCGCCAACACCGACAACCAGGCGCTCAAGCTGTCCCAGGCGCCAGTCAAGATTCAGCTCGGCGCCAAGCTGACCCAGGGGCGCGGCGCCGGCTCCGATCCCGAAGTCGGCCGTCAGGCGGCGCTCGAGGATACCGAAAAGATTCTCGAAGTCCTCGACGGCGCCGACATGGTCTTCGTGACCTCAGGCCTCGGCGGCGGCACCGGCACCGGCGCCGCGCCCGTCATCGCCTCCCTCGCCAACGAGCTCGGCGCATTGACCGTCGCGGTCGTGACCAAGCCCTTTCAGTTCGAAGGTAAGCGGCGCATGGCCCAGGCCGAACGCGGCCTGCGTGAGCTCGCCGAAGCCGTCGACACGGTCATTACCATCCCCAACGATCGCCTCTTGATGGTCGCCCAGAACGCGCCCTTCATGGAATCGTTCCGCATCGCCGATGACATTTTGCGGCAGGCGGTGCAGGGAATCAGCGACACCATCACCATCCCCGGTATCATCAACCGCGACTTCGCCGACGTTAAGACCATCATGGCGGGCATGGGGTACGCCATCATGGGCACCGCCGTCGGCACCGGCCCCCACCGCGCGGTCGAGGCGGCGCGCGCGGCCATCGCCTCGCCGCTGCTGGAAAATACTTCGATCGACGGCGCCCGCGGCATCCTGATCAACATCAGCGGGTCGAGCAACCTCATGCTGTCGGAAGTGAACGAAGCCTCCAGCGTCATCCAGGCGGCGGCGCACGAGGACGCCAATATTATCTTCGGCGCGGTGCTGAACGAGGCCATGGGCGACCAGGTAAAGATCACCGTCATTGCCACCGGCTTCCGCGCCGAGTATATTCAGAAGCGCCGGGAAGAGCCCGCGCTCGCCCGCGCCGTGGCGCTCCCCCTCCCGGACAACTCCGTGCCCGCCGCTCCCCCATCCCCGCTCGGCACGGAAGAGGATCTCGACATACCCGCCTTCATGCGCCAGGGCCCTTCGTGACCTCGCGCGCGGCCGGCTTGCTGCTGTTTTTGACGCTGTCCGCCGCGGCGGCTGTGCCGCCCTTGGTTCCCTATCCCCGCCAGCTCACCCCCGAAACCGGGAGCCTGCATCTGACCGGAGTTGTCAGTGTGACTGTGGAGGCGGACTCCGCAAGCGACCGCTTCGCCGCCGGCCTGCTGGCTTCTGAGTTGAAGACGATCGATCAGTTGGATTCACGCCAAACCAGCGGCACCAATGGCACCTTGGCCTTGCTGCGCGCCGATTCGAGCCAGGGCGCGCAACTGCTGCGCGCGGCTGGTATCGCCTTTCCGGCCGCGGCGCGCGACGAAGGCTACGTTCTTCTCGCCACGTCCCGGCAGGCCGCCGTCATCGCCCAAAGCGATGCCGGCATATTCTATGGTGTCCAGACGCTCCGCCAACTGATCCACCCGCTCGCTGCCGGCGAAGCGACGATCGACGCGGTCAACATTGTGGATTGGCCGGCCCTGCGCTGGCGCGGCGTTCAGATCGACCTCAGCCGCGGACCTATCTCGAAGCTCTCCTCCATCGAACGCGACATCGCCCTGCTGGCCGAGTTCAAGGTCAATGTCTACGTGATGTACTTCGAGAATACGTTTGACTACCGCACCCTGCCGCTCTGGGCCGCGCCCGGCGGCGCCATTACGCCCGCCGAGGCGGCGCAAATCGTCGCCTACGCCGCGCCCTACCATGTCACCGTGATTCCCGAGCAGGAGGCGTTCGGCCACGTTCACCTGGGTCTGCAATCCGAGCGCTACCAGGATCTGAACGAGCTTCCTTATGGTGGTCTGCTTTCGCCCGCCGCGTCCGGTTCGCTGGACTTCATCGGCAAAATGTTTGCCGAGTTGGCGCCCATTTTCCCTGGTCCGTTTCTCCACATAGGCGCCGATGAAACCTCCGAGTTAGGCACCGGCCGCTCCCAGGCCCTGCTCGCCGAAAAAGGCCCGGGGCCGCTCTACCTTGACTATCTCAAAGCCATCGATCAGCGCCTTGCCCCCTACCACCGCAAGGTGTTGTTCTGGGGCGACATTGCGCAAGGCCATCCGGAACTCCTCTCGCAACTCCCCAAGGACATGATCGCCGTCCCCTGGGTATACAGCGCGGAAAAATCCTACGTCAAGGAGATCGAGCCCTTCACCAGGGCCGGACTCGAGACCTGGGTGGCGCCCGGCGTTAGCAACTGGAATCAAATTTTTCCCGACTACGCCACCGCCGTCCCCAACATCCGCGACTTCGTGCGCGACGGCCGCAGCCTCGGTTCAACCGGACTGATCAACACCAACTGGAATGACGATGGCGAAAGCTTCTTCGCCTTCGCCTGGTACGGCTTTGCCGACGGCGCCGCGGTCGGCTGGGAGGATGTGCCCGACCAGGCGCGCTTCCAGCAAGCCTACGACTGGGCCATGTACCGGTCCGACGGCCACGCCTTCAACCAACAGATTCAGGATTTGACCACGCTGCAGGTCGAACTGCGCGCCGCCATGCACAACGGCGCCACCGATTGGCTGACCTGGGAAGATGCCTTCAGTCCCGCCGGCCAAGCCCTCTATGGACGCATGGCACCGGTGGCACATCAGGTGCGGCTCTTAGCCGAAGACGTGATCGCCTCGCTCGCCGGCAATCGCGCGGATGCGCGGCGCAATCAGGAATTACTCGACGAAGTGGCTTTCGGCGCGCGCCGCTTTGACTATGTCGGCCAGAAGGCGATTTACGCCGCCTACATCGCTCAGCTCTACAACGATGCCGCCGCTCACCCCGAAAACCGGCGTGCGGTCAACAATATGCTGAGCCGGGTCAACTCCATCAACGGCTTGTTGCAGGACCTCCGCGACGGATCTTCGTCACTGCGGGATCAATACCGCGCGCTATGGCTCCAGGAAAACACACCCTACTTTTTAGGCAACATTCTGGTCCGTTATGACGCCGAGCTGATGTACTGGCAGCGCCAGGCCCGCCGTTTCACCCGCATTCACGACGACTACGCCACTACCCACACCTTGCCGCCGCTGAGTGAGAAGACGACCGAGCCCGATACCCCGCGCTAAGCGGTCGCGCGGCGATAGCCGCGCGCGGCCCCGCGCCAATCAACGCTAGCGCAACGCCGGAGAGGGGCTGCCGGGGTCCCCACTCCGGCGTTGCGCCTAAGCGGGTCGCGCGGCGATAGCCGCGCGAGGCCCCGCGCCAATTAATGCCGCGCGGGGCCCCTGTACCTTTAAGGGGTGACCAGCGCTGTATGGCGGGTCATGCGGCCAGCTGACGGGAGTGCCGGTGGGCCCCAGCGTGCGAATGCAACGCCTGGCGCGGACATGCACCTCGTCGGCCGGCAGCACA
>DATNFK010000043.1:0-119047 GCA_035606395.1 Terriglobales bacterium | reverse complement strand
GGACTCCATGGGAACCACCCGATTATCGGAGGTTCTCATTTGAGTCACTGGAGACTCGCACGACCGCTAAAACCGGCCATTTCCGCCACGCCAAGGCCAAATCCTCTGGTCTCGGCTGGACCAAAGTTGGGTAGCAGGTCATTGCGCAGCAGTGTCACATTTAAACTGGTACAGCGTAGGGGGCAAGCTCAACCGTGTGCCAGCGCCGATCGTGGCGCCACTAGCGGTTTTCGCCGCAAATGGCACATTTCGTGCAAATTCACTTTTGGAGTTCACCCCGAAATTGAGACACGACAACCCCGCACCCATCATGTAGAAAATGGTCGGTCGCCACGGCGCCCGCAAAATCTCCAACCCATACCACCGACCTGTTATAGCATCGCTCCATGCGTCTCACTCCGACCCATCGCCGTTCCGGCCTCTTCGCCGCCCTCGTCCTCACCGCCGCCCTCTGCGCCCTGCTCCCCGCCACCGCCCTCTGCCAGGGCGCTCGCGGCGGCCGCGGGGCCGGCGCCGCCGCCGCCGGACTCCGTTTCCGCCCCATCGGCCCCGGCATTGTCAGCGGACGCATCGTCGCGCTCGCCGTCGTCCCCGGCCACGCCAGCACCTACTACGTCGCCGCCGCCTCCGGCGGCGTCTGGAAAACCACCAACGACGGCGCCACCTTCACCCCCATCTTCGATCGCGAAGGCTCCTACTCCATCGGCACCATCACCCTCGACCCCTCCAACCCCTCCACCGTCTGGGTCGGCACCGGCGAGAACAACTCCCAGCGCACCGTCAGCTATGGCGACGGCGTCTACCGCTCCGACGACGGCGGCGCCTCCTGGCGCAACGTCGGCCTCAAAGACTCCCAGCACATCGGCAAAATCATCGTCGCTCCCGACGACTCCAACACCGTCTACGTCGCCTCCGAGGGGCCGCTCTGGAATTCCGGCGGCGATCGCGGCGTCTTCAAAACCACCGACGGCGGCAAAACCTGGACCAACACCCTCTCCATCAGCGAACACACCGGCGCCTCCGACCTGGTCATGGATCCGCGCCATCCCCAGGTTCTCTACGCCGCCACCTACCAGCGCGAACGCCACGTCTATACCTTGATTGACGGCGGCCCCGAGAGCGCCATCTACAAGACCACCGACGGCGGCAAGAACTGGACTCGCCTCCGCGGCGGGCTCCCCGCCGGCGATCTCGGCCGCATCGGCCTCTCCATCTCCCCCGCCGATCCCAACATCATCTACGCCACCGTCGAGGCCGCCAACCGTGGCGGCGGCGTGTTCCGCTCCACCGATGGCGGCGCCACCTGGGAAAAGCGCAATCCCATCCAGCCCGGCGCGATGTACTACTCCCAAATCACCGCCGACCCCAAGCTCCCCGGCCGCGTCTACGAGCTCGACACCACCATCTCCGTCTCCAACGACGGCGGCGCCACCTTCGCCGCGCTCGGCGAACCCAACAAGCACGTGGATAATCACGTCATCTGGGTTGATCCCGCCGACAACGATCACTACCTCGTCGGCTGCGATGGCGGCCTCTACGAAAGTTGGGATCGCGCCGCTTCGTGGGAATGGAAGACCAACCTCCCGCTCGGGCAATTCGTCGACGTCGCCACCGACAACGCTCTCCCCTTCTACAACATCTACGGCGGCACCCAGGATAACAACGACGAGGGCGGGCCCTCGCGCACTTACTCCTCCAACGGTATCGGCAGCGCCGACTGGCGCATCACCCACGGCGGCGACGGCTTCCACAACGCCGTTGATCCCACCGATCCCAACATCGTCTACTCCGAGTCCCAGGGCGGCGGCATCTCCCGCGTCAATCTCAAAACCCACGAGGACGTCGGCATCCAGCCCCAGCCCGGCGCCAACGAAGCCGGCTTCCGCTGGGGATGGGACGCTCCCTTCTTCGTCAGCCACTTCGATCACAACCGGCTCTACATGGGCGCCAATAAACTCTTCCGCACCGACGATCGCGGCAACACCTGGAAGGAAATCTCCCCCGACCTCACCCGCGCCCTCGACCGCGACTCTCTCCCCGTCATGGGACGCATCTGGGGCCCCTCCGCCGTCGCCAAGAACGCCTCCACCGACCCCTACGGAAAAATTGACGCCATCGCCGAATCGCCGAAACAGGATGGCCTCCTCTACGTCGGCACCGACGATGGCCTCGTCCAGATCACCACCGACGGCGGCGCCCACTGGACCCGCGTCGACAAATTCCCCGGCGTTCCCAACGAAAGCCCGAACCTCCCCTTCGTCAGTCGCATCATCGCCAGCCAAACCGATCCCGCGACCGTCTACGTCGCGCTCGAGAATCACAAGAACGGCGATTACAAACCCTATCTCGTGAAGAGCACCGACCGCGGCGCCACCTGGACCTCGATCTCGAGCAACCTGCCCGAGAATGGGTCGGTCCTCGCCTTGGCGCAAGACGATGTGGATGGCAACCTCCTCTTCGCCGGCACCGAGTACGGACTCTTCTACACCACCGATGGCGGCGGCCACTGGACGCAAATGCGCGGCGGCCTGCCCACCATCGCCGTCCGCGACCTCGCCATCCAGCGCCGCGAGCACGATCTCGTCGTCGGCACCTTCGGCCGCGGCATCTACATCCTCGACGACTACACTCCGCTCCGTAAGCTCGACTCGCTCCAGGCCTCGACCGCGCCCGGCGCTGTGCTGCCCGCCCGCCCGGCGCTCGAATATTTGCAGGATGCCCATTACGGCGCCGGTGGCAAGGCCGACAACGGCGCCGCCTTCTTCACCGCCGACAACCTCGGCCCCGACGCCCTTCTCACCTACTACATCAAGACCGTCCCCACCACGCTGCGCGAAGATATGACACGGCGTGAGCAACAGGCCGAGCGCGCTGCGACCAACTTCGCCCCCTATCCCACCGCCGCCGATCTCAAGGCCCAGGCCAAACAAGCTCCGCCCGCCTACAGCCTCGTCATCAGTGACTCCAGTGGCAAAGCCATTCGCGTGCTCGGCGTCCCCGCCCGCGCCGGCCTCGGCCGCGTCAATTGGGATCTCCGCAACTTCGGCGGCGCCCAAGCCGGCCGCGGACGCGGCGGTGCCGCCACCCCACCCGCCGGCGGCGGCGGCGGACGCGGCGCTCCGGCCGCTCCCGTTGCTCCGCCCGAAGGCGGCGGCGCGCCCGGCGCGCTCGTTCTGCCTGGCAAATATCAGGTCTCGCTGGTCGAGCACTTCGGCGGCAAGTGGACCACCCTCGGCGGCCCCGAGCCGATCGAAGTCGTCGCCGATCCCGCCAGCACGCCCGCCCTAGCCGAAATGCAAGCCCACGTCGCCTTCGAACAGAAGGTGGCCAAGCTGCAAGCCGACGTCGCCGCCGCCCAGGCCTACGCCACCGAGTTGGGCACGCGCCTCACCGCCCTCCGCGCCACCGCCGCCGCCTATCCCGTGAACCATCAGGCGTTGGAGGATCGCACCGAAGCCGCCCAGGTCCAATTCGCCGCTATTGAGGACGCACTGCGCGGCGGCGGGTTCGGCGGCGAAGGCCCCGCACCCCCGAGCCTGCAATCGCGTCTGAGCGCCGCTGGCGGCAACGAACGCGCCTCACTCTCGCGTCCCACCACGACCGACACCGACGCCTACAACTATGCTGCCACCGCGCTCGCGGCCGTCCTGCCCAAGCTGCGCGCCTTCGGCGCCACCACCTTGCCGGCGCTCGAACAGGAGTTCGTCGCCGCCGGCGCGCCCGTAGCTGGCCGCCTCCCCGGCGGCAGTTAAACCCAAATGCGCGGCCAGCTCATCGCCATTGCGGTTCTTGGCTTTGCCGCGCTAGCCGCCGCGCAAACACCCGATCCTGGCCTCTTAGCCGCGATCAACCACACCCGCGCCATTGACGACCACGCCCACCCGCGGGCGCTCGCCGTCAATGGCCGCGCCGACGACGATTACGACGCCCTCCCCTGCGCTCCCCTCGAACCTACCGACTCCACCATCACCGGCCGGCTAGATAATCCCGAGCTCATCGCCGCCTGGAAGGATCTGTACGCCTACCCCTTCAACGACACCGCGCCCGGGCACGTCCGCGCGCTGGTGGCCGCGAAAGCCGCCAAGCAGCGCCAACTCGGCAACGCCTATCCCGCCTGGGTGCTCGACCGCCTCGGCATCGAAACGGAATTCGCCAATCGCCAGGCGCCCGGCCCCGGCATCGCCCCGCCCCGCTTCCGCTGGGTTCCGTTCGACGACGCCCTGCTGCTGCCGCTCGACACCTCCGCCCTCGCCGCGCAATCGCCCGACCGCAAAATCTTTTACGCGCGCGAACACGCTCTCCTCGCCCGTTATCTCGGCCAACGCAACATCCCGGCAAGCCTGGCCGACTATCTCTCGCAAATCGTCACGCCCACGCTCGAATCCCAGCGCCGCGCCGGCGCCGTCGCCATCAAGTTCGAGTCCGCCTACTTGCGCGCGCTCGATTTCAAGCCGCCTAATTTCGCCGCCGCGTCCGCTCTCTACGCCCGCTTCCACGACTCCGGCGTACTAACTCCCTCGCAGTACTACCAACTCGAAGACGCCATCTTCCATCAAATCGCGCTCGACGCCGGCCGCCTCGGCCTGCCCGTGCAGTTCCACACCGGCGTCGGCTGCGGACGCTACTTCATGCTCACTGGCGCCAACCCGTTGCTTCTTGAGGGCGTGTTCAACGATCCCAGCCTGCGCGGCACCAACTTTGTAATGCTTCATGGCGGCGCTGGGCCCTACTCCAAGGCGGTCGCCGCGCTCTTGATGAAGCCCAACGTTTACACCGACTTCTCCGAGCAGACGTACCTCATGCCAACCTATCAGGTGGCGCAAGTCATCCGTTATTGGTTGGAGTATTTTCCCGAGCGCGTCATGTTTGGCACCGACCTCTCTCCCGGCACCCCTGAAAATGACTGGGAAGAGTCCGGCTGGATCGCCAACCACAACGGCCGCCGCGCCCTCGCCATCACGCTCACCGGCATGATGAACGACGGCGAAATCACCCGCCCCCGCGCCCTCGAACTCGCCCAAATGGTTCTCCGCGGCAACGCCCTCCGTCTCTACCGTCCGCAATGAAACTGCTCGCTGCACTGACGATGGCGGTGGCGTTTCTCCAGACTCCAACCCTCTTTCAAATCCGAACTGAAGTTCTGCCATTGCCTGTGGCTGGCGAGGCCTATACCGCCAAGCTCGTCGCCGAGGGAGGTACGCCGCCGTATCACTGGGGCGCCAAAAATCTGCCGCCCGACTTGCGCCTCAACTCCGACACCGGCGTGATCTCGGGCAAGCTCGCGATTCCCGAGGGTTTTCAAGTCCTGGTGCAGGTCTCCGACTCCGCCACCCCGCCGCTCACCCTCACCCGCCTGCTGATGACGGCGAAACAGGCGCCGCTCGAAGTCAAGTGGCTGCAATCCCCCACCGTGAACGCCGGCCACCTCACCGGCACCGTGCAAGCGACCAACCACACCACCGGGCCGATCACCCTTACGGTCATCGCGGTTGCGGTCAACCAAACCGGCAAAGCCTTCGCCCTCCGCTACGAAAACGCCGCGCTCGCTCGTAATGCCCACACCGCCCCGCTCGACTTCGATGTCTTCATGCCTCCGGGCGCCTACACGCTGAACCTCGATTGCGTCGCCGAAGTCCCCGAGACCGGCGCCATCTACCGCATCCATCGCGAAATCCCCGACCTGACCGTCCCTCAGCCAATCCAATAGAAAAGGTAAACCATGAAACTCAACGCCTACGTCAACTTCGCCGGCCGCTGCGCCGAAGCTTTTCGCTACTACGAAAAACACCTTGGCGCCAAAAACACCATGCTCATGACCTTCGGGCAAGCGCCCGATCAGACCCACATCGATCCCAAAATGAAGGACACGGTCATGCACGGCCGTACCGTTATCGCCGGCGAAGATCTCTTGGGCGCCGACATTCCCAACGCCGAGCCCATGCGCAGCGCCTACCTCACCATCACGGTGGACAGCGACGCCGAAGCCGAGCGCATCTACGCCGCCCTCGCCGACGGCGGCGCCATCTTCATGAAAATGGAATCCACCTTCTTTGCCACCCGCTTCGGCCAACTCCGCGACCGCTTCGGCGTCAACTGGATGATCATCAACCCCCGCCCCATGCAACCGCCGCGGTAAAACCTGCTGCATCTTGATGCTAGGATGTGTTTATGGCCCGCTCTCGACGTAGTGCGCCTCCGACGGTTGGTACTCCCAAAGGCGTTGTCATTCCCGCGTTGAGCAACAAACAATTGGCGCAAATCGAATTGGAAGAGGACATGCTCCGCATTGCCAGATCTTCCACGCGGGCGTGGTCGTAATCCCGAAGGGGTCCCACCGCCAGTGGCAGTCGGACGCCCCCGGCATTTTATGCGGCGTGGCCCTCGCGTGGCGCAACGCCGGAGAGGGGCTGCTGGGTTCCCGCTCCGGCATTGCGCCTAAGCGGGGCGCGCGGCGGTAGCCGCGCTGGGGCCCGCGCCTATCATTCGATAGACGCTTTCAAAGATTTTCCGGAATCGAGTGGCTGCTGTTAAAACCTTAGCGCTTCCCGCCGCTGCGGCGGTTGCGTCATTCCAGTGTGATCTGCCGCAGGGTTACTCCGGCCTCGGCCAGAATTCTCGACGAGGTTCCGTGCAGCGGGTAATGCGCATTGAAAACCACTTCAATGATGCCGGCGTTGATGATCATCTTCGTGCACTGCAAGCACGGCGACAGCGTCGTGTACAACGTCGAGCCCTTGATCGCGATGCCATGATACGCCGCCTGCACGATCGCGTTCTCCTCGCCGTGCGAGCACACGCACTCGTCCAGTCGCGTGCCGCTCGCCGCCATCGAGTTGCAGCGCTCGCATCCTCCCTGGTTGCAGTTCCGCACCCCGCGCGGCGTGCCGTTGTAGCCGGTCGAAATAATCCGCCGGTCGCGCACGATCAACGACGCCACCTTCCGCTTCACGCAGTTGCTCCGAAGCGCGACGATCTTGGCGATGCGCATGAAGTACTCATCCCAGCCCGGGCGCGGATCCGCCGCCGCGTTGGCATCGAGCCATCCCTTAATCGCGTGATCGGCGCGCTCCGTCAACTGCCGAATGTCGCCGTCGTTCATCAACACCTGATCCGCCAGCGCCGCGCACGCTGGCAGGTTCTGCGCCTCCGGATCGGCCCCGTCCAGCTCGCGCTTCTCCAACTCGACAAACTGCTTGAAACTGGCCGGCGCCCGCGCCCCGCCCCGCTCCTTCGCCCGCTCGTACCGCACCTCGACCGGCGCCTCCAAATGCAGCAAATGAAAATCCGGCAACTGCCGCAGCGCCCGCACCTCGTCCGGATGCCGAATCGAATCCACCACGTAGTTCCGCTCCGCCTCGATCCGTTCCCGTGTGCGCACCGCCAGCACGTCCCGTCCGAATTCTCGCCGCAGCGCGTTCCCCCGCTCGATCAGGTTCTCGCGCGTCAGCGCCAGCCCATCGCGTTCCAACTCGCCGCGGATCACATCCGACAAGGAGAGAAAGTAAAACCCCGCCCGCTGCAAGTGTTCCGCCAGCGTCGTCTTGCCCGAACCGTTGGTGCCAGTTAGCCCGATGACCATGCAGCATTGTCACCCATTTTTGCGCTTGTATGATGGAACTATCGCCCTGGCCGGCGCGTAACTCGAACTATGCAGGTCCTTCGCCATGCCCTCCGCCGCCTCGTCCACGATCCCGGCTTCGCCCTTGTGGCCGTGCTCACGTTGGCCCTGGGCATCGGCGCCACCACCGCCATGTTCTCGCTGGTCGATGGCGTCCTGCTCCGCCCACTCAACTTTCCCCATCCCGAGCAGCTCGTATCCCTCGACCAATCCATCCCGCAGTTCACCGGCAAGTATCCCTTTTTCCCGGTCAACGCAGCCTCCTTTGCCGCCTGGCGCCGCGACTCGAAGCTGCTCGCGAATATCGGCCTGGTCGAGCCCAACGATTGGGTACTCACCCAGCCCGGCGCCCGTCCCCGCGAGGTCTACGGCGCCCTCGTCAGCGCCTCGCTCTTCCCGACGCTCGGCGTCGCGCCGTTGCTCGGGCGCACCCCTACGGCCAGCGAAGATCAGCCCAACCAGAACCACGTCGTTCTGCTTTCCTATCCATTCTGGAAGTCCGAGTTCCACGCCGATCCCTCTGTCCTCGGCCGCGTCATTTCGCTCAACGGCACGCCCCACCAGATCATCGGCGTGCTTCCCGCATCCCTCCATTTCCCCCATGGAAGCGAGTTGGGCACTTTCTACGGCGGCACTGGCGGCGACCACCCCGCCCAGATCTTCAAGCCCCTGGGTCTCGATCTCGCCAACGCCAACGCCATCGGGCAGTTCAACTATTTCGCCGTTGCGCGCATCCGCCCCGGTGTTCAGCCCCAGCAACTGCGCGCCGAGCTCGACGGCATTGAATCCGTGCTTCTCGCCGCCAAACACGCCCCCGCCGGCATTCAAGTACATACCGTCATCACCTCGCTTCAGGATCAGTTCGTCGGCAACCACGCGCTCGGCCTCTGGATGCTGCTCGGCGCGGTCGCCATCATCCTGCTCATCGTCTGCCTCAACCTAGCCAACCTGCTGCTGGTTCGTATGCAGGGCAGAGCTCACGAAATCGCCATCCGCGTCGCTCTCGGCGCCGGCCGCAAGCGCCTGGTGCGCGAGACCATGGTCGAGGCCCTCTGCCTCGCCCTCGCCGGCGGCGCGCTCGGCGTGCTCGCCGCCGAAGCCGCGCTGCGCTGGCTCGTGGCCGGCGCCCCTTCCGGCCTGCCTCGCCTTGACGAAGTCGGCATCAACTTGTCCGTCCTCGGCTTCAGCTTCGTGTTGGCGCTCCTCTGCGCCGCCGCCTTCAGTTTGTGGCCCGCGCTGCGCGCCTCCAAGGCCGATCCACAGCTCGCGCTGCGCGCCGGCGCGCGCGGCTCCGGTGGCGCCGCCGGAAAACTCCGCGCTCGCGCCTGGCTGGTCGGAGCCCAGGCCGCCCTCGCCGCGCTCCTGCTCATCGTCACCGGACTGCTCAGCGTCAGCTATTTGAGACTGCTCCAGGTCTCGCCCGGCTACCACGCCGAAAGCGTCGTCGAAGCCCAGGTCGATGTGCCCACCAAACGGTTCCAGCGCGCGCAGTTCCTCCAGGCCGCGCTCGACCGCCTCGCCACCTTGCCCGGCGTCCACGCCGCCGCTCTCATTGACACCGCTCCCACCGACGGGGTCGGCGATACCGACTTGCTTTCCTACGTTCACGATACCCGGCCCTTGGTGGATCGTCCGCTCGCCATCTTCTCCGCCGTCAGCTCCGATTATTTCAACGCCATGGGCATCCCTCTCCAGCGCGGACGCACCTTCACCCAGGCTGAAGTCGCCGTCCCTCTAGCGCTGGCCGATCCCAAGGTAAAGGCCTCCTCGCTGCCGCCGCTCGCCGCCGTCGTCTCCGCCTACACCGCGTCGCACATCTGGCCCGGCAAGGATGCGATTGGCCAGCAATTCACCCAAAGCGATCCCGACAGCCCCACCATGGTCGTGGTTGGCATCGCGGGCGACGTTCGCGGCCAGCTCTCCCAGCCGCCCGGTCTCCAGGTCTACCTGCCCTACACCTTCAACATTCCCAGCGACCCAGCCATCGTTCTCCGCGCATCGGCGCCCCCCGCCGAAATGTCGAACGCCATCCGCCAAACCATCTGGAGCGTCGAACCCGACGTCGCCGTGCCCAGCATCGAGTCCTTCTCCGCGATGGTGAGTAACACTGTCGCCCCGCGCCGCTTCCAACTCACGCTCGTCTTGCTGTTCGCCCTCTGCGCTATGCTGCTCGCCGCGCTCGGCATCTACGGCGTCATCTCCTACGCCGTCGAGCGCCGCGCCTCCGAGATCGGCTTGCGCATGACCTTGGGGGCCAGCGGTGCCGACTTGATCGCCATGATCATGCGTCAGGGCCTCACTCCCGTCGTGCTCGGCCTCGTCGCCGGCATCGCCGCCGCGCTGGCCTCAGGACGCTTGCTGGCCAGCCTCCTCTTCGGCGTGCGCGCCTCCGACCCCTTGGTGATTGCCGCCATTAGCGGGTTGGTTGTCGCGATTGGCGCTGTCGCCTGCCTGCTGCCCGCCCTGCGCGCCACCCGCATTGACCCGCTCCTCACCATGCGGCCCTGACTATAATGCTGCATGGCAGCTAAGACCGATGAGTTGGTGATGGCGGTGCCGACCGAGGCCCTCTTCGCGCGTGGCTACTTCCAGGGCGTCGAATGCGGAGGCGCCGCCTGGCTCGACTTCATCTTCGCTCCTGAAAACAGCCGTTTCCTCCCGCGCTCGCAGGCCGAAACCGATCCCGCCTGGAAGCAGATCATCCCCTATGTAATCCTCGCCTGCGGCGATCAGGTCTTCTGCTACCGGCGCGGCAAACAGTCCACCGAAACCCGCCTCGTCGCCCTCCACTCCGTCGGACTCGGTGGCCACATCCGCCACGACGACGAGAGCTTCTTTGTTGCCCCCGGCTGGGACGCCTACCGAGCCGCCCTTGAACGCGAACTCGCCGAGGAAGTCTCGATCGCCTCGCCTGTCGTTGACGATCGCCTCGTCGGCCTTATCAATGACGACTCAACCCCGGTCGGCCAGGTGCATCTCGGTGTCATCCACATCCGCCGCCTCGAAACTCAAGACGTGCGCACGCGCGAATCCCAAATCGCCGGCGGGCACTGGTCCTCTATAGATCGCCTGCTCGCGCCCTCCGGCCCGCCTCTCGAAACCTGGTCGCAACTTGCCCTCGGCGCCTGGACGCGTCTCCTGACTACTTGCTCTTTTGCGGCACGTACCCCGGCGGAAGCTGCGCCCCCGTCCCAAAGAAAAACTGCTCCAACTGCTCGTTGATCATCTTCTGCGCTTCCGGGGTCCACGGCGCCAGGCGGTACTCGTTCATCAGCATCTTGGCGTGCTCTTTCCAGAGTCCCCACGCGTCGACCGAGACGTTGTCAAAAACCTTTTGGCCTAGCTCTCCCGGCCACGGCGGCTCGTCAAGTCCGGGTAGCTCTTTGCCATACTTTACGCAGTAAACGGTTCGCGCCATGCCCTTATCATAGCCTGTGCGCGTCGTCTTCATGGGAACGCCCGACTTTGCCGTGCCAACGCTCGAACGCCTGGCGCGCGCGCCCGGCTTCGAACTCACCGCCGCCGTCTGCCAACCCGACCGCCCCGCCGGCCGCCACGCGGAAATTACGCCGCCGGCGGTCAAGCGCGCCGCGCTCGCCCTCGGCCTCGAAGTCTTTCAGCCCGAGCGCATGCGCCGCCCCGAAGCTGTGGCCTGGCTCAAGGCCCAGCGCCCCGACGTGCTGGCCGTCGTTGCCTACGGCCAGCTTCTTCCCCCAGAGGTCTTCGATCTTCCCAGGTGGGGTGCAGTCAACGCCCATGCCTCCCTCCTGCCCGCCTACCGCGGTGCCGCCCCCATCCAGTGGGCGATCGCGCGCGGCGAAGCCCGCACCGGCGTCACCACCATGCGCATCAACGCCGGCCTCGATACAGGTGATATCTTGCTCCGCTACTCGCTCGAAATCGGCCCCGACGAAACCGCGCCCGACCTCTCCCGCCGCCTGTCAGCCTCCGCGGCAACACTAATGGAACAGACCATGCTGGGCCTTGCCGCCGGCACTGTTCTTCCCGCGCCCCAACCAACCGAGGGAACCCTTGCCCCTCTCCTCACCCGCGCCGATGGAGCCGTTGACTGGACCCGTCCGGCGGCGGAAATCTACAACCGCTGGCGCGGCTTCCAACCCTGGCCCGGCATTCACACCGTCGTCAATGGCCGCCAACTCGCCATCCTTAAATGCCATCCTCAGCCGGGCGCCGGCGAACCCGGCCGCGCCACCCATGCCGACGGCCGCCTCATCGTCGCCTGCGGCCAGGGCGCCCTGGCGCTCGACACGGTCCGTGCCGAAGGCCGTCAAGCCGTCAGCGGCGACGAATTCGCCCGCGGCGCCCGTCTTGCCAAATCCTTCCTGCTCCGGTAAAATTGACTTTTCCCTCCCGGTTCCGCGCTTACTTGACGAACTTATGGGTCAGACGTTTCAACAACTTGGGCAATTACTGCTCCACAGCATCCCGACGATTATCATTTTCGTCGCGCTGCACTTTTATCTAAAGCGGGTGCTCTATCGCCCGCTGCGCAAGGTTCTCGCGGCTCGTTCCGAACGCATCGAAGGCAAGCTCGCCCACGCCCGGCAAACTCTCGCCGCGGCCGAGTCCAAGCTCGCCGAGTACGAGTCCGCCTTGCGCGAACGCCGCCTCGCCGGCTACCGCGCGATTGAGGCCCAGCGCCAAACAGCGCTCGCCAGCGGCCAAGCCCAGTTGCACGACGCCCGGCAACAAACCGCGGCCGCTCTCGTTACCGCCCGCCAGGAGCTGGCCACCGAGAGTGCCCACGCTAAATTGCGGCTGCAGGAATCGGCCAATACCCTCGCTTCGCAAATCATGAATCAAGTTCTTGGCAAGGCGGCCACGGCATGATCCTCGCCGCTTTTTTTCTCTTCTTCCAGGAAGATATCCGCAGCGTCAGTTGGTGGTTGCCGCATAACCCCGTTTCCAACGAATTGGTGTGGGTGGCGGTGCTCAGCGCCAACCTGGCGGTCCTGCTCTACATCCTCTACAAGCTCCTGTTCCGAGGCGAATCCTGGAGCATCCCGCAGGCTCTCCGCGACCGCGGGCGCGGCATCGAAACCCAGCTCCGCGACGCCGAAACCGCCCATCAGGCGGCGCAAGCGCGGTTGCAGGAAATCGAGCAGCGCATCGCCAACCTGCCCCAGGAACTAGCCGCGCTCCAGGCCGAGGCCGAGCGCGAGGCCGCCAACGAGTTCCAGCGCATCTCCGATGAAAGTCGCCGTGAGGCCGAGCGCATCGCCAGAATCGGCCAGCAGGAAATGGCCGCCGCCACCAAGCTGGCGCAAAAGGAATTGAAAGGCCTCGCCGCCAAGCTGGCACTCGATCTCGCCGCCCAGCGCATCCGCGAACGCCTCACCACCGAAATGGACGAACGCGTCGTCCGCGACGCCCTCGCCGGCATCGTCCCCACCGGCGGCGGCAAGGTTAACTAATCATCGAGCAATATGGCTGTTATTGAACAACGATACGCGCAAGCCCTCACCGACCTCGTCGCCCGCGGCGACATCGATGCCGACAAGTTGCGTCGTGAGCTGGCCACTCTAACTCAGGTGGTCGAGTCCTCGCCCGCGCTCACCACCGTCCTCGCCTCCCCCGCCGTCGCATGGGAGAAAAAGCTCGCCGTGCTCGACGCTCTTGCCGCGCGCCTTCAGCTCTCGCGCCTTACCCGCAACTTCCTCGTCGTCGCCGCCCAGCGCGGACGCATCTCCCTTCTCGCCGGCATTGACCGCGCCTTTGAGCAGCTCCGGCTCCAAACCCAGGGCATCGTCAAAGCTCAAATCCTCAGCGCCCGCGAACTCGGCCAGGCCGAGCGCGCCGCCATTGAGCGCCAGCTCTCGTTAAGCCTCGGGCGCAAACTCGAAACTCAATACGCCACTGACGCCTCTCTCGTCGGCGGCTTCCTTGCCCGTGTCGGCGATCAGGTCTACGACGGCAGCATTCGCGGCCGGCTTGATCGCTTGCGCCAAAATCTTCTCAACAACTAATTTATGGCTACTCTTCGCACTGACGAAATTTCCGAAATCCTCCGCGCCCAGATCGAAAACTACGATGCCGTCATGGCCGTAGACGAAGTCGGCACGGTGGTGTCCGTGGGCGACGGTATCGCCCGCGTTTACGGCCTCGAAAAGGTCATGGCCGGCGAACTGCTCGAGTTCCCCCATGGCGTGGCCGGTATCGCCATGAACCTCGAGGAAGACCAGGTTGGCACGGTTATGCTCGGCGACTATACCGAGATCCGCGAAGGCGACCAGGTCAAGCGCACCCACCGCATCATGTCGGTGCCCGTCGGCGATGCCATGATCGGCCGCGTCGTCAACGCCCTCGGCCAGCCCATTGACGGCAAGGGTCCCATCGTCACCGAGCAGTTCAATGCCATCGAGCGCATCGCCCCCGGCGTGCTCGACCGCTCGCCGGTGAAGGACCCCATGCAGACCGGCCTCAAGGCCATTGACGCCATGGTGCCGATCGGCCGCGGCCAGCGCGAGCTCATCATCGGCGACCGCCAGACCGGCAAGACCGCCGTCGCCCTCGACACTATCATCAACTCCAAGGGCAAGGACCTCATCTGTATCTATGTCGCCATCGGCCAGAAGCGCTCGACCGTCGCCCAGGTGGTCGCCACTCTCGAACGCTACGGCGCCATGGAGTACACCATCGTCGTCGCCGCAACCGCGTCCGATCCGGCGCCCATGCTTTACCTGGCGCCCTACGCCGGCTGCGCCATCGGCGAGTACTTCCGCGACACCAAGCGTCACGCCCTCACCGTCTACGACGATTTGTCGAAGCACGCCGCGGCCTACCGCGAAATATCCCTGCTGCTCCGCCGCCCTCCGGGACGCGAAGCTTACCCCGGCGACGTTTTCTATCTCCACTCCCGCCTGCTCGAGCGCGCCTCCAAACTGAGCCCCGAGCTCGGCTCAGGTTCGCTCACCTCGCTGCCCATCATTGAAACCCAGGCCGGCGACGTCAGCGCCTACATTCCGACCAACGTCATCTCCATCACCGACGGACAAATCTTCTTGGACAGCGATCTGTTCAACAGCGGCGTCCGCCCCGCCAGCAACGTCGGCATCTCGGTCAGCCGCGTCGGCGGCAACGCCCAGATCAAGGCCATGAAGCAGGTTGCCGGCTCGCTCCGCCTCAGCATGGCGCAGTACCGCTCGCTCGCCGCCTTCGCCCAGTTCGGCAGCGATCTCGACAAGACCACCGCCGCCCAGTTGAACCGCGGTCAGCGCCTGGTCGAGCTGCTCAAGCAGGATCAGTATTCGCCGCTCCCGGTCGAGAAGCAGTTGATCGCCATCTTTGCCGCGACCAACGGCTATCTCGACGATCTCACCGTCGAGCAGGTCCGCCCCTTCGAGGCCTCGCTCTACCGCTTCCTCGACGACGCCCATCCCGGACTCATCGCCGAAGTCAATCAGAAGAAGGCGCTCGACGACGACCTGCGCGCCAAAATTAAGAAGGTGCTGGAGGAGGCCAAGTCCCGCTTCCGCGACCAGGCCACCGCCACCGCCGCCGCCAAGTAGCCCGCCATGCCGAATCTTTTAGACATCCGCAGGCGCATCCGCTCGGTGAAAAACACCCAGCAGATCACCCAGGCCATGAAGATGGTCTCGGCCGCCAAACTGCGCCGCGCCCAGGAGGCGGCCATGCAGGCCCGCCCCTATGCCCAGCGCATCGAGGCCATGGTCAACGGCCTCGCCGGATTCATCAACCCCCAGGATCTCGACCCCTCGCTCGCCGCCCTGCTCGCCCGCCGCGAGGTCAAGCGCCGCCTGGTCATCACCGTCTCCACCGACAGCGGCCTGGTCGGCGCCTTTAACGCCAACGTCCTCAAGCAGGCGCTCAGTCTCTCACCCGCCGCCGCCGCGACCGAGTACATCGCCGTCGGCCGCAAGTCCCGCGACTTCCTGCGTCGTCGCGACCTGCGCCTGATCGGCGAACACCTCGGCGTCTTCACCCGTACCGTCGATTACGACATTGCGCGGCAAATCGCTCAGGCCGCTATGGCCGCCTACGCCGATGCCCGGGTCGATGAAGTCGTTCTGGTCGGCAACGAATTCAAATCCGTCCTCCAACAGCGCATCGTCGCCCGCCAGCTCCTGCCCTTCGAGCTGCCGGAGCAGACCGGCCCCGGGCGCGACTACATTTTCGAAACCCCGCCCGCCGCGCTGCTCGCCAAGCTGCTGCCGCGCGCGCTCGAAGCCCAGGTTTATCGCGCCCTGCTCGAATCGCTCGCCAGCGAGCACGCCGCCCGCATGAACGCCATGGAGGCCGCCACCAGCAACGCCGGCGATTTGATCGACTCGCTGACGTTGAACATGAACCGCGTCCGCCAGGCCGCCATTACCAAGGAGATTATCGAAGTCGTCAGCGGCGCCGCCGCCCTCGGATAAAGACAATCATGGCTACCCTTACCGCAACCGCTACCGCCGTTGGCAAGGTGATCGAAATCACCGGACCCGTCCTCGTCTGCCAATTTCCCGAATCCAGCCTGCCGCCCATCAATCAGTCGCTGCGCGTCGTCTCCACCGGGTTCGACGTGCCTGAGCCGATCGACATCATCGTCGAAGTGCAGCAGCACCTCGGCGAAGGCCGCGTCAAGTGCATCGCCATGCAGGCCACCGACGGACTCGTCCGCGGCATGCAGGCCATCGACACCGGCGGACCGATCATGGTTCCGGTCGGCAACGCCTGCCTTGGCCGCGTCATGAACGTGGTCGGCGAGCCCGTCGATAAGCTCGGGCCCATCACGACCGATCTTCGCTCGCCCATCCGCCGCCCCGCTCCCACCCTCGAAGAGCAGTCCACCGAACTGCAAATGTTCGAGACCGGCATCAAGGTCATTGACCTGCTCGAGCCCTACCTCCGCGGTGGCAAGATCGGCCTTTTCGGCGGCGCCGGCGTCGGCAAGACCGTCATCATCATGGAGCTGATCAACAACATCGCCACCAAGCACGGCGGCGTGTCGGTGTTCACCGGCGTTGGCGAACGCACCCGCGAGGGCAACGATCTGTGGCTCGAAATGTCCGAGTCCGGCGTCATCGTTCCCGGCGATCCCTCCAAGTCCAAGGCCGCTCTCATCTACGGACAGATGACCGAGCCCCCTGGAGCCCGTCTTCGCGTGGGCCTCACCGGCCTCACCGTCGCCGAATATTTCCGCGACGTTGAAAATCAGGAGGTGCTCCTGTTCATCGACAACATCTTCCGCTTTACCCAGGCCGGTTCGGAAGTCTCCGCGCTGCTGGGACGCATGCCTAGCGCCGTCGGCTACCAGCCCAACCTGGCCACCGAAATGGGCGAGCTCGAGGAGCGCATCACCTCCACCAAGAACGGCTCCATTACCTCCGTCCAGGCGATTTACGTGCCCGCCGACGATTACACCGACCCGGCGCCCGCCACCACCTTCGCCCATCTCGACGCCACCACCAACCTCAGCCGCGCCATCTCGGAAATGGGCATCTACCCCGCCGTCGATCCGCTCGCGTCGTCCTCCCGCATTCTCGATCCCCGCGTCGTCGGCCAGGAACACTACGACGTCGCACAGCGCGTCAAGCGCGTGCTGCAGAAGTACAAGGATCTGCAGGACATCATCGCCATCCTCGGGATTGAGGAGTTGAGCGAAGAGGACCGCATCACCGTCAACCGCGCCCGCAAGGTGCAGCAGTACCTCTCCCAGCCCTTCTTCGTCGCCGAGCAGTTCACCGGCATGGAGGGCAAATACGTCAAGCTCGCCGACACCATCAGCGGCTTCAAGAAAATCGTTGACGGCGAACTCGATCACATTCCCGAGCAGGCCTTCTACATGCAGGGAACGCTCGAGGACGTTTATAAGAAGGCGGAAGAGCTCGGCGCCAAGAAATAAGCATCCATGCCCACCCTCGCCCTCAGCATCGTCACTCCCCAGCGCCTGGTGCTCGAAATCGACGCCCAATGGGTTGACATCCCAGCCGAGTCTGGCGCCATGCGCGCCCTTCCGCTCCATGCTCCCACCCTTGGCGCGCTCGGCGCCGGCGAAGTCCGTTTCTCCGATGCCTCGAGCGGCGCCGAGAAAACGATCGCGATCGACGGCGGCTTCTTCGAAGTTCTCCCCGACCGAGTCACCCTGCTCGCTGATTCCGCGAGCTAGTCATCATGAAGCCGAAGGCCTTCGTCGCCTGGAGTTCAGGCAAGGATAGCGCCTGGGCGCTTTATGAAACCCAGCGCCAGGGCGATGTCGAGGTCGTCGGCATTTTGACCACGGTGAGCGAAGCCTACAGCCGCGTCGCCATGCACGGCGTCCGCTGCTCCCTGCTCGAACGCCAGGCTCTAGCCCTCGGTCTCGGCTGCCTTCAGGTTCCCATCCCCAGCCCCTGCTCGAATGAAATTTACGAGCAGCGCATGGGCGTCGCCATCGCCGAGCTAAAAAAGGCCGGCATCAGCCGCATGATTTTCGGGGATCTGTTCCTGGCCGACATTCGCGCCTACCGTGAGCGCCAGATGGAGGGCACCGGCATCGAAGCGGTGTTTCCTTTGTGGCTGCGCGATACCCGCGCTCTCGCCAATGAAATGATCGATTCCGGCCTCGTCGCCCACATCGCCTGCCTCGATCCCCGCCATCTCGATCAAAGCTTCGCCGGCCGCCAACTCGACCGCGACTGTCTCGCCGCCCTGCCCGCCGCCGTCGACCCGTGCGGAGAAAATGGCGAGTTCCACACCGTTGTCACCGCCGGACCGATGTTCAACCGCCCAGTCGCCACCGAGCGTGGCGAGACGGTCGAGCGCGACGGCTTCGTGTTCACCGACTTTCTCTGAGCTATCCGGCTCTTTTCCGCAGTTCCGAAATGAGCGTGCTTGCGGCTTCCGGCCGCGCCACCTTGCCACTCAGTATTTCAGCCGCGCTCGCATTCTTGTACAGCCAGTGATTGCTGTCGCCGTCCTGCTTGATCACCCCGCCCTTCACGGTGATGCCCCCGAAAAGCCCCCGGCTCCGTGAATAGGCCAGCATCTTGGCATGCATCAGGATATCGGTCTGGGCGTTGGCGTCTCGCCCCACCGGTCCCGCCGTCGCTGCCAGGTCGCCTCCCAGCGAGAATTTGTCCTTCAATAAGTAGTCCTCGCCCTCGCGGTTCATGATCAGCATCACCAGGTCACTCTCCTGAGCTCCGATCTGCAGGCCAAAGCTCCCGCCGCCCAGCGAGATGAAGAGCGGCGCCGACCAACCCTGGCCGGTGCGGCAGGTGACCACGCCCTTGCCTAACTCGCCGCCAAAGCCGAGCCCGGCTTTTTTGTAGCCCGGCACCACCATCACGCACTGCGTGTGCTTCAGAATGGCGTCCGGAACGCCGCCGTCGGGCGCATTCATGATCTCCTGGAACACGCGCGCCGAGGCCTGCAGCCGGTCCAGCGCCTTCTGCGCCGGCGCCATGGTTACCAAAATTAAGAAGGGCAGCAGCGCCCCCACAAAAACGTTGCGCTTTATTCGATCCATACTCGCGATGCTCCTTAGCGCCCCTCTGGGGGCGGGTGTCCCATCAAATAAAACGCCTGCGTCACGCCGCCCATCGGACACGCGGCGGTCCATCGCAGGGTTTGGCGAATCACCGGATCCTGTTCCTCGCCCGTGTCGCACTCGACGTCATGGCGCAGGCAGCGGAACACGCCCGCGCCGTCGTGCACGATCTCGCAGCCGCAGCGCTCGGCAAGCCGCCGGCGCGCGCGTTCCACCGTGGCCCGGATGATTGTATCGTCGGTCCGCTCCACGTCGATCCGCTCCAGGTCGCTGTCCCAGTCCTCAAGCGTGAACACCGCCCCCAACAACGGCGACGGATCGAGCTTGCCGGGGTCGACGAAAAACACTTCCAGCCCGACTTGGCTTGCCATCCAGCGCACGCGTTCGCGGCAGTCGTGATCGGTCACCCAGAGTTCCTCTTTTCGAGTATAGCCTCCGCCCGTCTGTGTCATACCACTGTAAACTTAATCAGTGGAGACATTGCTTCAGATCGCGCCCGCCGAGTCGCCGCGCGCCCCCCGCCCCGACTGGCTGCGGGTGCGCGTCCCCGGGGGCGAAAACTATCATCGTCTCAAGACCCTCGCCCGCCAGCTCGACCTGCACACGGTGTGCGAATCGGCGCGTTGCCCCAATATCGGTGAATGCTGGAACCAGGGCACCGCGACCTTCATGATCCTCGGCAACCTGTGTACCCGGCGCTGTGGGTTCTGCGCCGTGCCCAAGGGGCGTCCGCTCGCAATTGATTACGACGAACCGCGCCGCGTCGGCGAAGCCGTAGCCCGCCTCGGCCTGCATCATGCCGTGATTACCTCCGTCAACCGGGACGACGACAACCTCGCCGGCGCCCGCATCTTCGCCGCCACCATCGGCGCCGTGCGCGAGCGCGTGCCCAGCTGCCACGTCGAGGTCCTCATTCCCGACTTCAGGGGTAGTGAGACGGCACTGCGCATCGTCCTCGATGCCGCTCCCGATATCCTTAACCACAACACGGAAACCGTTCCCAGCCTCTACCGTTTCGTCCGCCCCGGCGCCAAGTTCGAACGCTCCCTCGAACTGCTTCGTCGAGTGAAACAGATTTCCACTTCACCGGTTCTCAGCAAGTCCGGCCTCATGCTCGGCCTGGGCGAAACCGAATCCGAGTTGCTCGACGCCATGGCCCGGCTCGCCTCCACCGGATGCGACATTCTTACTCTGGGACAGTATCTGCGCCCCTCACGCGATCATTTGCCGGTCAAGCGCATCTACTCTCCCACCGAATTCGATCACCTCCGCGGTGCCGGCATGGCCATGGGCTTCGGTCACGTCGAAGCGGGTCCCCTGGTGCGCAGCAGCTATCACGCCCGCTCTCAGGCTGACACGCTCGTTCCACGCGCGCTTTAACTCGGCTTAAATGCCCAATTCCGGACGCCAACTGCATCTAAGACGTAGTGGGCATGCCCGACTGGTCGAAGCTGCGAAAAAAGCTGCAAATACCCATTCAGGCTATCGTCGTGGCAGCCTTGGCCGCAGCGGCAACTGTGGTGCTGGCCCTCTCCGGCGCTGACCGCGATTTCGAGTTGATGTTCTGCCTGCCGGGAATTGCCGTCGCTGAAGCTCTCTTCGGGCTCTGGGCCGGCATCGAAGCCGTCCTGGTCAGTGTCGCCGCTAACGTACTCTACCGCGCCTGGTGGATGCGCCCGCCGGGGGGCGGTGTCAGTTACGCCCCTTCGGAATCGGAACTCCTCCTTCTCGCGGTGGGCATGTTTGTCGTGGCGTTGATGGAGATGCGCCGCCGCAGCGGATTGCGCGAGGCCTCCGGTATGGAGAAGTTGGCCGCGCTACTCGAGAACCTGACCGAGGCCGCAATCATATTCGATCAGGACGACCGCGTCGTCTCGCTCAACCCCGCCGCCCGCGCTCTGTTCGGCCGTTCCGGACCGGCGCTGATTGGCGTGTCTGGCGAGAGTATCCGCCGCCGCTGGGTTTTTTCCGACTTGGACCAGGACTCAGCCGCTTCCCCCGCGCCCGGCCAACATGAAGGCACCCTTTACGATGTTGAGCGCGACCAAAGCCTCCACGTGCTTATTTCAACCGCTCCCTGGCATGATCCGGTGCGCCACACCCTGGGGCGCTTGGTGCTGCTCAGCGACATTACCGAGCTGCGCGAACTACAGTCCAAGGCGGTCGAGCGTGCCCGGCACCTCGCCGTGGCGCAGATGGCCGCCGCGCTAACCCACGATTTCAACCAGGTGCTCGACATTATCCGGCGCGCCGTTGAGGTGCTCACCAGCAAGCTGGATGCGCCCGCCGAGGAGCGTCGCAAATTTCTCGGCATTGTCGACCAAGCTGTTGTTAACGGCGCCGCCATGGTGCGCCGCCTGCGCGTCTATCTTGCCGACGGCGAAGGCGAGCGCCAGCCCGTCGACCTAAGCTCACTAGCCCGCGAAGCGGTGGAGCTCACCCGCCCGGTTTGGCGCAGCCGGCCGGAAATCAACTTCCAGTCGCAAATCCAACCTCAGCCCCGCGAGCGCTGGGTCTTGGCCGACGCCGGCGAGCTTCGGCGCGTGCTTGTCAATCTCATCTTCAATGCCCTCGAAGCCATGCCGCCGCGCGGAGGACGCATCACCGTCGCCGCCTTCGCCAACGACCACAGCGCTTGTGTCTATGTCGAAGACACCGGCACCGGCATACCCCCTGGTGTGCGCGACCAAATCTTCCAGCCCTACTTCACCACCAAGAGCCGCGGCATGGGGCTCGGTCTTTTTGCCGCACTCAAAATCGCCAGTGCCCACGGCGGCACGCTGAGCTTCGCGCCTCGCGAAGGCGGCGGCACCCGCTTCACCCTCGAACTCCCCCTCGCCGCCCAACTCAAGGCCGCATAACGGGCCGCATGGTGTAAAATCAAACCTCGTGCCGCAGTGGCGGAACTGGCAGACGCGCGTGGTTCAGGTCCACGTTCTCGCAAGGGAGTGGGGGTTCGAGTCCCTTCTGCGGCACCAAATACCTAGGACAACAATTGCTTCATGGGCGTGCATCCTAGCCTGCTAGGAGATTCCCATGGCTCGCGAAATTCCCTTCAATTCTGCTTCCGACGGCGACGCTTCCGCCGAATTGCGCCAATTGCTTCTTGATCAAATGGGGGACTTGCTCCATGCCGAAAACCAATTGATCAAGGCGCTGCCGAAGATGGTCAAGGCCGCCCACTCTCCCACACTCCGCCGTGGCTTCTCCGAGCATCTCGAACAGACCCGCGGTCATGTGCAGCGCCTGCAGGAAGCTTTTGAACTGCTCGGCGCCAAGGCTAAAGCCATCCCCTGCCCAGGCATGAAAGGCTTGGTCGAGGAAGGAGCCGAAACCATCAGCGACGGCAAAGATATGCCGGAAGCCTGCGCCGATCTTGCCCTCATCATCGCGGCGCAGAAAGTCGAGCACTACGAAATCTCGGGGTACGGTTCCCTTCGCACCTTGGCTGACCGGCTCGGCGAATCCCGCGTTGCCCGCCTGCTGGCCGACAACCAAGCCGAAGAGGAGCAGGCCGACGAGCTTCTCACCCAGGCGGCGCAACCGCTGTTTGAACAGGCTGCCTGAGCCACCTCGCTAGAATTACTCCGAGCTGGCCACCGCCCAGGTGTTCGACCAGCCCCGCTCGGCCCCGTTCTTGCCCGGTTTCGGACGCCGCTCCAGGTACGTCTCGATGTCCCGCAACACCGGGGCCACGTCGTCCACTAGGTGAAACATCTTACGCTTGTCCTCCCAACGGCATACGACAATGCCGGCCCGCTGCAGGCGCGCCAAGGAGTGCGATACCCGGCTCTGCTCGTAGCCCAGCGTCTCGGCAATTTGAGTGACCGTGGCTCCCCGGCGGCGCAGCAATTGCACAATGCCCATGCGCGAAAGATTGGCCAAAGTCGAAAAAAAATCACGGTAGTCGTTCTGTTCCATTGCCATGCTCTTGCCATCCTCCCTGGGGCGTACCAATGGCGCCTATACTTTGACAACGGAATTCCGCAACCGAAGTTACAGGCTGGCCAAGATTTGTTAAAGATTGCTAGTCTCCGGGCCCGCCCCGGTGAACCGCACCAATGCCCGCGCCGAGGGATACAGGCGCCGCAATTCCGCCGTCTCCCGCCATTCATCGAGCGCCAAAATACCCTCCGGCGCGGCCGCCCCGCCGCTTGCGCCCTCAGGTAGGATCGCCACGCCCCAGCGCTCGAAAAACGCATGTGCGCCTAATTCATCGCCCTCCTCTCCATCCACCACAACCACTGTCCGGCACCCTGCTCCGCGAAAAAACGCCAGCGCATGGTTCAGTTCCATCTGCTCCCTCCGCCCGATGCCCGGCGCCATCCCCGATTCGCGCCCGGATTCCTGTCGAATAATGCGGCCCAGCGCCACAAGCGCCGCCTCAGCGTCCAAGGCGGCGTTGGCGGCGACCAGCGCCGCGTTCCAGCCATCGCTATGGGCCGCCTGCAGCGCTTCCTCGATGGCGTCGGCGAGCGAATACATATCGTCTGGCGCCGCCAAAAATCCGTTCACGCCGTGAATAATCCTCTCGCTCAATCCGCCGACCGCTGTCGCCGCCACCGACACGCCGGCCCGCTGCGCCTCAAACGCGACCCGGCTATAGGTTTCCTCCCAGCGCGAGGGAACCACAACCGCAGTGCAGCCAGAGATTAACTCCGTCATCGCCCTAGGCGCCAGCTCGCCGGTAAAGTCGAGGACGTGGCGGTCTGAAACCGCGCTCCGCATAGCTCGCCGCGCTGATTCATCGAAACGCCCCGCCACCGTCAGTTGCAAGCCTGGCCTGACCTCATCGAGCGCCGCCGCCAGTAGTTCCGCGCCCTTTGCTTGTCCCCAGCCGCCGCAGTAGAGCAGCCGCCGTCCCTCGCCGGCGCTGCTCATTCTGGACTGAACCACAGACCGCGCGCTGGGCACAACCGCCGGCAGCACTGGCGCGATCACCACAATGCGATCCGCGGGCGCTCCCTCGTCGATAAAAAAGTCGCGCGTGAAGCGCGAGTTGGCTATGATCACCTCCGCCCGCAGTAGCGCTGTGCGCCAATCCTGCGGACGGTGGCGGTACAGCACGGCGCGCAGGGGCAGCTCCGCCGCTCGGCGCAGCGATCCGCTCACGCACCAGGCGCATTTAAATCCGCTCCATCCCGGACCGCTGCACCGCTCCTCCCTGCGGTGCCACAACTTGTGGGTCGGGCAAAGCGCGGTGAAATCATGCAGAAACACCGCATACGGAATGCCGCGCTCCCGCAGATCCAGCAACCACGCGGGATTCATCTTACCCAGGTGCTGCACCAGTACCACGTCGGGCATCGCCTCATCCAGCGCGCGCTGCCAATCGCCAATCCCCCCTCCGGTGACGTACACGCTGCCGCCGAATGTTTGCTCCACCTCGCGGGCATAGATTTCCACCCCGCCGGTTGCTTCCGGGTAAATGCCATGCACGAGTTGCAATAATCCCGGCATTTAAGTTTCGATTCCCGCCGCTCGCCGCACAGCTTGTTGCGCCGCCTGCCGCCCGCTCGCAATACAGTCGGGAATGCCGACGCCGCTGTAGGCGTTGCCGGCCAGCGCCAGGTTTGCAATGGAGCGCGTCTCGTCCGCGATCACATTCATCCGCTCAGCATGCCCGACCGTGTATTGCGGCATTGCCCGGCGCCAGCGGTCGACGCGTAGCTTGACTGCGTTCCAGAGCGGCGCGCCCAGGACGCTGCGCGCATCCGCACCCGCCTGCCGCGCCAGCCGCCAGTTTGGCCATTCCACTTGCTCGTCACCATAAAACATACGCACCACCCCCGCTCCTTCCGGCGCGCGCTGAGGAAACTTCTGGTGGGCAAACGTCGCCGCCAGCAGCGCCCGCCGCTCCGCCACTACGAAGCCCGAACCCGCCGGCAGCGCGGGCGCGGGATTGAAGCCGATATTCACCGATACCGCCGAACTATATCGAATCAGGGCCAGCGCGCGCGCCAGCCGCGGATGCGCGCCGCGCAGCAACTCCGCCGCCCGCCACGCCGGCAACGCCATGATGAGCGCGCGGCACTCAATGCCTTCCCCCGAAGCCATGCGCAGTCTCCATCCGCTTCCGGCGCGCTCGACCGCGACGACTTCCGCGCCCAATCGCAATACGTCGGGTTGCAGACGCGCCACCAGCGCCTCGATCAGCGAACCCATGCCGCTGCGCAGACTGATGAAGGGAGAAGTGCCGCTCCGGGATGGTGGCAAGCTCGACCGAGGCACCAAAAACTTCTCGGCCGCATCCGCCCCACCGCCATAAATTCCGCCCAGCAGCGGCCCGGCAATGGTGGCCAGTATTGCCTCACCCGCCTCGGTGCCCCACCGCCGCCGCAGGTAGGCTCCCAAGGCTTCATCCTCTCCTGCCGGCGCCACTAGATCTGGGAACCGGAGGCGAATCTCCGCCTTGACTGAGCGCGTAAACAGCTCCGACTCCATTACCGGCTCCAGCTCCCCGGGCGCGATCATGCGCCATCCCGCCGGCAGCGCCAGCAGCCGGCCGCCGTGCAGAATGCGGGTGCGAGGCGCCGCTGATGGAACCAACTCCCCTTCCAGTCCCAGCTCCCGGCATAACTCCAGCGCCGAGGTCTTGGCGCTTAGGAATGAATCCGCCCCCCGTTCCATCAGAAATCCGTCGTTTGCAGCGCTTGCCAGGCACCCGCCCGCGTGCCGTTTCGCCTCCAACAGCAAGCAGTTGCGCACTCCCAACCGCTGCAGTTCCCAAGCTGCGCTCAGTCCGGCAATGCCGGCGCCGACAATGGCAATGCGCGTCAATCTACATCCCAGATCAGGCCGAAGACCAGCACACACATCGCCAAAGCGGTGGTCAGAAGCCGCCAGGCGTATAGATCCACGTTGGGAAGCAGAACCAGATCGACGAAAATCAGCAGGTTGGACGCCGCCAGCCCCCAGAAACACAGACTGCTCCACAGCAATAGTCGCTGCCGGCTGCGATGATACCCGCGCGCCAACAGCAGCGCGCTCGCCAGGCATACCAGTGTGCCCAAAACGTATGCCGCCGCTGCCAACGTCTGGCTCATGAGCGCCGCTCCCCGGTGCTTTTTTTCACAATCGCCGCTAGTATCAAAATAAAGGTCAGCAGCCGCAGCGGATACATCGACGGCGCACCCTCCTGTCCCGGATGCAGCATCAAGATCGCAAACCGGTTCAGCGCCTCCACTGCGAAGGCAATGGCAAACGCCAAAAACAGGAAGTCCCGCGTTCTACGCCAGTATTTTAAAAATAGAAGCGCCGCCACCAGCGAAGTCGTGACAATCACGCCCAGCAGAAACACGTGCCAAATGTTCACGACGGCCGCCTCCAGTCGAAGGCTCGAGCAAATTCGCCGAGCGCCGACGACCGGGCGTGGATCAGCTTAGAGATCCGCACCAGTTCCCTTCGGTAGGCGGTTTGTACTTGGTCGAGCATGTCTTCTCGCTCTCCATCTCCGGCATGGTACCAGTATTCGCCACTGCCTTCTTCACTCGATTGTGCGAAGCCGCGCTGCTCCAAGTCTCGAAGAATGATGCCCGCGCGGTCGGCGCCAATAAACAACGCCTTAGCCAGCGCAGTGCCCGTCCACCGCCGTTCCCGCTCGCCGCGCAGCAATAGCAGCGCCTCAAGATGGGGAACACTCGCAATATGCTGGCAAAGAAAATCATCAACCAGCGCGGATTGAGACGGATCCGGCATCAGAGTGGACTTTCGTCAGTTTACACCTGCCCACGAACCGGCTTGGCAAGAAAACGTAGCACCCCATGATCGGTTTCCTTGCGCACGCGGCCATATTTTCCTCGGCTCCGATTTTCCCGGAGAATTGCTTGCCTTGGTGCGCCTCCTGAATTTCTCTCTCGCGTGATCTCCCCGCCCCGCGCGCGCGTTTTCCCGTATACTACGCGGCATGACCTCACGACTCCTTGTTGTTGTGCTCGCCCTCGCGACCTTCACTTTCACCGCCACCGCCCAGGGACGCGGACGCGGCGGCGCCCCTCCAGGGCACCCGTACGATTCGAGCGCCACTGATGCGCCGCCCATCGTCACTCACCACCAGATCCAAATCGGCGGCCAGACGCTCAGCTACACCGCCACCACGGGACGCATGCCTGTCGCCGATGCCACGGGCAAGACCGAGGCCCACATCTTCTTCGTCGCCTACACGCTTGATGGGCAAGAAAAGCCAAACCGCCGCCCTCTCGCTTTTATCTATAACGGTGGCCCCGGCGAGCCCGCCATCTGGGTTCACATGGGCGGTTTCGGACCGCGCCGCATCGTGCTTAATGCCAATGGCACGCTGCCGCCCGCGCCCTATCGCCTCACCGACAATCAGGAAAGCTGGCTGCCCTTCACCGACATGGTCTTCATTGATCCCGACGGCACCGGCTACAGCCGCGCCGTCAGCGCCGAAGCCCTGCGCGCCACCTCCGGCGTCAACGGCGATCTGCAGTCGCTCGGTGAATTCATCCGCCTCTATCTCACCAACTACGACCGCTTCAGCTCGCCCCTTTACCTCGCCGGTGAAAGCTATGGCACCTTCCGCTCCGCCGGACTCGCCGGCTACCTCACCCAGCGCGGCATCGCACTCAACGGCGTGGTGCTGATCTCGAGCGTGCTCGACATGCACTCGCTGGACGAGAACGTTGACAACGACCAACCCGACGTCCTCTTCCTGCCCACCATGACCGCCACCGCCTGGTATCACAAGAAGCTTCCGCCGGATTTGCAGAAGGAATCAATCGAATCGGTCGTCAAGCAATCCGAGCAATGGGCCACCACCGGCTACACCATCGCGCTCGAAAAAGGCGACGCGCTTCAAGGCGCAGATCGCCAGCAGGCGATTGACCAGCTTGCCCGCTTCACCGGGCTCGACAAGAAGTTGCTCGACGACTACAACCTCCGTATTAGCTCATCGCTCTTCGACGCCGAGCTGATGCGCGACCAGAAGCAAATCATCGGCCGCCTCGATGGACGCATGACCGGCTTTAATCGCACCCCCGGCAACCAACGCTCCGACTTCGACGCCAGTTGGGTGCAGCGCCCGGTGTTCACCGAAATGTTCACCCAGTACGTACGCGATGAACTCGGCTACAAGACCGACGACGTCTACGGCGGCGGCATTGACGCATGGCAGTTCGACCTCAGCGACAACATGAGCCAGATGCTCGAGAGTGCTTTCGCCAAAAATCCCTACATGAAGCTGCTGCTCGCCACCGGTTACTACGACTTTGCCTGCCCCTTCTACGAAGCCGAGTACAGCATGCACCACCTCTTCCTGCCGCCTTCCGAGCAGGGCAACATCACCGTCGCTCATTATCAGGTCGGCCACATGATCTATGAGGACACTATCGCGCGCCAGGGTCTCATGCACGACGTGCGCAACCTGATTACCTCGACCGAAGCTCCGAAAAGCGACCAGTAACGGTCAGCGAAATTCGGCGCTCCACGTCAAACGGCCAGTTCGGGCCGGCAGCGTAGCCATCGTCACTACGCCGCCGGCCCGGCTGATTTTTGCGGCGTTCCCGCCGAATTCAGCCCTCACCAGTTCATACTCAGCCGGAACCCGCAGCACAATCTGATACGGATCCGAGGCGACAACATCGCTCGCCCCGCTCAGCCGGCGATCGACCGCCGACCACCGCAAATTCTCGAGATCCACGCCGCCCTGAGTAATGTGGCGATTAGTGGAGACGATCTGCGGATGATTTACCACCGCCCGAATCGAATATACCCGCGCCGCTTTGGCCGCCTGTGCCGGCGCCACGAACGAGCCCTTAAAGATTCCTACCAGTCGCCGTGTCCAGAACTCGTAGACCGCGAACTCGGTATCGCTCGCGAGGCCCAAATCCCGAAACCGCACCCGCTGCGCCGGTAGCGCGCTCCAGCTCAGGCGCGCCAGTACCGACCAATTCTCAAACGGGCGGTTAATGTCCATCAGCCACCATGGGCACACGTCGCCCAGACGCTCGGCGTCAATCGGCCCGGGATTCGCTCCGCCGTCCTGATTCCGCAGGCCCAGCGCGAGATTGCCGCTCGCCCGAGCGTCGTAATCGTAAAGCTGCCCCGGCAGCGTGAACAGCACGGGAGCAGAACGCCGCGCGCCCTCCAGCGTGGCATCATTCTGATAAACGCCGACCGGGTCGGAGAGCATGAGCTGCGCTCCCGCCATCGAGACGAGCACCGGCCGAATCACGTCCTCGCCCGCGCCGCCGATATCAACGTGGTCGGGATCGTTCCGCCACACCACGTTGTTCCACGAGTTGTACTGCTGCAGTGTCGCCGGGCCAAACCCATCCGTCCCCAGCCGGTCGCCATCGGCAATCCCCGCCACCTCCGGCAGCACGCCCCAGCAGGCGAGAAGATACGTCTCCGGCCCCAGTTCTTCGCGCGCCGCGCCCAGGACTTTGCGAAAAGCCGCCTCCGGACTCAACCCGCGCGCCGCAAGCTCCGCCCGCCGCGGATAGCCCGCGTCATACAGCAGGTGCCGCAGTGTGTCGATCTTGACGTACTTGTAACCCATCGCGTGCAGCGCACGGTACGTCGGCCGGATCACCGCATCCACCGCCTCAGCGTTCGACCCGTCCAACCCGTAGCCGACCCACGGCGCCGGCGTCGGCGCGCTGCCCGGCTCGGCGAGAAACCATGCCGGATGCGCCGACGCCAGCTTCGTATCGTCAATCTGCACGTTCTCCCAAATCGCCGGCTTCAACCCCAGGCTGCGCTCGATCGCGGCGAGATCGCGGAGTCCCGAAGGGAACTTTGCGTTCGTCTTCAGCCACTGCGAGGGGTAGCCATCCTGCGGATGGTATCCGGCGTCGAGTTGAATGTACTGATATCCGAAATCGCGCAGCTTGGCGGCAAATAGCGTTGCGATCCGCCTCACCTCGTCTTCATTGACCGAATCCTGGTAGGCCCACCACGAACTCCACCCCGCCACCGGCTCCGGCCAAACCTTATAGGTCCACGGCTCGTAATAAGCCACATTGCGGTGCAGCTGATAATATCGCGGCGCGAATCGCAGCAACAACGATGGCCCACTCGCCGTCACTTCAAATTTCCCCGGTCCGCGCGGCTCGATCACCGTCGTCGGCGGAAACTCCAACACCCAATCCGCATGCCGGTCGTAAATAGCATTGTTGCGCAGGTTGTGATCCTCGCCGGACGCGGTCCGCACCAGCGGAAACCGCCGCTGCGCCGGCCCCATCGTCTCCGCCGCAAAAGCCTCGTCGCTGGCGTGGACCTCCAGCTTCAACGCCACCGTCTTCCCCGCCGTCGCCGTCAAGCGAATCTTCTCGAGCAACGCCCCGCGCTCGCCGGTACTGACTTCGGTCGTAGTTCGCACCGGCCCGCCCGTGTCCCCGGCGGCCAAGGTGGCTTGGTTATAAACCAGCGCCACTGCCCCGCTCCGGCTCACTGTCAGCGTGGCTGCCTTATTAGGAGGCGCCTGACCACTCAGCGCCGCGGTGCCAGAAAAGCCTATGAGCACCCAGATCCAAATCCGCGAGTCTCTCATGCCGCAAGTCTGCCACAGGAAGCGCGGCTGCTGATTGCAGCGTTGCTCAGCGCCGAATGATGATGCGCTTGGGCACGAGCGCGTGCAGTTCCGGCACCCGCATCGCCGCCGCCATGCCCGCATACACCGCGCCGAACGCACCCAGAACCAGCACCGCCGCCAAGGGCGGATAAAGTGCGCCCACGAACACGAAAACACCGCGGCCCGCCGCCGCCGCCAGCAGCGACGCAACCCAGATCTGGGTCAGGAACGTCGCCGGCACTCCGGTCTCCCCGATGCGCGCGCGCAGCCCGCGACGTAACAGCGTGAACTCCACCCAGGCGGCAATCCCCGCGCTGGCGGTCAACCCGACCAATCCCCAACGCGCTTCCACCCCAATCCAACCTGGCACTTCGAAGGCCGCCACGTAGCCCAGCGCCGTGGTCAGGGCCACCCGAACCGACGCGTACCGCAGCGGGTTGCGTGTGTCCCGCAACGCATAGTAGGTTGACGAATACAGCCGCCCCAGCGCCGAAGCCAGCAGACCGATCGTCGCGCCCGCCAGCGCTCCCCAAACGTAGAGCACATCGTGATGGCGGAACGCGCCGGTCAGGAAGATCGCCGACACAATCACATCGCCCAGTGCCAGAAATGCAATCGCGGACGGCAGCACGAAGAACGTGATCTGGCGCAGGCCGGTGTTCAGCCTGCGCCGCAGCACCGCAGCGACTTCGGTGCCGGTTCCCACCGCTCCCGACATGGCCGGTAGTTCCGCCGCCGACACCGACATGCCGAATAAGCTCACCGGCAGCAGGTACAAGATCTGCGCATACGCGAGCGAGGCCACCGCGCCGGTTGGCAGCAGCGTGGCGAGCAGCGCATCCACGTAGGCGGAGATCTGCACCACGCCGCGGCTAAAAAACACCGGCGTGAAGTTGCGGATCACCTCCCGCACCTGCGGCGCCCGGTGCTCGAGCGACAGCCGCATGCCGCGCACCAGCTTGCGTACCGCCGGCCACTGCATCCCGACCTGCAGCGCGCTGCCACCAACCGAACCCCAGGCCAGCGTCGTTGCCAAATCGAACTGCGTGTCGCGTCGCCCGAAGCCAATCATCGTGGCGATCATGACCGCGTTCCAGGCGACAGGCGCCGTGTAGGAAAGGAAAAATCGCCGGTGGCTGTTCAGTATTCCCAGGCACCATGCCGACATCACCAGCAATCCCGCGCCCGGAAACAAGATCCGCACCAGCCGGATCGTCAACTCGCGCTCGGCGCCATGAAATCCCGGCGCGATCGCGTCAATGAAGTACGGGGTGGCCACGACGCCCAACGTCACCAACGCCGACGTGCACAGCGACAAGAGCGCCAGCACCGCTCCCGCCACGCGCCGCGCCTCTTCCTCATCGCCCCGCGCCAGCAGCGCGGCATACACCGGGATGAACGACGCCGAGAGAACGCCCTCGCCGAAAAGATTCTGCAGCAGGTTGGGAATCTTGAACGCCGCCTTGAACGCGTCCGCCGCTTGCGAACTGCCGAAATAGTGCGCGAACACCCGCTCCCGCACCAGTCCCGCCAACCGGCTCAGCAGAATGCCCGCCGCCACCAGCGCCGCCGAACTCTTGGAGGCGAAGCGGTTCTGCGAGCTGGCGGCCAAACCCGAGTCCATCACCTCCATACTGCCATCAATGCCCAAACGTCAAATCTGTGGGTCCCACCCTGGGGTTCACGCGGATGTTGGTATACTCCTCCCGAAACGTCTCCTTCCCATCGGTAAAAAAGTCGCAGCGGGCGGCGATCCAGCCCGGCTGTAGTTTCCGGTAATCCTCGAAACGGGTATCGGTGCTGTGCGCCCCGTCCCGGCTGGGCTGAATCAGCCGGACGAACAGAAGCCGCGTCTTTGAGATCCAGAACTGCTTCGTGCGCAGATCGCCGCGATCGGCCCCAACCACGTAGACCGGCTCACCCTCCCAGGTGTCGGTATGAATTTTCGACAGATCGAAGCCTTGCCCCTTAGCTTCGGCGATGGTTGTTGCCGCCGGCTGCCGGTAAACGTCAAACCCCAGCACCAGCAGCATATGGACGAATGGCCGAGAGCTCGTCATTTTCCCGGCCTTATATATCTTCAACTGACCGTCGCTCACCATCTCGCCATTGCCCTCCCGCGGATCGCCGATATGGATCGCGAGCGTTCCCGGCAGCTTCGCCACCTCATACCAGGTTTCACTCGATGTGGTTCCGTCGGGATGAATTGTCGTGCTCTTCTGGGTAAAACTTACGGTGCGATACCAATCGTTCTGGTAGCGGTCGTGCATGGCGCTTAAAAGCGCGGCGCCATCCCGCGGCGCCTGCGCCGCCAATCCCGCGCACAACATCAAGGCCACACAAAAGCCAAAGATTCGTCGCATTTACACCTCCGCGCCAAAGGTATCACGCCAGGCCAATTAAGCCCTGCCGTGGAAGGCAAACGCCACCGCGCCGCAAATGCAGGCAAAACTGCCGACGTAATTCCAGCGCAAGTCTTCGCCGATGTACAGCCAGGCAAACACCACGAAGACGCTGAGTGTGATCACTTCCTGGATGATCTTGAGTTGGTATATGGTGAACTCGCCGTACCCAATCCGGTTTGCAGGCACTTGGAACATGTACTCAAAAAAAGCAATGCCCCAGCTCACCAGCACGACTTTCCATAACGGCACCGACCGAAACTTCAAGTGCCCATACCAGGCAAAAGTCATAAAGGTATTCGAGACAATCAAAAGCAGCACAGTCCGCATGCGGTTATTCTAGGGTCTAAATCGGCCCTGCGCCCCTTTCTGGCATACTAGCCGAGCATGCGATTCCTGCCCCGCGAAGAGAAGTTCTTCACCATGTTCGAGCGCATGGGCCAGATGCTGATCGAGGGCGCCGCCCTGCTTAGCAGCTTGCTCAGCGATATCCGCCTGGCGCCAATCCGCGCCGAGGAGATCAAGGCCCTCGAACACAAGGCCGACAATCTCACCCACGAGCTTCTGACCAAGCTCAACCAGACGTTCGTGACCCCCTTCGACCGCGAGGACATCCACGCCCTCACCACCCGCCTCGACGACGTGCTCGACCTGATCGACGCCACCTCGATGCGCATCGTCATTTACAAGATCGCTGTGCTGCCGCCCGGCGCCGAGGAGTTGGGACGCATCATCGTCGCCCAGGTTCGCGAAATCGCCGCCGCGCTGGCGCTGTTGAATCGCCCCGACGGCATCCTCAAGCATTGCGTCGAGATCAATCGCCTGGAGGATGATGCCGACCGCATCTCCCGCTCCGGCATTGGCCTGCTTTTCGAGCACGAGACCAACCCCATCGCGCTGATCAAGCAGAAGGAACTGTACGAGGTGCTCGAACTCACCACCGACATGTGCGAAGACGTCGCCAACATCATCGAAACGATCGTTCTGAAAGCCGCTTAACCCGAGCGCATGCCGACACCTTACATCGTGGGCGCGATCCTGGTGATCGCCTTCCTTTTCGACTTTATCAACGGCTTCCACGACGCCGCCAACTCGATCGCGACCGTGGTCTCGACTCGCGTGCTGACGCCCGGCGTGGCGGTGATCTGGGCGGCGTTTTTCAATTTCGTCGCGGCCCTGCTGTTCGGCACCAAGGTGGCGACCACCGTTGGCAAAGGCATGGTCAAGCTCAGCGTTGTGGACGAAAAAGTGATCATCGCCGGCCTCATCGGCGCCGTCATCTGGGATCTTCTCACCTGGTGGGCGGCGCTTCCCACCAGTTCCTCGCACGCGTTGATGGGCGGCTACGCCGGCGCCGCCATCGTCAAGGCGGGCTGGGGGAGTATCATCTGGGCCGGGTGGATCAAGGTGCTCGCCTTCATCGTGATCTCTCCCATCGTCGGTCTGGTCATCGCCTGGGCCCTGATGGTCTGCGTCTCCTGGATCTTCCGCCGCGCGCACCCGTTGCGCGTGGATCGCTTCTTCCGCAAAGGCCAGTTGCTCTCCTCGGCGCTCTTCAGCCTCGGCCACGGAACCAACGACGCCCAAAAAACAATGGGCATCGTCACCGGCGCGCTTTTCGCCGGTGGCTACATCTCAAGCTTCAAGGTGCCGCTCTGGGTGATCGCCATGGCCTCGGTGGCGATGGGCCTGGGGACCATGTCCGGGGGATGGCGCATTGTCCGTACCATGGGAGGCCGCATCACCAAGCTCAAGCCGGTCGGCGGCTTCTGCGCCGAAACCGCCGGCGCCATCACGCTCGGGATGAGCACCTTCATGGGCATCCCGGTCTCGACCACGCATACCATCACCGGCGCCATTGTCGGCGTGGGCTCGGTGCAGCGCCTCTCCGCCGTCCGCTGGGGCATCGCCGGACGCATTGTCTGGGCCTGGATTCTCACCATCCCCGCCGCCGGCCTCGTCGCCACCGGCGTGTGGCTCCTCCTCGGCACCTTCTGGCACTAAATCATCCCGCCAGCGCGCGATCAAACCGGGCCACGAACTCATCCACGTCGCTTTTCGAAATATTTATCGGCGGCGAAATGCGAATCACGTTCCCGTACAGACCGCCCTTGCCTACCAGCACGCGCTCTTTCCGGCAGCGCGACAGCAGGGCATTGGTCTCGGTGTTAGCCGGCTCCTTGCTCTTCCGGTCGCGCACCAACTCCACCCCCAGGAGCAGGCCCATGCCGCGCACATCGCCGATAATCGCGTGCTTCTCCTGCAAGCCTTCGAGCTTCGCCTTGAGATAATCGCCGACCACCTGGGAATTGCTCCGTAAATTCTGTTGCTCGATAAAGTCCAGTACCGCGTTCCCGGCGGCCGTGACCACAGGGTTGCCGCCGAAGGTCGAGATGGTCAAGCCCTTGAAGGCGTCCGCAACATCGGAGCGCGCCACCGTCACCCCGATCGGCATGCCGTTCGCCAATCCTTTGGCCGACGTAATGATGTCGGGCGTGACGCCCCACTGTTCAATGCCAAACCACTTCGTGCCGGTGCGTCCCCACGCCGTCTGCACCTCGTCGCTGATGAACAATCCGCCGTGGGCGCGGACAATTTCGGCCACGATCTTGAAGTACTCCGGCGGCGGCGTGATAAACCCGCCGACGCCTTGAATCGGCTCCGCAATCATCGCCGCCACCTTGCCAGAGGTCGAAGTCTTGATCAACTCCTCGAGATCCGTCGCGCAGCGCACCCCGCAATCCGGATACGTCAATTGCAGCGGGCACCGATAGCAGTACGCGTTATGCGCATGCACAATTCCCGTCTGCGTCGGCGGACCCAGCCGCCAAGGCGCATGCCCGGTCAGCCCCATCGCCAGCGCCGAGCGCCCGTGATAGCCGTGCCGCAGCGCAATCACCTCGGTCGAGCCCGTGTACAGGCGCGCCGCGAGCACCGCCGTTTCATCCGCCTCGGTGCCGCTGCAGGTGAAGAACGTTTTCGCCGGCCGCCCATCGCCCGCCGCGAGCGGCGCGATCCGCGCCAGCTTGCCCGCCAGCGCCACCATCGGCTCGGTGGCGAAGCAGGTCGAGACGTGCGTCAGCTTGTCTATCTGCGCCGTCATCGCCTTTTTTACCGCGGCGTTGCCGTGCCCGACCGACACGGTGACGATGCCGCCAAAAAAATCCAAATACTGCGTGCCGTCCGCGTCGTAGACGAACTGGTCCTGGGCATGGTCCAACACCAGCGGCTGCTCAAAATAGTGGAACGTCGCCGGGAAAAGATAGCTTTTGTGCGCCAGTATCAGTTCATCTTTTGTCATACTGCAATCCTATCCGTTTTGGACGGGCTGCCATGTACAAATATCTCGTTGCGCTGTTTCTTCCATTGGCGCTGTCCGGGCTCCTGCCTGGTCAAGCCCGCATCGAAGTCACCTTCCCCGCCTCGCAATCCTCGACCCCGCTGAACGGGCGCGTCTTCTTTTACGTGGCGAAAGCCGAGCCCGCCGGCACCCCCGCGCCCCGCCGCCGCGGCGGCGCCGCCGAAGAACCGCGCTTCGAAATCGGCGATCAAGTCGGGAGCCAGCAGTTCTTCGGCCTCGACGTCACCAACTGGAAGGCCGGCACGCCCGCCGTCTTCGACGCTTCGATCTACGGCTACCCCCTCACCAGCCTGCGCGATCTCCCCGCCGGCGACTACACCGTGCAGGCGCTCTTCAATCGCTATACCACCTTCCACCGCGCCGATGGCCACACCCTCCTTCTTCCGCGGGACGAAGGCGAAGGCCAGCAAATGACCATCAAGCCCGGCAATCTTTACAGCGCTCCCCAGGCCGTGCACTTCGATCCTCGCGCCGGCGGCGTGCTCCGCATCTCGTTGACAGAAAAAATCCCGCCCATCCAGCCGCCGCCCGACACCGCGTGGATCAAGCACATCAAGATTCAAAGCCGCCTGCTGACCCAGTTTTGGGGCCAGCCCATGTTCCTCAACGCCACCGTCGTTCTACCCGAAGGCTTCGCCGAGCATCCGAATGCGCACTATCCGGTCATGGTCGAGCAGAATCATTTCAACCCCGACCTCGCCCGCGCCTTCCATCGTATCGAGAGCGATTGGACTTCGGGCAAGCTGCCCAAATTTTTGTGGGTCGACATCAACCACGCCAACCCCTACTACGACGACAGTTACGCCGTGAACTCGGCCAACCTCGGCCCCTACGGCGACGCCATCACCCAGGAACTGATCCCTGCCGTTGAGAGGCAATTCCGCGGCATCGGTCAGGGATGGGCGCGCACCGATTACGGCTGCTCGACCGGCGGATGGGAAGCCCTCGCCGATCAGATCTTCTATCCCGACTACTTCAACGGCGCCTGGGGCTCCTCGCCCGACCCGGTTGACTTCCACGCCCACCAGATCGTCGACATCTATAAGGATGCCAACGCCTACTGGCTCGAGGGTCCCTGGTCCAATGTCCCGCGGCCGGACGAGCGACGTCCCGATGGAACCGTCACCCAGACCATGGATCGCGCCAATCACCGCGAACTGGTGCTCGGCACGCACGGGCGGAGCGCCGATCAATGGGATATCTGGCAGGCCGTCTTCGGTCCGGTCGGCGCCGACGGCTACCCCGCCAACATTTGGGATCCGCTCACCGGCGCGATTGACCACACCGTCGCCCGGTACTGGCACGATCATTACGATCTCGACGCCTGGCTCGACAGCCATTGGGCCACGCTTGCTCCCAAGCTCGACGGCAAGCTCCACGTTCACGTCGGCGACATGGATTCCTACTACCTCGATAACGCCGTCTACATGATGCAGGCCACGGTTGAAAAGCACAGCGATCCGAAAATCAACGCCGACTTCGATTTCGGCCGCAAGCAGCCCCACTGCTATGACGGCACCTACGGAAAAATGTCGGAAGAGCAGCTCTACATGCCCCAAATGCTCGACCGCATCCTAAAAACCGCACCTGCCGGCGCCGATCTTAGCTGGAATTATCAGCACTAACGGCAAATCGTTGAGCGGCTATCCCAACGACGACAACAACTTCGCCGCGTCCGCCGCCGTCGGCTGTCCCGGTTCCGTGGGCACTGCGGTATAGCTGGCGAGCAACTGCTTCGCCCAATCAAAATCCTGGTTGGTTGTCTTCAGCGCTTGCGCCGCCAAGTAATCCCCCAGCCGGCTCAGTGGATGCTGCTTCCGCCCCGCCTCCAGCACCGCCCGTGCCGCCGGCAGCTGCTTCAAATGCACCAGGTTCGCGGCGTCATAGGCCGAATACAGCGCCGACTCATGGTTCAAATCAAACGCCCGCGCCAGGTACGGCGCGGCTTCGCTGTACTTCCCATCGTTGTACAGCGTCCGCCCCAAATCAAAAACGCCGCGCGGGTCCTCCGGATGCTCCTGCGCCGCCGCCCGATACTCCGCCAGCGCGGCATCGCTTTTTCCTTCCGCGTTATCAACGTGCGCCCGCGCCAGGTGCCCATCCACCGGATCAATCTGCGCTAATCGGTCGGCGTGCGACATGGCGTCCGCCGCGCTTCCGCCCACCGCGGCCGGCAGCCCGAGATCCAGTTCTAACCAAGCCCACTGTGTGTCGCCCAGGTTCGGGTCGAGCGAAGTGGCCTTCTCCAACTCCTTCTTCATCTTCGGAAGGATCAGCAGCGCCCTCATCTGGCTCACCGTCTTCGCGTGTTGGGCCATAGCCTCGAACATAAACAAGTGGCACGAGGCGCAGTTGTCATCCATCGCCACCGCCCGTTTGGCGAAATCGGTGGCCGCCTGGTTGTTGCCAAACAAGCTTTCGAGATGGCTAAAGTAGGCAAGCATGGGCGCGTCGTTGCTATTGGCCGGATCATTCAGCGCCTTGGAAAGCAGATCGCGCGCCTCCTTGAGCCGCCCCCACTCGACGTAATTCGACGCCTGCTTGATGGCGGCTTGACCCGGGGAGTCCACTGCAACCCTTCCACCCAAGCCCATCAACACACCCAGAAACACCAGCCCCATCCCGAAGCGCATGTATTCTAATACTAGCCGAATCAGGCCCGGCCCTTCATGCGCATTCTGCTGGTCGAGGACGAACACAAAGTCGCCCAATTCATCAAGAAGGGCCTGCAACAGGATCACTTCGCCGTTGACCTCGCCGCCGACGGCGAAGAAGCCCTTTATCTGGCCGAAGGCGGCGGTTATGACCTGATTATTCTCGACCTGATGCTGCCCAAGGTCTCCGGGTTCTCCGTCTTATCCACGGTGCGCAAGAAAAACCCCAACATCCCCATCCTGATCCTCACCGCCAAGACCTCGGTCGAGGATCGCGTCCGGGGCCTCGAGATCGGCAGCGACGACTACCTCATCAAGCCCTTCGCCTTCGCCGAGCTCCGCGCCCGGGTGCGCGCCCTGCTCCGCCGCGAGTGGCGCGAGCTGAAGCTGCAGTTGCAGGTGGCCGACGTGATTCTCGATCCGGTGAAGCGCAAGGCCTGGCGGGCGGAGAGCGACCTTGACCTGTCGAACAAGGAGTTCATGCTGCTCGAGTACCTCATGCGCAACGCCAATCAAGTGGTGACCCGCACCATGATCGCCGAGCACGTGTGGGACGCCAGCTTCGACAGCTTTACCAACGTCATCGACGTATACATCAGCTTCCTGCGCAACAAAATTGATAAAGACCGCCCCGCCAAACTCCTGCATAGCGTGCGCGGCGTCGGCTACATGCTGAAGGACGAGGCCGCCCAGGCATGAAATTCCCGCTCCTCACCTGGCGCCCTTCGTCCACCCGCGGCCAGCTCACGTTCCAATACACCATCGTCTTCAGCCTTCTGCTGTTCCTCGCCGCCGGGCTTCTGTACACCACACTGAACTGGATCCTGTTTTGGAACATCGATAACGAACTGCAGGACGAAGCGTCGCTGATCAAGCAGTACATCACCTTCGAACAGGGCAAGCCGGTGCTGCGCGCGCACTCGCAGTCCGCCGATGACGATGAGAGTTACGATCTCAATACCATCTTCAACGTTTCGCAAATTTTCAACATCGAAGGCGTGCCGGTGAAATCGTCGCCCGAGTTAACCGCATTCGGCTACTCGTTCGAGCCCAAGGATCTCAAGGGGCTGGTGGCGATGCAGCCCCCGCCCACGTTTACGACCATGGGCGGCCGCCGCGATGAAGAGGTCCGCTTCGTCAACACCATCCTCCGCGGGCCCAGCGGCAGCCGTTATCTATTGCAGATCGGCACCCGTCTCAAGCCCATCAACGACGCCCAGGACACCTTCCTCTGGGTCATGCTCATGCTGCTCCCCGTCACCGTCGGCTTCAGCGCTTTCGGCGGCTCGATCATGGCCAAGCGCACGCTCAAACCGGTCACCGACATGACCCATGCCGCGCAATCCATCTCCGCTTCCAACCTCAACCAACGCCTGCCCACCCGCGGCCGGCCCGACGAGTTGGACGAGCTGGCTGAAACCTTTAACGCCATGATTGCCCGTTTACAGCAATCTTTCGATAAAATGAATGAGTTTGCCGCGAACGTGAGCCACGAACTGCGCACGCCGCTGCAGGCCATGCAAGGCGAGACCGAACTGGCCCTGATCGCCCGCGCGCCGCTGGCGGAGTGCCGGCGTGTGCTGGAAAGTAATTTGGAGGAGATTGACCGGTTGAACCGCATGATCCGCAATCTGCTGGTGCTGGCCCAGGCCGACGCCGGCGAGATGCGGCCCAAACGAGAAGCCATGGATTTGAATGAATTGGTCCGCGATCTGGTCGAGCAAATGCGCGTCGTCGCCCAGGCGCGCGGCGTCGACCTCCGCGCCGCCACCTCCTCCCCCGTTCCCCTCTTCGCTGACAGCCTCCGCATCCGGCAAATGATGCTCAATCTGATCGACAACGCGGTCAAGTACACCCCCGCCGGTGGCCACATCGAGGTCCGCGTCGAGCGCGTCGGCGGACACCACGGCCACGCCCAGGTGCTGGTGCGCGATACCGGCGTCGGTATCTCCGCCGAGGATCTGCCCCGCATTTTCGACCGCTTCTACCGCGCCGACAAGTCCCGCACCCGCGGCGTAGCCGGCGTGGACGGCTGCGGCCTCGGCCTCCCCATCGTCAAGTGGGTCGCCGAGACTCATGGCGGTTCCGTCGAGGTTTCCAGTATCCCGGGCCGCGGCTCCAGCTTCTTGGTCCATCTTCCACTGCAGGAATCGACGGCGGTCATGGCATGAGCCGAATTACAGAAGCCATGCCTGAGGCCATCTTCGATGTCCGCATCCTCGTAGCCGGGCTGCCCTTGCAATCCTGCTCGGTCATGCTAACCGACCGCGACGGACGCCACATCGTCGTTGATACCGGCTTCCCGCAGCACGATAGCCTGCTCCTCGATGGCTTGCAGCGTGCCGGCGTCAAGGCCGAGGAAGTCGCCGGTGTGATTAATACCCACTACCACCTCGATCACTTCGGCAGCAACTTCCTGTTTCCCAATGCCTGGGTTTACGGGTCAAAAATTGATTTTGATTGGGCGGTGCGAATCTACGAAAGCGTGAGCGGCGGCGAAACCCGGCGCGAAGTTTTCCGCACCTTCTATCCCGAAGCCAAGGATGAGGAGTTCGACCGCATGGACGAGGCGCGCGTTCTGCAACTCCTTAAGTGGATGTGGGACCCCGCCACGCTCGGCAGCATGGACCGCTATCGCTGGTGCGAATCCGAGGACCTCGCCATCCCCGGCCTTCGCGTCGTGCCCACGCCGGGCCACACGCCCGGCCATCTTTCCATCGAAGTCGCGGGCGCCGAAGGCCCGTACCTCATCGTGGGCGACGCCCGCCCCTTCGCCGACGACGGCGCCGTCGGCTACGACATGCCGCCGCACAGCCATGCCGAGTTTGAACGCTCGCGCCGGCTCATTGACCAGTTTGAGGGGATCCTCATCCCCGGCCACGACGATCCGTTTTCGCAAACTCGAGAAGAGGCTCCTCTCGCCACCCGCAAATGACACCTACCATTGCCGATTCCGCCCGCGGCGTTTCCGCCCGCGTCACCCAGTTCACCGAGAGCGTCATTCGCGAAATGACCCGGCTCGCGGCCGAGTACGAGGCTGTCAACCTGGCCCAGGGCTTTCCCGATTTCCCCGCCCCCGACTTTATTAAGGAAGCCGCCATCCAGGCTATTCGAGACGACATCAATCAGTACGCCGTCACCTGGGGCGATCCCCTGTTGCGCCAGGCCTTGAGCGCCAAGTACGCGCGCTGGTACGGCATGGATATCACCGACGCCAATATCACCGTCTGCTGCGGCTCGACCGAGGCAATGATCTCGACTCTCATCGCCGTGCTCAATCCCGGCGATGAGACGGTGATCTTCGAACCCTTTTACGAGAACTACGGTCCCGACTCCATTCTCAGCGGCGCCGTTCCCCGTTTCGTCACCGTGCGCCAAAGCGCCGACGGATGGTCGTTCGACCGCTCCGAGCTGGCCGCGGCTTTCAACCTGCGTACCCGCGCCATCATCATCAACACGCCCAACAATCCCACCGGCAAGGTGTTCACCCGGGCCGAGCTCGAGTTCATCCGCGATCTTTGCATCCAGCATGACTGCCTCGCTATCACCGACGAAATCTACGAGCACATCGTCTACGACGGAAGGCCTCACATTCCGCTCGCCACGCTCGACGGCATGGCCGAGCGCACGATTACTATCAGTGGCATCTCCAAGACCTTCAGCGTCACCGGATGGCGCGTCGGCTGGGCGCTCGCTCCCGCCCGTCTTGCCGGCGGCATCCGCAAGGTGCACGACTTCCTGACCGTGGGCGCGCCCGCCCCACTGCAAATCGCCGCCGCCCATGCCATGGACCAGGGGGATGACTACTGCCGCCAGCTCTCCGCCGAATACACAGCCCGCCGCCAGCGCGTCGTCCCCGCGCTGCGGCGCGCCGGCTTCCAATGCGCCGCGCCCGAGGGCGCTTACTACATCCTCACCGACGTAACCCCGTTTCTTGGCATGTGCGGCGGCGAGGAGTTCGCCCGCTGGCTCGTGCGCGAGGTCGGCGTGGCCACCGTGCCCGGCTCCAGTTTTTACCACGACCCGGCTCTGGGCGCCGCCCAGACGCGCTTCTGCTTTTCCAAGACCGACCCCACCCTCGACGCCGCCATGCGGAAAATCGCCGCCTTGTCCAAGCGTTAATTGCTCATTGTTCGCATCCAGGTCCGCATCCCAGCGTCCTCAAGGAGTTCACCGCAATGAAAGCCGCCATTATTTCAGCCGATTGGAATCCCCGCGCCGACTATCCCGTCACCGCCGAAGAAGCCCGCACCCACATGGCGCGCGTCGGCAGCTCCTGCTGGAAAAACCCCAGCTCCCACGTCACCACGCTGCCCGATCCCGAGCCCGGCCCCGAGGACGTTATCCTCCGGGTCGCCGCCGCCGGACTGTGCGGCAGCGATCTACATTTCTTTGAGACCGACAGTGAGGGCTACATGAAGTATCCCGGCATGGCGCGCTTTCCGAGCGTCCCCGGACACGAAGTCTCCGGCGAGGTTGTCGCCACCGGCGCCAAGGTCAAGTACCTCAAGACCGGCGACTTGGTTTGCCTCGACGACATGGTCTGCTGCCACCGCTGCGACTCCTGCCGCCGCGGCTTCCCCAATCAGTGCGAAAACCTTGACGACGTCGGCTTCACCATGAATGGCGGCTGCGCCGAACTGCTCAAGGTGCCCGAGAGCAACTGCTGGAACATTAACGGGCTGGTGAGCCGCTTCGGCGGCAAAGCGAAAACGCTCGAGGCCGGCGCCGTGATCGAACCCTTCACCGTCGGCTATAACGCGCTCTTCGAGTGCGCCGCGCGCATCAAACCTGGCGCCTACGCTACCGTCTTCGGCGCCGGCTCGATCGGATTGGCCGTGATCCAGCTCCTGCGCGCCACCGGCGCGGTCAAGGTGTTGTGCTTCGAGAAAAATCCGGGCCGTCGCGCCCTGGCGACGAAGGTCGGCGCGCACGGCGTCTTCGACGGCGATGACGCGACCAAGATCATCCTCGAGCAAACCGGCGGCCAGGGCGCGGACATCCAGGTCGAGTGCGCCGGCGCATTCAACGCCAGCGTGCCGGCCATGGAAGCCGCCGCCGCCAACGGCAGCCAAATCGTCATCATCGGACGCGATTCCAAGCGCGTGCCCGTTTTCCTCGAAAACTTCCAGTGCAAGAAAGCCAACATCGTCGGCGCCATGGGCAACACCGGCTATGGAACCTACCCCAACGTGCTCCGCATGATGGCCGCCGGTCTCATCGATCCGACCCTCTTCATTACCGACCGCTTCCCGCTCGACGACTTCAACAAAGCCGTGGACCAAGCCAAGACCCGCCAGGGCGGCAAAGTCCTAATCACCGTCGCCTGACCCTGATTTGGCGCGGCTTCGATGCGCGACCGCTACTGCGCCCCCGGCATGGTCGCCAGAAACCGCGGTTGGCGGCGGTGCCGCGTCGCTTGTTCGAACGAATAGCCAAGCTTCAGCAGCGTCGGCTCCGACCAGGCGCGGCCAAAAAACGTGATGCCGACCGGCAACCCATAGACAAAACCGGCCGGCACCGTCAGCGCTGGGTAGCCCGCGACGGCGGCAGGCGTCGAGCTTCCCCCCGTATCGTGGTCCCCGGTGGCGTAATCGGTTAGCCAGGCCGGGCCGGCCGTGGGCGCAATAAGCGCATCCAGGTGGTGCTGGTCCATGACCAGGTCAATGCCTTCAGCCCGCGATTGATTTTGGTCGTTGGCCAGCGCCTTCTGGTATTCCAGGCTGCTTAAAGGTCCGCGCTGCTCGGCCGCGATGAAAAGATCCTGGCCGAAGTATGGCATCTCGCGCGGACGGTTTTTCTCGTTGAACTCAATCAAGGCAGCCAGATTCGCCGGCGCACCCGGACGCTGCGCCAGATAGGCGTTCATATCCGCCTTCAGTTCGTAACTCAGCACCAATGCCTCCGACTGATCAAACTTCCCTTGGCTGGGCAAGTCGGCTGGATCCACCAAAAGCGCTCCCAGCCCGCGCAGCGCCTCCAGCGCTTGCTGCATAACATAATCGCTGGCGTCACTAATCCCGAAGAACTTATGCGCCACTCCTAGTCGCGCCCCCTTCAGGCCGCTGGCGTCCAGTGACTCGGTATAGTCAACTGCCCGCTCCGAAATCGCGCCGAGCAACATCGCCACATCGCGCACACTCCGGCCCATCGGGCCGGCGGTGTCCTGTGAATGCGAAATCGGAATGATGCCCGCGCGGCTCACCAACCCGACGGTCGGCTTCAGTCCCACGATGCCATTAGATGAAGACGGGCAAACGATCGATCCATCCGTCTCGGTACCGATCGCCGCCGCGCACAAACTGGCGCTCGTCGCGGCGCCCGATCCCGACGACGATCCGCATGGGTTGCGATCCAGCGCATACGGGTTATGTGTTTGTCCTCCACGACCGCTCCAGCCGCTGGTTGCATGGCTCGACCGAATATTGGCCCACTCACTCAGATTCGTCTTGCCCAGAATCACCGCGCCCGCCGCCCGCAACCGCGCCGCCACGGCGGAATCTCGCGCCGGCTTCGAACCCAACAATGCGAGAGAACCGGCGGTCGTCTGCATCTGGTCGGCGGTGTCGATATTGTCCTTGATGAGTATCGGGATACCGTGCAGCGGCCCGCGCACGTGCCCGGCGGCGCGCTCCCGGTCAAGCTGCGCGGCAATACCCAGCGCCTCGGGGTTAGTCTCGATGACGCTGTGAATGCCGGGCCCGGAACTGTCGATCTCCGCGATCCGTCCCAAGTAGCTCTTCGTCAGCCCCTCGGCCGTATACCGGCCCGCCTTCTGCCCCGAGGCCAAATCTGCCAGCGGTAACTCGTCGAGCTCGAATGTCCCAACCGCCGCCGGTTCTTTCATCGATGGAAGTGCCGCCGCCGCGAGTGTTCCACCAAGCGAAATGGCCGCCGTGCCCAAAAATTCCCTTCTTCGCATCCAATGAATATACTCCCCGCTCATCGCAGTTGCGGCCGCCGGGCCGGAAAAAGCGCAAACCTCCGCCATGACCGCCGTGTCGCGGCATCGGAGGGAGTACGTGTAGGTTTGGAAGATTACGCCGGCCGCACTACCAGCGTGGTTCCCGAGGCTGCCGGACGTGGCCGCGGTAGTCATCGCGGTTGTTGCCGCGTCCGCCGCCGCCTTGTCCGCCGCCACCACCGCCCGGGCGAGGACCGCCGTAGCCGCCGCCCGAGCCGCGCTCGGGGCGGGGACGCGCTTCGTTGACGTTCAACGTGCGCCCGGAGAGGGAGGAACCATTGGTGCCGCTGATGGCGCTTTCCGCCTCTTCGTCGTTGTTCATTTCAATGAAAGCGAAGCCGCGCGAGCGGCCGGTCTCGCGGTCCATCATGATGCTCACGCGAGCGACCGAACCGTAGTTCTGGTAGAGTTCGCGCAGTTCGTCCTCAGTGGTGCTGAACGCCAAGTTGCCGACAAAAATACTCTTCAAACAGTAGTCTCCTGCGCCGCCCGTTTCCTGTCGTGGACGGTACGCGGTTTAAGAGTACAACGAATTGCAAGTGGTGGGTAGCCGGGTCGCCACGTCCCCCCCAAAGGGGGGACAGGGCCATGCTGGAGCGGAGGGATAATGGGGGTGAGAAGAGCATCTATTTATGGCTGTTGCAACGGCAAAGCGCAAGCTCACCTATGTTGATTTCGAGCGGATTCCGGACGACGGGTTGAGGGCAGCTTCCGCACGCCGCTGTTGCCGGGGTTGGAGACTTGATTGAGCGAGATTTTCCGTTCATGACCGGCGGCTGGCTCACGCCGCGTTTTCAACCGCGGATCTGGGGATCGCTCGACCTGCGCGCTTGGTATCCGGAGCGCGGGCTGGAGGGGGAACCGATTGGCGAAGCCTGGCTGAGCGCGCCGGCGGCGCCGGTGCTGGTAAAAATGCTCTTTCCGCGCGAGCGCCTGTCGGTGCAGGTGCATCCCGATGACGCCTACGCGGCGGCGCACGGTCTGGGTCGCGGCAAGAGCGAAGCTTGGTACGTCATCGAAGCGGCGTCGGGAGCGACTCTCGGCGTGGGCCTGGTCGCCGGCGCGACCGCGCGCGATTTGGAAATCGCCTGCCGCGCCGGGCGCGGCGCGGAGATGCTGGACTGGATTCCGGTGGCGCCCGGCGAGGTAATCAATATTCCGGCCGGCACCGTGCATGCGATCGGCGGCGGGGTCGTTCTGCTCGAAGCGCAGCAGGATTCCGACAACACCTTCCGGCTTGACGACTACGGACGCGGGCGCGAGTTGCATTTGGATCACGGCCTGGCGGTGGCGCGCGCAACGACCGCCGGCGGGCGGGTGAGGCGTCCGGCAACCGGACCAATATTAGAGACACCGTTCTTCACACTTCAAGAACATGCGATGCCGGCGGAGTGGCGAATCGCTCCCGCCCCAATGCCGCGCTGGTTCGCCGATATCGGCAAAAAGAGCTTGCGGCGCGGGCATTTGCTGGATTTGCCGGCGGGCGAAGGCTTCAAAGGCGTCGGCGCCACTACGCTGATCGAAATCCAATTGGGCACGGCATGATGAATTTGAGCCGCCGGATGTGCGAAGATGGGAATGTAACCCCATGAGTGCGCGTCCCCAACCGAAGCTCGCCTCGCCGCCCACGCTTGAACGTCGGCCGCTCGATACCAACACGCTTAAAAACTATCTGCGCCAGATGGTGATGGTGCGCGAGTTTGAACGCCTGGGCGAACGTGAATTCAAGAACGGATTGATCCGCGGTTATTACCACTCCTACGCGGGGCAGGAGGCGGTCGGAGTCGGCTTTCTCAACTCCCTCGATCTGAACCGCGACTACGTGGTGGATCATTACCGCGACCACGGCCACATGCTGCTGTGCGGCATGGATCCGGAGCGTATTTTCGCCGAACTGTTCGGGCGCAGCGACGGCGTCTCCAAGGGCAAGGGCGGCAGCATGCACATGTACAGCCCGGAGAAGCACTTTCTGGGCGGGGATGGCATTGTGGGCGGCGGTATTTCGGTCGCCACCGGGGTTGGACTGGCGCTGAAACAGCAGCGCAAACAGGGCGTATGCGTCTGCTTTTTCGGGGATGGCGCGCTCGACACCGGAACCTTCCACGAGTCGCTGAACATGGCGAGTTTGTGGGGCGTCCCCACGGTGTACATCTGCATTAACAACAAGTACAGCATGGGCACCTCGGTCGAGCGCCACTCCAGCCTGCCCCGGCTGGTGGATCGCGCCCAGGGCTACGGCATTCCCACCGAGCAGGTTGACGGTCAGGATGTATGGGCCACAACCGAGGCCGCCGAGCGCATTTTCCGCAAAGTCCGCAATGATCAGGTCCCCTACTTTGTCGAAGCGCTGACCTACCGCTATCAAGGCCACGGCATTCATGACAAGGCGTTAAACTATCGCACGCTCGAAGAGGAAACCGCCTGGCACGAGCGCGATCCCCTGAAGCTGCTCACCGATTACCTGCTTGAGGAGCGGATCGCCAGCCACGATCAGATCGAGGCCCTGCGCGCCGAGGTGGTGGCCGAGCTCGAGGCAAAGGTGGAAGCGGCCAAGCGCGGGTCTGAGCCCAAGCCGGAAGAACTATATCAAGACGTAACCTTATGATCGTTAAAAAAGCGATGCACGAGGCGCTGAACATGGCGCTTCGGGAGGAAATGGCGCGCGACGAGCGCGTGGTGCTGCTGGGCGAGGAGATCGGCCCGTACAACGGCGTCCACTATGTGACGCGCGGGCTGTACGCCGAGTTCGGCAAGGACCGTGTGATCGACACTCCGATTTCGGAGGAGAGTTTTGTCGGCGTGGGCGTGGGCCTGGCGATCATGGGGCAGCGGCCCGTGGTCGAGATGATGCGCATGGATTTCTCGCTGCGCGCCATGGATCAGATTTACAACCACATGGCGAAGATCCGCTACATGTCGGGCGGACGTTTGTCGGTGCCGATGGTGCTGCGCGGTCCGGAAGGCCCGGGGCCGAACGCGGGGCTTACGGCGCAGCATGGCCAACAGTTGGCGGTGCTGTTCGCGCATTGCCCGGGGCTGCGCGTGGTGACACCCTCGAACCAATACGACGCCAAGGGCATGCTCAAGGCGGCGATCCGGTCCGACGATCCGGTTGTGTTTCTCGAACCCGGCCCGCTCAACAACAAGCAGGGCGACGTGGACGACGGCGAGTATGTTCTGCCGCTCGACCAGGCTGAGATCAAGCACGCGGGCAGCGACGTCACGCTGATCGGCTACGGCGCCAGCGTGGCGCTGTGCCTCCAGGCGGCGCGCGATCTGGAGCGCGACGGCCTGTCGGCGGAGGTGGTGGACATGCGTTCGCTGCGTCCACTGGACATGGGGCCGGCCTTGCAGTCGATCAAGAAAACCAACCACGCCGTGGTGGTTGACTATGCCTGGCAGAGCTATGGACCCTCGGCCGAGATCGTAAGCCGGATCATGAATGAAGGGTTCTGGGATCTGGAAGCTCCGGTCGCGCGCGTCTGCGGCAAGGAAACGCCGCTGCCCTACGCCGCCAACCTCGAAGAACTGAGCAAGCCGACGGTCGAGGAAGTGGTCGAAGCGGCGAAGAAGCAGCAGAGCGAAAAATTATAAGAGTTTCGTCCGGCCTTCCGCCTCGAGTTTGGCCACAACCTTCGAGACTTCCTGGGCTTTGGAGCGTGGGACGATCAGAAGCGCGTCGCTGGTTTCAACCACCACCAGATCGCTGATGCCGACCAGAGCGACGGTGCGCCCCTCGACTTGCACGAAGTTGTTGGCGGCATCGATCTCGACCACTTGCCCCGCCGGGCCGACGGTGCCACCCCTGGGTGCGAGTTGGTCGTAGACAGCGGCCCAGCTCCCAAGGTCGTTCCAGCCCAAATTGGGCGCGGGCACACAGACAATGTTGCGGCTTCGTTCCATGACGGCGTAATCGACGGAGATGTTTTCGCACTCCTGATACCAGCGGTCGAGAATCGCCGGCAGCTTCGATCGCGGCGCCTCGGCGATGCGGCGCAATATCTCGGCGGTCGCGGGCAGGAACTCGGCCATGGCTTCGAGGATGCTGCTGGTGCGCCAAATGAATATGCCCGCATTCCAGAAGTAATTGCCGGAATCGACGTACTCGCGGGCCTTGGCCAACGCCGGTTTCTCGGTGAAGCGCTGCACCCGCAAGGCCGCCGTTTTGCTCCGAGGGTCTTGAGCCACCTCGATGTATCCGTAGCCGGTCTCCGGCCGCGTCGGCGGAATGCCAAGCACCACGAGCTTCCCCGGCTTCTGCGCCTGTACGACGGCATTGCGCACGGCGGCAGTGAAGGCTTCGGTATTTTCAATGTACGCGTCGGCGGGAAATACGCCCATGCTGACGTCGCCGCGGGCCCGCAGGATGAGCTCGGCGCCCAGGCCGATCGCCGGCGCGGTGTTGCGGCCAACGGGCTCGGCGATGACTTGGGACGAGGGTATCTGCGGCGCCTGCCTCAGGATGGTCGGCCGCAGTTCGCGGCTGGTTAGAATCCAGATGTCTTCCGGCGAAGCGACCAGCGGACGTAGGCGGTCGAGCGTCTGCTCGAGCATGGTGCGCTCGCCAAAAATCGGCAGGACTTGCTTGGCCGCGTTCTTGCGGCTTCGTGGCCAAAAACGCGTCCCCCGGCCGCCAGCCAGGATTAGCGCGCAGAATCTGGTTGGTTTAGCGGCGGAGGGTGGCACGAATGGCAGAATAGCAAGGGGGGCGCACCAAAAGCGAGCAAAAGATGGAAAATGCCGCCAAATCCTACGCGCGGGCAACGTTCTTGCTGGGTCTGGTTTCCGGCGCGGTCGAACTGACCGCGGTGGCGCTGTTCCTGTTCACCGGTGCCAGCCGTTCGCTCGGGCTTCGGCTGCCCGGCGTCTGGGCCTACTTTTTGGTTTTTGGCGCCGGGTTTGAGGCTCTCTCGCTGGCTTTTGCCTGGATGGGCCGCGGCATCGAGATTCGCTTTGGCATGAACCGGCAGTCGCTGGCCGGCTGGTGGCTCGACCAACTCAAAGGCTTGGCGCTGACCGCCTGTCTGGGGCTGGGCGCGGTCGAACTGATGTACTGGCTCATGCGTTCCGCCGGCGGAACGTGGTGGCTTTGGGCGTGGGCGGCGTTCGCCGTCTTCTTCGTGGTCATGGCCCAGATCGGGCCGGTCTTGCTACTGCCCCTGTTTTTCAAGATGCGCCGCATGGACGACGATGAGCCCTTGAGTCGTCGCTTGACCGCCACTTACGCCGGCCTGCGCGCACGGAATCCACGCCTGCCCCGCCTGCACGGCATTTTTGAATGGAAGCTGGGCGAGAAGAGCGCCAAGGCCAATGCCGCGCTAACCGGATTGGGAGGCACCCGGCGTGTGATCATCAGCGACACGCTGCTGGAGAGCTCCCCTGAGGACGAGATTGAAGCGGTGTTTATTCATGAGCTCGGGCATCATGTCCACCACGACATTTGGCGGGGGCTGGGCTTTCAGACGGCAGTCAGTTTTCTCGAGTTCTGGGCGGCGGGCTCGGTGCTCGCGGCGGTCGCGCCCCGGCTCGGTATGCGGGTCAGCGACGTGGCCAGCTTGCCGCTGCTGATTCTGGTTTTCGCGGGGCTGCACCTGGCGCTGTTGCCAGTGTCGAATGGGTTCGTTCGGGCGATGGAACGGCGGGCCGACGACTATTCGTTTGAAACGCTGGGCACGGCGGCGCCTCTGATCGCCGGGCTGGAGCGCCTCGCAGCCAGGAATCTAGCCGAAACCGACCCGCCAAAGTGGAAGGAATGGCTGCTTTACTCGCACCCATCCATCGCCACACGAATCCGGCGGGGTCGAGAGTGGAGCGCCAGGTCGATCAGTTCCGTCTCATGAAAGCCACAATGGTCAGCGAGGTAGGCGTATTCGTCGAGCAGAGTGCAGCCGAAGATCCCAGGGTCATCGGTGCTGATGGCAATTTTAATGCCACGTTCGTAGTAACTGTGTGCAGGATGAACAAGATGAGGCGGCCAGGCGCCGGTTTTCAGGTTTGATGTAGGGCATATATCCAGCACAATCTGGCTCGCGGCGAGCGCCTCGATCAGCCTGGGATCTTCAATGGCGTGCAATCCGTGGCCAATACGGTCCGGTTTGAGAAGATTGAGCGTGTCCCAAACTGATTGCGGTCCGCATGTCTCACCGGCATGAGCGGTCGTTCGCAAACCATTGGCACGGGCACGCTCAAACTGGCGGGTGAACCAAGTAGCGGGGCCAGCAGCTTCATCGCCGCCGATGCCGATACCTAGGACGGAATCGGACGTTTGCAACGTTAGGGCCAAGTCCAACACCCGATCGAGGGCTTCGGACCCGAATTGCCGCACGGAGTCAAAAATCCAGCCAATGCGAACGCCGGTCGTCCGCTCGGCTTCCAGCCGCGCCTCTTCGATGGCGTGAAAGTATGGGACAGGGTCGAGCTGGCGCCAGATAAGGATGCCGACGGAAAAAAAGACCTCGGTGTACGCGACTCCTTGCTCTTTCAAATCATCTGCAAGGCATGTGACAACTTCAGCATATTCTTCAGGACCAAGCATGAGCAAGCTGGCTGTCTTAATTGCGTGAATGAATCCGTGAAAGCTTGAAAACGAGTAAAGTCGTTTGCAATCATCAAGCGATGCGATTCCGTGAAGGCGTGAATGATCGGGATGCTTCTGGGCAAGAATCCATAACGTCTCGGGTTTGACGCTCCCTTCGAGGTGCAGATGGAGTTCCGCCTTCGGAATTAAGAGCAATTTTTGCCGAAGTTCGGGGGTCATGCCAGGCACTCCAGGAATTTGGCGATTTCAGCGGGGGCGTTATAAAGGTGGGGAGCAATCCGGACATGTCCGTTGCGGGCGGCGCAGACGATCTTGTCACCGAGCAGCCGGCTGACCAGTTCCTCTGCGCTGAATGTTGGATGGCGGAAGGAAGTTATGCCGCTACGGTGGGCCAGCCCATAATTTTCGCCAGCAATATGACATTTGTAGAATTTCAAGCCAGATCTTAGCTTGTCGCCGAGGTCGAGGATGTGTTGGGCGGTAGCTTCAACCCCGATTTCGAGCAACAGATCGACGGCGGTGCCCAGGCCGATTAAACCCGCTGTGTTATATGTGCCACACTCGAAGCGGCGGGCACCGGCCTGCCACATTAATGAACCAGCCACAGCCGACGCTTGGGCGGCGGCTGTGAAATCCTCCCAATTGGCGACCGATAGCCAGCCGATCTCACGGGGCGTGAGCTGGTCGAGCACCGATTCGTCTACAAAGGCGAAGCCAGCGCCTTCCGGGCCAGTCAGCCATTTGTGTCCGTCGGCGGCGAGGAAATGGATTTTGCACTGCTTGACGTTTAGCGGAAATGCTCCCAAGCCCTGAATCGCGTCAACCATCAAGAGGGTGCCGGTCTCATGACAGATTTGGCCAATAGCTTCCACGTCGGCGCGAAAGCCGCTGAGGTATTGCACGAAGCTGATCGAAAGCAGGCGGGCACCGCGGCAGGCACAGCGGATTTGGTCAAGGTCGGCAAGCGCGGCTTCGGGCAGCAGGTCAACCTCTACCCCGCGGTCGCGGAGCGCCAGCCACGGATAAAGGTTGGCGGGGAACTCGCAGACGAACGTGACTACCCGGTCGCCGCGACGCCAGTCAAGTCCCTGGGCGACAAGGCCCAGTCCAGCCGAAGTGTTCTTCGTGAAGCCAATCTCTTCCACGGAAGCGCCTATAAGGCGGGCGAGCGAGGCGCGGGTGCGGTCGAGGGCGGCGATCCAGCGCTGCCAGGCGACGGAGCCGGACTCATTCTGTTCCGCGAGCGCCGCCTCCATAGCCTGACGGGTGGGCGTAGCGATGGGAGAGACCGCGGCGTGATTGAAATAGATGTGGTCTTGGCAGACTGGGAATAACGAACGGCGCTGGGCGAGATCCATGCACAGGCAGAATCGCCCAAATCGAAAGCACATTCAACAGATTTGCTTCTGAAGGCCCCCGGTTCGTCGCTGGGCGAGCTGTTGCCCGCGCCGCATCGGCATCGGCAAAGAGCCCCGCCCAGCGGCGGTGTTACCCTAATCCAACGCGGTGCGATGCTCCCCCGCGTTCAGGAGATCACATAGTGCGCTATCCCGCCCGCATTGTTTTTTGCTTCGCCGTTCTTGCCGCCGCCGGCCTCGCCGCGCAATCGCCACTGCTCAGCGGAGGCCTGACTTGGCGCGATATCGGACCAATGCGCGGCGGGCGCTCCGTGGGCGTGGCCGGCGTGCCAAGCCAGCCGGACACCTACTATTTCGGTTCGGTCGGGGGCGGGGTCTGGAAGACGGAGAACTCGGGCCGCACCTGGACGCCGATCTTCGACGACGAACCGGTGCAATCGATCGGCGCCATCTCCGTCGCGCCCTCGGACCCGAACATCATTTACGTGGGTACTGGAGAGGCGGACATTCGCTCGCAGACCTCGTACGGCGACGGAATGTACAAGTCTTCTGACGCGGGCCGTACCTGGCGGCACATTGGCCTGGACGCAACCCAGCGCATTGGACGCATTGTTGTTGACCCAAGCGATCCGAATCGCGTCTATGTTGCCGCGCTCGGCCATGCCTACGACGCCAATCCCGATCGGGGCGTCTATCGCTCGCTCGATGGCGGCGCGACCTGGAAGAAAATTTTGTACCACGACGAGAATGTGGGCGCGATCGATATCGCGCTCGATCCCAACGCCCCGCGCACGATGTATGCGTCGCTGTGGGCCACGCGGCGGCCGCCTTGGAATGTCTATGCGCCGTCGAATATGCCGGGCAGCGGCTTGTACAAGTCCACGAATGGGGGCGACAGCTGGTCCCAGTTGCACGGCGGCCTACCCGCCGATAATGCGGTGGGCAAGATTGGCATCGCCGTTGCGCCGAGCAATTCGCGGCGGCTTTGGGCGGTGGTTGACGATTTGTCCGACAACGGCGCCCATGGCGGAGTCTATCTGTCAGACGATGCCGGCGCAAACTGGCGGCAGGTGAACAATGAACAGCGCCTCTGGGGGCGGGGCTGGTACTTCGAAGCAATCACAGTAGACCCTAAGAATCCAGATCAAGCCTATATCCCCAACACCTCAACCTACGTCACCCGCGACGCGGGCAAAACATGGACGCCGATCAAGGGCGCGCCGGGCGGCGACGACTACCACCAACTCTGGGTAAATCCGCGTGACGGCAATCGCATGGTTCTGTCGAGTGACCAGGGAACCGTGGTCAGCGTGGACGAAGGCAAGACGTGGAGCAGTTGGTACAACCAGCCGACGGCGGAGATATACCACCTCTCCGCCGACAATCGCTTTCCCTGGTGGGTTTATGGCGCCCAGCAGGACTCCGGTCCCGTAGGCGTAGCCACATGGTCGAAATACGGCATGATTGACGAGCGCGATTGGCGCGCCATCTGCGCCGGGGGCGAGAGCGGCATGGTGGTGCCCGATCCGAAGGACGGCAATATACTTTTCGGCGAAGCCGGCGTGCGCTGTAATCAGGACCTGAACATCATCGACACCCTGGGCGCGATTCCCGCCCCCGCCGCCGGCGAACCGGGGTACCGCAAGACGTGGACGTTGCCGCTCGTGTTCTCGGCCGCCGATCAGGCGCTTTACTACGGCAATCAGTACGTTTTCCGCACCCGCGATTCGGGCAAGACGTGGGAGCGCATCAGCGACGATCTAACGCGCGAGAATCCAGGCGTTCCGGCCAACCTCGACGCGGTCACCGCCAAGGACGAAGACAACCGCGGCGTGACCAACCGCAAAGGCGTCGTCTACACCATTGCTCCGTCGCCCATCGAAGCCGACACGATTTGGGCGGGCACCGACGACGGGCTCATTCAGGTGACGCATGACGCCGGTAAGAAATGGACAAACGTCACGCCGCCGCCGCTGACGCCGTGGAGCAAGGTCTCGATGATCGAGGCTTCGCGCTTCGATGCCGCGACCGCCTTCGCCTCGGTGGACCGGCATCGCCTGGCCGATACCAACCCTTATATCTATCGCACCACCGACGGCGGCCGCAGCTGGCGGTTGGCGGTGGCGGGCATTCCCGGCGGTTCGTATGTGAACTCGATCAAAGAGGACACCGAACGCCGCGGACTGCTTTTTGCGGCAACCGAGTTCGGCGTGTATGTTTCCTACGACAACGGCGACCGCTGGCAATCGCTGCAGTTGAATTTGCCGCGCGCTTCGGCGCGGGACTTCGTGGTGCATGGCGATGCGCTGGTGGTTGCAACCCACGGACGCGGCTTCTGGGTGATTGACGACATCGCGCCGTTGCGCCAGGTGACGGCGGAAATTGCCGCCGAGCCCGCGCATTTGTACAAACCTGGGGTGGCGCTCGATGTGCGCCAGGGTCACAGCGCCTTCGAAGCGGAGAACGGCACGCCGTTTTCCGCCGACGAACCACAGCGGGCCAATCCGCCGATCGGCGCGATTCTTTACTATTCGTTGAAGACCGCGGCAAGCTCTCCAGTAACGCTCGACATTGTGGATGCGAGCGGGACCGTGTTCCGGCATTATTCGTCGGCGGACGTTCCGCCGGCGGTCAACATAGAAAGGATCAACGTGGAGGCGCATTGGCTGACGCCGCCGCCACCGCTCTCGGCCGCCGCCGGCCTGCATCGCTGGGTCTGGGACTTGCAGGGAGAAACTCCCAAGGCGACTGGCGCCGCCGCCGGCGACGAAGGCCCGGGACCGACTCCGCCGGCCGCGGCGCCGGGCGCATACACGGTGCGCCTCACAGTCGACGGCAGGACCTACGAACAACGGCTGACCGTTAAGCCTGATCCGCGGGGCGGCGAGTAAGCACCAGCCGCGGCGCGGCTATGATGAAGGCATGCGCTCGGCTCAACTCGCTCTTACACTCGGTTTTCTTGGGCTCGGCCTCGCGGCACAGGCGGGAACCGGTCCGACGATTCCCAAGAATGTGGATGCAAACCCGACGGTTTTGAAGTTGGTGATTCAAGACCAATGGGATCGCGGGAGCGACATGTTCGGATCCCGCAAACCGGCCGGCATGGCACCCATGGCGGACATGGCAAAGCGGGACCTCGAACGCGAAGCGGCGGTGCGCGCGCTCTTGGCGCAAGGCGAACTGCGTAGCGGCCCCGATTATTATTTTGCCGCGCTCATCATGCAGCATTCGCCGGACGCCGACGGCATCCTACTCGCGCACGTATTGTCGGTGAAGGCGGTGGCGGCAGGCGATCAGGACGGTTTGTGGATGGCGGCGGCGACCCTGGACCGCTATCTGATCGATCTCAAGCAGCCCCAGGTATTCGGGACGCAATTTTCGCAACCCCTGGGCAAGAGCGCGACGATGGAGCCTTACAATCGTTCCGCTTTGAGCGATCAGGTCCGCGCCCTATTGCATGTTCCGACGCTCAGCGAACAGGCGGCGCAACTGGCTTCCATGAACGCCAGGCATCATTAGCAACGGCATTAGCAACGCGCAGCTTTTTACTGCAGCCCTAAGCTACTTGGCCCTCCTTTCCAGTGGGTGCTTCCCCCTGTACGGGGGTTATTTTATGCAATATCTTGCATACATGATGCGGGCATGATATGGTCACCGTGTCAGGTGACCCGGCCAGGCTGAAGCCAGGCGGTAAAAGAGGAGACTTCGATGACTAATCGAATGCAAATGCGATTGATTCGTGGCTTTGTTGTGGTGATCATGAGCGCGCTCATCCTCGTGCCGATGCTGGCTGCGCAGGTGAGCGCGGGAACCGGTGTACAGGGGGTGGTGCGCGATCCCTCCGGCGCCACCATTCCAGGGGCGGTCGTGACACTGAAAGATTTAGGTACAGGGGCCGTCAAGACGGCACAGACCTCGGCTGACGGTCACTTCACATTTCCCGACTTGCAGGCGGCGACATATTCGCTGAGCGTGAGCAAGACCGGATTCCAGCCGGCGAACTACGCGACTGTGGCGGTCGACACCGGTCGTGTTACCGATCTGCAAGTGCGACTACAACTCGGAACGAGCACGCAAGCGGTCGAGGTGACCGGTACGCCGGCGGAGTTGCAGACCTCGACCACGGCCATATCGACCACGGTCGACAACAAGGCCATTGCTGACCTCCCCTATGCGAGTCGCGACACGCTGCAGTTCGCGCTCCTGTCGGCGGGCAGTCAGATTGGCTCGGGGCGCAACGACGACTTCAATAACTTGCCGAACGCCTCCATGAACATCTCCCTCGACGGGATGAACAACAACTCGCAACGCTTCAAGTCTGGCGGCACGAGCTTCTTCTCATTCGCGCCGGCGCGCATCAATGCGATGCAGGAGGTCACAATCACCACCGCCGGCAACACCGCCAGTGATCTGACCGGTGGGGCGATGCAGATGCGATTTACCACCAAGCGCGGCACCGATCAGTACCACATCAATGCGGGCTGGCAATTTGCGAATTGGGCGCTGAACGCCAACAGTTACTTCAACAACCTCCACGGTCAGCCGATTAACAAATCGCGGCAGAACAATCCCTTCATAGGCGTGGGCGGGCCGCTGTGGCCCGGGAACAAGAAGCTGTACTTCTTCGCCTATTTCGAGGCCCAGCCGCAGCCGGGATCGAGCATTGACACGACGACGATCCTGACGCCGGCGTCGCAGGCGGGCAACTTCGTATACCAGGGCACCGATGGCCAGCAGCACACGGTAAACGTGTATACGGCCGCACAGGCGGCCGGAATCAACAACGTCACGCAGGACGCGACAGTGGCGGCCATGCTGAACACCGCCAACAGTTCGCAAAAATTGGCGACCGGCACGTTACCGATCACGGGGCAGCCGTACTGGCAGACGATGGAGTGGGAACAGCCGAATCATATCAGCCAATATTTCCCCACCGGGCGCCTGGATTATCAAATCTCGAACAACCTCGATTTTCACGCGTCCGAGAACCTGCGGTACGAAAACATCGCAGGTTCGGCGCCGCCGTACCCGGGACTGTCGCAATATGCCTTCAGCAATGGATACAAGATCACCACTTACACCGAGAGCAACGGTTTAGACTGGGCGATCAGCCCGAATCTTGTGAACAACTTCACGTTTGGGATCCAGAGCAATGGCGAGTATTTTTCGCACGGCTCGGACCCAACCCAGTTCGCGCCCTGGGGGAATCGCATCATCAGCACCCCCCTGATCGCGGCGACGATTCCCAATGTGCTGCCGTTCATACGCAACAACCCGGTATACCAGGTGCGCGACGACTTTACCTGGAATCACGGGGCGCACACGACCCAATGGGGCGGCAGCCTGCTGCACACCAGCTTCTGGGAGACTTCGTTCGGCAGCGCCGGCATTCCGGATTACAGCCTTGGGGTGGCGTCGGGCGATCCTTTGACGTCGGCTGCTTTCCAAAACCAATTTCCGGGGATCAACACTCAGAACGGGGATTTGGGGAACGCTGAATCGCTGTTCGCGCTGCTGACCGGGCGGGTGAGCAGTGTTTCGGGCAACGTCAACGTGGATGAGAAAACGCACAAATACGCGGAGTTCCAAGGGGCAACGCAACGCTGGGCGTTCAGCTCAGGCAGCCTGTACTTGCAGGATGCCTGGCGCGCGACACCGAACCTTACATTGAATTATGGCCTGGCGTGGGAGTTGGATGGACCAATCAAAACCACCAACGGAATTGATGGTGAGCCCGATGCCGCGTCGTTTTTTGGGGGCGCGGCCAACCCGCAATTCAACCAGGTGGCGGCGCCCTACAAATCGAGCCTCGGTAACGTCGGGCCCAGCGTTGGCTTTGCCTGGAACCCGGGAGGGTCGGGGCCGCTCAGCGGTTTGCTGGGCGATCACAAAACCGTGGTGCGGGGCAGCTATGCGGTCAGCTATTACAGCGAAGGAATGAACACCATATCGAACACGATCACGGAAAATCCCGGATCAAGCCAGTCGCTGTTCTCAAATTTCGCGCCAGGGAGCCTGAATTTGACCTCGCCGCCGCCGGCGTTTTCATCTTTCCCGACTAGCTTTGGGTTTCCCTTCCCAGAGTCGGAGTTTGCATTCGGATTCCAGCCGCTGGGCTTTGTGAATCCGAACCTGCGTACACCCTACACGGAGAGCTGGACGTTTGGCTTGCAGCGGCAACTGACCAACAAGACAGTGGTGGAAGCAAGATATGTCGGCAACGCCAGCCACCACATGTGGCACTTCCAGAACATCGATCAAGTGAACATTACAAGCAATGGATTCTTGACACAATTCCAGCAGGCGCAGGCGAATCTGGCGGCCAACCTCGCGGCCGGCAAGAAAGGATTCGCCAACAATGGGTTGCCGGGCCAGAACCCGACGCCGATTTTCGATGCCGCCTTCAAAGGGCTGCCGGCGAGCCAGGGCTATAGTAGCGGCAGCTTGATCGTGGACCTGCAGCAAGGTGTGGCGGGTACGATGGCCGGCGTGCTGTCACAGACCTCGACTTTCGGGGCGGGGTACTACTGCAACCTGGTGGGGACAAACTTCAGCCCGTGCGCGCAGTTCGGATACAGCGCGCCGGGAGCCTACACGGCAACACTGTTCAGCCCCAACCCGTACGCGGGCGGATTTAATAGTCGCAGTGGCGGCATGTTCTATCAAGACGATAACGGAGACAACAACTACAACGGCCTGCAACTTGAGGTGCGCCACACCTTTGGGCATGGCCTAAGCTACAACGCCAATTTTGTTTGGAGCCACTCCCTGGGAGATTTATTAAACGCGAGCGACCAGACGGCCGGGGACCAGTGGTTGGATATCCACAACGCGCGCCTGAGTTACGGTCCCACGCCGTTCGATCAGCGCTTTGCCTGGAACTCGTTCTGGACCTACGACCTGCCGCTGGGGCGGGGACGGCTGATCTCGTCCGGCAGCGACCTGGTGAACAACGCCATCGGCGGTTGGACGCTGGGCGGTACGGAACAGATTGAGACGGGGACGCCCGTGCTACTGACGAGCGGGCGGGACACGGTCAGCGACCTGGCCAGCAGCGGAGTGGCGCTGAGCTTGCCGACGTCGCAGTTGCAGCAATCACTGACGACGAGGGATGGCAAGGTGGTGAACGGCAGTCTGGGCACGGCGGCACGGGACCAGATACTGGGCACGGGCGGAATCCCGAATCCGAGCACGTACGGTCCGGCTTCGACGCCGGGGTCGTATGGTCAAATCGCGTTTCTGCGCAATGTGCCCAATGTGTCGTTGAACATGAGCCTGAATAAGCAGATTAGGATCAGCGAACGCGCTGGATTGAATCTGCGGGTGGAGGACATCAACTTCCTGAACCATCCCTTTTTCAATCTCGCCAATACTTCACCGACTAGCAGCAGCTTCGGACTCATCACCTCGACCACCGGAAGCAGCACACGGACCATTCTGCTGCGGACGGAGTTTAACTGGTAAGAACCGATTAACCCACGGGGAACCTTCCGCGCCGCGCTCAATCCGCCTGTAGATTGAGCGCGGCTTTTGTTTGGTTGGCGGCGGTTTGCTGGATGACGGGGTCGTCGCCGAATCCATCAAGCCAGTGGTAATCGGGGTCGGAACGCAGCCAGGTCCACTGGCGCTTGGCATAGCGGCGCTGCTCTTGCTGAGCTTCGGCGAGGGCCTGCGCCTCGGGCACTCCGCGCAGCACGATGTCGCAGGCTTGCTTGTAGCCATGCGCAATCCAAATGCGAACGTCGGCTGGATAGCGGCGCAGCAGGCGGCGAGTTTCCTCCTGAATTCCTCCCGAGAACATGATTTCCGCGCGTCGATCGATGCGTTCGTAAAGCTGGGCGCGCTCCGGGCGCAGCGCGAACTTGAGCGCTCGAATTTCAGCGAACGGCTCCCGCGGCGCGGCTTGCCAGGCGTCCGCCACAGGGCGGCGGGTGAGTAGCCGCACTTCCACGGCGCGGACAATCTTTTCGCGATCGCCAGGCGCGATGCGCGCCGCGGCTCCGGGATCGAGTCGGCGCAGCAGTTCGTGCAAACGTGGGTGGGCGGCCAGACGATGGCGCAGTTCTCGTGACGATTGCGGAAGCGCCGACAAACCGTCGAGCAGCGCCCGCAAGTAGAAGCCGGTGCCGCCGACGAGAATCGGAAGTTTACCGCGGCGCAGAATGTCGGCCACGATCGGACGCGCCCTGCGGGCGTACTCGCCGGCCGTCCAGGGCGATGCCGCGTCCGCTACGCCGATAAGGTGATGCGGAACCTCTTCCAGCTCGGAGGTGGTAGGTTTTGCCGTACCCAGATCGAAGTCGCGGTAGAGCTGCACCGAATCGAAGTTGACGACCTCGACGGAGCCGGTGCCTCCCAATTGTCGCGCGAGCGCCAAAGCGAGCGCCGTCTTGCCGCTGGCGGTGGGCCCTGACACGACGATTGAATTAGGAGTGGAATCAGAAATGCAGGTGAAATTGTGCAATGGTTTTGCGGCATCGCCGGCGCCGGACAAAAAAGCACTACGGCGCTAGGTTTGTAGGTTCATCTTACCTGATATACTCGCTTCACCAGCAAGTGTAAGCAGGTGTTCGCCCGCCTTCGTCCCAGTGGTTTTCCGGTGAGCGCAGAAGTATTCCATCTATTTCCACACGACGCCATGCGTCAGGCACAAATGTGCCTGACGACGGATCACTTGGCACTGCGTCGGACATGGCGCAAGCAATACGCGATGCGCCTGCCGCTGTCGGCGCGCGGCCTATTTGCGCTCGAACAACTATTGATGCCGCCTCCGGGTGCCGAGGATGAGCACTTCCGGTACGTCGCTACGCGGCTGGCCAAACTCGGCATTCCGATGGAGCAGGTATTGAGTGCGGCGCGCGACTTTCGCGGGTTGTCGCTGGAGAGTTTGCGTCCTAAATTTGGTCCGCGGGCGGCTCGCGCTATGCAGGCCTGGATCGAGCAGCGGATTTCGCTGGCGGTGGCCGAAGCCTATGTTGGCGCTCAAAGCAAGGCCGCTCAGGCGCTACTGGCGGTGCTCGATGCGGAATTAAACTCGGCCGGAATGGCCGAGCTGCTGCAGCGGGTGCTGGAGCAGGCGGCGCAGTTGTTTCCATTTCAGAACGGACAGATCTTTCTGCTGGACGAGCGCAGCGCCGCCCGGCGGGCGCCAGGATTGGCGCGCGCGGCGGGCGTCGGTTCGCTCCAGGAGCCGAGCGCGGCACTGCTGGCCAGCGTGCTGGGCGGCGGCACGCCAGTGTTCCTTTGCGATCAGGAGATGCAAGCGCAAGGTTGGCACTCGGTTTGGGCGGTGCCGCTGGCCCGCCACGTGGGCCAGTCCAAGACCGAGCCGATGGGCGTGCTGGTGCTCGCGTTTGACCGCGTCTATGAATGCCTGCCGCAGGAACGGGAGCTGCTGCTCGCCCTCGCCGAACGGCTGACCATGGCGATCGAGCGCACGCGTATGGCCGACCGTTTGGGACGGCAGCAAAAGCGCGTGCTCGAGCTGTCGCGCAAACTGCTCGACGCGCAGGACGAGGAGCGCCGCCGCATCAGTCGCGATCTGCACGACGAAACCGGCCAATCGCTTCTCGCCCTCCGCTTATACCTCGAAATGGGGCTGCGCCAGCCAACGCGCGCCGCGACCCGCGCCTGGCTGCGCAAGAGTGTGAATCTGGTGGACGACAGCGTCGCCGAATTGCGTCGCATACTGGCCCAGCTCTCGCCGCTCCTGCTGGACGAGCTCGGCCTCGAGGCGGCGCTCCGGGTCGAGCTGCGCAAGCTGCGGGCGGAACAGCGTTGGCAAACGCGTTTCCGCTGCTTTACCGAAGGCATTGAGCTGGAGCGCAGCCTGCAATCCATGATTTACAGGGTTGTGCTCGAAGGTCTGCGCAACATTGCCCGGCACGCTCAGGCGCGGCGCGTCGATTTGGAGATCGCCGTGCGGGCGGGCGAGTTGCGCATCCGCCTCAGCGACGATGGCTGTGGCATGCCGCAGGCACCCGTCGCGAACAATCACTCGCGCTTCGGACTCTCGGGCATGCGCGAACGCGTGCGCCTTGCCGGCGGTCAGCTCGATATCGGGACGAATGGCGGCCGCGGGGTGCGCCTTTCGATTCGGGTACCCGTGGCGGTGCCGAATAAAACTGTGGACATTCAAAGAGCTTCTTAGCTTCACCACCCAACTACCACTATGATGAAATTCCGCATTCTCCTCACTGATGACCACACCCTCTTCCGTCAAGGGCTGAAGAATCTTCTCGAAGCCGAATATGACATGCAAGTCGTCGGCGAAGCCCACGACGGAGCCGACGCGGTCGCCAAGGCGGCCGAACTAAAGCCCGACCTGGTGCTGATGGATATCGGCATGCCCGGCCTGACCAGCTTCGAAGCCGTGCGGCAGATTCGCAAACAGCGCCCGGAGATCAAGATCATGTTCCTCAGCATGTACGACGACGAGGATTACCTGCAGCAGAGCCTCGAGGCCGGCGCCTCCGGCTACATGCTGAAGGACAGCCCCGCCGATCAACTCGTCGGCGCGATTCGTGAAGTGCGGCGCGGCGGCAAGTACCTCAGCCCGCGCGTGCTCTCAAAGCTGGTGGAGGACATCACCGAGCGCGATCCGGCGGAACGCTTCAAGCCGCGCCTGGGCACGTTGACGCCGCGCGAGAACGAGACCATAAAGTTTTTGGCTGAGGGTATGTCGGTGAAAGAGATCGCGGTAGCGCTGAATTTGAGCGTGAAAACCGTCGAAGCGCACAAGTTCAACCTCATGCGCAAGCTCGACATTCACAATAAGGCGCAACTGGTGCAGTATGCAATCAAGCGCAAGATTATCCGCATTGCTTAATGCGAAGCTAGAATGAAAGGGTGCGGAAGAGCTGGGACAATGCGCTGACCCGGAAAACGGCGGGCCGGCCGGAATCGCTGCCGGGCGCGGTTGAGATCGCGCATGGCGCGCGCCGGGTACGGGTCGAGCCGGCGACGGTGCTGGCGCCGATGGCGGGCATCACCGACACGGTTTTCCGACGTTTCATCCGCGACCTCGGAGGGTGCGGATTGATCATGACCGAGTTCACGTCGGGCGACGGCATTGTGCGCTCGGAAAAAGTGGCCCGCCGGTACTTGAGCTTCGACGAGCCGGAACGCCCGATCGCGGCGCAGTTGTTCGGCAGCGACCCGGAAGTGATGGGCGAGGCGGCGCGGGTGGTGGAGGCGATGGGGTTCGACTCGATCGACCTCAACCTCGGATGCCCGGCGAAAAAAGTCGTCAAGTGCAACGGCGGCTCCGGACTGCTGCGCGACTTACCGCTGCTAGGCAGACTGTTCGAGAGCATTCGGTCGGCGGTGTCGCTGCCTTTTACAGTGAAATTTCGCGCGGGGTGGGACGAGGAGCAACTGGTGCACGTCGCGCTGGCGCGGCTGGCCGAGAGCTGCGGCGTCAACGGACTGGCGCTGCACGCCCGCACCCGGGAGCAGGGGTATTCGGGAGAGGCGCAGTGGCGATGGATCGCCGAAGTTAAGCAGGCGGTGACGATTCCTGTGTTCGGCAATGGCGACGTGCGCACACCCGAGGACGCCGCGGCCATGATTGAGCAGACCGGATGCGATGGAGTCATGATCGGGCGCGCGGCGGCTTCGAACCCGTGGATTTTCCGGCAGATTGAGTCGTTCCGCCGAACCGGCGCGTATAGCCAGCCCCAAGCCGGCGATCGCGCCGAGCTGATGCTGGATTATTTTTCGCGCTTAGTCCGGCAACCGACGCCGGGCGCGCTGGGCAAGATGAAGCAGTTCGTCACATGGTTCACCCACGGCGTTGAGGACGGCGCTCGGCTGCGCCAAACTGTCTACCATGCCCGCGGCGAAGCCGAAGTGCTGGAGCAGGTCGAGAGCTTTTTCGCGGCCGAAAGCACGGCTTAGCCGCTGTTAAGTGGCGCACGCCATGTTGATACAAACACCGTAATTGCTAACCGATAGTTGTTCCGCTCAGTGGCCCTCGGCGCGATTGCCAAGCAGGGATTCGACACGGGCGAGACCGCGATCCAGGGCTTCGTGGCTGCGGGCTTCGACATTGAGACGCAGCAGAGGTTCAGTGTTCGACGAGCGCAGATTGAAACGCCAATCGGGGTAGGCGACGGAGAGTCCGTCGGTATGGTCGCGCTCGCCGTCGCGGAATTGGTCTTCGACTTTGGCGATGGTCGCGGGCGCATCGGGCACGATGAAGTTGATTTCGCCGCTGGCGAAATAACGCTGGCGCAAGGGGGCGACCAAGGCTGAGAGCGGCTTGTTTTCGCGTCCCAGCAGTTCTAGCATGAGCAGGAGCGGAATCATGCCGTTGTCGCGGTACCAGTTGCGGGCAAAGTAGAAATGGGCCGACATCTCGCCGGCGAAGGCGGCATCCACATCGCGCATTTTGCCGGGAATGATCGTCATGCCGGCGCGGCTGAGCACGGTCTTGCCGCCGAGTGTAGCGATCGTCTCCTGCGTTGCCCAGATGCTGCGGGGATCGATCACCACTGTGGCGCCAGGATTGTGGCTGAGAATCGAGCGCGCCAGGATCGCGGTGGTGAAGTAGCCGGAGAGGAAATAGCCGGTCTCATCCACGAAGAAGCAACGGTCACCATCAGCGTCCCAGGCGACGCCGAGGTCGGCGCGATCGGCGAGAACCGTGGCCACGAGTTCGCCCTGATTGGCTGGAAGTAGCGGGTTGGGCACGCCTCCCGGCACCGGAAAGCTGCCATCGGGCTTGTCGTAAATACCGTGAATGGTGAGCGGCAGCCGGCCGCGCGCCACCACGCGCCGCAGCGCCTCGACTTGCAATCCGCAATTGCCATTGGCAACGAGGCGTGTGGGTCGGATCAGCGAGCGATCAACATAGCTGAGCACGTAATCGGCAAATTCGTCCCATACGTCGTGTTGGGTGTAAGTGCCTTTGCGGGATGCCTTCACGACGGTACCGGAGTCGGCCATCGCCAGGTCGCGTACCTGGTCGAGTCCGCTGGCGAGCGAGAGCGGCACGGCGCCGCGGCGGCAGCAGTTAAAGCCATTCCAATTGCCGGGATTGTGCGACGCCGAAATTGTAAAGCCGCCATCCACATCAAGGGTGGCTACTGCGAAATAGAACATGTCGGTAGAAACCGTGCCGATATCCACTACATTGGTCCCGGCCTCAAGCAGGGCATCGATGGCCGCTTGCGCCAGCGCGGGGCCGGAGGCGCGAACGTCCTTGCCTACTACCATGGTGCGGGCGCCAGTCACCTGTACCAGCGCGCGGGCAATCGCGCGCGCGCCGGCTTCATCGAGCTGGGTGGGGTAGATGCCGCGAATGTCGTAACTCTTGAAAATTGATGGATGAATCATGGTGGATAAACACGAAAACCCCGTCAACTGCGACGGGGCCTCGTGTGGTAGTACTGCACGTACAAGCTACACCGAAACTCAAGGAACATGCAAGACTTACCATATGCGCAGTTTAGTCACCGGGGGCGCGGGTTTCATTGGTTCGGCCGTCGTGCGAGCGCTCTTGGCGCGCGGCGACGAAGTGCGCGTGTTGGACAATTTTTCGACCGGAAAGCGGGAAAATCTCACCGGCCTGGCTGGCGCCGTCGAGATTCTCGCAGGTGATCTATTGGATGCCGACGCCCTGCGCCGCGCCGTGGCGGGCAGAGAGGCGGTGTTTCATCTGGCCGCCAAAGTTTCAGTGCCGCAATCGGTCGCAATGCCGCTCGAGGATCAGCGCACGAACTGTGAAGGGACCTTGCGTCTATTGCAAGCCGCGGCGGCGGCGGGAGTGGGGCGATTGGTGTACTCGAGTTCAGCCGCGGTTTATGGCGACAACCCGCGCCTGCCGCTGGTCGAATCGGAGGCGCCTAGACCGTTGTCGCCCTATGGCGTTTCGAAGTGCGCGGGCGAACTGTACGCGCGCATGTTTTCCGCGGCCTACGGGTTGGAGGCGGTGGCGCTGCGTTACTTCAATGTGTTCGGGCCGCGACAGGATCCGAACTCGCCGTACAGCGGCGTACTGTCACGCTTCATGGACGCAACGCGGCGCGGCGAACCGGTGACGATTTTTGGCGACGGCCGCCAGACTCGCGACTTCATTTATGTCGAGGACGTCGCGCGCGCCAATCTGCTCGCCCAGGAGGCGCCGGGATTGGCGGGCGAAGTGTTCAATGTCGGGCGGGGCGAGGCGACCTCGCTGTTACAAATTGCGGAACTGCTGGCTCAATTGACCGGTACCGGAGACCGCGCGCCGCGCTTCGAACCGGCGCGCGCCGGCGATATCGTGCATTCGCTCGCCGATATCGGCAAGGCGCGCCAACGCCTGGGCTTTGCTCCGCGCTGGACGGTGGAAGCCGGCCTGCGCGCCATGCTGTCATGATTGCGTCCAAGAGTTCCTTCGCTTTGTCCGAGCGCGTAGTTCGATGGATGCGCCTGCACCAAATGGCGGCGCCGGGGGATCGCATCGCGGTCGCGGTTTCCGGAGGATCCGATTCGTTGGCGTTGCTGCTGCTGTTGCATTCGCTGCGAGAAACCGAAGGCTGGCAGCTTACGGTCGCCCACTATGATCATGGCTGGCGTGCCGATTCGAGCGCCGATGCGCATTGGGTTGAAGCGCTGGCCTCGCGCTTATCGCTCCCCTTTGTGCTGGGACGCGCTGAGGCTCCCAGCGCCGGAGCCGACCGCGAACAGGCGGCGCGGCGCGGACGCTACACTTTTTTAGACGGGCTCGTCGCCGCCGGCAAAGCGACGCGCGTGGCGACCGGGCACACCGCCGACGATCAGGCCGAAACCGTGCTCATGCGCGTACTGCGCGGTTCGGGCACCCGGGGACTGGCCGGCATTCTGCCGGCGCGTGGGTTCGATCGCGATTCGGGGGTTACCAGTTTGGTACGTCCGCTGCTGTGCGCCACGCGCGCCGAGCTTCGCAATTGGCTCGAACATCGGAATGAGGTGTGGCGCGAAGACGCGACCAATCTTGACACCGCCTTTGGACGGACTCGGATGCGACACCAAATCATCCCGGCCCTGCTAAAGGAACAGCCTGAACTCGTGGCCCGGCTCGGGAGCCTCGCCGAGGTGGCGCGCGCCGAAGAGGAGTTTTGGCAGGCGACCGTGGCGCCGATCCTGGCTAACATGTGGCATTTGTCATCCGCAGGTTCCCTGGTTGCCGACCGCGCGGCCGTGCGCAAATTGCCGCTGGCGCTGTCACGGCGCCTGCTTCGGGCAGCGGTCGAGAAGGTCCAGGGCGACCTGTTGGGCGTGGACTTTGCTGCCCTTGAGCGCGTAGTCGGGGGCATGCGCGACGCCGGGCGGCATCCGCGGCGAATGCCGCTAGGTCGGCTCGAATGCAAACTGACATCCCAAAAAATTGAAATTGGCGCGGCATCGGCGCCGGTAGGGAAAAAGCCGCTATAATCAGGAATGGCTTGCGCTCCTCAGGCCAAGGACTGTAGGTATTAAGCTGGAACGATTTGGCCAGCGGAACATCTAACTGAATACGCCCGTAGCCCTCTTGCTGCGGACAAAAGAAGGGTCTTTGAATTCAACCGTAAAAACCGTTGTTCTTTGGGTAGTGCTGGTGGCCGTTGCCGTGGTCCTGTGGCAGGTGGTAAAAGTGGGCGGCACGGCAGCGAAGGAACAGGAGATCAGCTTTTCCCAATTCATGAACCAGGCGCAGGATGGCAACGTCACGGCGGTGACCATCACCGGTAACGACGTTCATGGGCAGGTGCGCACTCCAAAGGACGAGACCTTCCACAGCGTCATTCCGGCCAACTATCCGGACCTGTACAAAATTCTCCAGGACAAGGGCGTCGCGGTCAATATCAAGGAGCCTTCGAACACTTCGTGGGCGAATCTGCTGATTGACGGTGTGCCGATACTGCTGATCATCGCACTCTGGATTTTCATGATGCGGCAGATGCAGAACGGCGGCAACAAGGCGTTGTCTTTCGGCAAGAGCAGGGCGCGGCTGCTTTCGACCCAGCAGAAGAAGGTGACGTTCAAGGACGTCGCGGGAGTGAACGAGGCCAAAGACGAGCTTAGGGAAATCATAGAATTTCTAAAAGAACCGCAAAAGTTCCAGAAACTCGGCGGCCGCATTCCCAAGGGCGTGCTGTTGGTGGGCCCTCCCGGCACCGGCAAGACGTTGCTGGCGCGGGCGATTGCGGGCGAGGCGAACGTTCCGTTCTTCTCGATTTCAGGTTCGGATTTCGTCGAGATGTTCGTCGGCGTCGGCGCCAGCCGTGTGCGTGATCTATTCGAGCAGGGCAAGAAAAACGCGCCTTGCATTATTTTCATTGACGAAATTGACGCCGTCGGGCGCCATCGCGGAGCCGGGCTGGGCGGCGGCCACGACGAGCGCGAACAGACGCTCAACCAGTTGCTGGTCGAGATGGATGGCTTTGAGAGTAACGAGGGCGTGATCCTGATTGCCTCGACCAACCGTCCCGACGTGCTCGACCCGGCCCTGCTGCGGCCTGGCCGCTTTGACCGCCGCGTGGTGGTGCCGCGCCCCGATCTTCGCGGACGTGAGGAGATTCTGCGGGTCCACGCCCGCCGCATCCCGCTGGCCGAGGAAGTTAACCTGGCCGTGTTGGCGCGCGGCACACCGGGATTCACCGGCGCCGATCTCGCCAACTTGATCAACGAAGCCGCTCTCTCCGCCGCCCGCTTCAACCGTAAGACGGTGATCATGGCCGACCTCGAAGGCGCCAAGGACAAGGTCTTGATGGGTGCCGAGCGGCGCTCGATGATCCTCACCGACGAAGAGAAGAAAAATACCGCGTATCACGAGGCCGGGCATGCGCTGGTCGCGGCGATGACGCCGCACTCCGACCCCCTGCACAAGGTCACCATTATCCCGCGCGGCATGGCGCTGGGCGTGACCATGCAACTGCCCACCGACGACAAGTACACCTATACCCGCGATTATTTGCAGGCGCGGCTGGCGGTGATGATGGGCGGCCGTATCGCCGAAGAGTTGTACATGGACCACATGACGACCGGCGCCGGCAACGACATCGAGCAGGCCACCGACCTCGCCCGCAAGATGGTGTGCGAGTGGGGCATGAGCGAGCTCGGACCACTGACGTTCGGAAAGAAGGAAGAGCAGATCTTCCTGGGACGTGAGATTTCACAGCACCGCGATTTTTCCGAGGACACGGCCATCCGCATCGACCAGGAAGTGCGCCGGCTGGTGATGGAGGGCTACGACCGCGCCCGCAAGATTTTGGTTGAGAACGCCGAGATGCTGCGGCGCCTGGCCGACAATTTGCTCGACCGCGAGAGTCTGGATGCGGACGAAATCAAGGCGCTGCTGGCCGGTAAGACGCTGCCGCCGATGCAGGGCGGGCAGGCCGATGGCGTGCAGGAAATCCTGCGCCCGGAGCCCGGCCGGGCCCCGGTGCGCGCTCCCGGCGAACATCCGCAGCCGGCGTAGGTATTTGACTCGTGGCTTGCGCGCACTGTGGCGATACGGGGTGGCGGCTGGCCCAGGCGTCCGGCTCGGGCGAGGCTTTGTTGCCCACGGCGGTGGTGCGCTGCGAATGTGATGAGACGAGGCGTTTGTCCGAGCTGCTCGACGCCGCGCAGATTCCCAAGCGGTATCAACACTGCACGCTGGAGAATTTTGACCTGCCCGCGGGCGCGCGTGAGCTGATCCTGGCGCACCGGCTGGCGGCCACCTACGCCCGCGATTTTCCCGGCGCATTGGCCGACCGCGACCGCACCGGCTTGCTTCTCTTCGGCAATGTGGGCGTGGGCAAGACCCACTTGGCGGTGGCGATTGCCCAGAACTTGCTCGAGCGCGGCTTCGCCTGCCGCTTCGCTGACTATCGCGCCCTGCTGAAGCAGATCCAGGCCAGCTACGATCCCGCGAACCCCGCCACCGAGCAGGGCATCGTGGCGCCGCTGCTCTCGGCCGAGGTGCTCGTGCTCGACGATCTCGGCGTCGGCCGCTCGACCGAATGGGCGCAGGAGACGCTGCACTACCTGCTCAACCACCGCTACAGCCATAAGCTCGCGACCATTCTCACGACCAATCTGGAAGATGCCGAGCCCCGTACGGCGCGCATGAGCGACGGCAGCGAGTATAGCGCCCCAGGCACCCTGGCCCAGGCGCTGGGCGAGCGCCTGCGCTCGCGGCTCTATGAAATGTGCGTGTTCGTCGCCATGCATGGTCGCGACTTCCGCCGCGAAACCGCGGCGGCCGTGGTGCGTTGACCGTGGTACCTTAAATCCGCCCTCGCGCCGCAGCCAGGCCAGTTGCGCTACAGCGGTGCGGCCGGCGGCTGACCAGTTCAACTCGATTCACGACAAATTGATGGCCAAGTGGCAGGATTTGAAAGCGTATCTGCCGGGTGGCGTGGTGCACTTTGTGCACGCCGACGATCTCGAAGACGTCATGACGGTCTCCTATCTGCGCGACACAGCCCAAAGCGCCGGGCTTCAAACCGTGGGACTGCTGGCCAAAGATCTAGGTTGGAACGGCGCTGCCCCATCTTCCAAATAGGCTCGATCCAATTGACCTCGTGCGCGGTGGCAAGAATCGCGTCCGGAAACTCCGCCAGCAGCCACTCCCACGGGAAGAGCGCGAACAGGTTGCGAATGGCGGCATTGTCCAGATCCCGCCACGCGCGCGTATTTCGATGTGCATTGAATGAAGAAGTCCAGTCGCACCCATACGCGGGAGCCGCGGCGCCGGATTGGGCTCAGGGGTCCCGATTCCGGCCCCGCGCCTATCAATTGATGTTGCTACAAAAATATGGCAGTATGGTTTTGTGAAGACGACCCTCGATCTTCCGCCATCGCTTCTTGCCGAAGCCAAGGTGCGGGCGCGGGCGCGCCACATCCCGCTGCGCCAACTTGTGGAGGAGGGGTTGCGGATGGCCATTGATCGTGACCGTGCGGCGAGCAAGCCTTTTCGTCTGCGCGATGCGAGCCGCGATCTGGGCGAGATGCTCGTGCCCGATTCGTGGCCCGAGATTCGGAAGATTATTTATGAAGGCCGCGGCGAGTTAGCGGCACTTTCGTCGCCGTTGATACCAACATCCTTGTGTATGCGCACCATCGCGGCTCGGAATGGCATCGCGACGCGCGCCGGCAAATTGAGGGTCTTGGCTCGTCCGGCGCGCCGTGGGCAATTCCCTGGCCGTGCATTCACGAATTCCTGGCGGTAACGACAAATCCTAGGCTGTTTCGCGGTGCAAATTCGCTGGGAGCTTCGATCGAGCAGGTTGAGGCCTGGATGGAGTCGCCGGCGCTGCGTCTGTTGGGCGAGCTTCACGGCCACTGGAGTGAGCTGAAATCGGTACTGGTCACGGGGAAAATCACCGGCGGCGGTGTCCACGACGCCCGCATTGCCGCCCTCTGCCGCGAGCACGGCGTCACCGAACTCTGGACCGCCGACCGCGACTTTTCCCGCGCCTCTGGGATCAAGACACGCAATCCGCTGATCTAACGCCGGTTGCCGCACAGTGTGCTATTATGATCATTGCGCTTGAAGCGGCGGCACGCCGGTGGATGGTGACGCCAAATCATTCCTTTCAACCCCATGGAAGATTTTGAACAACTCCTCGAATCCTTTGAACAACAGAACCAAGCCGCCGAAGGCGAAGTCCTCAAAGGCACAGTCCTAAAAATTGATGGCGAAGATGTGGTGGTCGATGTCGGACTCAAGTCCGAGGGCATCGTCCGCCTGCGCGAGTTTGTCGACGCCACGGGCGTGGCGCAAGTCCACCCCGGCGATGTCATTGACGTCGTTATCGAACGCGAATCCGGCGAACGCGGTTTGCGCCTCTCCCATGAGAAAGCCGCGCGGCTGCGCCTGTGGGACGAGCTCGAGCACGCCGCCGACCAGGCCACCATCATCCACGGTCGCGTAACGGAACGCACCAAGGGCGGGCTGGCGTGCGACATTGGCGTGAAGGCGTTTCTGCCCGGCTCGCAGCTCGATGTGCGCCCGGTGCGCAATCTTGACGCGTTCATCGGCACCGACGTGCGGGTGCGGGTGATCAAGCTCAACAAAAAGCGGGGCAACATCGTCGTCTCGCGCAAAGCCGTGCTGCAGGAAGAACTCGAAGCCCGGCGCGCCCAAACGCTTGAGACACTGGCCGAGGGCCAGGTGGTCACCGGCGTGGTCAAGAATGTCACCGAGTACGGCGTCTTCGTTGATGTCGGCGGACTCGACGGCCTGCTGCACGTCAGCGACCTGTCGTGGGGCAGGGTGGCTCATCCGAACGAGATGGTGCAGCCCAACGACGAGATCACCGTCAAGGTGTTGAAGTTCGACCGGGCCAAGCTGCGCGTATCGCTCGGCTTCAAGCAATTGCTGCCCGATCCGTGGGCCGACGCGAAAGAACGCTATCCGGTCGGCGCCCATGTTCACGGCAAGGTGGTCAGCATTACCGACTACGGCTGCTTTGTAGAGCTCGAACAGGGCATCGAGGGGTTGATCCATATCTCCGAGCTGTCGTGGTCGAAGCGCACCAAGCATCCCGGCAAGATCGTTTCGCTGGAGCAGCCGCTCGAGGCGGTGGTGCTCGATGTCAATCCCAACGACCGGCGGATGTCGTTGTCGCTGCGCCAGGCGCAGAGCAACCCGTGGGAATCTCTGCCCGAGCGCTTCGCCCCCGGCAGCATCGTCGAGGGCCGGGTGCGGAACCTGACCGATTTCGGCGCGTTTGTCGAGATCGAGGACGGCATTGACGGACTGGTGCACATTTCCGATTTCTCCTGGACCAAGCGCATTCAGCATCCTTCCGAAGTGGTGAAGAAGGGCGATAAGGTCCGGGCCAAGATTCTCAGCATTGACGTTGACAATCGCCGTCTCTCGCTGGGCATCCGGCAGCTCGAGCCCGACGCGTGGGAGACGTTTTTCGCTCATCGGCAACTGGGTGAAGTGCTGCCCGGCAAGGTGCTGCGGCTGGCCGCGTTTGGCGCCTTCGTCGAGATGGAGGGCGGCATCGAGGGTCTGTGCCACAACTCCGAGATCAACCCGGAAGTCACCGAGGGTGGTCCGCTGGTGGTGGGGCGCGAGTACGAGTTCAAGATCATCAAGCTCAGCCCGCATGACAAGAAGATCGGCCTCAGCCTGCGCGCCGCGCTGCATGATTCCGAGCGCGAGATCATTGACTCCTATCGCCATTCGCCGGCCACCGCCGGCGCCACCATCGGCGAGACGGTATCGCTGAAACAAGCCGAGCAATAAACAGTGCGAGCCGCGCGCGGCGGCAGCCGCGCCGCCGGCGCCAATCAACTAGAGCGCGGCCAAGGCGGCGGTTTTCTCTTCCCACTCGGCGTACAGCGCCGCGCGGCGCTCGGATTGGGATTTGTAGCGCGCCAGCGTCTCCTGCGAAAGCTGCGCGTCGCGAAACGTCGCCTCGTCGCCGAGCGCCGCTTCGAGCGTCTTAACCTCTTCTTCCACAGTGGCGATTTCAGCCTCGAGCGCCGACACCGCGTTCTTCAGCGCCTGCTGGCGCTGGGGATTGACGCGCGCCTTGGGCGCGCTCGGGGGCGCGGCGCTGGGCGCGGCCGCGGCCTGCGGCGCCGCCGCGCGTGCCCCATCGGCTTGCAGGCCGGCGTGGTAACGGTACTCCTCGTAATTGCCGGGATAGAGCTCGACTCCGCCACCCGTCTCGCTGGGCGTGACGTGAATGATCTTATTCGCGAGGCCATCGATGAAGGCGCGATCGTGGGAGACGAAGATCACGGTGCCGGTGTACTGGCGCAGCGCCTCGAGTAATACCTCCTTGGCCTGCAAGTCGAGATGGTTGGTGGGCTCGTCGAGCAGCAGGCAGTTCGCCGGGCGCAGCAGCATGCGCGCCAGTGCGTAACGGTTGCGCTCGCCGCCGCTGAGCACGCCGATGCGCTTGAACACGTCGTCGCCATGAAAGAGAAAACTTCCGAGCAGGGTGCGCAGTTGCGGCACCATCAGCGTCGGGCTGACCGACGTAAGGTCGTCGAGGATGCGGGCATTCTCGTCGAGCACCTTGTACTGATCCTGGGCGAAAAAGTCGAGCGTGACTTGATGGCCGACAATGCGCTCGCCGCTGTCGGGCGCTTCGGTGCCGGAAAGCAGCCGCAGCAGCGTGCTCTTGCCGGCGCCGTTCTGGCCGATCAGGCCTATGCGGTCGCCGCGGTCGAGCACCAGATCGAGTCCGTCGAAGACGCGTTTGCTGCCGTAGTGTTTCGAGGCCTGGCGCAGTTCCAGCACGCGCCGGCCGCTGGGCTTGGGCTGGGGAAATGAAAAGTGAATCGTCTCCTCGTTCGGCGGCACTTCGATCAATTCCATCCGCTCCATTTCCTTGATGCGGCTCTGCACCTGGCTCGCCTTGGTGGCGGTATAGCGGAAGCGGTTGATAAAAACCTCGAGCTGCTCGCGACGCTCCTTTTGGTTGGCGTAAGCGGCGCGAATCTGCACCAGGCGATCCTCTTTCTGGTGCAGAAAGCTGGTGTAGTTGCCGGTGTAGAGGGTGATCTTCGATTGCGCCAGATCCACGATGCGATCCACGACCGCGTCAAGAAAATAGCGGTCGTGGGAGACAAGCAGGCAGGCGTGGGGATAGCGGTTGAGGTACTCCTCCAGCCAGTTGCGGGTTTCAAGATCGAGATGGTTGGTGGGCTCGTCAAGCAGCAGCACCCGAGGCTCCTGCAACAGCAGCTTGGCGAGAGCGATGCGCATTTGCCACCCGCCGCTGAACTCCTCGCACTGGCGATTCAGATCGCTGGGCAGAAAGGCGAGCCCGCTCAGGATGGTTCCAATTTTCGCCTCCAGCGAGGGGCCGCCCGCGACTTGAAACTGGTGCTGCAGGTCGGAGTAGCGCTCGAACAGCCTGAGGTCGTCGGTATGTTCGAGCTGGCCTTCGAGTTCCTGGATTTCGCGCTCGATCGCCATCAGGCCGGCAAACACGGAACGGCATTCGTCCAGGAGCGAACGGCCGGCCATGCGCAACCCTTCCTGGGGGAGGTAGCCGAGTGTCTGGTCCTTGTTCTGCAGGACCTTGCCTTCGTCGAGCGGCTCGATGCCGGCGAGGATGCGGAGCAGCGTGGTCTTGCCGCTGCCGTTCGCGCCCACCACGCCCACACGGGCGCGGTCGGGGATGAGCAGGTCGGTGTTGCTGAAGAGGGTGCGCCCGCCAAAGTGCTTGGCGGCGCCGGCCAACTGGATCATGGTCTAGTACTTAATTATAGCTGGACGGCTTGATCCCAAAACGCTTGCGCCGCCGGCGAGAGCGTCAATCGCCGCGCGGCGAGCAGGCGCAGCGGGCGGGCGACATTCAGATTGCGCACGGTGACTTCGACCAGGCGCTTGGCTTCCAGCTCGGCTGCGACCGAGATGCGCGGCACGAACGCCACGCCCAGGCCGCGCGCAACCAGGTGCTTGATGCCCTCGACGGTCGGCATCTCGAGCGTGATATGGAGCGGCACGTGGGCCCGCCGGAACGTCGCGATGGTGAATTCGCGATAGGGGGATTCGACGTTGTGGGCGATAAAGCGCTCTCTTCCCAGCCGCTCGATCGCGATCGGCCGCCGCGAATGGGCCAGCGGGTGGGCGGGATAAACGATGAACGCCAATTTGTCGTTGCAGACCACCTCGCAGCGTAGCTCGCGCTGTTCGGGATCATACGCAACGATGCCCAAATCCAGATTGCCGGCCAGCACCTCGGCGGGAATGTTGCGGGAGAGGCTCCGGCGGACCTCGATCTTGATGCGGGGGAAGCGGCGATGGAAGGCTTCGATGACGGGCAGCAGGAAGAACGCTGTGCTTTCGTTGGCGCCGACGGTGACCTTGCCCTGGTGTTTGTCGCGGAGCTCGAGCAAGTCCTGCTCCATGCGCCCGCGCTGCTCGATCATGAATTCGGCGCGGCGGACAACCAGCTCGCCCGCCGCCGTCAGCCGGACCAGCTTGCCGGAGCGGTCGAGCAGGCGGTCGCCCGCCGCCTCCTCGAGCCTGCGGATGGCGAGTGAAACCGCCGGCTGGGTGCGCCGCAGCTTCTCCGCCGCCCGCGAGAAGCTGCGCTCGCGCGCCACGGCGAGGAGGGTTTCAAGGTCGGCCAGATTCACGCTTCCATAATAACGACTTGGATTATTCGGCGCGCAGGGCGGCGAGCGGATCGAGGCGGGTGGCGCGGCGGGCCGGAATGTAGCAGGCGGCGAGCGCGGTCGCCATTAGGATCGCCGCCACAACCGCAAACGTCGCTGGATCTCCAGGCGCGACGTCATAGAGCAGCGCGGCGAACAGGCGCGTCAGGCCCAGCGCGGCGAGCAAGCCCACCACCACGCCCAGCGCGGCGAGGGCGGCGCCCTGGCGCAGCACGGCGGTGAAGACGTCCTGCGGCCGCGCGCCGAGAGCCATGCGGATGCCGATGTCCTTCTCTCGCTGCCGTACCCCGAAGGCGGTGACGCTGTACATGCCGACCACGGCGGTAAGTAGCGCCAGGAAACCGAAGGCGGCCATCAGCGCCAGCGCCATCCGGGCCCCCGCCATGGATTCGGAAACCAACTCGGCAATGGTTCTCAGGTTGGCCAGCGGCAGGTTGGGGTCAACCCGATGCACCGCCGCGGCGAGGGCTGGGCCAAGGGTCAGGGCGGACGCGTCGCTGCGCACCAGAAAATCCATGGTGTGCATGTCCGGCCAGGGATGCTGGTTGTAGAGCACAAACATTTCCGGCCCTGGCACTTCGCTCATCGAGAGCCGCTTGGTGTCGGCGACAATGCCAATGATGCGGGTGAGCGGGTATTGGGCGGATCCTGGGCCGACCATTTGGCCGATGGGGTTCTGCCCCGGCCAGAAACGTGCCGCCATGGTGGCGCTAATCACGGTAACGGGTGGTGAGGCTTCTCCGTCGGTGGGGGCAAAATCGCGACCACGCAACAGCGGAGTGCCCGCCGCGGCAAAATACCCGGCGGAAACAATTGTGTAGGCGGCGAACGGCCGCTGATGGGGGGGCAGAGTGTGGCCGGGGAGGCGAATGCCGGTACTGTTGGCCGCGCCCGCCATGGGAACAACTGCGGCGAGACCAGCCGCGCGCACGCCAGGCAGCCGGCGCAATTCCTCCAGAATGCGCTGGTAGACGGGTGGAATCTGCGCGTCCGCCGTATAGGTTTGGGCGGGGAGCGTTAGTTCGAAACTCACCACCCGATCGGGCCTAAAACCGCCGTCGGCGCGCAGTAGATTTTCGAAGCTGCGCGACAACAACCCGGCGCCGGCCACCAGCACCAACGCCAGGGCGACTTCCGCGACCAACAATGCCTGCCGGAGTCGCGTGTGAGTGCCGCCACTGACACGCGTGCCGCCCGAGTTTAACGCGGCGGCCAGCCGCACCCGCGCGGCCGATAGGGCCGGCGCCAAGCCGAACAGGATTCCAGTGGCAAAGCTGAGCGCCACGGCAAACCCCAGTACCATTGGGTTCAAGCCAACCTCGCGCAAGCGCGGCAAATTTTCAGGGCCGAAGCGCCGCGCCGCCGCTACCGCCATCTCAGCCATGAAAACGCCGGCGAGGCCGCCGCAGGCCGATAGCACGATACTTTCGCTGAGCAACTGGCGCACCAGGCGGCCGCGGGGAGCGCCCAGCGCGGCGCGCAGCGTGAACTCTCGCTTGCGCGCCAGGCCCCGCGTGAGCAATAGGTTGGCGACGTTGGCGCAAGCGGTCGATAACAAGAGAAGCACCGCCGCTTGAAGCAGCAACAGCGGCCGGCGTGTGTCCCCGGCCATGGTACGCCCCAAGCTCTGTATATCGGAGTTGTACCAGTCCGCCGCGCGCGGGTTTTGTTGGATGCGGCGTGCTGTGAATAACCGCATGGCGGCCTGCGCCTGGGCCAGCGCGGCGCCGGGCGCGAGGCGGGCAATTACGGCCAACTCGTCGGGCGCGTTCGGCCCCGGCGGCGTGGGAGCGAGCGGTACCCAGATCTGAGTGGATCGAGCGAAGTTGAAGACCGGCGGCATTTCGGCCGCACGCGGGAAGTCAAAGCCCGCGGGCATGACTCCGACGACCGTGTACGGAGTCGCGTTGAGGTCAATGGTCCGCCCGACGATGGCCCGGTCGGCGTTGAAGTTTTTTCGCCATACGGCATTACCGAGAACCACCACGTGTTCGTGGCCGGGCTGGTCTTCGGTAGCGTTAAACGTTCTTCCCAGGGCCGCGGTTAGGCCGAGGGCCGGCCATAACCCGGCGCTGGCGCGCACGCCGTCGAGGCGCGACGGTGCGCCCGCGCCGGTCAAATTAAAAGCGTCGGGCTTGAACGCGCCTACCGCCGCGAACGTCGGGCTGGAGGAGAGGTCCTTGTAATCGTTCACGCCCCAGGGAATAGCGTCATAGCCGAGCTGGATATGGGGCGGGACTTGGCGCAGCGGCATCACGATGCGTTCGGCGTCGGGGTACGGCAGCGGTTTGAGCAGTACCGTATCCATGACGCTGAAGATTGCCGTGCTGGCGCCGATGCCGAGCGCCAGAGTGAATATGACCACCAGGGAGAAAGCCGGCGCCTTGCGCAAGAGGCGGAGACTGAGGCGCAGATCCTGCACCGTGCGATCGAACCATCCGGCGCTGTTCATGAGGTATATATCCTCCAGTAGAAGTGTGCGGTTGCCGAGTTTCCGTTCAGCGGCGTGGCGGGCATCAGCCGGGGTGTAGCCCTGGGCGCGGAGCGCGTCGGCCTCGATTTCAATGTAGGTCTCGAGTTCGCGTTTTCGCTCATCGTGCCAGCGGCGGCGTCGAAACCGGTTGCGCCAGGAAATCGCCATGATTACTCCGCCGCGCGCGGATGGAGCACGCGATTGACCGCCGCCACCAACTCGCCCCAGCGATTGGTTTGCGCACTGAGCTGGGCCTTGCCGGCGGCCGTCAGCCGGTAGAAGCGCGCCTTGCGGTTGTTCTCGGAGATACCCCATTGCGAAGCGATCCAGCCGCGATCTTCCAAGCGGTGCAGCGCGGGGTAGAGCGAGCCGTGTTCGACCTGGAGAACAGCCTCGGACTGGTGTTGGATGATGTGGGCGATGGTGTGGCCATGCGCCGGTCCGCTCAGCAGGGTGCGGAGGATGAGCAGATCAAGGGTCCCCTGCAGCAGGTCGGCTTCGAGAGGCGGAGCGCCGCGCTTGGGCATGGCCCCACTCTACCATAGATGATCTACCTGAGTTGCTTCCATAACCAATACTTATGAAAATAGAAAAACTATAAATTGGACTTCTGCCCGCTGCGACAGCACACTGCATACATGCCTGAGAGAGTGTTGATTTTCGACACCACCCTGCGCGACGGCGAGCAGGCGCCCGGGTTCAGCATGAGCCCAGACGAGAAGCTGCGCCTCGCTCGCCAGTTGCAGGAGTTGGGGGTGGATATCATCGAAGCGGGGTTTCCGGTAGCCTCGGAGGGCGACTACCAGGGTGTTGAACTGGTGGCCCGCCACTGCCGGGAGGTCGGTGTCGCCGCGTTGGCGCGCGCCGTCGCCGCCGATGTGCGCCGCGCCGGCGCGGCCCTGGCCGAAGCCAACCGCCCGCGGCTGCACGTTTTCATCGCCACCAGCGATATTCACCTACAGCACAAGCTGCGCCGCAGTCGCGAGCAGGTGCTGGCCGACGTCGCCGAGGCGGTGGCCTTGGCGCGGGAGTTTACCGACGACGTCGAGTTTTCGGCCGAGGACGCAACGCGCAGCGACCGCGACTTTCTGGCGTCCGTGCTGGCCGTTGCGGCAGCGTCGGGCGCGACCACGCTCAACATTCCCGATACGGTTGGCTTTACCGTTCCCACGGAGTATGCCGACCTGATTGGTTTCTTGCGTGAAAAGCTGGGGACCGCCGCTACTTTCAGCGTCCATTGCCACAACGATTTGGGTTTGGCGGTCGCCAATTCGCTGGCCGCGGTTGCCGCCGGCGCGCGCCAAATCGAGTGCACCATCAACGGCATCGGTGAGCGCGCCGGGAACGCCGCACTGGAGGAGTTGGTGATGGCGCTCTACGTTCGGCGCGATGCCATGCCGTTCAAGAGTGGCGTTCAACTGAATCAACTGCATCCAACCAGCCGTCTCCTGAGCGCGATTACCGGCGTCGAGGTGCAGCCTAACAAGGCCATCGTCGGCCGCAATGCCTTTGCCCACGAAGCCGGCATACACCAGGACGGGATGTTGAAATCGCCGCTCACGTACGAAATCATGACGCCGCGCACAGTGGGCCGCGCCGGGCACGAACTGGTGCTGGGCAAGCACTCCGGGCGGCATGCGCTGCAATCGCGCCTGGAGACGCTCGGCTTTGACTTCAAGGCGAGCGAGATCGAAGTGGCCTACGCTCGATTCCTCACCCTGGCCGAGCGCCGCCAGCCGGTTGGGGACGGCGATCTTCGCGAACTGGCGCTGCGCGTGGGAGCGGGCCGATGACGGTCGAACTTGAAAGTCTGGCGGGAGGCGATAGTCTGACGCAGGAGCACGGCGCCGATTCGGTGGTGGCCGTGATTCGCGGACGATTACGATTGACCATGGAACGCGCGCCTACTCCGGTTTGGCTGCGGGCCAGCGACGCGGTGGCGATTCCGGCCGGCATTGCTTATACTCTTGATGCCATGCAGGACACCGACCTGATGGTTTATCCGGAGTGCGGCGAACGCGCGCTCTGGGGAGTTTGAGAGCGCCCGCCGCATGATCCTGAACATCTGTCTACTGCCGGGCGACGGCATTGGCCCGGAGGTCACGCAGGCGGTAGTCGAGGTTCTGGACGCGGCCGGCCCGCGGTTCGGGTTTTCCGTCGAGAGTACGAGTCAGCTCATCGGTGGCGCGGCCCTACACGCCGCCGGCTCACCGCTGCCTGCGGCGACGATCGCCGCCGTCGAGCGCGCCGCCGCGGTGTTTCTCGGCGCTGTGGGCGCGCCCGAATTTGATCGCGAGCCGCCGGCGCGCAAGCCGGAGACGGGATTGCTTGCCTTGCGCCAACGATTGGGGTGCTGGGCCAACCTGCGGCCGGTGCGGCGGATTGCCGGCGCCGGCGTGACGCCGCTGCGCGAGGAGGTGGTGGCCGGCGCCGACCTGGTCGTGCTGCGCGAGCTCACCGGCGGGCTGTATTTCGGCGCTCCGCGCGGATTTTCGCCCACGCGCGATGAGGGCTTCAATACGCTGCGCTATTCCGTCAGCGAGATTGAGCGTCTGGCACGCTTCGGGTTTGAGCTGGCGCGGAAGCGGCGCCACCATCTCACAAGCGTGGACAAGGCAAACGTGCTCGAGACCAGCCAGCTCTGGCGCGAGGTTTTCGTGCGAGTGGGAACCGAATATCCCGACGTTGCGCTCGACCACATGTACGTGGATAACTGCGCTATGCAGCTCGTCCTTCGACCCAGGTTTTTTGACGTGCTGGCGACCGAGAATCTCTTTGGCGACATATTGAGCGACGAGGCCGGGGTCCTTGCCGGTTCGCTCGGTCTGCTGCCGTCAGCCTCGCTCGGCGGCCGGGTGGCGCTTTACGAGCCCGTGCACGGTTCGGCGCCCGACATTGCGGGCAAGGGCTGGGCCAACCCGATTGGCGCGATTCTCTCGGCCGCGCTCATGCTGCGGCATTCATTCAACCTTGAGCCCGCCGCTGCCGCGATTGAGCAAGCTGTGGAGCGGACGCTTCAGGCCGGGACGCTCGGCCGTGACCTTGTGCCGGCGGGCGCGCCGTTTGCCACGACGGACGAAATCACAAGCGCGGTTGCGGCCAGCCTGGACGGAACTGACTAATACTGACTAAAACTGAATTGGACCTCAGCCGCGCACGGCTGTGGTGAGCCGTCCTTGCCCAAAACCGGCGAAAAACGCCACGTTCTGATCGCCGCAACCGCGGCGTCATCCAAGCCGGCACCCAGTGGCTGGGTGATGACCTCCCGCTTAACCGCTCCATCGGCGCCGATCAGGATTGCGATCGACAGATTGCCCTGCAGTTCGCTTTTGTGCGCGATGCCGGTGAAATCGGGATCGGGCGCATACAACGACTTGGGCGCGATTCGCTTGGATGGATCCTTTGGAACCGGAGCCACGCCCGCACCCGCCGTGAATGCGGCCAGGATCTCGTCGTGACTCGCGCCGGAGAGGACGGGCTTCCATTCCTCGGGAACATTGGCGTAAAGTTCGGTGTTGCCGGTGAGGAACAGGCCTGATTGCAGGGCATCAAGATCGGCCGGAATCGGCGAGACGTCAATCTGAACGCGTTCGCCGTCGGGCACCAGGCGGGCACGCCAGCGTTTGTGAGCAAGATCGTAGACGAAGAATACCCGGTCGCCGTCGACCCGCAAAGTCGATCCCTTCCGATGCACGCCGGTTACGTGAATGCCGGCCTCGGTCCACGACTCAGATGCGAGCGGCTTCAGCGGAAGCCCGCGGTCGTCGGTTTGGTAATGATCACTGGCGGGGAACCCGCGTAGGTAGAAGTTCTTATCCTGCCAGCGCGCCTTGAGTTGGGCAACAACGTCGGTCTGGGGCAGCGGCCGCGGCGCGGCGGCGCTCAAGATGGCAGCCAAAAACGCGAGCAGCAACGCACATGCCGCGCTGCGGCCCAGGCGCCTCACCGAGGCGCCTTGAAGCCCATTTCGGCCCGGGCTACCCGAGGCTTGAGTTGAGCGCCGGTTTCCTGCGTTGGCTCATAACGCCAAGCTCTCACGGCTGCAAGCGCAGTTTCATCGAGGCCGGCGCCCAGCGGTCGGAGCAGGATTGCTCGCGTCACTGTGCCATTGACGCCAACCGAGAACGCAATCTCGACGATCCCCTGCAATCGAAGTTGACGCGCAGCGTCCGAGTATTGCGGATCCACCTCATTTAACTTTTTCGGAAAGGCGCCGGCGGCCGGTGCATTCGGGTCGAGACCGGCGGCAACGATGAACATATTTAAGATTTCGTCTTGAGAAGCGCCGGAGAGAACCGGCTTCCATTCATCCGGAACATTGGCGCTCAACTCGGAAAGGCTGGTGAGGAATAGCCCCGACTGGAGCGCGTCAAGATCGACCGGGGAGGCGACATCGATCTCAATCCGCTCTGAATCGGGCGCGATCGTGGCCAGCCATGTGTGGTGATCGCCGTCGAAGGTATAGAACACGCGGGTGCCATCGATGCGCAATTCGGAACCTTTGCGGCGAACATTGTCCACATGGATGCCTGCGAGCGTCCATGACTCGGGCGGAAGGGGCGTCAGCGGGCGGCCGCGGTCGTCGGTTCGCCAACGGTCGCTCGCGGGGAACCCGCGGAGGTAGAACGTTTTGCCTTGCCAGCGGGCCTTGAGTTGGGCGGCGACGTCGGCCTGGGGCAGTGGGTGCTGCGGGGCGGGGACTGAGAGCGCGGCGGCGAGCAGCAGAGCGAGCATCAGTGCACGCGCTGGTGTTTGCCGCCCCGGGCAGGGCCTTCGGGAGGGTAGGAACCGACCACGTCGCCCTTGTCATTGAAGATCGTCATCATGGTTCCGGGGACGAGGTTCGCCAGCGGAGCTTCGATCTGCTTCACGTCGCCCACCACCACCACGATGTCACGGTCGGGGTGAATGTACTGCTCCGCCGCCGACTGAGCCTGGTCGGCGGTCACCGCCTCGACGTTGTCAACCCAGGTGGCCAGCCGGTCGCTGGGCAGTCCGTAAATGCCGGTGGTGAGGAACTGGTTGGCAACCTCGCCCTGGGTTTGCAGGCCGAGCACGAAATTGCCGGTCAGAAAATTCTTAGCCTGCAGCAGCTCCTGTTCCGTCACCGGCGCCGAGCGAATCTTGTCGAGCTGGACAAAGATCTCCTTCAGCGCGTCAGCGGTGACCGCCGTCCTGACCTCGGTCGATACAAGCCATGATCCGAGGTCGCGGTTGGGCACATTGCCGCTGGAAATGCCGTAGGTATAGCCAAGTCTTTCGCGCACGTCGGCGATAAGGCGCGAGTTGAAGCTGCCGCCGAGCACCTCGTTCACCACCAGAAACGGAAAGTAATCGGGCGCGGTTCGCGTCAGTCCCAAATTTCCCAGCAAAATGGTTGACTGCGCCGAGCCCGGGCGCTCGATCAGGTAAATGCGGCGCCCGGCGGGCGGAGCCACCGCGGGCGACGGCGGAGGCGTGGGCTGGCCCAGTTTCCAATCGCTAAAATATTGCTGCACCAGGTTGTGGGCGCGGGCGGCGCTAATGTCGCCCGCGACGACCACTTCGGTCTGGTTGTTGGGCAAAAAATACGTGTCGTGGAATTGCTGTAGCGCGGCCCGGTCAATCTTGGCGATGGAAGCCTCGGTCGGCGCCGTTATGGCATATGGGTGCTGCCCGTACAGCAGCTTGTTGAACTCGACCGACGCCAGAAACCCCGCGTTGGCGCGGCTGGCCGCGAGTTCCTGCAGCATGTTGGCCTTCCGTAGTTGCACTTCGTTTTCGGGAAAGCTGGGATGCAGCACCACATCGGCCATCAGTTCGAAGAGCTCCCGGGCGTGGCTGCTAAGCGCATCGGCGCTGACGGTTAGGAAGTCGGGTCCGACGCTGGCGCCAATGTCGCCGCCGAGCGCGTCGGTCGCCTGCGCGATCTGCAGCGCGGTGCGTGTGGGCGTGCCCTCGGTGAGCAGGTCCGCCTCGGCGCTGGCGAGTCCGGCCTCATCGGGCTTGAGCCGCGAGCTGCCGGCGCGCAGCGCCATGCGCACGCTGATCAACGGAAAGCGGTGATCTTCGATCACTACGATCTTCATGCCATTGGGCAGTTGATCGGCATGACTGGCGGGCGGCGTATACGGTTTGACCGGGCCGATCGTCGGCGGCTTGGTCATGTCCACTGTCGGCGACGGTGTTTGCGCATGTGCTGGCGCGGCAAGGCCGAGCGTACAAACGATCACCGCGCCCATAAGAACCGGTATGAATTGCGGCGTCTTCATTGCTGCCTCCCGCTCCCGCCGGCCGGCGCCGGCGCCGGGCCCGGCACATCGCGCACCACCGTGGTTTGTGCATGAATCAAATAGGTGCTCGCCGCCCGCTGCAAGTCGGCGGGTGTGACCGCCATGAAATTCGCCAACTCGGTGTTGGCCGCCTCCGGCTTACCGTCGAAGAGCGTGGCCAACCCCAGAAGTTCGGCGCGGTCGAGCGTCGTCTGTTGCGATTGGATCCAGTCGGAACTGAACTTCGTCTTAAGCCGGTCCAACTCGGCTGGAGTCACCCCGGTGGCCTCGAGCTGCTGAATTTGCTGAAACACCAGCCCCTCGATCTGCTCCGCTGTGGCATTCGGTTTATAGATGACCAGCCCGGAAAAAAGTCCGGGCGCGCGGTAGTCGGTGTAATCGGCGCTGGGGAAACCCACGCCGCCATCCACCTCGATGGCGACGGCGTTGGTCTTGACCAGCGATTGGTACAGGCGCGAACTTTCGCCGTTGAAGAGCAGTTGGCTCAGCATGACCATGGCGTAGTAGTCTTTCGTGTCGCGCGCCGGCGCATGCCAGGCGAGCGCCAGCGCCGGCAACTTGGCCTGAGGATCGTGAACCGTGATCGTCTTCTCGGCCGTCTGCGGCGTCTCGTCGGTGTTCACCGGAACGATCGTGCCCCGGTTCGGAATCCAGCCGAAATACTGTTCGACCATGGCCTTGGTCTTGACCGGATCCATATCGCCGACGATGGTCAGAACCGCGTTGCGTGGAGCATAGTAGGCTTCGAAAAACGCCTGCACGTCCTGCAGCGTGGCGGCGTCGAGATCGGCATTGGAACCAATCACCGGATGCGAGTTCTGCCAGTTCGAGAATGCCGCTTGCGCCAAATCCACGTAGAGAAGCGGGCCGTACGGAGCGTTGTCGACCCGCATGCGCTTTTCCTCCTCGACGACCGCAATCTGGTTTTTCATGTTCGCTTGAGTGACCTGAAGCGACGCCATGCGGTCGGCGTCGAGCCACATGACCGTGGCCAGCGCGTTGCTGGGAACGTTTTCGTAATAGATCGTGTAATCCTCATGAGTGCTGGCGTTATCGTTGCCGCCGTAGCCTTCCACGAGGTGATCGAATGTTCCCTTGGGCGCGTGCGCGGAGCCCTCGAACATCAAATGTTCGAAGAGATGCGCGAAACCGCTGCGGCCCTTGTGCTCGACCCGTCCGCCGACGTTGAAAAGCAAGCTCTCCGTCACCACCGGCAGCGAATGATCCTCGGAGAGGACGACGCGCAGCCCATTCGAGAGCGTGAACTGGGTGAAGGCGATCTGAGGCACCGTAATGGCGTGAGTCTGGGCAACCAAGCCAGCGGCAAAAAACAGTGAAAGGCCAAGAGCGAAATGTTTCATGGGCACTGCCTATCCATAGATCATGCCATATCGAGAATTGATGTGAGCGCCGGTTGGGCGGGCTTACCATTGAATCAATGGCTATGACGCCGCGGCTGGAGGAGGATTTGCGGGAGTGGTTGCCGCGGCAACGGTGGTTTGCGCGCTCGGGAGCAACGATTTCATCGGTCGCCATCGCGGACGAGTTGGCTCTCGGCGGGTTCGGCCGGTTGCTAATCGTCGAGGTTCGGCGCGCGGTGGAGCTTGTGGACCGCTACTTGTTGGCGGTTGCGGGGGACGAGCTTGATGGGCTCAAGAGTGACGGGCTGCGAACACGGTTGTTTGAGCTTGCTACAGAAGGAAGACTCGAGTCGAGCGGCAGCAAGATGTTAGGGGCGGAGCAGAGTAATTCGTCCTTGCTCTATTTCGACCGGGAAGGCAAGCCGGCATGGATCCTGAAGCTGTTCCGGCGGCTCATGGCGGGAGAGAATCCGGAGCATGAGATTCTTTCGGGCCTGAACCGGTTGACGTCGTTTCGGAATGTCCCAATGGTTGTTGGCGAGATTCGGCGGGGTGACACGACGCTGGCCCTGGCGGAGGAGTTTGTCGCCAATAACGGGGATGGGTGGGAGTTTGCGCTGCGGAGGTTGCGGGCGGGGGACGATCTCCTAGCCGACGTCTCCCTGTTGGGGCGGCGGACGGCGGAGTTGCACGCCGCGCTGGCGCAGGCATTCGGCGCTGAAACGATTGGCGACGACGACGTGCGGCACTGGATGGCGCGGGCGAAGGCGGGCGCCAACGCGCCCGATCTCGCCGGCCACCGCGACGCTCTCGCGCCGTGGATTACTCATTTGGAACAAAACACGAGTGGCGTTGAAGCCACCCTCGGGCTCGCCAAGATCCGAATGCACGGCGACTACCATCTGGGGCAGGTGCTGAAGACGGACGATGACTTCGTGATCTTCGATTTCGAGGGCGAGCCACTTCGTCCCATTGCCGAGCGGCGGCGGCGCGGCTGCGCCCTGCAGGATGTCGCGGGGATGCTGCGGTCGTTCAGTTATGCCGCCGTCACGGCCGAACGCAGTGGATGGGACCTCAGCGCGCGGCCGGCATTTCTTGCAGCTTACGGCGAGACCATCGGCGCGTTGGCGCCCGGGCTCGTTCCCGGTGAAGCGGACGCCTTCGTGCGCGCGCTTGGGTTCTTCGAGCGCGAGAAGGCGGTATACGAGTTGAGTTACGAGCTGGCCCATCGCCCAGGTTGGGCCGGCATTCCGTTACAGGCGATTACTACTTGGTAATTACGAGCAGGTGGAAACTGCCGGGGACCATGGGCGGACGCTGGCGGCGTCCGCCGGGCGCGGCAGCCGGAGCTTGGCCAGACTTGGCCGTCACTGTGTAGATGGTGCCGGTCTTCGGATTGATCTCCATGGTGCGGGCGCCAGTCTCGGTCTTGATGTCGCCCAGCGATTTGAACTGATCGGGGCTGTCCTCGTGGAACACGCTGATCGTGCCGTCGCGCTGCGAGGTGAACAGCAACTGTTGATTCGGGTCGAAGCGAGAGGCATCAACGCCGACCCCGATTTTGGGGGTGGCGATCACTTTGCCGGTGTCGGCGTTTACGATGGCGACCACGCCATTGTGGCAGCCGGCGAAAACGCGGTGATGCTCGGCATCGATCGAAACGCCGGACGGCCCTTCGCAGGGCGCGAGCGGATAGCGGTTGAGGATCTTCAGCGAGTGGGCGTCGATGTCCAAAATTTCGCTCTTGTCCTCGAGCACGTTGAAGACGTGGCCGCGGCCATCGGCGGCGGCGAACTCGGGGCCGCCGCCGAGATCAATGGTTCCGGCCACATCGCCGGTCTTGGCGTCAATGGCTATCGCCTGGTTGGCATCGCCGCAGAAAGCGAAAACGCGGTCGGTGGAAGGGTCGTAAATGATGCCATCCACGTCCTTGGGTGCGGGAATATCCTTCAGCTTGGCCAGCGTCTTGATGTCGAATTCCGTGACCGTCTGGTTGCCGCCGTTGGTGATGAAACCGTGGCCGTCCTTGTCGGAGACGGCGATACCATGGGTGCTGTGCAGGCCGCTAATGGTGCCTACCAGCTTGGCATCGGACATGTTTAGAACCAGGACCTCATCGCCGTGGGAAATATAAAGGCGATTGTTGGCGGGATCGCCGGCAAGGTAATCCCAGCCGCCGTTGCCCGGCAAGGGCACGGTCTTGGAGATGTGATAGCCCTCAACCTGGGCGGTGGCATGGGGCGCGGCGGCGAATGCGGTGGCGAAGAGCGCCAGCGCGGCGACAGTCAGAATGCGTGAGTAAGACATGGGTTTTAATTATCTCCTATGACTGGACTAATGATTGGGAATGACCAATAGGTGGAAGCTGCCGGGCTCCATTTGGCGTCGCGGGCCGCGGCCTCCGCGCGCGGCCCCTGGCGCGGCGGGCGGAGCGGGCGCGAACTTGGCGGTGACGGTGTAGAGCGTGTGGGTGTTGGGGTCGAGCTCCATGGTGCGCGCGCCGGCTTCGGTGGGAATGTTGCCCACCAGGCTGAGTTTGTTGGGCGTGTCTTCGTGGGCGACGGTGATGGTCCCGGTGCCGCCGCCGTTGGAGCTGAAGGCGAGCTTGGTGACAGGGTCGAAGCGGTTGGCGTCCACGCCCGAGCCGATGGTCACGAACGATTCGATCTTGCCGTTGTCGGCGTTCATCATGGCCATCATGCCGTTGTGGCAGCCGATGAAGAGACGGCGAGTCTTGCGATCCATGGCCAAGCCGGAGGGGTTTTCGCAGGGCGCGAGCGGCCACTGATGGGTAATTTTAAGGGTCTGGGCGTCAATTTCGATCTCGACGCTGGAGTCTTCCATGTTGTTGTAGACGTGCCCTTGCCCGTCGGCCACGGCGTATTCGCTGGCCTTGCTGGGCAGATCCACCGTGCCCACAACGTCGCCGGTTTTGGCGTCCACCGCGACCGCTTTCGAATCATGGTTGAAAGCGAAAACGCGGTCGGTGGCATCATCGTAAATAATGCCGTCGGGCCGCTGGATGGGCAGTGGAATCTCCTTGATCGTGGCCAGCGTCTTGAGGTCGAACATGGTGAAGCTGTTGCCCCCGCCATTGCTGGTGAAGCCGTGGCCGTCCTTATCGGAGATGGCGACGCCGTGAGTGCCCTTGAGGCCGGTGACCTGGCCGATGACCTTATTAGTGCGCGTGTCCACCACGTCTTCGGCGTCGCCGGCGGAAATGTAGAGCTTGTGCGCCGGAGCGTCAATGCCGAGGTAATCCCAGCCGCTGCCTTCAAGCGCCACCGATTGTGCGACGTGGTATCCGCCGGGACGATTACTACCGGTCTGGGCAGCGACCATCAAACCAAGGATGGCCAATGGGAGAATTCGAGCAACGGATTGTACTCGCACGCTGATTTTCCTCCATCAGAAGCGTAAAAACGCCAACATTAAGGCTGCCTGAATGGGGTGCTCTACGCCTTGGCAAGCTCGGTGGTGAGGGTTTCGCGGTGCGCGAGCGCAACCGCGTCGCAGCGGGAGAGCACAATCATGTAGACGGCGACGGCGGCGGCGATCAGCAGCAGCAACAGGGCCGGCGTGAGCCATGGCAGCCGCAGGACTGTTCCGCCGGCTACCGCGATGACGATGAGCAGCAGCAGCGCCGCCTGCAGAGCGATAGCGATGAGGCTGCTGGTGCCGCGCCCGGATTGGCGGCCCAGGCGCGCCAAGTTGATTTTCTTGGGCATAATGAGCGACAGCAGGTTGCCACAACTGAAATCGCACAACGTTGCGAAAACCAGGCCGAGCAGCGTGTAGGCAAATAATTGCGGCGGAGGCGGCCCATCAATAAACACTGTGGCCACATAGAGCAGCACGGCTTCGAAAGCCAGTATCGCCGCATAGGCTAAGTTCTTGCCGAGCATAACCTGGCGGAACGGCACTGGCGCCAGGAAGTAGAACTGCACGCCGCCGGTGTCGGTGGCCATGGTGTTGTAAACCAATCCCGTGAGCACCAATAGGGCGTAGGCGACGCCGATGGGAAAGCCCAAGCCAGCGGTATTCCAATGGAAACCGCCGGGGCGCTGGCCGCCCTGCATGCCGCTGCGGATAAAGAAAATCATGATCACCGGAACCACCAGGGTGAAAAACATCATGGGGCTGCGCAGCAAATAGCGCAGCTCTTTTTGCGCGATGGCGGCAACGGGTCCGCCGGCGAACCGCCGCGGGGTGGTTGCGGCCGCGGCGCGGATGGCGTGACGAGGCGTGGCGGCGCGCCGGGCCGGCGCCGCGGCTTCGCTCAGGTTCTCGCCGCGATACTCAGCTTGCAACCGCAGGTGCAGGAGCCAGAAGATCGCCGCCGCCAGCGCCCAGAGTGCGGCCAAAGCCGCGAAGGTAGTCGCGAACGCGCCGGCGGCGGCCGCGGCGATGGCATGCGCGCTCATGCCGGGGGGCAGCCATCGCTCGAGCGGCATCCAGGCGCGGAGTTGCCGCATGGTGACAGCGGTGCCCACATGGCCGCGGTTCATACGGCGGATGGCGGGGCCGATGAAATTGAAGCCGAAGATGGCAAGAAGAAACAAAACCCCCAGCACCTCGCGGGTGCGGCGCTGCGCCAGCCAGCGTTCCAGCCAGGCGAAGATCATTTGCGCGAGCAGGATGTTGAAAAGTACAAACCCAACCAGCGCCAGCAGCGCCACGAGAAGCAGCCCGGGGCGCGCCACGGCCACGCCGATGGCCAGGCCGAGTGTGACCATCGTCCCGACCAGGGTGGCGACGTCGAGCGTTCCGAAGGCGACACGAATGACCGCGTAGGCGCGGTAGCTCAGCGGAAAACGCGCGAGATACGACGAATCCACGTGTTCGCTGAAAGCGCTCGCCGCCAGGGGGAACACCTGCCAGAATGCGAAGGCGATCCAGAGGATGTAAGCGATGCGCTCGGCGTGGCCGGAGGAAATGAAATACCAGGCGGCAAAGCCGCTGCCGACGCCCGCACCGAGGGCGAGCATCGCGAACCAAAAGCCGACCCAAATGCGGGAGACCAACTCCAGTGCGCCCCGTGTCGTGCGCACCGAGTTGACCATGAGCCGCCAGCGAGCCTGGGCAATCGCCGCTAGTTGTCCGCGCAGACGCGGCGCTAGCTCAGCCACGACAACTCCGGTTCGGGGGCGCTGTCGGCGGCCGCATTCGCCGCGTCTCCCCGGACAATTCGAAGGAAGATTTGCTCGAGGCTCGATTCCCCGCCGCGCCGCAGCTCCTCTTGTGAGCCCTGCGCGACCAGGCGCCCGTGATCAATGATGGCGATGTGGCTGCACAAGCGCTCGACAATCTCGAGGACGTGGCTGGTAAGGAAAATGGTCGCGCCGCGGGCGATCATGTTTTGCAGCATGGCCTTGAGGGTAACGGCGGCGACGGCGTCCACACCCTCGAAGGGTTCGTCGAGAAATAGTACGCGCGGACCGTGGATCACTGCCGCCGCCAGGGCGAGCTTTTTTTGCATCCCGTGGGAGTAGTCGGTGACCAGTTTCTTGGTCTCGTTGGCGAGGTGCATGAACTCGAGCAGCTCGACCGTGCGCTGGGCGGCGGTGGTGCGGTCAAGTCCATACATGCGGCCAACGAAGTTAAGGTATTCGCTACCCGTGAGGCGGCCGAACAGCGCCATACCCTCGGGCACGACGCCAATCTGGCGCTTGACCTCGACGGGATGGCTGACCAGGTCAAGCTCGAGAACTTCGATGGAGCCGGCGCTTGGCGCAAGCAGCCCGGTCAGCATCTTGATGGTGGTCGATTTGCCGGCGCCGTTGGGGCCGAGAAAGCCGAAGAACTGGCCCGGCGCGACGGTGAGGTCCACCGACTCGACGGCGGTGAGTTGACCAAACCGGCGGGTCAGGCCCTGGGTGCGCACCGCCGGCACCGCGACTATGGTGTCCATGGCGGAAGCGTAGCACGATGGCTGATACATCGCCGCGCAACGCCGGAGAGGGGCTGCTGGGGTCCCCACTCCGGCGTTGCGCCTAAGCGGGTCGCGCGGCGACAGCCGCGCGGGGCCCTGCGCCAATCAATGATTGTTCCATCATCAGACCCATCGCGGCGTGGCATAGTTATGAGAGGCCGTGCGCATTCTGTTTGCCAGCGATGACGATCAAGATATCCGTGTAGGCGCGGTCAAAGCCACCATGCGGCTGGCTGAGGGGTTGCGTGCGCGCGGCCACGAGTGCACCCTGATTTGGCGCGCCGAGGTGGGCGCCCGCCCGCACAACGAGCGTTTGCGGCTTTTTTTGTCGCCTTGGGTGGTGCGGCGGGCGGTGATCCAGGCCTGGAAGGAGACCGGCGCCTTCGACGTGATCGATGCCGCGGGCGCCGAGGGCTTTGCCCTGGCGTTATTGCGCTGGATAAGCTGTTACCGCAAAGCGCGCATCGTCGTTCGCAGCCACGGTTTCGACCGGTTCTGGTACCGCAGCCTGCTCGATGATCACCACGCCGGGCACGGACGCAAACCGTGGCCCCGGCGCATCCTTTTTCCGTTGGCCCGGCTGAGTCAGGAGCGGGGCGCAATGCGGCTCGCCGATCGGGTGTTGGTACTCAACCGGCGCGGGCGCAACTTGGTCATCGATTCAGGCTGGCAGCCGCCGGAACGGGTCCACCTCATTCCGCATGGGGCGCTCGCCAGCCGCATTGCCGAAGCGCCGCCCGCCGACGCGGAGCGCGGGGGCGGCATTTTATTCTCAGGTTACTGGCAGGCTGTGAAGGGCATCCACTATCTGGCCGAGGCCTATCGCCAACTCTGGGCGCGCGGCGTGCGGGTTCCGCTGACCCTGCTCAGCGCCACCGAAGACATGGACCGCGAGACCTTCGAAATCGAGGCCATGTTTGCCCCCGAGTGCCGCCCGGGTCTGCGCATACTCATGCGCACGGACGACCAGGACTTCGTATTCGGCTTATATCGCAGTCATGACCTATTGGTTTGCCCCTCGAACTTCGAGGGTTTCGGGCTCGTGGTCATCGAGGCGCTCAGCCAGCGGTTGCCGGTGGTGTGTACGGATGGCGTGGGGGCCGCCGACTTGCTGAAACCAGGCATCGAAATCGAGGTGGTCCCGGTGCGCAATGCCGGTGCCCTGGCAGACGCAATGGCAACCCTGCTAGGCGACCCTGGCCGCAGGCGCCGCATGGCAGAGGCGGGCTTCACCAAGGCGCAGGAGCTAACCTGGGACCATGCCATCGAGGCAACCCTGCAGGTCTACAAGGAAAGTTGCGAGTTGACGTAACCGTCAGCGCCGCGGGTTCGTTCTAGTTAAGATGGGTAGGCGAAAAGTATGGATTTGGCTCGCGGTACTGGCCGCAGCCGTCTATTTGGGCTGGCATTTTCGCCCAGCACCGGCGCGGACGGCAGGCGGCACTGCAACGGCGGGAGGTCGCGGCGGTCGCGGCGCCGCCAACGCCGTGGTGCCAGTCGTCGAGGCAACCGCATCCAAGGGAAGCATCCCCATTTACCTGCGCGGCATTGGCACGGTAGCGCCGGCGTTAACGGTCACGCTGCATTCCCGCGTGGATGGCCAGATCATGAGCGTGCATTTCACCGAAGGGCAGTTCGTTCACGCTGGCGATTTGCTGGTTGAAATTGACCCGCGGCCGTACGAGGCGACACTGGCCCAGGTGCAAGGCACGCTGGCGCATGACACGGCGCTTTACAATGACGATGAGCTCGACTATCAGCGCTACCTGACCTTGTACAACCAGAAGATCGTATCGCAGCAGCAGGTCGACACCCAGGCGGCCCTGGTCAATGAATACAAAGGTGCCATGGCGGCCGACCAGGCGGCGATTGAAACCGCGAAGTTGAACGTCTCTTATACCCACGTGACCGCGCCCATTGACGGGCGCATCGGCCTGCGGCTGGTTGATCCCGGCAATATTGTGCACGCCAACGATACTCAAGGCCTGGCGGTCATCACTCAGGTTCAGCCAATTGCGGTGCTGTTCAGTCTGCCGCAAGAGGATTTGCCCCAGGTTTATACCCAACTGCGCGAGGGGCATCATCCGCCCGTGGTGGCATTTGATAGCACCAACACCAAGCAACTGGCGGTGGGCACCCTGCTTACGATTGACAATTCAATCGACGCCACCACTGGCACTTTCAAATCGAAGGCGATGTTCAACAACCAGGACAACGCGCTGTTTCCCAACCAATTCGTGAATGCGCGCATGGAGGTCGGCACCGATAATGGTCTGACCATCGTTCCGCCGCCTGCCATTCAGCGCGGACCCCAGGGGACGTACGTATTCGTAGTCGCGGACAACGACACAGTGAGCAGCCGCCCCGTGACCGTGGCCCGTACCGAAGGCAGTCAGGTGGGGCTGTCGGCGGGTCTGAACGCTGGCGAGCACGTCGTGGTCGATGGCGCCGACAAACTACAGGACGGGACGAAGGTGGAGGCCAGCTCCGAGAGCGCCTCGGCCGCGCCGGCGGATGCGACGCCCGCAGCCGCCGCGCCGCCGGATCCAGCCGCACCGGCGCCCACACCCGTGTCGGCGGCCGGCAAGGGACGCCAGCACAAGCCGCGCACGGCGGCCGGCAATCCGGCTTCCCGCCCGGGTCGTTAGACAGAGTTAGAAGGTCAGGCGCAAACTCGTGAACCCCAGTCGCCCATTCATTCTCCGTCCTATTGCCACCAGCCTGTTGATGGTTGCGGTGCTGCTGGCCGGCTTCATCGCGTACGAACAACTCCCCGTGTCGGCGCTGCCGCAGGTGGATTACCCCACCATGCAGGTGCAAACGTTCTACCCCGGCGCCAGCCCGGAGGTCATGACCTCCTCCGTCACCGCGCCGCTGGAGCGGCAGTTGGGTCAAATCCCGGGGTTGAATCAGATGACCTCGATCAGCTCCTTCGGGAGTTCGATCATCACCCTGCAATTCGTTCTGAATCTCGACATTGACGTGGCCGAGCAGGAGGTGCAAGCCGCCATCAACGGCGCGGGCACGCTGCTGCCGCCCGACCTGCCCAACCCGCCGATTTACTCCAAGAGCAACCCGGCGGATGCGCCCATCCTGACTATCGCGCTGACCAGTGACACGCTTCCGCTTTCGCAAGTCGAGGATTTGGCGGACACCTCCATCTCGCAAAAAATTTCACAACTTTCGGGCGTTGGCCTGGTGAGCATTTCAGGCGGCCAGCGGCCGGCGGTGCGGGTGCAGGTGAACCCCTCGGCGCTGGCCAGCTATGGCATGTCGCTCGAGGATTTGCGTACCGCGTTGTCGCAGGCCAACGTCGACCAGGCCAAAGGATTTTTTGACGGCCCGCACCAGGCCTACACCATCGGCGACAACGACCAACTGCGTTCGAGCGCCGACTACCGGCCGCTCGTGGTCGCCTACCGCAACGGCAACCCGGTGCGGCTGCAGGACGTCGCCAACGTCGTGGACGGTGCGGAGAACGTCAATCAGGCGGCGTGGGCCAATACCTCGCCCGCTGTCATCATCAATATCCAGCGCCAGCCGGGCGCCAACATCATTGGCGTCGTGAACGAGGTCCAGGCGCTGTTGCCGCGGCTGCAAGCCTCGCTGCCCTCATCGGTGCAGGTCCACACGCTGACCGACCGCACCATTACCATTCGCGCCTCGGTCAGCGACGTGCAGTGGGAACTGATCCTCACCGTGGTGTTGGTGGTGCTGGTGATCTTCATTTTCCTGCGCAGCGTGTCGGCGACCATCATTCCCAGCATCGCCGTGCCGTTGTCGCTGGTCGGAACCTTCGCGTTCATGTATTTGCTCGGCTTCTCGCTCGACAACCTGTCGCTGATGGCGCTGACTATCTCGACCGGGTTTGTCGTCGACGACGCCATCGTAATGATCGAGAACATCACCCGCTTCATCGAGGAGGGTATGCCCCCGATGGAGGCGGCGCTGCACGGCTCCGAGCAGATCGGTTTCACCATTATTTCAATTACCTTCTCGCTGATCGCCGTGTTGATTCCATTGCTTTTCATGGGCGACATCGTCGGCCGCCTGTTCCGCGAGTTCGCGCTGACCCTGACGGTGACCATCCTCATGTCGGCGTTTGTATCGCTGACCCTGACGCCGATGATGTGCGCGCGCCTGTTAAAGCCGGCCCACGCCGCCGGCGCGGCCAGGGAGAACTGGCTCTTCCAAAAATCCGAGGCCGGCTTCCAGGCCATCATTCGTTTCTATGGACGCACTCTGGAGATGGTCCTCCGGCACCGCATCGCCACCCTGCTGGTCGCCGCCGGCACGCTCGTGCTGACCATTTACCTCTACGTGATCGTGCCCAAGGGATTTTTCCCGGTACAGGATACCGGCGTGATTCTGGGTATTTCCGAAGGCCCGCAGGATATCAGCTTCCAGGCCATGAGCGACCGCCAGCAGGCGCTCGGGAAGGTGATCTTGCAGGATCCGGCGGTCGAAAGCCTCTCCTCGTTCATCGGCGTCGATGGCACCAATACGACCATGAACGACGGCCGCATCCAGATCAACCTGAAACCCATCGAAAAGCGCGGCTACGTGTCGGCGAGCGATGTGATTTTGCGCTTGGAACCCAAGGTGGCGAAGGTGCCGGGCATCGCGCTCTACATGCAGCCGGTGCAGGATTTGAGCGTGGAAGACCGCATCAGCCGCACCGAGTTTCAGTACAGCGTGGAGGACGCCAATGCGGCCGAGCTCCAGCAATGGGTGCCGAAGCTCATCGCCAAACTGCAGGCCATGCCCGCGCTGCGCGACGTGGCCAGCGACCAGCAGAACCAGGGTTTGCAGGCCGTCGTCACAATCAACCGCGATTCCGCCTCGCGCCTGGGCATTATCCCCGCCAACATCGACAACACGCTCTACGACGCCTTTGGCCAGCGCCAGGTGTCAACCATTTTCACCCAGCAGAATCAGTACCACGTGATTCTTGAGGTCGACCCGAAATATCAAAAATCGCCGAATTCTCTGAACGAAATCTACGTCAACTCCGGAGCCTCGGGCGGCGGCGGTGCCGCCTCGGTGGGCACGGCGGCCGCCGGCACGGTCAGCGGAACCGCAACGCTCACCGGCGTCTCGACCGCGCAGGGCACGGAAGTGCCGCTCGATACCTTCACGACCACGCAGCAGGAGAGCGCGCCGTTGACGATCAACCACCAGGGCCAGTTTCCGGTGGTGACGCTGTCGTTTAACCTGGCGCCCGGCGCGTCGCTCGGTGACGCCGTCACCGCGATCAACACCGCCGAACAGCAAATCAACCTGCCGCCCTCGGTGCAGCCCAGTTTTCAGGGCACGGCGGCGGCGTTCATCAATTCATTGGCCAATGAGCCGATCCTGATCCTGGCTGCGCTGATCACCGTGTACATCGTGCTGGGCGTGCTGTACGAGAGCTACATCCACCCGATCACGATTCTCTCCACGCTGCCCTCGGCGGGCGTCGGCGCGATTCTGGCGCTGATGCTGTTCCACATCGAGTTCAGCATCATTGCCCTGATCGGATTGATCCTGCTTATAGGCATCGTGCAGAAGAACGCCATCATGATGATTGACTTTGCGCTGGAGGCCGAGCGCAAGGAAGGCAAGTCGCCGCTCGACGCGATTTACGAGGCATGTCTGCTTCGATTCCGCCCCATTCTGATGACCACGCTGGCGGCCATGATGGGCGGCATTCCGCTGGCGCTGGGCCACGGCACCGGCAGCGAATTGCGGCGTCCATTGGGCATCGCGATCGTCGGCGGACTTCTGGTCAGCCAGGTGCTGACGCTTTATACGACCCCGGTGGTTTACCTTGCGTTTGACTGGCTGAGCCAGCGTTTACGGAGGAAATCACCGCGGCTGGAACCCGGGATGGCGACCGACTAGCGAGAGACCCTGCCATGGACTTCGGCGTTAGCAGCGTATCCGCTCCCTTCATTCGCCGCCCGGTGGCGACCTCGCTGTTGACGGCCGCGCTGCTGCTGGCCGGCATCATCGGCTATCTCCATCTACCCGTTGCGCCGCTGCCGCAGATGGATTTCCCCACCATCAGCGTCTCGACGGGCCTGCCCGGCGCGAGCCCCGAGACCATGGCCTCGGCGGTGGCGACGCCGCTGGAGCGGCAGTTCGGGCGCATCGCCGGCGTCACGCAAATGACGTCGTCGAGTTCGCTGGGCTCGACGAACATCACGCTGCAGTTCGATTTGAACCGCGACGTGAATGCGGCGGCGCGCGATGTCGAGGCGGCGATCAACGCCGCCCGCGGGCAGTTGCCCGCCAACCTGCCCGGCAACCCGCACTATCGCAAGCAGAACCCCGCCGACGCCCCGATTCTGAATTTGGCGATGAGTTCCAAGGTCGCTGACATGCCGCACGTCTACGACATGGCGGACTCGATTGTCGCGCAAAAGATCGCCCAGGTGGTGGGGGTGGGCGGGGTGTTCGTCTACGGCAGCTCGCAGCCGGCGGTGCGGGTCGAGGCCAACCCACTCGAGTTGAACAGCTACGGCATCAACCTCGAGCAGGTGCGCACGGTGCTCAACAACGCCAACGCGAACCGTCCCAAGGGCATGCTCGGTGCCAACGGGGAGCGCTCCTTCGAGATCAACAGCAGCGACCAGTTGTTCACCGCCGCCGAGTACCAGCCGCTGATTGTGGCCTGGAAAAACGGCGCGGCGGTGCGGCTGCGCGACATCGCCCACGTCTATGACGGCACCGCCGATTACCGCAACGACGGCAGCGCCAACGGCGAGCCGGCGGTGACGGTGGCGGTGTTCCGGCAGCCGGGCGCGAACATTCTGCAAACCGTGGATGCGGTGCTGGCGCAGCTCCCGGCGCTGCGCGCCTCAATTCCGCAGAACATGCACATCATCGTGTCGCAGGATCGCTCGCCGACCATCCGGGCGTCGATTGACGACGTGGAGATCACCCTGATCGTGGCGATCATCCTGGTGGTGCTGGTGGTGTTCGCGTTCCTGCGCGACTGGCGCGCCACCGCGATCCCCTCGGTGGCCGTGCCGCTGTCGTTGATGGGCACCTTCGCGGTGATGTACCTGCTGAACTACAGCATTGACAATTTATCCCTCATGGCGCTAACCATCGCCACCGGATTCGTGGTGGACGACGCCATCGTGGTGATTGAAAATATCGCCCGCCATATCGAGGGCGGCATGGCGCCCTTCACCGCGGCGCTGCGCGGGGCCAAGGAGATGGGCTTCACCGTGCTGTCGATGTCCACGTCGCTGATTGCGGTGTTCACGCCAATTCTGTTGATGGGCGGCATTATTGGGCGGTTGTTCCGTGAATTCGCCGTGACGCTCTCGATCGCGATCTTGTTCTCTCTGCTGATTTCGCTCACCACCACGCCCATGCTCTGCGCCCGCTTCCTGCGCCACGAGAGCGGCCGGCATGGGCGGCTGTATCGCTGGTTTGAGAACGGGTTTGAGACCATGAAGCGCGACTACGACCACGCCCTCAGCTGGGTGCTCCGCCACCAGGGGCTGACGCTGACCATGCTGCTGGCGACGGTGGGGCTGAGCGCCTACATGTTCCTGGTCATCCCCAAGGGCTTTTTCCCGCAGCAGGACACCGGCCGCTTGGGCGGCAATATCGTGGGTGACCAGGATCTGTCCTTCGCCGCCATGCGCGACAAGCTGGATCAGTTCGTGAACATCGTCATGAAGGACCCGGCGGTCGATACCATCACCGCCTACACCGGCGGCAACAGCACGAATACCGCGCGTCTGCAGGTGCAGTTGAAGCCGATCAGCGTGCGCAAGATCTCGGCCGACCAGGTGATCGCGCGGCTGCGGCGCAAGACCAGCTCGGTGCCGGGCGCGCAGTTGTTTCTTCAATCGTTTCAGGACGTGTCGGTGGGCGGGCGGGGAAGCAACGCGCAGTTCCAGTACACGCTGCAGGCGGAGAACCTGACCGATCTCAACCACTGGGCCCCGCTGCTGATGGCCCGCTTGCGCTCGATTCCCGAGTTGCGCGACGTCAACAGCGACCAGCAGACGCACGGTCTGCAGGCGTCGCTGGTGGTGGATCGCGATCTCGCCAGCCGCCTCGGGCTTTCCATGCAGGCGGTGGACGCGACGCTCAACGACGCCTTCGGCCAGCGTCAGGTGTCGAACATCTATGAAGGCATCAACCAGTACCACGTGATCCTGACCGTGGATCCGCAGTTTCAGGCATCGCCCGATACGCTGAAGGACATTTACGTCTCCAACTCGCGCGGCACGCTGGTGCCGGTGAGCGCGTTTGCGCATTACGAAACCACCCAGCTTTCACTGTCGGTCAACCACCAGGGCCAATCGCCGGCCATCACACTTTCGTTTAACCTCGCGCCGGGAACGGCGCTGGGCAACGCCGTAACCGACGTTGCCTCCGCCGAGGCCGCCATCGGCATGCCCGACACCGTGCACGGCAGCTTCCAGGGCACGGCGCAGGCGTTTCAGAGTTCTCTGGCCAGCGAACCGTGGCTGATCGGTTTTGCGTTGGCGGCGGTGTATATCGTGCTCGGCATGCTGTACGAGAGCTACATCCACCCCATCACCATTCTTTCGACGCTGCCCTCGGCCGGCGTGGGCGCGCTGTTGGCGCTGATGTACTTCCGCAGCGACCTCAACTTCATGGCGCTGATCGGCATCATTCTCTTGATCGGGATTGTGAAGAAGAACGCAATCATGATGATCGACTTCGCGCTTCATTGCGAGCGGGTTGAACACATGAAACCGCTCGACGCCATTCACGCCGCGGCGGTGTTGCGCTTCCGTCCGATTATGATGACAACTCTGGCGGCGATGCTGGGCGCTCTGCCGCTCGCCATCGGCGGCGGCACGGGCAGTGAGTTGCGGCAGCCGCTGGGGATAACCATTGTCGGCGGTTTGCTGGTCAGCCAGATGCTGACGCTGTTCACGACGCCGGTGGTGTATCTCTACATGGATCGGCTGCAGTCAGCCGTGCGGCGCTTATTTGGATTTGCCGGCCTGCGCCAGCCGGTGGCGCAGGGCGGCGACTAAAAGTGCTCACGCCCGCACTGGCGGCTGTTTACAAACTGCTCTAGCCCACAACACTCCGGAATCGGTCAAGTCGAGTGGGATGAATAAAGACAAAATTTCCGGCTTCGACATCGGCGTGGGTGGCGGGATGCAGCCGGCCGCGGCCATGGTCGCCGGCGTAGCGAAACAGCAGATACTCCAACGCGAAAAAAAACTCCAGCAGGTCGGCCAACCGAATGCCGAAGCCGGCCAGAAAATTGCGGTCGATTTCGCAGATGACCGTGGGGCGCGTGGCACGGATGAGGCGGCTTGCGCCGCGAAGGGCGGGCAATTCCGCTCCCTCGATATCGCATTTGATCAGGCTCAATGTGGGCAGCGGCGGCAACACCTGGTCGATCGCGACCACTTCGCAGGTTTGCGGGCGGGTTCGGTTCCACTCCTGACGAGGATCGTTGTGGTCGCGCGCGGCGATGTGCGCAAGGCCGGCGGCGATGCCGCCGCCGGCCTGCGCCGGCACGGTGAAATCGATCGCGCCGGCGCGATCGCTGCAACCCACCGCGAGTATCGTCACATTCTGGAAATGCAGCCGGCGCGCCACCAGCCGAAGCGTTTTGCTGGTAAAGGCCACGGGTTCGAATGCGTACACCCTGCCGCCGGGCGACACCGACCGGTCCATGTAGTAGCTGTAAAGCCCGAAATTGGCGCCGATATCGATCGCGGTTTCGCCGCTGCCGAGGGCGAGCGGGATCAGATCGAGCTCGGGCTCGTAATAGCGCCCGTTGCGGATATCGACTGCGGCGGCCCAGGCTTGTGCGCCACGATACAGCGGCGCTGGCAAAAGGCGGTATGCAATGCGTCGGCCGAACGAGCGTGGACCCATGGATAGCTTCAGAGTAACCAATGCGCGCCCCAATGCGCGCCATAAATGTAGAGCGCGCAGACCGCGCCTTCGCCGATCACCACCGCGGTCAGGAAGCGGACGAAGCGCAGGCGCAAGCCGCCGCATACGTAACAAATCACATCGGTGGGGGCGATCGGAAGAAAGCTCCAGACCACAATGACGCTGAACTCGTGGCGCTGTAGCGCCGCGCGCAGGCGGCCGAGTTGTGCGGGGTGGCGGCGTTCAATCGCGTCGCCCAGGCCGAGAGTTTCGGCGAACCAATAGAGGCTGGCGGAGGAGATCGCAATGCCGATCAGCGTCAACAGCCAGAGCTCGGTGGGAGGGAAAAACCCAATGCCGGCGAGAACGAGGTAGGTTGCCGGCACCAGGCTTATGCCGCGAACACTACCCAGCAGCAAGTACACGGCAATCGCGGCCCAACCGCCGGAATGGACGGCATCGCCGAGCAAGGCGCGGTGAAAGAAATAGAAGTAGAGCGCGACCGCCGCCGCCGCCACCCACAAGACCAACAGCCAACGCCTGAGTTGCACCCCCAAGTTTAGCGTGGCCAGAGCCAGATGAAGACGCCGGCGGTGATGAGGGCATAGATCAGGCCGTCCACCGTGGCCTTGAGTGTGATGCTCCAACTGCGTCGGTACCAGATGGAGAGCGGCCAGAGCGCTGCCGCGTAAGCGGCCCAGGTGGTGAGCCCAACCTCATGGAAGATGGTGTGGGAGCTGGCGTCGCGCCCGAGAACGGCGCCCGAAACGCCGCCGGCTACGATCGAAACCACCAGCACGAAGATGAACCACTGGATCAGCTGCGGCGCCATCGACGTGCCGCTGCCATCCATGATCGTGAATACGACCCGCGGACCCAGTTTCAACTTGGCGGTGAACTCGGGTGACTTCATGTTCGCCATGCTGCTCGGGCGCGGCACGAAGTAGTCCCCAGGCGGAAGGCCCGTGGAACGGAGCGCGGTCATGACCTCGTCCTCGTTGGCCAGCTTGGGATAATCGCCCTTGTGCCATGGTGACGCCATGTGAATGACAGAACTGGCGAGAAACACCAACACTGCCGAGACCAGGATCGCGAGCCATAAAGCGCCGAAGCCCATTGCCATCCTCCTTTGCCCAAACAAGGCAAGCTTACACAATTTAGGGCGCATACTGCACACATGTGCGACGTTGTGATTATTGGCGCCGGGCACAATGGCCTGGTTTGCGCCGCCTATCTCGCGCAGGCGGGACTCACGGTCACCGTGCTCGAGGCGCGGAGCGTGGTGGGCGGAGCGGTGGTGACCGAGGAGTTTCATCCGGGGTTCCGCAATTCGGGCGCGGCATACACGGTGTCGCTGCTCAACCCCAAGGTGATCGCGGACCTCGAGCTGGCCCGGCACGGGCTGCGGATCATTGAACGCAAGGTGGCGAACTTCCTGCCCGGCGAAGACGGGCGCTCGCTGCTGACCGGACCTGGGCGCACGCAGGCCGAGGTGGCGAAATTCTCGGCTCGCGACGCCGCGCGCCTCGACGACTACGGACGTCAGCTTGACCAATTCGCCGACGTGCTGCGCGAGTTGGTGTTGGTGACGCCACCCAACCTCCCCAGCGGCGGCTTGCGGCAGGCGCTGCCGGAACTGGTGCGCGCGGCCAAACTCGCCGGGCGTTTGCGGCGGCTCGATCTCGCGGCGCAGCGGGAGCTGCTGCGGCTGTTCGCAATCTCGGCCGGCGACTACCTCGACCAGTGGTTCGAGAGCGATCCGATCAAGGCCGTTTTCGGGTTCGACAGTATTGTTGGCAATTATGCGAGCCCCTATACACCGGGCTCGGCGTACGTCTTGCTGCACCATGTTTTCGGCGAGACCAACGGAAAAAAGGGCGTTTGGGGGCACGCGGTCGGTGGCATGGGCGCCATCACCCAGGCCATGGCGCGCTCGGCGGCCGCGCGTGGCGTGGAGATTCGCGTTGACGCGCCCGTGCGCGAACTGCTGGTCGAGCGCGGACGCGCGGTGGGCGTGGTGACCGAGGCCGGCGAAGAGCTGCGCGCGCGGACCGTGGTATCCAATCTCAATCCCAAGCTGTTTTTTACCAAGCTGGTTCCGGAGGGCGCGCTACCGCCGGATTTCCTGGGCGCCATGCGGCAATGGCGCAACGGCAGCGGAACCTTTCACGTGAACGTCGCGCTCTCGGAGCTGCCAAACTTTACCTGCCTGCCCGGCGCCGGCGATCATCTCACCGGCGGCATCATCATGGCGCCCACGCTCGACTACATGGAAAAGGCCTATTTCGACGCGCGCACACATGGCTGGTCGCGGCGGCCCATCGTCGAGATGCTGGTGCCGTCGACGATCGACGATTCGCTCGCGCCGCGCGGACGACACGTCGCCAGTTTGTTTTGCCAGCACGTGGCGCCGAAGCTGCCCGAGGGCTTCCCCGGCGGATCGAGTTGGGACGCGCATCGCGAGGAGGTCGCCGATCTGATGATCGCGACGGTGAACCAGTACGCGCCCAACTTCAAGGCCAGCGTACTCGGACGGCGCATATTGAGCCCGCTCGATTTGGAGCGGTCGTTCGGGCTCACGGGCGGCGACATTTTTCACGGCGTGCTGGCGATTGACCAGTTGTTCTCGGCCCGCCCGGCCCTGGGATTCGGCAATTACCGCACCCCGATCAAAGCGTTGTACATGTGCGGCTCGGGCACGCACCCAGGTGGCGGTGTCACCGGCGCCCCCGGCCACAACGCCGCGCGCGAGATCCTTAGCGACGTGCGGTAACGCCTTCGAGCCGGCACCCTCCCCTTGACATTTCGGTTTTTGTTCGCTTATAGTGGCAGCCATGGTACTGACCAAGCGGCAGCACGAGGTGTTGAGCTTTTTGCAGCGATTCATGGATGAGCGCGGGTTCTGCCCCAGTTTTGAGGAAATCGCCGAGGGGCTGAACCTGACTTCGCTCGCGACCGTGCACGCGCACATCGCCACGCTCGAGAAGAAGGGCTTCCTCCGGCGCGGGTTCAACCAGAGCCGCTCGATCGAGATACGGCGCACCGCCGAGTCCAGGCGCGCCGTTGCGGCGCGGTCCGGAGACTCGCTGCCGCTGGTCGGTCGCATCGCCGCCGGGCAGCCGATGGAGGCGGTCGAGGACGCGCGCCAGATTTCGCTGGGCGACATCACCCGCAACCGCGCCAGTTTCGTTTTGGAAGTTCGTGGTCAAAGCATGATCGACGACCACATCATGGAGGGCGACTACGTCATGGTCGAGCGCTGCAGCCACGCCGACGACGGCCAGATCGTAGTTGCCCTGGTGGACGGCAACGAAGCCACCCTCAAGCGTCTGTACCGTGAACGAGGCGGCATCGTGCGCCTGCAGCCTTCGAATGCCACCATGCCACCGATTCGGGTTGACGCCAAACGCGTCGAGATTCAGGGGCGGGTGGTCGGCCTGCTCCGAAAATGCTGATGGAGATTGTGGTAGACTGAGCACCTTAGGCATGAACCTCTTCGCCGCCATTCGATTTACGTATTGGTACTATCCCAGCGGCGGGAGGAGTCTGCCTTAGACCAATACCAAGTTTATAAAGGCAACTCGAACCCGCTGAAGCAAACCTTCAGCGGGTTTTTTATTTTTATGCTGCTGCGAATTCATCCCCACGCCACCGCGCACGAAGTCAATTCCGTGCGTGAACAGTTGCACTCCGCCGGATTCGAAACCCATGCGCTCGCCTATATGGGCGCGGGCGCGTACGCCGCGGTGCCGGCACAGAACGCCGGCGCCATTCAAGCGGCCGGATTTGACTTTGGCCACCTGGCAAGGATTGAAGTCATCGATGGGTATGGTTTGTGTGAGCGCCGGTGGCGGCCCCAGGGGACACGGGTGCGGGTGGGCGACGTGGAGATTGGCGGTGAGGAGGTCGTCGTCATCGCCGGGCCGTGTTCGGTCGAGTCGTTCGACCAAATCATGGAGTCTGCTCAAGGGGTGCGGGCCGCCGGCGGCCATTTATTGCGTGGCGGCGCGTACAAGCCGCGCACCTCGACCTACGAGTTCCAGGGGTTGGGTCCGCGCGGCCTCGAGCTGCTGGCCGAAGCCGGGGCGCGCTACGGGCTGCCGGTGGTGACCGAGGTCATGACCGCCGAGGACGTGCCGCTGGTCGCCGAATTCGCCGACATGCTGCAGGTAGGCGCGCGCAATATGCAGAACTATCCTTTATTGAAGCGACTGGGCGGGCAGCGGAAACCAGTGCTTCTGAAGCGCGCGCCCAGCGCTTCCCTTCGGGAATGGCTGGGTGCGGCCGAATACGTGTTGGCGCGGGGCAACGACCAAGTGGTGCTCTGCGAGCGCGGAATTCGCGGCTTCGACAGTCAGACCCGCAACACATTCGATTTGGGCGCGCTGGCGGCGCTGCGTGAGTTGACTCACTTGCCGGTGGTCGCCGACCCCAGCCATGCGACCGGCCGCCGGGACTTGATTACGCCGATGGCGCGGGCGGCGGTGGCGGCCGGCGCCGACGGCGTATGTGTTGAAGTTCACCCCGAACCCGACGCTTCGATTTCCGACCGCGACCAGGCCATCACGCCGCAAGCGCTGGCGCACATGATGCCCAGCCTGCGCGGCGTGGCTATGGCAATTGGAAGAAAACTTTCGGGCGCCTACTCGACAACGTGCCGCGAGGTGTACGTATTGCGGTAAGAGATTTCGTACTTCACGGTCTTGCCTTTTTGGTCCACCATTTTCAGCGGCTTGCCGTCGGGTGCGACCAGCTCGACCTTGACCTTGCGCGTGGTGCCATCCATCTTGCGGTCGGTCGGCACGTAACTGATGGTGTACTGACTGCGTACCGAGCCGGCGATCTCCTGAAATACGTCGTTGTAAGCGCCCTCGAAGCGGGGCTCGTAGAAGCGGCCGCCGGTGGCTTCGGCGAAGTAGCGCAGCTCATTGTTGCCTTGGAGAATCGCCATCTCCTGCATCTGCTGGCCGTAACCATTGCCGGTCAGCCACTGCTCCAGCGACCAGGCCATGCTCACGGTGTAGATCGTGATGCCCTGGGTGGCCTGGATCTTCTTGCGCAGTTGATCGAAGGTCATGTGGCTGAACGTATTGAAGCCGGTGCTGATGAGGACAATGTTCTTGTGGCCGGGGATGGAATCAAGCCGGTCAATGGTGTCCGACAGCGAATCGAACAGGTCGGCTTCACTGAAATCGGCGAAATGCAGGGAATTCAGCCCGCCATAGATGGCGCGCTTGTCGTGGGTGAAGTCAACCACGACGGTCGGCTTGAGATCGTAGGTGACCAGCGCCACCCAATCCTGAGGCTGCAATTGGCCGGTGAAAACGTACGAAGCCTCGAGGATGTTGTAGAGAAACTGGTACCAGGTGTTGCGGAACTCGACCAGCATGACCGTGGTCATCGGCGCATCGTTGGTGACCGAGACTTTTTCGATTTTCTGCGGCACGCCGTCTTCGTAGATCGCGAACTGCTTTTCGGTCAGGTTGGGCACGAATTGGCCGTTCTGAGTCTGCACCGTGACCGGTATTTCAACGTCCGGCACGGTGACCGAATAGCTGTACTGCGGCTTTTGAACTTGCTGCTCGGGCGTTGGCGGTGGCGGCGCCGGCGTGACAGCGGGGGCCGGAGCTTTCTTCGGAATGATGACCGGACCGGTTTGCTGCTGTGTTCCCTGGGCGCGCAGGTGGAAACTGCCGGCCGCGCTGGCAACTACGATCAGGGTGGCGAATTGAATTAGACGGCGGACAAGATGACGTTCCATACGGCAGGAGACTGACCGGGACAGCTTACCTCTATGTTAATACAGATGTTGCGAATGCGCGGTTGGTTCCAACCAGCGTCTACAAACTTTTGAGCGCGGCTTCGGCCTCGGCCCAGCGCGGGAATTTGCGCTCTTCCTGGCGGAATTCGGCGGAATGGACGCACCGGCGCGAGCCGCGCATCCGCACCGGGAAGCGCAAATGCAGCATTTCGTGATATACCACGTACTCGAGCACGAAGCGTGGCACGCGCAGTGAATCGAAGATGCGGCTAATTAGGATCGCATTGTGCGCGGCATCGTAGTGCCCCAGGCTTTGGCGCGATGCACTACGGGCCCAGCTCATCTCGGGGCGCGCCAGCCAACCCTGAAAGTAGGCGGCATTGAGCTCGTCAAAAATCTGGTGCAGGTCGTAGTGCCGCCCTTGCGCCGACGAAAGCTGTTTGCGTCCCCTGATTTGGCGGATGAGGTGCGCCTTGGCGACAATATCTTTCTGCCCGGCAAAACGGCGATAGCGGGCGTTGTACATCTCAGGGATACGAACCCGGTACAGCTTGCGCATCAGAATTTGCGCCAGCGCCTCGATCACCGGCTCCGGCGCCGCTTCCAGCAGATCGCTCATGCGGACAAGCACCTTACCTTCGCGCAATCGAATCGTGCTGGTGACGTGGGCGTAGGGATAGAACTGAATGTCGAGCTCGGGAAAAGGCGTGCGGGGCTTTAATTCGCGGAACACCGCCAGGAACGTAGGGTGCAGGTCGCGCTTGAGAACGGGGCTAGTTGCCATTGGGCTTTGCTTGGCCTGCGTCCTGAAGAAAATCGTTGGTTATGCTGAGGCAGTCGTCGAGAACAAAGTGGTAGGTGGCGAGGTCGGCCGGCGTCGAACTGGATTGAATACGCTGGAGATCGGCGCTTAAACGGCTGAGCGAAGCAAGGGTGGCTTTGAGCACTTTGGGGACGTTGTATTTCTTAACCGCGGAGTCGCTCGAGGTGGCGCTGGTGCCGCCTCCGCTCAGCACATCGTCGAGCGCATCCTCGGCTTCCGGAAGAATCGCGTTGTACTGCCGCAGCAACTCATAGAGCTTGGTTTCGCGGTCGGGCGGCCGGGGGCTGGCATTGCGCACTTTGTCAAACTGAGTGAGCCGTGCTTGGGCAAATTGCAGCAGCACCGCCACCCGCTGGTCGAGCGAGCCCGCCGTGTCGCGAATGCGGTCGGCCTCGACTGGAGTCAGCGGGTCGCGCTGCTGTTGACGGTGGAAGACGAAACCGATCGGCATCAAGCGCGGCTCTGCTTCAGGCTTTTTGGGCTTGGGGGCGAATATCATCTGCAGCAGTTCGGCGCGAAGGTCGGAGATGTGGTCGCGCGCCGCTTCAACTTTGGGGCGATCTTCGAAACGAACTTGTTGGGCAAGATCCTTCAACCCAAAACCGATTCGCTGCAGCGAGCTCTCGACGTTCTTCATGCCATTCTTGTGGCCGAGCGCGGCTTCGGCGCGCAGATTGGCCATGGCCTGGTCGGCGTGCTGGGTGGCGAGATTAAGCTGGGTGACGCCCGCATCGCCAGGCTTGCCGCTGACGAAGGCTTGGCGGGCGAAGTCGAACTCGAGCTCCGCCATCTTGGCGAGATCTTCGGCCTGTTTGACGCCTCGGGCGGCGGCGGTCTCCGACTGCAGCTTGGCGTAGTCCTGGGCTTGCTTGGGACTTTGGCGTACTGGAGAAATCGGCGCTAACAGCAGCAAGGCGATGGCGGGCAACAGCATGGCAGTCTCTACTTACAAACTATAGCGAAGATGGGCCGGCGGGCAACAGCGGCGCGAGAAAAGGCGCGGTGCGGGAGCGGGCACAAGCGGCCACCATCTCAGGCGTGCCCTCGACCACCAGTTGGCCGCCCTGGGCGCCGGCCTCCGGACCAAGGTCAATAATCCAGTCGGCGGTCTTGAGCACGTCGAGATTGTGCTCGATGACGACTACCGATCCGCCCGCTTCAATCAGGCGCTGGAGGGCGGCGAGCAGTTTGGCGATGTCGTCGAAATGGAGGCCGGTGGTGGGCTCGTCGAACAAAAAGAGCGTCCGGTCGGCGGTGCGCGGCTGGGAGAGGTGGGCCGCGAGTTTCATGCGCTGGGCCTCGCCGCCGGAGAGAGTCGTGGCCGACTGGCCCAGATGAAGGTAGCCCAGGCCTATCTCCTCAAGCAGGCGAAGAGGTCGCGCGATTTTAGGGAACTTCTGGAAAAAGGCGAGCGCGGCGTGCACGCTCATTTGTAGAATTTCGTGGATATTGCGGTCGTTGAAGCGAACCTGGAGTATTCCTGGTTGATAGCGCGTGCCGCCGCAATCCTCGCAGACCAGCTCGACGTCGGCGAGAAATTGCATGTCCACGGTGACGACGCCATCGCCCTGGCAGGTTTCGCAGCGTCCGCCGGGAACGTTGAAGGAAAAATGGCCGGCGCGGTAGCCGCGCTTGCGGGCTTCCGGCTGCTGTGCCATCAGCTCGCGGATGCCGTCAAAGGCCTTGAGGTAGGTGACCGGGTTGGAGCGGGGCGTCCGCCCGATGGGCGATTGATCAACCAGCACCACATCGTTGAGATGGTGGGCGCCTTTGATGGCGCGGCAACCGGTGAACTCGGGCGAGTCCTCGGAGCCGCCGCCATGCAGATAGCGCTTCAGGTTCTGGTGGAGCACATCGTGCACCAGCGTGCTCTTGCCGCTGCCGGAGACACCGGTGACGGCGACCAATAGGCCGAGCGGGATCTCGATATCGAGATTTTGAAGGTTGTGAGCTGTGGCGCCGACAACAACCAACTCGCGGCGGCCGGGGTTGCGGCGCATGCTGGGCACGGGGATGGACTTGGCGCCGCGCAGGTACTGGCCGGTGAGCGAGGCGGGATGATCGCGCACCTCGGCAAAGCTGCCGGCTGCGATGAGCTCGCCTCCCAGTTCGCCCGCGCCCGGGCCGAGATCGAGAAGCTGGTCGCTGGCGCGCATGACGTCGGCATCGTGCTCCACCACAAGCATGGTGTTGCCCAGATCGCGGAGATCTTTAAGGATGGTGATGAGACGGTGGGTGTCGCGCGGATGCAAGCCGATCGATGGTTCGTCGAGAATGTAGAAAGCGCCGACGAGTTGAGATCCGAGGCAGGTGGCGAGTTGAATGCGCTGAGCCTCGCCGCCGGAGAGGGTTTGGGCGGTGCGATCGAGGGTCAGGTATTCGAGCCCGACCTTGACCAGGAACTCAAGCCGCCGGCGCACCTCGACCAGGATGGCGGCGGCGATGGCGGCCTGCTCGGGGCTGAGGCGGAGCGAGTTGAAAAATTGGTGCGCTTGATCCACGGTGAGCGCGAGTACGGAGGCGATGTTGTGGCGCACCGGTGGTTTGGTCGCGGAGTGCAGGTAGACGCAGAGCGCTTCCGGGCGCAGGCGGGCTCCGTGGCACTCGGGGCAGAGCGCGTAGCCGCGATAGCGGCTGAGGAATACGCGGACGTGAACCTTGTATTTCTTCCGTTCAAGGCGCTCGAAGAAACCGGTGACGCCGGGGAATTTTCCGGCCCCATTCCAGATCAGCGCGCGCTGCTCGGCCGTCAACTCGCGCCATGGACGCAGCCAGGGGATGGCGCGGTCGGCGGCGAAGCGCTTCATGGCGGCCTGCCACTTGACCCAGCGCGGCTTGGTGAAGCACTCGATGGCGCCCTGGCTGAGGCTGAGCGCGGGGTTCGGAACGACCTTATCTTCGCCAATGTCGGTCGTATTACCGAAGCCCTGGCAGCGCGGGCAGGCGCCGTAGGGATTGTTGAAGGAGAACAAACGCGGCTCGGGGGCGGCGAAGGTGCGACCGCAGCGCTTGCACTCGAAGCGTTCGTTGAAGCGTACCGAACCTTCGCCGTCGGGGAAAAAGACCGTGACTTCGCCCGCCTCGCGGTAGGCGATCTCGATGGCGTCGACCAGGCGGGCGCGGGCATCGGATTCCGGGTCAATCGCGAGCCGGTCGACCAGCACGAACACCGGCTTCGTGAGATCGAGTTGGAGCAGCGATTCCGGAGTGGAGAACTCGACCATGGTGCCGTTCTGCCAGAGTCGGTTGAATCCCTTGGAGCGAAGCTCGCCGAGCTGTTGCTTCAGCGGCGCGATGTCCTCGCGGACCGGGAAGAGCAGAAGCGCGCGGCGCCCGGCGGCGGTGGTGAGCAGCGTCTCGACGGCGCTGTCCACGTCGTTGCGCGTGACCGGGAGTTCGCAATCGGGGCAGTAGGTTTCGCCAACGCGGGCGAACAGCAGCCGCAGGTAATCGAAGATTTCGGTCGTGGTGGCGACGGTGGAGCGCGGGTTGCGGCTGCCGGCTTTTTGGCGGATGGCGACGGCGGGCGCGATGCCATCGATGGAGTCGGCTTCGGGCTTCTCCATGCGCTCGAGAAACTGGCGCGCATAGGCGGAGAGGGACTCGACATAGCGGCGCTGCCCTTCGGCATAGAGGGTATCGAAGGCGAGGCTGCTCTTGCCTGAACCGCTGACGCCGGTGACGACGGTCAGCGCGTTCAGCGGAATGGCGACGCTGAGGCGCTTCAGGTTGTGGACGCGCGCGCCGTGGACGTCAATCGAGCCTTGCGGGTAAGCCTTCATTTCTTGGCGCTGCCCATATTGGCCGTGGGAAGTTGCCTGACCTGCGCGATCACGGCCAGGACGTTTTCGACCGGCGTTTCCGGCAGGATGCCGTGCCCGAGGTTGAAGATGTAGCCATTCTTGCCCGCCATGGCGCGAAGCTGTTGGTCGACCGCGTCGCGCAGGGCCGCGCCGCCGGCGATCAGGAGAACCGGATCGAGATTGCCCTGTAACGCCGGCATGGGTCGCGGCAATTTGCGCAGACGCTGGAAGGCGTCGGCGAGCGTTATCCGCCAGTCGAGGCTCAGGACTTGCGCGCCGACCTCGGCCACGGTTTCGAGATACCCCGAGGTGCCGGTGGAGAAATAAATGGCGGGAATGCCGAGCGACTGAATGCCGGCGGCCAGGCGCTGATTGTAGGGCAGCACGAACTGGCGGTAGTCGGGTTCGCTGAGCGCGCCGACCCAGCTATCGAAGAGTTGCAGGGCGGCGGCGCCGGCCGCGGCCTGTTCGGCGAGGTAGCCGGCGAGGCCCGAGGTGAGCTTCTCCATCAGAGCGTGCCAGGCGTCGGGCTGGGTGTGCATGAGCAGCTTGGTCTCGGCAAAATGGCGCGAGCTGCCCCCTTCGATGAGGTAGCTGGCAAGGGTGAAGGGCGCCCCGGCGAAGCCGATCACCGGCATGGCGCCGTGAAAATGCGCGACCACGCGCGCGATCGCATCGCTGACGAAACCGAGCGCGCCGGGCCACGTCGCGGGCAGCGCGGCAATCTGCTCGGCGGTGCGGAGCGGCGGAGTAATCCGCGGGCCTTCGCCCGAGGTGAATTCGAGGGTGAGACCGAGCGGATCGGCGGGGAGAAGCAGGTCGGCGAAGATAATGGCGGCATCGACGCCCAGTCGCTCGGCGGCCGTAATCGTGACTTCGGCGGCCAGCGTGGGCGTGCGGCAGATCTCCAGCAGCGAGTGACGCGCGCGCACCGCCTGGTACTCGGGCATGTAGCGCCCGGCCTGGCGCATCAGCCAGATCGGGGGGCGGTCCACGGGAAGCGACCGGCAGGCGTTGTGGAAGCGCTCGGTCGAGTTCACTTTTTCCTTTCACCGCCCAAAGCGCGGCGGGCCTCGCGTTCGACCGTGCCCAGCACGCGCTTGACGTGCTCTTCAGTCGAGCGCGGGTTCATGATGACGACGCGGAAGCAGCGCCGGCCCTCGAGCACAGTGGAGCTGATGTAGGCGCGTCCGGTGGCGTTGACGGCTTCTTTGATTACCCAGTGCGTGTGATCGGCGTTGGCCACCGGCTGGCGCAAGCCGAAGCAGAGGATGTTGCTGTCGGGCTGGTGCAGCGGGGCGAGCAGCTTCGAGCGCCGGCAATAATCGAATGCGGCGCGGGCGGTGGCGCAGGTCGCGTCGGCAAGGGCGGCGAACAGCCCGGGGCCATAGGCGTTCCAGACCATCCAGATTTTGAGCGCGTCGAAGCGCTGCGAGCAGGCGAGCGTGAACGGGCCCACGTCGGCCACGGCGCGCGGCGCTTCGCTGGGCGGATGGAAAAGGTACGGCGCATGCTGCTCGAAGGCGCCGGTGAGTTGCGATCCATGGCGCACCAGCACCGCGCCGGCGGCGAGCGGCATAAACATCATTTTGTGCGGATCGAAAGCGATCGAATCGGCCGCCGCGATACCGCGCAGCCGGCGGCGGAGACGGGGCGAGAACATGAGTCCGCCGCCGTGGGCGGCATCAATATGGAACCAGGCGTCGAGCCCGCGCGCGGCGTTGGCGAAACCTTCGAGGTCATCGAGACTCCCGGTCGGAGTCGAGCCGCAGGTGGCAACCAGGATAAATCGGCGGTAGCCGGCGCGGCGGGCCCGTCGCGCGGCCTCCGGAATGGCGCCCGTATCGGTGCGGTGGGCGGCGTCGGTGGGGATGGCAAACACGCATTGGGCGCCCATGCCCATGATGCCGGCGGCGCGGGCGATCGAGTAATGCGTCTGGGCGCCGGCCAGGATGGCGATGCGGTTCGGAGCGCCGCTTTGCCAGGCCTTGGGCGCGAGCGCGGCCCGGGCGGCGAGCATCGCGGTCAGGTTGGCGAAACTGCCGCCGGGCGTGAGCGATCCCTCCGCCGAGGCGGGATATCCGAACAGCTTCTTGCACCGGTCGAGAACCTGCCGATCGATGAGCATGGCGGCCGGCGACATCTCCCAAACCGCAATGCTTTGGTTGAGTGTGGCAACGGCGGATTCGATCATCGCCGCCAGCGGGATCGGCGCCGCCACCTGCTGCGCCATGAACGCCGGGTGATTAATATGCATGCCGGCCGCGCCCAACTGGCGCAGCCATGCCGGGGTGCTGGCGGCGCCGCCTTTCACGCGGGTCAGGGCGCGGGCGCGGGCATGGAAATCTGGTGGCCGCACGGGGCCCCGGCCGCTATGGGTGAGCTCGTCGGCCGCCCAATCGCTGAAGGCGCGGCCCAGGCGGCGCAGCTTGGCTCTATCCCACGCGTGCTCGATCGCCGCGCGGTTTTCAGTATTGGGCATGACCTTTAATGATAACGTGCCGATATGAGGCGGGTGCCAGAGTTGGATGGATTGCGGGCCCTGGCGGTCGCCGCGGTCATCGCGTTTCACTACACGCTGAACACGCGTTTCGCCAATCCCGTTGCCAGGCTGGGGTGGATGGGGGTGGACTTGTTTTTTGTCCTCTCCGGTTTCCTGATCACCGGCATTTTGTTGAGGGCGAAAGCGGGGCCGGCGTATTTTCGGACGTTCTACCTGCGGCGGACCCTCAGGATTTTTCCTGTCTATTTTTTGCTCCTCGCGACCTATGCCATCGCCGCGCGCGTGGGAGGTGGACCGCAGCCGTGGAGCTACTGGGCCATGCATGCGGCGTTTTTGTCCAGCACCGCTGAGTATTTCCATTTCTGGTCATTCGCCGCTCCGACCTTTGTGTATGGCGGCGTGACGGTGTTGTGGACCCTCTCCATCGAAGAGCAGTTCTATTTGCTGTGGGCGCCAATCGTGCGTTTTATGCGGGAGCGGATGCTGGCGCGGTTCTTGGCGGTGATCATCGTCGCCGCGCCGGTGCTGCGGTTTTGGATACATACGGCCGCGGCTCGCGAGTACCGTTTCTTTCCGGCGCGGCTCGATAGCCTGGCATGGGGCGCGGCTCTGGCGTTGGGAATGGCGCATTGTGCCGCCGACCCCGATCGTTTGCTCCGCGCGTGTCGCTGGCTCGCCGCCGCGGCTGTGGTGGCGTTGGCGGCGCTGCTCGCAATCACCGGCGGTCGGCGGGAGAGCCTTTGGTTCGCTACGTTCGGGTATTCGGCGGCGGCGGCGGCTTTCGCGGCCCTGGTCGGCTGGACCGTGATGCGGTCGCGGAGCGATGCCTGGGCCTGCCGCCTGCTGCGGCTGAGGCCGGCGCGGTACATCGGCAAGGTGAGCTATACGCTGTACTTGGTGCATTATCCGATCGTGATGCTGCTGGCGAGCCGGATTGGGCATTGGGGAAGCCTGTCCGCCAGCCTGCTCGTGGCGGCGGCTTCGTGGCAATGGCTGGAGGCGCCGCTGCTCAGATACAAGGATCGGGTCATGCCGGTTGCGGCAGGCGGGGTTGAATTTTCCGAACCCCCCGGTCGCGGTTTGCGTACTGTGGAAGTGATGGCAAGGGGAGATTAACCATGTTTTGCAACCAATGCGGTTCGGCGCTGACGCCCGGTGTCGTTTTTTGCCCCAATTGTGGGCGTGCGGTGGGGACGGCGCCCGCTCCCATGCCGCCGGCCGTTGCGGCTGTGCCCTCGGCGGTCGGTCGGGTGGCCAGGCACCGCAACATCCTCGGCGCGCTCTGGCTGGTCCGCGCGCTGTTTACACTGCCGGGCGGGTTGGTCCTGGTCGGTTTTTCCAGCTTTCACCAATTCCGGATGGATGGCATGTGGGGCGCTCCGTTTTCGCATGGCCAGTTTCCACTATTTCTGGGCCCGCTGCTGGGCGGTATCGGGTGGGGAATCATCGTCTTCGCGGTTGTCTCGGCGATCGTGGGGGTCGGGTTGCTGCAGGCCCAAAGCTGGGGACGGATGCTCGCGATCGTCATGGGTGTGATCAACCTGATCAGCATCCCCCTCGGCACGGCGCTCGGAATTTATACCTTGTGGGTGTTAATGCCGGACCAATCGGAAGTCGAATACCGCGCCATGGTGAGATCGTAATCTGTGGCGTTCGCGTGGAAAAAATCTGTACGGGAATCTAGCGAGCCGGTCCTATTTGTCAACGTGCCATTTCTCCAGGGTCAGGACCGTATGCGCATGCCGCCCGTTAATGCCGTCGTACCTGTATTCCACGGGTCCCACGCCAATGGCATACGTCGTGATAATGGTCAAGCTCAAAGCCGAGTTGCGCTCAGCAATTACCGCGCAGTTGTCGAATTGCAGCTGACCGGACTTGCAGGGTCCGCGTACCGATCTGACAGTAAAACCGTCGGTACCATTGACGGCCGGTGTGGCAACGGCAGATGACCACGCCGCGCCCACTGTCAATGGATTTCGGAGAAGTACGCGCTCTGAGTCAGCCTCTCCGAGGCTTCCGGCGCGCGGTACCAGCTCGTATGGTTCGTCATCGTCGGGCGGGGTCTGCGAGAGTTGGAAAGCGGCCTCATTCTCCACTTGACATGCCCCCCAAAACTGAGCCAATTGAAACTATAGGCTCCCTCCGGTTTGGAGCCCGAAGGGCTCGTTGATAAGAGGCAACGAGGTCGCAAGGACGTCGTCGCCGTTTAACCCGATCACGGCTGGAGCCGTGGAGGG
>DATNFK010000042.1:0-52214 GCA_035606395.1 Terriglobales bacterium | reverse complement strand
GCTGCCGGCCGACGAGGTGCATGTCCGCGCCAGGCGTTGCATTCGCACGCTGGGGCCCACCGGCACTCCCGTCAGCTGGCCGCATGACCCGCCATACAGCGCTGGTCACCCCTTAAAGGTACAGGGGCCCCGCGCGGCTGTTGCCGCGCGACCCGCTTAGGCGCGGCGCCGGAATGGGGACCCCTGAGCCCCAATCCGGCGTCGCGCATCCTTGATTGGCGCGGGGCCTCGCGCGGCTGTTGCCGCGCGACCCGCTTAGGCGCGGCGCCGGAATGGGGACCCCCTGAGCCCCAATCCGGCGTCGCGCCACGCAGGAACCGCGCCGCATTTTTTGCCGGGAGCGTCCGACTGCCACTGGCAGTCGGACCCCTTCGGAATCACGCAGCGTTCCCCGTCGACTTTGCCCCGCGGTGCAAACGTCGCGGCTCCCGCGTAACGAGCCGGTTGAGGTGTAATGACGGGATTTTGGGGTTGGCTTTTGCCTCACAATCCGACCCTGGCGAGGCGTCCAGAAAAAAATCGGTGGTGGGGGCGAGGGTCTGGTACTGTGGCCATATCCTGAGCCGGTGGATGGCTTGGGACGGAGTGATGCGACGGCTTGGCGCCGGAGGAGGGTTTCATGGGAGCGACTCATCGAGAAGACAGCGGCCGCATGACGCGGCGGGAAGCGATCGGCGTGATCGGAGGCGCGGCGGCGGCCACGGCGGCCATGACCATGCTGCCGGGCGCGGCGCGCGCCGTCGCGCAAGCCCGCAACATCGGAAGCAAGACCAAGACGCTGATGTGGGTGGCGAGCGTTACGCCGTGCGACAAGAATCTGAAATTCGACCCGGGGGCGTTCCGGGACATGCTGGCGTGGTTTCAACACAACGGGGCCGATGGCATCGTTGTGTTGGGCACGACCGGCGAGTTTCCCTCGTTCTCGACGGCGGAGCGGAAGGTCATTACAGAAACCGCGCTCAAGAACAAGATGGGGATGAACTTCCTGGTCAACCCGGGCACCTCGAACTTTCCGGAAACGCTGGAGTTGGCGCGGCACGCCGCCGATCATGGCGCCGACGGGCTGCTGGTGATTCCGCCCTTCTATTACAAGAACCCGCCGGTGGAAGGGCTGACGCGCTACTACTCGGCGCTGTTTGACCAGGTGCACATTCCGATCAATCTGTATCACATCCCGCGGACGAGCGGCGTAGCCATCAGCACCGAGCTGCTGAAGAGCCTGATGCACTATCCCAACCTGGCGGGCATTAAGGACTCGGACGGGAACATGCAGGAGTACCAGGATTTCGTGGCCAACTTCCCCGACCTGAACATGCGGACCGGCACGTCAGGCAAGCTCGAGTACGCGCTCGACCACGGCATGGGGGCGATCCTGATGGACGGCAACCTGTACTGCCGGGAGGCGGCCGATGTTTTCGCCGCTTTTCACGCGGGCACGGACTATCACGCGCCGCTCGCCAAGATGCGGGCGACGGAAGCGCTGATGCGGGCGGGCGGAGTCGGCTCCTACGGTCCGTTGAAATATGCGATGAGCCTGCGCATGGGGACACCGCAGACCTATCAGCGGCCGCCGTTCGCCGACGTCACCGACGCGCAGAAGGCGGCCATTCAAGCCGGCCTGGAAAAAATCAAGGCGGGCGAGATCGCCTAGCCGGCATTAGATAAAGGAGAGTTTTGGAATGACGCGCACTTCGATCAATTTGATTCGCGGGTCGGCGCTGGCCGCGACTGTCGTTCTTTGCGTTGCATTCGCACCCCGGCAGACGGCCGCGGGGGCGGGCCGGAACGTCAATTGGACGCAGTATTTCGCCGACACCTCGGGCAGCCGGTACGAACCGCTGGACCAGATCAACGCGTCGAACTTCAACAATCTGGAGGTCGCCTGGCGTTTCAAGACCGACAACTTCGGCAACCGCCCCGAATACAAGCTGGAAGGCACGCCGCTCGAAGTGGACGGCATACTCTACGCAACCGCTGGGAATCGCCGCGACGTGGTCGCGCTGAATGCAACCACGGGCGAGTTGCTGTGGGTACACGGCGAGCAGGAGGGCGAGCGCGGGGCGGCGGCGCCGCGGCAACTCTCGGGGCGCGGCCTGTCGTATTGGCCGGGCGTCAACGGCCAGGGCGCACGCATTGTGTATGTCACGCCGGGCTACTTTCTGGTCGCGCTCGACGCACGGACCGGGCAGCCGGCGCCCTCGTTTGGCGTTTCCGGCAGAGTTGATCTGAAGGCGACGGACGATCAGAAGATCGAGCCCGATCTGACGACCGGTGAAATCGGATGGCAGTCGGCTCCGACCGTGGTGGGCAATGAGGTGCTGGTGGGGTCGGCGTTCCGCGAAGGATTCACGCCCACCAGTTTCCGCAATAACCGCGGCTCGGCGCGCGCCTATGATGTGCGCACCGGTAAGAAGCTGTGGCAGTGGAACACGATTCCGCGCAAGGGGGAGAAAGGGTACGAGACCTGGTTGCAGGACTCGGCCGAATACACCGGCAACACCGGCATTTGGACCGAGATCACGGCCGACCCCGAAGCGGGCCTCGCGTATTTGCCGGTGGAGTCGCCGACGAGCGATTTTTTTGGCGGCAAGCGGCCCGGCGACAATCTCTTTTCGGACTGCCTGGTCGCGGTGGATCTAAAGACCGGCAAGATGAAGTGGTATTACCAGATTACCCACCACGACATTTGGGATCTCGACATGTCGTCGGCGCCGCTGCTGATGGACATCACCGTGGACAACAAGCCGATCAAGGCGGTGGCGGTGCCGACGAAGATGGGAATGCTTTTCGTGTTCGACCGGATCACGGGTAAGCCGGTTTGGCCGATACCGGAAACGGCGGTGCCGCAGGATCATGTGCCGGGTGAGTGGTACTCGCCGACGCAGCCGATACCGAGCAAGCCGGCGGCGTATGGCCGTAACGGCTTCACCACCGACGATTTGATTTCGTTCACGCCGGCGCTGCACGAGAAGGCGCTGGAGCTGGCGAAGGATTACCGGCTGGGGCCGATCTACACTCCGCCGGTGCTGAGCCAGGAGCCGCCGGCCGGCGCGCGGGCCACGCTGTCGGTCGGGCCGGCGAGCGGCGGCACCAATTGGCCGGGCGGGTCTTTCAATCCCGAGAACCACACGGTTTACGTGATGTCGTGCGACGGATGCCTCGGGGCCTACGGGTTGGTTACGCCGCCGAAGAACTTCACCGATCTGCCCTATGTCGAGGGTCAGGTTGGGCAACACATCGTAATGGTCAACGCCGCCGGGGCCGGCCAGGGCGCCGACGCGGTGACCACCGCTCCGCCGCCGGCCGCGCGCGGGGCTCGCGGCGGCGGTGTGCCGCCGCTGACGGTGGACGGACTGCCGCTGGTCAAGCCGCCGTACAGCACGCTTAGCGCGATCAATCTCGATACCGGAGCGATCGTCTGGCAGGTCGCTCACGGCGACACGCCGGACTACATCCGCAATAGTCCGGACCTGAAGGGTCTCGACATCCCGCGCACGGGACAGCGCAGCTATAACATCGGCACGCTGGTTACGCAGAGCCTGGTCATCGCGGGCGATGCGATGGTTACCACCACTCCCGATCATCCGCGGGGCGCGATGCTGCGCGCCTACGATCAGAAGACCGGCAAGGACGTGGGCGGCGTATTGATGCCGGCGCCGCAATCGGGCTCGCCGATGACCTATATGGTGAACGGCAAGCAGTACATCATCGTGGCTGTCAGCGGCGGCAATTACTCGGGCGAGTACATTTGTTACGCGCTGCCGGGCAGCAAGTAGGGTTTACTATGCACATGAAGATGGCGGCGTTGGCGATGGCGTGCGTGCTGGCCGGGACGATTTATATTTACTCGCAAGCGGACCAGGCGCCGGCGTCGGTATGGGACGGCGTGTATACCGCCGAACAGGCGGCGCGGGGGGCGAGCGCCTATACGCAGAGTTGCTCGGCTTGCCACGGCAGCGACCTGGCGGGTATTGACGAAGCTTCGCCGTTGCGGGGGGGGCAATTCACCTCTGATTTCGACGGGCTGACAGTGGGGGCGCTGTTCGATCGCATTCGCACCACCATGCCGCAGACGGCGCCGGGGAGTCTCAGTCCGGAGTCGTACGCGGACATTCTGGCGTATCTACTTAAGGAGAATGGATTTCCGGCCGGCAGCAAGGCGCTGGATCATCGCAGCGCGTTCCTGAAGGCGATTGCGTTTCAGGCGGCGAATCCGCATCCGCGGGCGGCAGCGCCGGCAGCCACTTCGGTCGCGGCGCCGACGGCCACAGCGGCGGCGGCGGCGAAGCCAACCGGCGCGCAAGGCGGGCGGGCGAGGACGCCACCGGCCGATCCAGCCGCGCTGGATGCGGCCGACCGGGCGTCGGGCGCGCTCTCGCCGGCGGCATCCGATCCGCGCAACGCACCGAACAGCCAGCCCGATCCATATCACGCCGTGACCGACTTCCTCAAATTGCCGGCGGGCCGCACGATGGGTTCGACCAGCGGCGTGGCGGTTGACAGCCACGGGAACATCTGGATCGCGGACCGCTGCGGCGTCAATAGCTGCGCCGACAGCCAGCTTGATCCCATCATGGAGTTCGATGCGAACGGGAACTACATCAAGGCGTTCGGCGGGGGGATGTTTAATTTTCCGCACGGCTTTTATATTGATGCGGCCGATCACATCTGGATGACCGACATCCGGGCGCAGAACGGCAAGGGCGCCGATGTGATTGAGTTCGACGCGAACGGCAAGGTGCTGCGGACGCTGGGCAAAGCCGGCGTCTCGGCCGAGGGGCCCGACACGTTCAGCCAGCCGACCGCGGTGGCGGTGGCGCCGAACGGGGATATTTTCGTCGCCGATGGGCACGAGGCCGGGCCCGGGCATGCCGCGCGCATTGTCAAACTGGACGCGAGCGGAAAATTCCTGTCGCAGTGGGGCGGCCACGGGGTCGAGGGCGGCCACTTCGACGCGCCGCACTGTTTGGCGATGGACCCGGAGGGCCGCTTGTATGTCGGCGACCGGTGGAACAATCGCATCCAGATTTTCGATCAGAGCGGCAAGTTGCTTGGCATCCTGACGCAGTTCGGGCGTCCGAGCGCCATTTATATAGACGCGCACGACGTGCTGTATGCGAGCGACTCGGAGTCGCGCGCGCCGATGGGGTATGGCTACCACCCAGGGTGGAAGCGGGGCATTCGCGTGGGCAGCGTCAGGGACGGCAACGTGACGGCCTTCATTCCCGATACGTTTGCCGATCCGGACAAGGCGGCCACCAGCGGCGGCGAAGGCGTGTGGGCGGACGCGAGCGGCGACATTTTTAGCGCGCAGGTGCAGCAGCGCGCCATTGTGAAATACGTGAAGCAATGAGGGCGGCGCCATGGTAACGCGACGAAGGTTTGTGGCTCAGGTGGGCCGGGCGGGGGGATTTACCGCGGCCTTTAGCGCCCTGCAGATGTTGGGCGTGATGCCGGCGAAGGCGGAAGCGAAACCCGACCTGGGGATGGACGGGAACAGCGGCAAGGGCGTGCACGTGGTCATCCTGGGCGCCGGGATCGCCGGGCTCTCGGCGGCGTGGGAGCTGCGCCGCCACGGTTTCGCCTGTACCGTGCTGGAGGCGCGCGAGCGCCCCGGGGGACGGAACTGGACGGTGCGGCGCGGCACGCGCATCGTTTTGAACGACGGAACGACGCAGACCTGCGAGTTCGACCACGGGAATTATCAGAACGTGGGGCCGGCGCGGCTGCCTTCGGTTCACGGAACCATGCTGGGATATTGCAAGGAATTGGGAGTCAAGCTCGAGGTTGAGGTTAATACCTCGCGCAGCACCTTTCTCCAGGACGACGGCATCAACGGCGGGGTGCCGCTGGAACAGCGGCAGGTGATCAACGATACGCGCGGGAAGGTTTCGGAGCTGCTCGACAAGTGCGCGGTTAGCGGTTCGCTCGATAAGGAACTCAGCCCGGACGACATACAGCGCATGGGCGCGTTTCTGCGCTCGTACGGGCCGCTCGATGCCAACGGCGCGTACAAGGGCTCGCAGCGCGCGGGCTACACCAGCCGCCCGGGCGCGGGCGAGGATGGCGGCGTGTTTCACCCGCCGATGGGTCTCGACGCGATGCTGGATCCAGGCTTCTGGCGCGGGGAACTCGCGGAGGAGGACTTCGATTGGCAGCCGACGATGTTTCAGCCGGTGGGGGGCATGGACCAGATCGCGTATGCCTTCGCCCGCGGGCTCGGCTCGATCGTGAAGTACAACGCGCCGGTCACTGAGATCCGGCGCCGGGGCAATGGCGTGCGCATTGGCTACACCGAACACGGCGGCGAGCGGTGGTTGGATGCGGACTATTGCATCTGCGCCATGCCGCTGTCTATCGTGCAGACGATCCCCACCGATTTTTCGCCGGCGTATCAGAGCGTGATCGCGGCCGCGCGGTACAGTCCGCAGTACAAGATTGCCTGGGAGTCGCGCCGGTTCTGGGAGCAGGATTACAACATTTACGGCGGCTTATCGTATGTGGTCGGGGGATGCAGCCCGGTGTGGTACCCGAGCGCCGACCTGTTTTCAGAACGGGGCGTGCTGGTGGGCGGATACAGCGCCGAGAGGCCGGACTTCGCGGCCGCCACGCTGGAGGGGAAGCTGGCGATGTCGCGGGCAACGATCGAGAAGCTGCATCCGGGGCACGGAAAGGAACTGGAAAAGGGCGTTTATGTCGGCTGGGGTCGCGTGCCGTGGAACCTGGGCGCGTGGATCAGTTGGTTCGGCCGCAACGCACCGGGCTCGAACCCCGGGTATGAGGTACTCATTCAGCCGGACGGGCCGTTTTACTTCGCCGGCGATCACGTCAGCCACATTAACGCCTGGCAGGAGGGGGCGGCGCTGTCGGCGCTGCGGGCGGTGAAGATGATTGGCGACCGGGTTAAGGCCGCTTGAGGGGGCGCGGAGGGGCGCCTCCGTTCGCGGCAATGATAGGCGCGGGCCCAAGCGCGGCTACCGCCGCGCGCCCCGCTTAGGCGCGATTAGGCGGGGGCGTAGGCCAGGCACATCATGTTTTCGCTGAGGCGATCGGCGGACAAGAGGCGGAGACGCGGAGGGGGCGCGGCGAAGAACGGCGTGCCGGCGCCGAGCACGACGGGGTGAAGGTAGAGGCGGTACTCGTCGATTAGGCCGGCCTTGGTGAGAGTGCCTGCGAGGTGCGGACCGCCAACGCCGATCTCGCCGGTTAGCTCGGACTTCAGCCTGCGTATCGCGGCCTCGATATCGTTTGCGATCAGCGTGGCGTTGGGGCCGACTGACTTGAGCGAGCGCGATACGACCCACTTCGGCGTGCTCCGCCATGCGGCGGCGAATTCGCGATCGTCCGCGTCCCAATCGGGCTGGTCATCCTGCCAGTAACTCATGATCTCGTAAAGGTTGCGTCCATAGATGACGCCGGTTTGGCGCCGCATGAGCTCGATGAAATGACTGAAGCTCGCGGGATCGGGCGGGCCCAACTTCATGTGGTCGACGTAGCCGTCGAGAGATTGGTTCATTCCGAAGACAAGTTTCGCCATGATGTAAATGTACAGCGGGCGGGCTGTAGCGCGAGCGCGGTTTCGACATGTCGTGGCGCGGGTGTTGCAGGTGTATGCTAATCGGCATGCTTAAACGAGTTCTTATGGTCGCGGCTATTGGCGCGGTTTCGCTGGGCGCGCAGGTCAATCCTTCATTGCTCGCGGGCTTGCAGTGGCGGAATGTTGGGCCGTTTCGGGCGGGGCGCGCGGGGGCGGTTTGCGGGGTGCCGGGGCATACGGGCCTCTATTACTTTGGCGCGGCGCAGGGAGGATTCTGGAAGTCCACTTCGTCGGGGCATGTGTGGACCAATATCACCGACAAGACGGTGCCCGATGTGGCCGGCATCAGCGCTTGCGCGGTGGCGGGCGCGAACACGGACGAGGTGTTCTTCAGCAGCAATGCGCGCGGGCCGGGGATGTTCCGTTCCGCCGACGCGGGCGCGAGTTGGCAGCATGTGGGACCCACCGCATCCGCGATCCTGATTGATCCGAAAAATGCGGACCTAGTGATTGTGGCGCGCACGGGGGCGGACGGCGGCGTGTTCCGTTCCACGGACGGCGGCGTGACATTTAATAAGAGCTGGACCTCGCCTAACGGCGGTGTTTCGACGTTGCAATGGGCCTATGACAATCCCAACGTCATTTACGCCACGGCGGGCGGCGGGGGTGGGCGCGGAGGCTTTGGCGGCGGCGCCGGCGGCCGGGGCGGGACACCAGCCGCGCCGGTGCTTTACCGTTCCGATGATGAGGGGCAGAGCTTTCAGGCGATCCATCCGCAGGGGCTACCGCTTCTGGGGCCGTTTAGCGTGAGCGGTAAAACCAGCAGCCAGCGCCTTTATACGGCGGGGCGGGACGGGATTTTCCGATCCGACGATGGGGGACGGTCGTGGGCGCGCCAGGCCGGGCCGGAGCAGATGTTCACCGCGAATGGGCTCGTCTATGCCGATCCCACCAATCCCGACACGGTTTATGTTCTCGGAACCGCCGTGTACCGCTCGGTGGACGGCGGCAAGACGCTCAAATCCTACAAGGGATCGCCGGGCGGAGACGATCCGCGCGAGTGGTGGATTGACCCGCTCAACGACAACAACATTTTGTATGGCGGCGATCAGGGGGCATCGGTATCGCAGGACGGCGGGCAGACCTGGGCGCCGTGGTACAACCAGCCGACGGCGCAGATTTACCATCTGGCCGTGGACAATCGCTTTCCTTATTGGATTTACGGGTCGCAGCAGGATAGCGATCTGGTGGCGACGCGCAACCGGGGCGACTTCGGACAGCTTAACCCGTGGGACTGGGTTCCGTTTCCCGGCTGGGAGGCGAGCCAGCTCGCGGTTGATCCCACCAATCCGAACGTCGTTTACGCGAATGCGAATTACGGGGATCTGGGGCGCATGTGGCTGGATACATACGACTCGCAGGTGGTTGATCCGTTTCCGCTGCACGATGGTGTACACCGCAACGGCAATTCGCCGATTCACTTTGCGCCGCTCGATCCGCATGCGCTTTATTTCGCCACGCAGTACCTGATGGTTTCGCATGACGGAGCGCAGAGTTTTACCAAGGCTAGCCCGGATCTCACGGTTAAGCCGGGGACGGCGCCCGCGGCGGCCGCGCCGGGCAGGGGAGCGCGCGGGGGAGCGTCCATCGGCGAGTTTGCCATCTCGCCGGTGCGGGCCGGGGTGATCTGGGCCGCGACCTCGAATGGCTTGCTGTGGACAACGGCGAGCGACGCACACACGTGGCAAGACATTACGCCCGCCGACTGGCAGGGCGGCGTGGTGACCAGCATTGAGCCCTCGCACTTCGACGCCAATGTCGCCTATGTCGCGGTGCGCCGGGGCGGCGGCCGCGGCGGGTTCGGCGCCGCCGGTGGCGCGGACGCGAACCAACCCTTGCTCTATCGCACCGGCGACGGCGGGAAGAGCTGGCAGGCGATCGTCGAGGGATTGCCCGCCGATCAATCCACCGGGAGTTGGATCAATGTCGTGCGCGAGGATCCGGCCAGGCGCGGTTTGCTGTTTGTTGGAACCGAGACCGAAGTTGAGGTTTCGTTCGACGATGGCGGGCACTGGCAATCGCTGCGGCTGAACGCGCCCAATACATCATGGCGCGACCTTGTTGTACACACCGATCCGGCGTCGCATCAGACCGACCTGGTGGCGGCGACCTACGGGCGCGCGTTCTGGGTGCTCGACGACATTGCGCCGCTGCGGGCGATGGCGGCGCGGGCGACTCAGATCGCGGCCGACCCGGCCTACCTTTTTGCGCCGACGAACGCGGTCAGGCTGCAACGCGACAACAATTACGACACGCCGATTCCGCCGGAGGTGCCGCATGCGCTGAATCCGCCGGAAGGGGCCGTCCTTTACTACTGGCTGGGCGCGCCGGCGCAATCGGTGACGATCGAGGTGCGTGACGCGCAGAACCGGCTGGTGCGCACCCTCTCGAATGTCGCCGACCCGATGCCGCCCGATATTTTGGGCGCGGTTCCAGAACCGTGGAAGCGGGTGCCGGAGGGACTGGCGACGACGCCGGGGATGCACCGCGTGAATTGGGACCTGCGCTGGTCCACGCCCAACGCGATGGTCTTTAATTACGACTATGAGATGCCGGCGATCTACCACGACACGCCAGCCACGCCGCAGGGCGCCAAGGCCGTGCCCGGCCGTTATACGCTGCGGCTCACGGTGGATGGGAAAAGCGTGACGCAGCCGCTGACGGTGATCGAAGACCCGCGGCTGAACAAGCTGACGGTCACGCAGGCGGGAATGGAGCGGCAATTGGCGCTCGAGCTGAAACTGACGCAGGCGATTGACGCCAGTCACAAGGCGTTCGATCAGCTTTCAAAGATTCACGATCAGCTCGCGGGTCAGGACGCGGCTTCGGAGTTGGTCAAGAAGCTGGCCGCCATCGAGGGTCCGGCAGGCGATGCGGTCAGCGATCCGTATGGGACCGTCCCCGGCGCCGATTCGATCAGCCACGATCAGGGGGCGTTTGTGCGGCTGCTCGTCGCGGTGGATTACAGCAGCGATATGCCTCCGGTCGAGGGGCAGACGCAGGCGTGGCACGACAACTGCACTAACTACAACAGCCTGCTGGCGCAGTGGCGGACGGCTATGGCCGGGGCGCCGGCGGGGATTCAGGCCGGCGGACCGCCGGCGGGGCTGGACTTCCGGTAGCGCGCACTGGCTGCATCGTAAAATTTTCAATCACCGCAGCCTGTTCGCGTCCGGTGTAGGATGGCAGGCGGAGGGGACAGATGCCAAAACTCGGAAAAACGATTGGGATTGCCCTGCTGGCGGCGGGAGCGTGGTGGGCGCAAGGACGCGGCGGCGCCAATGTACTGCAGCAATACATCAGCGTGAACGCGCCGGTGGTGGCGCTTGAGCACGTCACCGTGATTGACGGTACCGGAGCCGCGGCCCGGCGCGATCAGACGGTGATCCTGGCGCAAGGGCGGATCCAGGCGATCGCACCAGCCAATGCGGCCCGGGTACCGCCCGATGCCAAGGTCATGGACATGACCGGCGACAGCGTCTTTCCGGGCTTGGTCGGGATGCACGACCACATGTTCTATCCGGCCCCCAGCGGTGGCGCGCGGGCGCCGGGGACACCGGCGCTATACAACGAGATGGGGTTCAGTTTTCCCCGGCTCTATCTCGCCGGCGGAGTGACCACGCTGCGCACAACCGGCAGTGTGATGCCCTACACCGATCTGGGGTTGAAAAAGGCGATTGACGCCGGGCGCATGATTGGACCCCACATCTATGTCACCGGTCCCTACCTCGAAGGCGTGGGAGCGTACACCCCCAACATGCACGAGCTCACGGGCCCCGACGACGCCACCCGCACCGTCAACTATTGGGCGGCCGAGGGCGTGACCTCCTTCAAGGCTTACATGCATATTACCCACGACGAGCTCGCCGCCGCTATTCAGGCCGCTCATGCGCACGGGCTCAAGATTACCGGGCACCTGTGTTCGATTGGGTTCCGCGAGGCCGCCGATTTGGGTATTGATGACCTTGAGCACGGCATCGAGGTGGATACCGAGTTTGACACCGGCAAACAGGAGAACGCGTGCCCCGCCGGCCAACAGACCAGCGAGACCCTCGCCCATCTCGACCTAAACAGCTCCGCGTTTAAGGCGATGATCGCCGATCTGGTGCGGCACCATGTCGCGGTGACCTCAACCCTGCCGGTATTTGAGATCTCGGTACCCGGCCGTCCGCCGCTGCAGCCGCGCGTGCTCGATGCGCTCTCCGCCCCGGCGCGCACTGACTACCTCATGGGCCGGGACCGTATCGCCAAGGGTAAAGGCGCACAGACGGAAATTTTCGAGAAGGAAAAGCAGTTCGAGCGCGCGTTTGTCGCCGCGGGCGGCACACTACTCGCCGGGCTCGATCCCACCGGCTACGGCGGCGTCCTCGCCGGCTACGGTGACCAGCGCGAGGTCGAACTGTTGGTCGAGGCCGGGTTCACCCCGCTCGAGGCACTCCACATCGCCACCGAGAACGGCGCTAATTTTCTCGGCATCGGCGACCACATCGGAACCCTGGCTGCGGGCAAAGCAGCGGATGTGGTGGTGGTCAAGGGCGACCCCAGCCAGCACATCGCCGATATTGAAAACGTCCAGATCGTTTTCAAGGATGGGGTCGGCTATGATTCCGCGAAACTGGCAGCATCAGTTGCCGGCGCGGTCGGGTTGCACTAAATTTTGGTGACATGGGCGGGGAAGCGGCACGGCCATTCGTAAGGCTGGAATGATTGACGGGGTCGGAATTGCATGTTATATACAAAGCCATGCCGAACCTTCCTCGCGCTGTTCGCCCAATCCTGTTTGCTCTACTTGCCTTAACGTTGTGCCTGCCGGCGCTGGCCTGGCAGACGGCCTCGACCGGGCAGATTGTCGGCAATGTGGTCGATCCTTCAGGGGCGGCAATTCCGGGGGCGACGCTCACCGTAACCGAGCGCACCACCGGAACTGCCCGCACGGTCTCGGCCAACGGCTCGGGCCACTATGTGGCGCCGCTGTTGCCGCCGGGCTCCTACACGATCACCGTGCGCGCGACCGGATTCGCTCCCCGCACGGCGGGCAACATCACCGTACCTGCCGCCACCACCACGACCGTGAACTTGCAACTCTCGCTGGGAGCCAACCAGCAGCAGGTCACGGTTGAGTCCGGCGCCGAATTGCTGCAAACCGAAAACGCGGCCAATGGCTCGACCACCGACCAGATGATGGTCACGGCGCTGCCGCTCACGGCGCGAAATTATACCGAGATCCTACAGCTTGCCCCGGGCGTGGCCAGCAGTCTGCCGAACGCGGCCAGCCTGGGCAAGGGAACAGTGGATGTGAATGTGAACGGCGCCCGCGTTTCCGACAACAGCTACCAGATTGACGGTGAGGATGCCAGCAACCTGCAGGTGCAAGGCTCGGCCGGCATTCTGGCGGAGAGCGGCATTTCGATTCCGAACCCGGATTCGATCGAGGAGTTCCGGGTGCAAACGGGCGAGTACGACGCCACCTTTGGCCGCGGAGCCGGAGCCAACGTGGATGTGGTCACCAAGAGCGGCACCAACCAATTCCACGGCGACCTGTTCGAGTTTCTGCGGAACACCGCCCTCGATGCCAACGACTTTTTTCTCAATTCGACCGGGCAGCCGCGGCCGCTGCTGCGGCAGAACCAGTTCGGCGGGACCTTTGGCGGACCGCTGATCAAGAACAAGCTGCTGTTTTTCGCCTCCTACCAGGGCACGCGCCAGACCAACGGGCAGGGCAGCACCTCGCTGCAGTCGGTCAAGCTACCGCTGCTGTCGGCGGATGCGAGCGGGCGCACGGCGGCGGCGCTGGGAACTGAATTCCAGGGCCTGGCCGGGCTGCAGGGAGGGGAAAAAATCGCCGCCGACGGATCGAACATCAATCCCGTAGCCGTTGCCCTGCTCAACGCCAAGCTACCCGACGGAAGTTTTCTGATCCCGGCGCCGCAGGTAGTGCAGAATGCCGCGAACGTATCGACGGGCGGCTTCAGCACGTTTTCGCTACCCTCCACGTTCAAGGAAAATCAACTTCTCGGCAATCTGGACTACACGCCGAGTTCGAAACAGCGGCTCACGGAGAAATTCTTTTGGGCGCGCGACGACACCAACTCCGCCTTCTCGACCGGGGATCTTCCCGGCGCGCCCACGTTTAACGTAAACGAGAATTCGAATTTGGCACTGCAGTACACATATATCTTCGCGCCCAACCTGATCAACGTCGCCAGCGTTGGGTATCACCGCATTTTCGGCCAGGTGCAGAGCCAGTATCCGATCACCAACCAGCAGATCGGCATGACCCCCGACTGCAGCTCGATGCCGATCGCGCCCATTATTTCGGTATCGGGCTCGTTCTCGCTGGGCGGGACTTTTAATGATGGGCAGTGGGCCGATACGCGGGCGTATCAGGCGGGCGATCAGTGGACCTGGATCAAGGGGGCGCACAACATGCGCTTTGGCGGCGATGTTGAAACCACCAAGCTTCCCTTCGCGGATCCGGAGACGACGCGTGGAACGCTGGGCTTTTCGAGCGTGCCCGATTTTCTGCTGGGGCTGAGCGCCAAGCAGAATGGCAGCGCCTTCAGCAATCTGAGCAGTGCGCGCAGCCTGTGCGGCGATGCGCAGAAGGAGTTCCAGGAAACCGACTACGACGGCTACTTCCAGGACGACTACCACGTGGCCAAGAACCTCACCGTGAACCTCGGCGTTCGTTGGGATGTCATGGGGCAGGTGAGCGACACGCAGGGCAAGTTCGCGGCGTTCTGGCCGCAGCTCGCCACCAACGCGTTCCCGGCGAGCGGCAACCTCTATACAGGGTTTGTGGTACCGGCGAACTTCTCCGGTCCGGTGCCGGCGGGGGTGGCGACAAACACCAATAATACATTTGCGGTGAACCCAACCGAATACGGCAGCGTAGGGCCGCGGGTGGGCTTCAGCTGGCAGATGCGCCCCAAGATCGTGCTGCGCGGCGGGTACGGCATATACTATGGCCGAACCTCGGCCAACGACGCCTACCAGTTCGTCGGTGACCAACCCTTCGAAATTTCCCAGACCAACTCGGGAACGTTGGCGGCGCTGGCCACCTTCCAGAACCCCTGGCCGCCTTCGGCGCCGCCGCTGGCCTCGGATTATCCGACCTTCGTGCCCCGCACTCCCACTTCGCAGCTTACGCTGAACCTGCCGGGGCCCTACTGGCACCCGCCCACGGTGCAGCAGTACAGCGTCAACGTGCAATACGCCCTGAGCGGCAGCACCATGGTGCAGGTCGGCTATGTCGGCACCAAGAGCAACCACATCGAGGGCACGCAGAACATTGATCAGGCGCTACTGACGGTGAACCCGAACTCGCCGGGGGCCGCAACCTTTACCGGGCCCTCGACGAGCGCCAGCAACATTCAGAGCCGCCGCCCGATTCTAGGGTTCAGCTCGATCAGCCTGGCGCAGGAGATATTCCTCGCCAATTACAATGCGCTGCAGTTTTCCGCCGAGCGCCGTCTCACCCGCGGTCTGCAAGTACAGGTCTCCTATACCTACAGCAAGAATCTGACCGACGATACCGGCAACGGCACCTTCCCCGGGACGGGTGGGACGTCGGGCGATGCCAGTAACCCCATTAACGCTTATGGTCCGGCCTCATTCGACATCCCGCAGCGGCTGGTGGGCAATTTTGTCTGGCAGGTTCCGGGGTTTGGTATGCGCGGAGTCGAGAAGAGCATATTGGGCGGATGGGCCATGTCGGGAGTGGTGACGCTGCAGTCGGGCACCCCGATGACGTTTAGCGACACGAAGTTCACCAATATCTACGGCGGCAGTGCGCGGGCCCAGATGTGCCCGGGGGCAAGCTATGCCAGTATTCTGACGCCCGGCAGCATCGAGTCGAAGCTTAACAATTACTGGAATATCAACGCAGTGAACTGCGCTCCGCCAGCGATCGGCAATGGCTTTAGCTGGGGGTCGAGCGGCACCGGGGTGGTGCTGGGCCCGGGCGAGCGTGACGCCGACTTTTCGATTACGCGCAGTTTTCCAGTGCCGGGCCCGACCGAGGGCACGACACTGCAGTTCCGGGGTGAGTTCTACAACGCGTTGAACATCCCGAATTTCAGCGCGCCGTCCACCAGCGCCGCCAGCTCGTCGTTTGGCCAGATCACCTCGACCAGCCTGGCACCGCGGCTGATTCAGTTCGGCTTCAAGTACATTTTCTGAGGCCACCTTATGAAACTCAAACTTAGTTTTGGAACTTCTGCGATGGGGGCGATGGCGGCGATGAGCGGCCTGCTGCTGGCGGCTCCGCCGCCGGCGGCGGCACCGGCGGTCAGCGCCAGCCGTCTGATCTCGACCGCCGCGCTGCGCAGCGACGTGACTTTTTTGGCCTCCGACGATCTGGCGGGGCGCAGCGCCGGCAGCCCGGGAGATCAGGTCGCCACCGACTTTATCGCGGCGCGATTCGAGCGGCTGGGGTTGCAGCCGGCGGGAGATCACGGCACCTATTTCCAAAATATGGCGCTCGATTATGCCAGCCTGGATCCCGCCCACACGTCGCTCACCGCGACCGTGGCCGGGGTACAGCACAGCTTCACCCTCAACAAGGATTTTCGCTGGTCGCGGCAGAGCGATCGCCCCACCCAGGTCTGCGGCCCGGTCGCGTTCGCGGGCTACGGAGTGGACGCTCCCGAGTTCAACTATAACGATTTTGCGGAGCAGGATTTCACCGGCAAGATCGCGCTGGTGCTGAACCGCGAGCCCCAGGCCAATGACCCGCATTCGCGTTTTATGGGCCAGTGGGATACGTATCACGCCTTCAACTGGGGCAAGCTGGAAGAGGTGCGGAAGCATGGAGTGGCAGGCATTCTGCTGGTGCAGGGCGGTCCGTCGCGCGGCACCAAGCCGATTCCACCAAGCGCACCGCGGGCCAGCGGGGGCCCCCTTATCGCTCTGAAGGGGGAGATGTGGGACGTGCCCATCTTCACGCTTACCCGCGCCGCGGCCGACCAGTTACTGGCGCCCAGCGGCAAAACCACGGATCAGCTCCAGGCGCAAATTGACGCAAGCGGCAATCCCGCCAGTTTTGTCGTGCCGAATTCCACGGCGTGCATGAGCAAGGCCTTCACCGACGCGTCGACGCACGACGACCGTAATGTGGTCGCGCTGCTGCCGGGCTCCGACCCGACGCTCAGCGCTCAAACCGTCATTGTTACCGCCCATCACGATCACATGGGCACGGTGAACGGACACATTTACCATGGCGCCGACGACAACGCGTCGGGCACGGCGGCGGTCATGGAAATCGCCACCGCCTTCGTCCAGGGACATGTTCATCCCCGGCGCAGCGTGCTCTTTATGGTCTACGCCGCCGAGGAGCGCGGGCTGGTGGGTTCCTATTACTATGTGAGCCATCCGCTGCGTCCGCTGGCGACGACCGTGGCCACGCTGAACATGGACATGATCGGGCGAAACGAGAACGACGCCAACTGGCCGACGCCGGCGGACGGCAACGTCAACATGGTCAACGTGCTGGGAACGCGCTACAATCCGGCGCTTGGCGCCATCGTCGCCCGTGAAAATCAATTCGAGGGGCTGAAGCTCGACCACAAGATGGATGCGGTGGATCCGGACTCGCTCTGGTCGCGGTCGGATCAGTACTGGTACGCCGGGTTGCACATTCCCCAGGTGCTGTTCCAGACGGGGTTGCAGCCCGATTACCACACTGAGAACGACATCGCGGCCACGCTTAACTACGCGAAGATGACTAAGATTGTCCGGCTCGTGTTTCTGTCGGCCGCGGCGGTGGCGGACAGTTCACAGAAGATTGTGTTTTATCCGGCAGGTGCGCCGCCGGCCGCGCCGGCACGGCACTAACCCGGCTCGATGAGCCGCAAATAAATTGCGCGGGGATAAATCCGCCGGCGTCGGCCCTGGGGCCTTAGTTTTTGGCGGCGTATAATAATTAAATCCTGATCATCGAAGGATTGTCGGGGTCAACGAGGGTGCCGTGGCGTGGCCAGTAATCGTGGGCGAATATCCGAAGCGCGATCCGCTAGAACATTGGCGAAGGCGAAGCCTGGGGCGAGTGGAAAAGCGGCCGACGCATCGGCTGGCAAGGCCGCCCGACCGACGCCAGCCGCGATTGTTGGCGTAGGCGCGTCGGCGGGGGGCCTGGAAGCGTTCACGCAATTACTCGAAGGCCTGCCGGCGAACAGCGGCATGGGGTTTGTGCTGGTGCAGCATCTCGACCCCAGCCACGGCAGCGCGCTGACACAACTGCTGGCTCGCGCCACGGCGATGCCGGTACGCGAGGTGGAAAACGACACACGTATCGAGGCCAACTGCGTGTACGTCATCCCACCCGGGGCCAACCTGACGGTGGCGGGCGGGATTTTGAAGCTGCAACGGCGCGCGTTGAAGCGGCATGGCAACCGCACGATTGATCAATTTTTCGAGTCGTTGGCGGAGGACCAGAGGCAGCGGGCGATCGGCATTGTGCTTTCCGGCACCGGCACGGACGGAACACAAGGACTGGAGGCGATCAAGGCCGACGGCGGCATTACTTTTGCGCAGGATGAATCGGCACGCTACGATTCCATGCCGCGGAGCGCGATTGCGGCGGGCGTGGTGGATTACGTCCTGTCGCCACACGATACCGGAGCCGAGCTGGCGCGGATTGCGCGGCACGCGTACGTGGCCGACGCCGGGGCGGAAGCGGCGCCGCCATCGCGACCGCGATCGCAGAACGGGGACGCCGCAGGCAGCCTGCCGGGGGAGGGGCTTGGGGGGCGCGACAGCGGCAACGGATTCAAGAAGGTGCTGCTGCTGTTGCGCAACTATTCGGGCGTGGACTTTTCGCTGTACAAGCCCAATACCATTCAACGCCGCATTGCGCGCCGCATGCTGCTGAGCCGGCACGACAAGGCGGATCAGTATGCCACGTTCCTCAAGCACAACGCGGCCGAACTCGACAGGCTCTACGCCGACCTGCTGATCGGCGTCACCGGGTTTTTCCGGAACCCCGACGCCTTCGAGTTGTTGCGACTGAAGATTTTTCCCACGATCCTGAAGCGGCGGCGGCGCGACGACCCGGTGCGCCTCTGGACGCTGGGCTGCGCCACCGGGCAGGAGGCCTATTCGCTCGCCATGGTCTTCGCCGAGGCGGCGGAGACGTTCACGTCGGCGCCCAAGCTGCAGATTTTCGCCACCGATCTGAACGAGGCGCTGCTGAGCAAAGCGCGGAGCGGGTTGTATAGCCAGGCGGCGGTGCAGGACATTTCGCCGCAGCGGCTGCGGCGCTTTTTCGTTGCCGAAGAGGGCGGCTACCGGGTGAGCAAGGCGGTGCGTGAGCAGGTGGTGTTTGCGCGGCAGAACGTGCTCAACGATCCGCCGTTTTCGTGGCTTGACTTGATCAGTTGCCGCAATCTCCTGATTTATCTCGACGCCGGATTGCAGCGGAAGATCATCCCAGCCTTTCATTACGCCCTCAAGCCAGACGGCTTTCTGTTCCTGGGCGCGAGCGAATCGGTGGGGCCGTTCGGAGACTTGTTCGAGCCGGTAGACAAGAAGCACAAGATCTACGCGCGCAAGTCCGCGCTGACGCCGGAAGGCCGTCTGCCGATGCCGGGCGGGATTGCGCCGGCGGCGCTGGCGGGGATGCTGCCGCATCCCGGCGCGGCGGCGGGCGCCGCGTCGCATGCGACATCGAAGGCCGGGTCGAGCGCCGGGGTAGGCGCGGCACAGGGCGCGGCGGGGGCGCAAACCAGCCGGGCACATTGCACGGCACGCTCGACGCGCAGCGCGAATCGGACCGCATCCTGCTGACGCGCTTTGCGCCACCTGGGGTGCTGGTGAACGCGGCGGGCCAGGTGCTGCAATTCCACGGGGCCACCGGAGCCTTTTTGGAGCTTCCGGCCGGCCGGGCCAGCTTCGACTTGTTAAAGATGGCGCGCGAGGGTTTGATGCTGCCGCTGCGGACGGCGCTGCAGCAGGCCAGGCGCGGCGGCCAACCGGTTGTGATCGAGCGGGTGCCGTTTCAGCAGGACGGAGCGACGCGGTATATAACGCTGCACGTCATTCCGCTGCTCAACGTCAAGGAGCGGGCGTACCTGGTGCTGTTCGAACCGGCGGACGAGCGCGGCGGGCGCAGGGCGGCCGCCCAGGCGCCGGCCAAGGCGCTGCCGGAGCGGGAAGCGACGCGCCGCCGACGCGCGCTGGAGTCGGAGCTGGCCGAAACCCGCGACTACCTGCAATCGATGCAGGAACAGCATGAAGCGGCGCGCGAGGAGCTGCAGGCCTCGGCCGAGGAGCTGCAATCGGCCAACGAGGAGTTGCAAAGCATCAACGAAGAGCTCGAAACCAGCAAGGAGGAGCTGGAATCGAGCAACGAGGAGCTGACCACCGTCAACGAGGAGATGGCCAGCCGCAACGAGGAGATGGGCCGGCTGAACGCCGACCTGAACAACATTCGGTCAGCCTGCAGATGCCGCTGCTGCTGCTGGGGCGCGACTTTACGGTGCGGCGCTTCACGCCGCGCGCGGAGAAAATTTTCAACCTGCTGGCCAGCGACGTGGGCCGCCAGTTCCGCAGCCTGCGCCACACCCTCGACTGCCCCGATCTGGACGCGCTGCTGGCGGAAGTGGTCGAGACGGTGAGCGTCCGCGAGCGCGAGGTGCGCGACAGCGAAGGGCGGTGGTACTCGCTGCGCGCGCGTCCGTATCTGACATTGGACAACCGAATTGACGGGGTGGTGATCATGCTGGTGGATATTGACGCGCTGAAGCGGAGCCAGCAGGCGATCGAAGCCGCCAACAATTATTCGCAGGCGATCCTGCGCACGGCGCGCGACCCGCTGGTGGTGCTTCGGCCCGACCTCACGCTGAACACAGCCAACGAAGCCTTCTACAAAATGATCGAGAGCACGCCCGAGCTAACCGAAGGGCGGTCGCTTTTTGAGCTGGCGGGCGGGGCCTGGGATGTTCCGCGCCTGCGCAGCCTGCTGCGCGAGGTGCTTCCCGGCAACCGGGCGTTCAGCGATTTCGAAATGACGCACGAATTTCCGGGCAAGCGGCGGCGGTCGCTGGTGTTGGACGCGCGTCCGCTGACGGGCGCGGACGGCAGCGCCGAGTGCATCCTGCTGGCGATGCAAGACATTACCGAACACGTTGAAGGCGAAGCGCGCGAGAAGATGGGCCGCGAGGCCGAGGCCGCCAATCGCACCAAGGACGCGTTCCTGGCGAATCTGTCGCATGAATTGCGCACCCCCTTGCATGCGATGCTGGGCTGGACGAGCCTGCTGCGCAGCGGCGAATGCAGGGAGGCCGATTTCCGCGAGGGCCTGGAGGTGATCGAGCGGAACTGCAAACTACAGACGCGGCTGATTGACGACGTGATGGACGTGTCGCGAATTGCCGCCGGCAAGATGACGCTGCGGAGCCAGCCCTGCGACCTGGCGGAGATCATTCGGGCGGCGATGGAGGTGGTGCGCACGGCGGCGGAGAGCAGGAATATCTCGATCCAAACCGGCCTCGACCCGGCGGCCACACAATCCTACTGCGACCCCGGGCGCATGCAGCAGGTGATCTGGAACCTGCTTTCAAACGCGATCAAATTCACGCCGCCGGGCGGTAAAGTCGAGGTGACGCTGGCCACGGATGGCGGGGTCAACCGCATTACCGTCCGCGACGCCGGTCAGGGGATTCCGGAAGAGTTCCTGCCGTTTGTTTTCGACCGGTTCCGGCAGGCCGACAGCAGCACGCGGCGCAGCATGGGCGGACTCGGCCTGGGTCTCGCGATCGTCAAGCACCTGGTGGAACTGCATGGCGGGACGGTTGAGGCCCACAGCGAGGGGAGGGGGAAGGGAGCGGCGTTCACGATCGAGCTGCCGATTCGCGTCAGCGCCGCGGAGGCATTCGCGGAAGAGGCAAACCACGACGGACGGCGTGATACGGCGCCCAGAGTTGAGACGGCACAGGTGGAAGCCCCGCCGTTGCGCCTGGAGGGCGTGCGTGTTTTGCTGGTGGACGACGATCCCGACGCAAGGCGGATGCTGGCCAAGGCGCTCACGAACGCCGGCGCCGTGGTTGCCGTCGCCGGCAGCGTCGCCGAAGCGCTCGATGTCGTGCACCGGGCGGGCAGCGGGGCGGGCGCCGCGATCACTGTACTGGTCAGCGATCTGGCCATGCCGGGGATGGACGGATTCGACCTTATCCAGCGAATACGCAATGGCGGCACGACGGCTGAGATCCTGCCGGCCATCGCGCTGACTGCGTTCGCAGGGTCGGCCGACGCGCGGCGCGCCCTCGAGGCCGGGTTTCAGGCGCACGCATCCAAGCCGATCGCGCCGCGCGAATTAATTGCAGCGATTGCCGAGCTGAAGGCGCGGAAACGGACCGCGACCGAGCTATAGCGGGGCGCGGTTAGGGTTGGGCGGGTTTGGGGCTGGGTTCGCTGGAGGGGGGCACCAGACCGTTGAGGCGGAGGTAGACGACGATGTTGCCGTAGTGTTCCCAGGTGTGCCACATGCCCCAGTTGAGCATTGCGAATTTGTTGCGGCTGGGATTGGACGTTGACTGCGCGCCGTTGGCGTCGGTGAGGCCGTCGAAGGCAACGTCGCAATAGGCGAAGGCCTGTTTGAGCGCGGGGACGAGATCCTGCTTGCGGGAGAGGGAAGACTCGAGGGCCCTGTAGGCGGCGGCGCGTTTTTCGCCCCGCGCCGGGGCGCAGAGGTTGTACTGGTCGTCGGCGATGTGGGCGATCTGCTGGGCGAAGCTACGCACGTCGGGGGTGGGTTTGAACCCGTACTTTTCGGCCGGCATTTTCTCGGCCGAGCGCATGACCAAGTCGCGCACCGTGCGGTAGTCATTGCGGACACTGTCGGACAGGGGGTTGGCGGGCGGGGGCGCGGGGCGCGCCGGAAGCAACAGGAACAAGCAGGCAATCGCGAGCTGACGCATGAACGGCCCCTCCTGGGGCAGTTCGAACGTACAATGGGGATGGGTCTATTCACAAGAGCCGTTTTGCGATGAAAAATTAGACCTATTTGGAGGGAGGCAGAGGATGCGGAAGAGCCGCGGAGTGCTGCTGCCGCCGCTGCCGAGCGGAAGGCCGCGACGGGGGGCGATTTACGGCAAGTTGCGGGCGGCGATGCTGGAGGGGGTGCTGGCAGCGGGCGAACAGTTGCCCGCCAGCCGGGAAGCGGCGCGCGGGTACGGAGTGTCGCGCGGTCTGATGGAGGAGGTTTACGCCCAACTGGAGGACGAGGGCTTCCTGGAACGGCGGGTGGGGCGGGGCACATTCGTGAGCCGGGCGGCGGGCGCGGTGGCGCGGCCAGTGCATGCACCCGCCGTCGCCGGGGTGAAGACGCATGCACGGGCGGCGGCCAAGGTCACATCGCGGCGGGGCCGGGCGGTGGCGGCGATGGCGGCCTGCCGGGAGCCGGAGACGGTGCGGCCGTTCAACGCCGGGATTGCCGACACGCGCTTTTTTCCCTGGGAAACCTGGCAGCGCTTGCAGGCGCGGGCGGTGCGGGAACTGGGGCGGAGCGGGTTGAGTTTTTCCGATCCTCGGGGATGGCCGGACTTGCGGCGGGCGATCGCCCGTTATCTGGCGCAGTATCGCGGCATCCGGTGCGAGGCGCGCCAGGTACTGGTGTGCAACAGCGCGCAGCAGGCGTTGCAGGTACTGGCCACGCTGCTGCTGCATCCGGGCGACGAGGTCTGGCTGGAGGACCCGTGCTATCTGGGAGCGCGCGCGGCGTTTTCATTGGCGGGCGCGGCGATCGCGCCGGTGGCGACGGACGAGCAGGGGATTCGGGCAGGCGACGGGGCGGTGGGGCATGGGCGCGCGCGGATGGCCTACGTTACGCCGTCGCATCAGTATCCGAGCGGGGCGGTGCTCAGCCTGGAGCGGCGGGCGGAACTGCTGGCCTGGGCGGGAGGGCGGCGTTCCTGGGTGATCGAGGACGACTACGACGGCGAGTTCCGGTACGCGGGTCAGCCGCTGGCGGCGCTGTACTCGCTGGACCGGCAGGAGCGGGTGGTCTATGTGGGCACGTTCAACAAGACCATGTATGTGGGGCTGCGGCTGGCCTATGCGGTGGTGCCGGAGGAGTTGGTCGAGGCGCTGGCGAATATCCGCACCCAGATGGACGGGTTCACGCCGCCGGAGCGGCAACTCGCCATGAGCCTATTCCTGGAGGAGGGGCATTTTGCGACGCACCTGCGGCGCATGCGGGCGGTCTATGGGGCCAAGCACGCGCAGCTCACCGCCGGGCTGGCGCCGCTGGCGGCGCGCGGGTGGAGTTGGCCCACCGAGCCGGCGGGACTGCACCTGCTATTGCGGCACGGGGACGCGCGGCGGGTGGCGCGGATCGCGGCGACGAGCGGACTGGAGCTGGCGAGACTGAGCGCGTACCGGCTGCGGCCGGGGCGCGGGGATGGACTGATGCTGCGATTCGGAGGATTGGAGGAAGCGGCGCTGGCGGGCGGAATTAAAACGCTGGTTGAGGAGGCGGGGCGATAAGCGGCGCCGGACGTGCGGCGCGCAAGATTCCCTCCGAGCGACCCTTACGCAGTTGTTGGCGCATGCGGTGGCTGGGCGCAGCGTTTTATTTGGGCGAGGTGGCGGGTGGTGTGGTGGGCGGCCAGGACCAGCCATTGGTAGCCGTTGAGTTCGCCGAGGGCGAGGTGTTTTTGGGTGTGTTCTTTTAGGGGTTGATGGGGGCGTGCCGCGAACGCCAGGGTGGCGGCGCGGGCGGACTGGAAGGCGGCGATCAGCTCGGCCGGCGTTTGTTGGCCGGTAGGATGAAGCGGGGGCGGGGCGGTTAGCTTTTCGTTGGCGACGCGGGTATGGGGCAGGATCGCGTCCTTGGATGCCGTGCGGTCGTGCCAGTCGGGTTCTGGGGGTTGGCCGAGCATTTTTTCGAGCAGGCCGACAACGCGGCGCTCGACGATCGTTATGTGCTCGAGGACCTGGGCGGCGGTCCAGCGGGCTTCGCCGTCGGAGAGGGTCCATGCATTCTGGGGCAGGGTGGCGCAGGTGTCGAGGAGGGCGTCGCGGGTGGACTCGAGTTCGCTGACCGCGTACTGCATTTCAGCGGCGGTGGGGATCGGCGAGAGTTGTTTTTCGGTCATCGCTGTATTGTAATCGTCGGCTCGGTTAATTGGTGCAGCCAGGGCATGGGCGTCCAGAGGCAGAGCAGCATGGCCGCGGTGCAGAGCGCGACGGGAATCATCAACCTGGGCTCGCGCCAGAGGCGCTCGGGGGCTTGCGCGGGACTGTGGGGCTGCATTCCGACGGCCAGGTACTGGGCCATCACCCAGGCGAGGAAGGGGAACGAGAGCAGCAGTTCCAAGCGATAGCGCATGATGAAGGCGCCGAAAAACAGCATCGCGGCGGCGGCGTAGAACGACACCGAGACGAGCAACTGCGTCTCGGTCATGGCGGCGAGCGACTCTCTATAGGCGGCGGTGCGGGCGGCGTCGCCGATCTCGCGGCGTTCGGCGAAACGCTTCATGGCCATGAAGTAGGCGCCCAGCATCCAGTAACTCAACAGCAGGAGCGCGGGCGGAACGAGAACGGCGCCGGCGATGTACCAGCCGACGAGGAGGCGAAGCGGGTTGTTGACGCTTTCGGTGAGGACGTCGAGATAGGGTACATCCTTGGTGCGGACGGGCGGGATGTTGTAGGCGCAGGCGAAGACGGCGAGCACCGCGAGGGTGGCGGCGGTGCGCCACGAGACGGCCGCGCCGAGGGCGAGGCCAGCGGCCATCAGCACGACGCATTGCAGGTAGGCGAGGGGGCGGTGGACGCGCCCGGCGGCGGCGGCGCGGGTGCGCTTGGTCGGGTGCAGGCGATCGAATTTCGCGTCGAGCAACTCGTTGAGGGTGTAGTAGCCGGAGGCGAGGATGCAGATTGCCGCCAGGCCGAGGGAGAGGCGGAGCCAGAGATGCGGGGCGCGGTTGGTGGGATCGAGGGCGAGCGCGGCGACCAGGCCGGGAAGTACGAAAACGTTCTTGAACCAATGGTCGACGCGCAGGATCTCGAGGTGCCCGCGCAAGGTCGGGCGGGCTGCGGGTACGGAGAGGGCGGACTGCGGCTTGGCCATGGGGGACGGCATTAGTGTAATGTGTCGCAGCCGTAGGTGTCGAACAGCAATCCGTTACGAATGGGGCGAAGCGCCAGCGCAGGGGCCAGTTCGGCTTGCGGCAGGGTGGGGATGGCGGCGAGGGCGGCACAGTGCGCCAGGTTTTTTGCCACTAGAGCGCGGGCGCGCAGCGACGCCAGTTCAGGCGGCCTGGCTTCGCCGGCATAGAGGAAGGCATGCCAGGGGGCGCCGTAGGCAGGGAAGAGGGACTCGGGTGATCCGCTGGCGATGATGAATAAGGGTTGCGCAGCGGGGGGATTGGCGGTGGTGAAATTAACCCATTCCGTGCGCTCGGCCGGGGTTGCCCACAGGCCGGCGGTGGTGGCGTCGGGATGAGGTCCGCGCCAGGCGCGAGCGTTGAGGCGGAAGCCGGTGAAGGTGCCGAGCAGGGCGAGGACGGCGAGGGCAAATTGAAAAGCCGTCGCACGGGGAAGGAATTTGCCGGCTAGCGCGAGTCCGATCAGGGGCAGGGTGGTGTAGTAAACGTAGGAGCCTTTCCAACTGTAAAACCCGGTGATGAAGGCGGCGGTGCCGAGGAGGCAGCAGAGCGCGCAAAACCAGCGAGCCGAGTGTTTACGAAAGCCGATCACCGCTCCGGCCAGGACACCGGCAAGCAGTGCGATCAAGCTGACGCCCCAGGGGCCGATCGGGGTTCCGAGGTAATAACCGATGTGCACGTTGGGGAGGAAGAACGGATTGCCGGCGCGGGAGAAAAACGTGAAGCCGCTCATTTTATAGTTGCGGGCGCCGGCGAGGGGGAGGGCCATGCGCCAGAATCCGCCCCAGCCGTAGCGCAGCATCAGGGCGGCGGAGAGAATGACCGCGGTCAGCGCAGGGGCGCGAAGAATGCGCCGGGCGCGGTCGGGTTCGGTCCAGAGGACGTACACCAGAAACAAGGCGCCCATGACGACGCCCATTGTCGGCTTGAGCAGGGCAGCGACCACGGCAAAGGCGAGGGCGCGCGCGGGCTCCTCGGCGGCGAACGAGACGAGGGCCCAGAGCAACGCCGCCGCTTCGAGCGTATAGACGGGGGGCCACTGGCTGGTCATGCCGGTGACCGCCGTCGCGGCGCACAGCAGGGCGACAGCCGGGGCGTTCAGGCGCATGCGGCGGATGGCCCAGGCCGCGCCGAAGCCGAAGAGCAGGGTCGCGAGCAAGGTGAGCGCGGTCATGGCCCAGGGGCCGTTGGGGATGAGGCGCAGCGAGAGTTCTTGCAGCGCCAGCGAGAGCGGTCCGAAGGGATAGCCGAAATCCAGGTTGGGGCGCTGGCCGAGGCGCGCCATGATCGTTGCGGCGAGCGTGGCACCGGCGTCGCCGGCGAGGAACGTGCTGAAGGCCATGCGCGCCGGCAGGCTGAATACCGCGACGATCACGGCGGTGATGACTGGAAAGCAGGCCCGGACGCGGCTGGACATGGCTGCCAGTCTACAATAAGCGGTTATGAGGTTACGTCCCTTCGCCGCACTGACGGCGCTGCTGGTCTTCGCAATAACGGCGAGTTCGTGCCTTTTCCATCCGCAGCGCGCGCTGCTGAAGCCGCCGGCCGCAACCCAGGCCGCGCCGGCGATTTATCAGGTTGTGTTCACAACCACCAAAGGGCCGTTCACCATTGAGGTACACCGGGAGTGGTCGCCCAACGGGGCCGACCGGTTCTATTACCTGGCGCGGCACGGTTTTTACAATGGCGCGGCGTTCTTTCGCGTGGTTCCGAAGTTTGTTGTGCAGTGGGGATTGAGCGCGGATCCGCGCATTTCGGCGGCGTGGGCGGACCGGACGATCAAAGACGACCCGGTAGTCAAGAGCAACACGCGCGGGATGGTGACCTTCGCCATGAGCGGCGCCAACACGCGCACGACGCAGGTGTACATCAACTTCCGCGATAACTCGCGGCTCGATAAGCTGGGCTTTTCGCCGTTCGGTGAAGTCGTGGCCGGGATGGACGTTGTAGACGCGCTCAACGGCGAATATGGGGAGGGAGCGCCGCGGGGCAAAGGGCCGAGCCAGGGCCGGATCACGCGCGAGGGCGCCGCTTATCTGGCCAAGGAGTTTCCGCGGCTGGATCGGATACTCTCGACCAAGGTAAGAAATCCATAGATCGGTATACACTACGGGCAGGAGCCTTACCATGGCAATGAACCGCAGAGATTTTGGGAAAACGTTTGGCGCCGCGTTGGGGGCGACGCTGGTACCGAGTGTCGGCCTTCCCGACGCATTATTGGCGCAGCACGCGCTGAGGCCGGATGGCAAGGCCATTCAACTGGACTCGAATGAGAATCCCTACGGGCCGTCGCCGGCGGCGTGCGCGGCGATTACCGGCTCGGAGCCGGTGGCGTGCCGGTATCCCGACATCAGCGACGAGCATATGGTGGCCAGGCTTTCGAGCTTTTACCAGTTGCCGTCGCAGCAGATATTGATCGGCTGCGGATCGACGGAGATTTTGCGGTGCGCGGACATGGCGTTTCTGGGGGCGGGGAAGGGCGTGATCGCATCGGACCCCACGTTTGAGGCGGTGCTGGGTTTTGCCAAACTCATGCAGGCGAATCCGATCAAGGTGCCGCAGACGGCCGATCACCGGCACGACCTCAAAGCCATGGCGGCGGCGGCGAATGACGCCAAGGATGCGGCGGGGCTGGTTTACATCTGCAACCCGAACAACCCGACGGGCACGATTGTTTCGCTGGATGAGCTCGACGCGTTTATGAAAGCAGTGCCGGCGACGCTGCCGGTGCTGGTGGACGAGGCTTATTTCGATTTCGTCGCCGACCCGGGATACGGAACCGTGTATCCGTGGATTGCGCGGTATCCGAACCTAATGGTGGCGCGGACGTTCTCGAAAGTTTACGGCATGGCGGGCATGCGGCTGGGCTACGCGCTGGGCTCGCCGCAGAACATCGCGGCGATGGGCACCTATAAGCTGGGCATGAACGCCAACGTGGCGGTGCTGCAGGCGGCAATGGCGAGCTTCGGCGACAAGGCGCACGTGGCCGATCAGCAGAAGAAGATGATTGCGACGCGGGAGTGGCTGTACGCGGAGTTGAAGAAGGACGGGCGTGAGTATATTCCGTCGCACGGCAACTTCGTGATGATCAACCTGAAGCAGGACATCGCGCCGACGATCGTCGCGTTTCGGGAGCGCGGCATATTGGTGGGAAGAAAATTCCCGCCGATGGATACGTGGCTGCGCGTGACGGTGGGGAAGCCGGAGGAGATGCAGGCGTTCGTAACCGGACTGCGCCAGATCGTCGCCACGTAAAGCGGTCTGCGGTTACTTGGCCGAGCGGGCGCGGACACCCGGACGGGTGGGCGCCTGGAAGGCGCGGTCGACCCGCCAAGCGGTTTCGAAGCCGAGGGTGGCGTTGCGTTCCTTGGCTAAAGCGGCGGCGTCGAGGTCGCAAAAACGCACCGGGCCGAGGACCGCGCTATTAGGCCGCACTAGGGTATAAAGGATAACCTGGCCATCGAGCTCAATGCGGCAACCCCAGTTGCGGCACTGGGAGTTGGCGAGCAGGGCGTTGGCGCGTTTGAGGGCCTGTTCCAGGTTTCCGGCGGGTACTTGCTCGGTAATTGTGTCCACAACGCCTTCCGAGTTGGCGTGTCTGTGGTGGACAGCAATGGTGTGCTGCGTAGTTTCCATGGCTCTATTTACGATAACAGGAATTTGGTTGCCTTTCCACAACAGGAAAAATGCCACTCCCCGCCGATGGGTGTTCATCCAATATTTCGCCCCGAGAGGGGGAAACCAAGTCGTACTATTTTTTTATGACAGACCTACACCCGCAAACACTCTGGAGCAGTCATCAGCCGGTGCATGTGTGGCAGGTTGCATTGGAGCAAAGCGACCTGGCGGAGGCGGAAGCGTACGAGCTGCTGGACGCGCATGAGCGCCAGCGGGCACGCATGATGGTGAACGCGGAGGAGCGCCGCATGTTCACGATCACGCACGCGCAAGTGCGGCAGGTACTGGCGGCGTACGTTGGGGTGCCGCCGCAGGCGCTGAGCTACCGCTATGGCGCATTCGGGAAGCCGAGGCTGGCGGAGCCGGAAGCGGCGCGCGCGCTGGCTTTTAACATTGGCTACGCGCCGGGGGTCGCGGCGGTGGCGCTGACGCTGCGCAGCGATGTGGGCATCGCGCTGGCGTGGGAGGGCGACGGGAACCCGAGCGCGCAGGTCGAGGCGTGGGCGTGGCGCAAGGCCAACGGGCACGGCTTTGCGTCGTCAGTGGCGGCGGAGAAGTTTCCGATGCCGGATTGGTTCCTGGCGTGGGTGGATCTGAAGTCGGGACTGCGGGTGGGCGTGGTGGCGTCGGGCCAAGCGGGTGAGGTGGCGGTGGGGCGCTGGCGACCGCACTCGCGGGCGCTGGTGGCGACGGCCATGGCGCCAGCGGTGGCGATGCCGGCGGCGGCGGCAGCGGCAGCCACGCCACAGCATGCCATTGCGGCGGCGTAACGAGACGCGGAATAACGAGGCGGCGGCGTGAGGCGGCGGCGTAACATCATCTCTTTGGTTATATAATTTGCTCGTGACCTCAAAGGAGTCGTTTCGCGCCGAGGCACTGCTCGCGGCGCAAGCCAAAGCGGTGGAGATGTTCCGTCTGGTGGCCGAAGGTGGGCTGCTGCGCGCGGGCGTGACTGAAAGCCAGATCAACCAGGAAGTTTATGACCTGGCCGAGCAGCGGTTTGGCGTGCGCCGGTATTGGCATAAGCGTATCGTGCGGGCGGGCGCGAATACGCTGCTGCCGTATGCCGAGGATCCACCGGATCTGACGGTGCGCGAGGGCGATATTTTGTTTCTCGACCTGGGGCCCGTGTTTGAGGAGTGGGAAGCCGATTTTGGGCGCACTTTCGTGATCGGCAACGATGCGGCGAAATGCAAGTTGCGCGACGACACCGCGCGGGCGTTTGCCGATGGCAAGGCGTATTACAACGCAAAGCCGCATATTACCGGCGCGGAATTGTATGCCCACGCGCAACAGCTCGCCGCGCATTATGGGTGGGAGTTTGGCGGGCCCATCGCGGGACATCTAATCGGACAATTTCCGCATGAGCGAATTCCCGAAGATAAGGTGACGCTCTATGTGCACCCCGGCAATCATGGGCCGATGCGAGCGCTGGGCGCGGACGGGAAGCCGCGGCATTGGATACTCGAGATCCATTTCGTCGACCGGGCGCGCGGGATCGGCGGGTATTTCGAGGAGCTGCTGACGCTCTAGGATTTGAGAGCGGGCTGCGGGATTTGCGGGGCGTAGCCGCGCTTGTAGATGAGGATGGTGCGGCGGTAGGAGAGGACTACGGTTCCCTCCTGATTGAAGCCGATGGTTTTGATCTCGACCAGGCCCTGATGGGGGCGGGATTTCGACTCGCGCTTGCTCAAGATTTCGGTTTGGGCGTAGATGGTGTCGCCCTCGAAGACGGGGTGGGGCATGCGGACTTCGTCCCAACCGAGGTTGACGGCGTTGCGGGAGATGTCGTTGACGGAAAGGCCGGTGACCAGGGCGAGGGTGAAGCAGGAGTTGAGGAGCGGGCGCTTGAACTCGGTTTGCGCGGAGTAGACGGTGTCGAAATGGATGGGGTTGGTGTTGGCGGTGAGCAGGGTGAACCAGGTGTTGTCGGTTTGGGAGACGGTGCGTCCGATGGGGTGGCGGAGGATGGCGCCGACTTCGAAGTCTTCGAAGCAGCGTCCGGCGGTGGGGTTGGGTTTGGGGTCGGTCATGATGTTTTGCGGGCGATCAGTGCCCGGGCCATGCGGAGGTTGGCGGCGTCGATCATTTTGCCATCGTGGGTGACGGCGCCGCGTCCGGCGGAGGCAGCTTCGGCGTAGGCGGCGAGGAGGCTCTCGGCCTGGGCGATGGCCTCGGGCGAGGGGCTGAAGATGGAGTGCGCGGCCTGGAGCTGGCTGGGGTGGATGCACTGTTTCCCGTCAAAGCCCAAGGCGAGGGCGATGCGGCAGGATTTTTCGAAGCCGACGGGGTCGTTGAAGGAGGCGTAGGGTCCGTCAATGGCGCGCAGGCCGTGGGCGCGGGCGGCGGCGACGACGGTGTGCATGACGGCGTGCCAGCGGTGGCCGGGGTAGAGCGCGTCGTGCTGGTCGAAGTCGCCGATTCCGCTGGAGGGCATTTGCATGGAGGCGGAGTAGTCGCCGACGCCGAAGACGAGCGCCTCAAGGCGCGAAGACGCGGCGGCAATTTCGCGGCAGAAGAGGAAGCCGCGGGCGGTTTCGATCTGGACTTCGAGGCCGATGGGTCGGACTCGATCACAGCTTTGTTCGATTTGGGTGAGGAGGCGATCCACGAACTGGACGTCGGCGGCGGAGCCCGCCTTGGGGACCATGATCAGGTCAATCTTGTCGCCGGCGGCTTCGACGACTTCGATGAGGTCGCGGTAGGCGAAGGGGGTGTCGAGGCCGTTGATGCGGAACATGCGGAGGCGGGAGCCGAAGTCGAGCTCGCGGAAGGCGCGGATTACGTTGGCGCGAGCGGCGGGCTTTTCGGCGACGGCGACGGCATCCTCGAGATCGATGCAGACGGAGTCGGTGGGGGCGGCGGCGGCCTTGGTGATCATCCGCCAGTTGTTGGCGGGGACGAACAGCATGTTGCGTTCGGGTTGCATGTCAGGGTTCGATTCCAAATTCGGCCATGATCTCGGCGGTATGCTCGCCCAGCGCGGGCACGGCGGCCATGCGGGGCGGCGCACCTTTTATATTATGCGGCGGCAGGAGGGCGGGGATGGGTCCGGCGGGGGAGGGGACGGAGCGGCGGCGGTCGCGGGCGGCGAGCTGGGCGTGGTTCCAGACGGCGGCGACGTCGTTGAGTGAGGCGCTGGGAAGCTCGGCGGCTTCGAGAAGCGCGACCACCTCGGCGACGGTGCGGGATGAAAATTGGCGCTCGATTAAGGTTTCGAGCTCGGCGCGGCGGGCGACGCGGGCGGCGTTGGTTTGGAAGTCGGGGTTGTCGGCCAGCGCGGGAAGATCGAGGACGCGGTCGCAGAAGCGGCGCCATTCGCGGTCGTTTTGGACGGAGAGCAGGACTTGTCCGTCGGCGCAGGCGTAGGCGCCGTAGGGAACGACCATGTGGTGACGGACGCCGGCGCGGGCGGGAACCTGGCCCGTGCCGTGGAAGTGATAGAGGGTAGGGGTCATCCACTCAATGAGGCTTTCGAGCATAGAGATATCGATGCGGTCGCCTTTGCCGTGACGGGCGCGGGCGAGGAGGGCGGCGAGGATGGAGGAGTAGGCGAAGCCGCCGGCGGCGATGTCGGCGATGGAGACGCCGGCTTTGGCGGGGGCGGCGGGGGAGCCGGTCATGGCGATGACTCCGGCTTCGGCCTGGACGAGAAGGTCGTAGGCTTTGCGGTCGCGGTAGGGGCCGTCAGGTCCGTAGCCGGTGATGCCGCACCAGATGAGGGCGGGGCAGGTGGGGAGGAGGTCGTCGTAGCCGCAGCCGAGGCGTTCGACGGCGCCGGGGGCGAGGTTGTGGACGAAGATGTCGGCGCGGTGGACGAGGGTCTGTAGCGCGCGGAGGCCGGCGGGAGTTTTGAGGTCGAGCGCGATGCTGCGCTTGCCGCGGTTGAGCCAGGCGAAGTAGGCGGAGAGGCCATTGAGCGCGCCGTCGTAGTCGCGGGCGAAGTCGCCGCCGTCGGGGCGCTCGACCTTGATGACGTCGGCGCCGAGGTCGGCAAGTTGGCGGGAGCAGTAGGGGGCGGCGACGGCCTGTTCGATGGCGAGGACGCGGAGGCCGGAGAGGGGGAGCATGGCGATTAGAATGAGCGCGGGAGTTCGAGGACGTGCTCGGCGAGGTAGGACAGGATGAGGTTGGTCGAGATGGGGGCGACCTGGTAGAGCTTGGTTTCGCGGAACTTGCGCTCGACGTCGAACTCGGCGGCGAAGCCGAAGCCGCCGTGGGTTTGCAGGCACACGTTGGCGGCTTCCCAGGAGGCGTCGGCGGCGAGAAGTTTGGCGGTGTTGGCGGCGGCGCCGCAGGGTTTGTGATGGTCGAAGAGCGCGGCGGCTTCGTAGCGCATGAGGTCGGCGGCCATGACGTTGGCGTAGGCGCGGGCGATGGGGAACTGCACGCCCTGGTTTTGGCCGATAGGGCGGTTGAAGACGCGGCGGTCTTTGGCGTAGCGGCGCGCTTTTTCGATGAACCAGTAGCCGTCGCCGATGCATTCGGCGGCGATCAGGATGCGTTCGGCGTTCATGCCGTCGAGGATATAACGCATGCCCTGGCCCTCGACGCCGATGAGGTTGGCGGCGGGGACGGGGAAGTGATCGAAGAAGACTTCGTTGGTTTCGTGGTGGACGAGGTTGCGGATGGGGCGGATGGTCAGGCCTCGGTGCTCGGCGCCGTCTACGGTCGCGGCGCCTTGCGGGACTTCGACGAGGAAGATGGACAGCCCGTCGGTTTTCTTCTTGCACTCGGCGATTGGGGTCGTGCGGGCAAGGAGCAGCATGAGGTCGGTGTGCCGCATGCGCGAGATCCAGACTTTTTGTCCGGTGATGAGATAGCGGTCGCCGTCGCGCTCGGCAACGGTGCGGGTGCTGGTGGTGTCGGTGCCGGTGGTGGGCTCGGTCACGGCGAAGGATTGCAGGCGGAGTTCGCCGCGGGCAATGGCAGGGAGGTAGCGCTGTTTCTGCTCGTCGGAGCCGTGACGGAGGAGGGTTCCCATGATGTACATCTGGGCGTGGCAGGCGCCGGAGTTGGCTCCGGAGCGGTTGATTTCCTCGAGGATGACGGACGCCTCGACGAGGGAGAGCTCGCCTCCGCCGTAGGCTTCGGGGATGAGGGCCGCGAGCCAGCCGGCCTGGGTGAGGGCGGCGACGAAGGCGTCGGGGTAGGCGGCGGTTTCGTCGAGCTTTTGCCAGTAGGCGCTGTCGAAGTCGCGGCAGAGCTCGCGCACCGAGCGGCGGATGTCGGCATGCAGATGGGCGCGGGGGTTGATGTCCATGGGGTGATGGGTCGCAATGCCCATCATAGACTGAGCCAGGGTGAGGGATTTCGCTATACTCGGATACGTACTCGATCGGACATTATGGCGCAGCCGGGTTCGCAAAAGGTTGGCGAGAGCGTGACCGGGCACTCGACCGAAACGCTTGCGTTCGGGCCAGAGAAAGCCGAAGCCCCAGTGGCACCCGGCACCCGATTAGGCCGCTATGAAATCGTGGCGCGCATCGGCGCGGGCGGCATGGGGGTCGTCTACCGTGCCCACGATCCGCGCCTCGACCGGCTGGTCGCCGTCAAACTTCTTCCGGCGGAACAGGCGGCGGACCCGGTTGCACGGGAACGGCTGCGCCGCGAGGCGCTGGCCGCCGCCGCGCTCGACCATCCCTACATCTGCAAGATCTTCGAAATCGGCGAGCACGAGGGAACGCTGTTTCTGGTGATGGAGTATATCGCCGGCGAGACTCTGCACCGGCGCATGCAATCCGCACGGCAACCGCTGGCCGACGTTTTTCGGGTGGCGGAGGAGATTGGCGAGGCGCTCGAGGAAGCCCACGCCCGCGGGTTTGTGCATCGCGATCTCAAGCCGGCCAACATCATGCTCACTAATCAGAGCCATGTGAAGGTCATGGATTTCGGCCTGGCGCGGCGGATGGAGGAAGCCGCGACGCCCGACGGAGAGACGGCCGCAGTAGACACGCAACTCAGCGCACCGGGGGCGGTGAACGGCACGCCCGATTATATGTCGCCGGAACAGGCGCGCGGGCTGGCGCTCGACGGCCGTTCGGACCAGTTTTCCCTGGGCGTGATTCTGGCCGAGATGGCGGCCGGACAGCATCCGTTCCGCAGGCGAACCATTGCGGAAACTCTCACCGCGGTGATGCGGGACGCGCCCGATTTCGGCACGGATGTGCCCGAGGGCGTGGCCGCCAGAGCGTTGGTGGTGATGATTCGCCGGATGCTGGCGAAAGATCCCGCCGACCGGTACAGTTCGATTGGCGCCATGCGCGCGGATTTGGCGAGATTGAGCGCCGAGCAGGAAGTCGTCGCGCCGGCACGGGTGCCGCCGTTTGGGCGGGAAGCCGAACTGGCGCAGTTGACGAAGCAACTTGCAGAAGCTCTTGCGGGGCGAGGTTCCATGGTGCTGATTGGGGGCGAGCCGGGAATCGGGAAATCGCATCTTACGGCGGCGCTGGTGGATGAGGCGCGGCGACGGGGGGCGGCCGCCGTGACCGGGCATTGCCACGAAATGGAAGGTTCGGCCGCGTACGCGCCCTTCGTGGAGATGCTGGAATACACGGCCCGGGTGGCGCCGCGCGATACCTTTCGGCGGTCGCTGGGCGAGGATGCGCCGGAGGTTGCGAGGCTCATGCCGGAGTTGCGCCGCATTTTTCCGGACATTCCGGCGGCGATGGAATTGCCGGCGGAACAGCAGCGGCGGTTTTTATTCAACGGCTACCGGAATTTTGTCGAGCGCAACGCGCAGCTCACTCCGGCGGTTCTTCTGTTCGAGGACCTGCACTGGGCCGACGAGCCGACGCTGCTGCTTCTCCAGCACCTGGTTCAGCCGGTGGCGGGGATGCCGATTCTGATTGTCGGGACCTATCGCGACGCGGAGGTGGAAAGCGGAGGCCCGTTCGCGCGCACGCTGGAAACGCTGCTGCGCCGGAAACTCGCGACCCGCATCGGGCTTCGCAGACTGGGGGTGGAAGGGGTGGGCCGGATGCTGGCGGCGCTTAGTTCCCAGCCGGCGCCGCCCTCGTTTGTGCATATGGTGTTCAAAGAGACGGAAGGGAATCCGTTTTTCGTCGAAGAAGTTTTCCGTCATCTCGCCGAAGAAGGAAAGCTCTTCGACCCGCGTGGCGCTTTCCTTGGGGAATTGAAGGTTGACCAGCTTCAGGTGCCGGAGAACGTGCGCTTGGTGCTGGGGCGAAGGCTGGAGCGGCTGAGTGAGAGCAGCCGGCGCATGCTGTGTACCGCCGCCGTGGTTGGGCGCTCGTTCGGGCTCGAATTGCTGGAAGAGTTGGAGGCGCCGCCGCGGGAGGCCGCGGGCAGCGCGCCCGACGCGGTTTTGGAATTGATCGAAGAAGCGGAGCGTTTGCGGCTGGTGGAAGCGGAACCGGCCGGCCGCCAGGCGCGGTATCGTTTCGTTCACGAGCTAGTACGGCAGACGCTGGTGGAGACGCTTTCGCTGCCGCGGCGGCAACGGCTGCACGCGCGCATCGCCGATGCCCTGGAGCGGGTCCATAAAAACTCCCTCGACGCACACATTCCCGCACTGGCGCATCACCTTTATCAAGCGGGCGCCCGCGTGGACCAGGATAGAGTTCTCCATTTTCTTTCAGAAGCGGCGCGCCGGGCGATCGCATCCGCCGCGCATGAGGACGCGCTGCAGCATCTGGACAAGGCGCTATCGCTGGTCGAGAACGAACGGACGGCGCGCGCGGCCGCACTGCACACGCGCCGCGCCATCACACTGCGCAGCCTGTCGCGGCAGCCGGAGGCGTTTGAGGAGATCGAGCGCGCGCTGGGGCTGTACGAATCCCTGGGCGATCACGCGGGATTCAGCGGGACTGCCTATCATCTCTTTGAACTCCACAGCTACGCCATGCAGTTGCAGGCGATGAACGGGGTCGCAGCCCGCGCGGCCCGGCTTGCCGTAACGGCGGAAGAGCGCTACATGGCGCTCGCGATGCAGGCCGGCTGCGCCAGCAGGTTCGGCGAGAGCGAGCGGGCGCTCGAACTGGTGGAGGAAATGCAACGCGTCCGCGGCGATGAGTTGACGCCGGCGCTGGAGGAGGTCGTTGTCCGGACGCATATCGGGCAGTATCGTCTAAGCGGTGAGGCAGGTCAGAAGCTCGATCGCGCGCTGGAACAGGCCGGCAACCTGTGGGATCGGGCCACGGTGGGTTTCTCGCTCTTCACGGCGCCTCTTTACTGCGGCCGCCCCGCCGAAGCCGGGAAGCTCATACAGGAAATCATTCACCTGGCGGAACGCGTGGGGCATGACTTTGCGAAGGCCATGGCGCTTTACAGTCTGGCCAACCAGTACGCCGCCACAGGTGAGCTGAATGCCGCCGAGCGAACCGGGAGAGAGGCGCTCAACTTCGCGGAATCGACCCGTTTCCCGATTGTCAAGATGAACGCCGCGGCCGTGCTGGGCCGCATTCTGACTCTCTCGGATCGGATGGACGAGGCTTTGGGTCTGCTGGCGAAGTCGGCCGGAGGCCCGGTGAATTTAATGAGCGGCTCGGCGGAAGGATTGCTGGCCCTGGCCCTGACGGCGGCCGGGCTGGCGGGCGCCGCCGATGCATGCCGGGAAGCGGAGCGATTTCTGCCGCGCCCAGGCGCCAGCAGGGGCGTCGGCACGTGGGGCGCGGTGATGTGCCTCGCACAGGCGTACTGCCTCAGCGGCCGCCGTGGAGAAGCCGCGGGACTGGAGGCGGATGCAGGAAAGATTGCCAGGGAATGGGACTTCAGCCTGGTGGGAATCCCGGCCAAGACAGTCGCCGGGATTACCTCCGCGTGCGCCGGCAACTGGATGCGGGCCGAGGAATACCATCGCGCCGCGATCGCCGGCATGGACGCCGCGGCCTACGTGACCGCGCAACCGATGGCCCGGTACTGGTACGCGGACATGCTGGCGGAACGTGGCGGCCGCGGTGACGCGGACGCGGCCAAGGCTCTGCTGGAGCAAACAATCGATGCGAGCGAGAGGATCGGCCTTGCGCTTTACGCGCGGCTGGCACGGCAACGACTTGCCGAGGTGCGATAAACCATGGCCACACCGGCGCTGTCCGCGATCAAGCCCGGCCGTATTGCAGGCATTCCGCAAGGTCTGACGCTGGTGGCTATGCCCTGGGTTTCCGTGCTCGCGTCGGGCGCATTGATAGGACCGGTGCTGCCGCGGATGACGGAGTACTTCCGGGCGCATGCGCATGTGGACGTCATGATCGCCCTGGTCGCGACGATGCCGGCGTTGTTCGTCGCGCTGTTGTCGGTTCCGTTCGGGATGCTGGCAGATCGCACCGGTCCCCGCCGCCTGCTGTTTTGGGCGTGCATGTTTTATGGCGGGGTCGGTATGCTGCCCTATTGGCTGCAATCGCTTTCGTCCATCGTGATCTCCCGCGCGCTCGTAGGAGTCGCGGAAGCCGCGGTCATGACCTGCGGGGTCGCGCTGATTGGCGATTACTTCAACGGCGTCGCGCGCGATCGTTGGTACGCACTGCAAACCGCCGGTTCGCCGTTCGCGGCTCTTGCGGCGAGCGTACTGGGCGGCGCCCTGGGTCTGGCAAGCTGGCATGGACCGTTCCTTGTCTATAGCTTCGGCTTCGTGCTCTTCATATTGGTCGCCACGCTGTTGTGGGAGCCGCGCCGAGGGGAGGCGGAAAGCCGCGATTTACGCACGAAGAGTGCGATGAACTGGCCGCGCCTTTTGCGGATCTCCGCCACCACGGTATTTGCGATGAGCGCATTTCTCGTCACCGTCATTCAGTTCGGGTTTCTGCTGACGGAACGCGGGATCTCATCGCCGCAAACGATCGGCATGTGGCAGGGCCTAGCGTCGTTGGCCAGCCCGCTGGGCGCATTGGCATTCGGAGCACTTGGCGCCAGGCATATCGAAAAAGCCGCCATGAGTTTTACCTTGATGGCCGCGGGCTTTGCGGTCATCGCCTGCACGCTGTCGTGGCAGGGAGCGCTGGCCGGCACCCTCCTCGCAAACTTCGGCAGCGGTATGATCCTGCCCACGCTGGTGACCTGGGCGGTGTCGGATCTGCCCTCCGCCGTGCGCGGCAGAGGTGTGGGAGTTTGGGTATCGGCCGCCTTCCTGGGACAATTCGTGAGTCCCCTGGCTATCGTCGGACTGAAGGATCTGACCGGCAGCCTGTCGCACGCGATTCTCTGTTACGCGGTCGCCACCACGACGGCGGCAGCCGGCGCGACATTCGGCTCACGGCGAGCGGCGAGGGCGCTGCTAACTTGAATTGCCTTACTTCGCGAAGCGTCGGAAGAAGCTGTCGGCGTTCCATGTCGGGCGCCTGGGGTCGTTCGCGACGTCCTGTAGCAGCGTCATGATCACGCGATCGAAGAGCGCGGCGGCATTTTTGTCCACCGGCTGATTCACGTCGTCGTTCGGCTTGTGATACACATCGCGCACCCAGTTTTTGCGAATCGTCTCTTCCGGCGAGCCGAACTCGTAGCCGAATTTGAATGCGAGCGCCGGAATGCCGTGGCGGATGAAGCTGTACTGATCGCTGCGAATGAAGCGATTTTGCTCGGGCTCGCGATCGGTCTGCACGTCCACTCCCTGTGAGTGCGCCGCCTCGCGCGCCGTTTCGCCGAGCGACGACTCCGCCTGCCCCTGCACCTCGATGACTTTCAGGGGATAGAGCGGCAGGTACATGTCCAGATTCAGGTCGGCCACGATGTCCTTGAACGGCACCGTCGGCTTGTACGCAAAATACTGCGAGCCGAGCTCGCCTTTTTCCTCCGCCGTAACCGCCAGGAAAATGACCGACCGCTTCGTCCGGACGCCCGAGGCCTTGAGCAGCCGCGCCGTCTCGATGAGCGACGCGATCCCGGATGCGTCGTCCATTGCTCCGTTGTAAATGCTGTCGCCGTTTATGGGCCGTCCCACACCGAGGTGGTCGAGGTGCGCCGACATGATGATGTATTCGTTTTTCAGCTTCGGATCGGAGCCTTCCACCATGCCGACGATGTTCTCCGACTCAATCGGCTCCTCCTTGAGCTGGGCGGTGGCCTTGAGCGAGCCGGGAATCGCAAACGTCGGAATAGGTTTGTTGTCGGCCACGAGCTGATCGAATTCCTCGACGGTATGGCCGGTGCCGGCAAGTACGGCGGCCGCGCCGCGGGCTGTCAGCGACATCGCAATCTTTTCACCGGCGGCGTCCACCATGGCACGATCGGCCAACGCGACGGTGGGCCGCGGCATGGCGACGCCACGGCCGCCGCGCGCCGCCCCCGCATTCGCCCCGCCACGCGCCGCGGCGCCGGCGGCATTGCCGCCCGCCGGGCCGCGTGCTCCGGCGGGTCGCGGCGCAGCGATGGTCGCGACACCGATCGCGCCCGCCTTTTTCAGCGCGAGCCAGCGCTCATCCGCGGTGTTGACGTGCGACTTCACGTTGTCCGACACCTTCACCGGGGGAAACGCGTTGATGTAAACGGCAATCTTGCCTTTCAGATTCAGGCCTTTGAAGTCATCCCATCCCGCCTCGGGAATGGACATGCCGTAGCCCACGAAGACCATCGACGCGTCAAGCGTCCCGTTCAGTTCGCCGCGCGGGCTGAGCGCGGCGTCCTGCCCGACGACGAGCGGCGTCTGGCGGCCATCGCGCACCAGCGCCAGCGATGTCTGGTCCGGCACGAGCGAGCGGGCCTCGAGCTTGACCGGCTCGCGATAGCCGTCGACGCCCGCCGGCTTCAACCCAATGGACTTGAACTCGCTTTCGACGTACTTCGCCGCCAGTTCGAAGCCGGGCGTGCCGATATCACGGCCTTCGAGCTTGTCGTCCGCGAGGTATTGAACGTGCGCCCACCACGCGTTGCCCTCCGCGGTGATCGCGGCGGTCTGCATGGCGAGAGACGCGGCCGCGCTCGCGAAGAGGACAGCGGCAAGAAGCGTGCATTTCACGGAAATCTTCATTTGAAAAGAATCACTCCGCCGCCCAGCATACACGTAAAAGCAATGGCGTGTTAACCGAATCGGGGGTTCCAGCGTATTAGCGGCATGAGCAGAAAACTGGCGCTGTTATTGATATTGGCGGGAATGGCTGGGGCGGTCGGGCAGGCGGCTTTTCCGGCGCCGGCTAGTACGAGCGAAATTGGGGCGGTGCGGCGGCAGTTGCTCGATTCGCTGCGCATGAGCCCGACGGTGGCGAATGCGGTCAAGATTGATCCGACGCTGCTGGGCGATCAGGCGTACCTGACGCGGACCAATCCCGACCTGGCGCATTTGCTGCAGGCGCACCCGGAGATCGCGCGCAATCCGGATTTTTATTTGTTTGCCGATCTGGGCCCGGGCGAGCCGCGGCCGGCGGAGCATTGGGAGGAACCGTACCACGAGAGCGATGTCCGCGAGGTGATGAGCAATGTTGCGCCGATGCTGGTATTTTTGGGACTCATCATTCTGGCGGGCTGGGTGCTGCGGGCGGTGCTCGATCACCGGCGCTGGAACCGGGCGATGACGGCGCGCACCGACGCTCATCAGCGGCTTTTGGAAAAGCTGGGATCGTCACAAGAACTGTTGAGTTACGCGCAGTCGGAGAACGGACGGCAGTTGCTGGAACTGGGCGGGCTCGACCGGGGCGACACCATGCTGCGGACGCCGGCGCTGCTGGGTCGCATGCTGACGGCAGTGCAGTTCGGGCTGGTGTTCACGCTGGCGGGCTGGGTGCTTGCCGGGTTGCGCAACGATGTTGCCGGAGGGCACGACCCGCTGCTGATTATTGGGCTGCTCAGCCTGGCGATTGGGGTAGGCTTGATCTTGTCGGCAGCCGTTTCGTTCGTGATGTCACGGCATTTGGGGCTGCTTGACCGTGCAGGGCAATGACGTTGGACTTCACACTGGCGCAACCGAAACGGCTGGCCGAAGCCGGAGCCGTACCTGCGCCCATGACTGAGGCGGAGTTCGCAGCGTTTCACGCGCGCACGGCGGCGCCGCTGCTGGCGTATTTGCGCCGGGCCAGCGGCAACCACGCGCTGGCGCAGGATGTGGCGCAGGAAGCCTACATGCGGTTCCTGAACTCCTGCCGCTGGAGCGAAGGGGAAGTGGTGTGCCGGCGGTTTCTGTTTACGGTCGCGAGTAATCTGCTGCGCGATCATTGGCGGCGGCGGGAGCCAGGGACGCTGGAGGAGGTTCCGGAGGCGGCGCTGGCTGGCGCGGGCGCGGATTCCGGGGCGGAGCGTTTGATCGCGCAATGGGACGCGGAAGCCGCGCTGGCGCCGGGCTGGGCCAGCCTGCGTCCGCGGGAACGGCAATTGCTCTGGCTTGCCTACGTCGAGGGCTACAACCACCGCGAGATGGCGGAGATTACCGGCCTGCGCCAGGCGAGTATGCGGATGCTGCTGTTTCGCGCGCGGCGCAAGTTGGCGGCCACATTACGGGCGGCGACATGTTGAAGAAATGTATGCACGAGGAGGCGACGCTGGCGGCGGTCCGGGGCGGCGGCTGGGCGACGGAGCCGGAGTTGCAGGCGCATGCGCGCGAGTGCCGAGTGTGCGGCGAAATCGCAGCGGTGGCGGGCGTGCTGAACAGCGCGGCATGGCGCGAGCAGCGGACAGTTGCTAAGCCGACGCCGGGGCTACTTTGGTGGAAGGCGCAACTTCAGCAGCGGCAGGCGGCGGTGGCGCAGGCCACGCGTCCGCTGGCGTGGGCGGCGTGGGCGGCGGCGGTGCTGGCCATTGGACTGTTTGTGGCCGCGGCATGGTTCATACCGGAGACGATGCTGCCATCACTGCCGCCTTGGAACTGGCAGGCGCCGGTATTATTGGGCGGCGCCGCGATATTTGTTCTATGCACCAGCTTGCTGCTTGCCTGGCGCAAGGAGTAGTTCCGCGAGGTTGGGCGCGTTGCGGAGTCCGGCGACGAGCGATTGCAATCGGGCCGCCTCGGCAGCGCCCACGAGAGAGGCCACCTTGGCCTGATGCTGAGCGGTGGTGAGGGGAGACGCAGGGCTGCCAACGGGATGATCGGATGCGGCGGCGCGACGGGTGCCGTCTTCGAATGCGACCCGCACGCGGGCGGGCCAGGCGGCGGGGTAGAGGGCGCCCAGATCGGCAGCGACGGTGATTGCGATGCAGGGCAGGAAGGCGCTGATGGCGGCGAAGCGCGCGGGGGAGAATTGTTCGAGCGTGACGGCGCCGTCGAGGCGGCGGTTTATCAATCGCTGCTGGAGGCGGTGGAGCGCGGAGCCGAAGAGGGCTTCGAGGCGGTGGCGCTGGGCGGAAATCAGAAGCTGGTCAACCCCATGGCTGGCGTCGCGTTTGATCTGGAAGGCATAGACGTACAGAAATTGTCATGTTCGCCGGCGCCAACGGTTTCGAGCGCGGTGCGAGCGGCTGAAATGGTTGAGTTGTATTGGATGGCGCTGTGCCGCGATGTCAGCTTTAGCGGCTATTCCTCGAACGCCATTGCCGTCGCTGCATGTACTGAGTTGAGCGGACTGCCGCAATTTAAGGGACCGCGCGAAGGCGGGCAGGTGACGCCGCGCACTCTGTTCCGGGGCTTCACCCGAGGGGACGCGGTCGGGCCGTACGTTTCCCAGCTTTTTTTGACTCCATTTGCCTACGGGCAATACCTCCTCGACGGGCGGATCGCCACATTCGCCGCCGGCATTGATTATTTGACCGAGCCGGAGCCGTGGCTGAAGTGTCAGAATGGGCAAGGCCCGTTTGCGCAGCCAATAACCGACGCGACGCCGCGATACTTCCGCAATGGCCGCGACCTGGGCGCCTATGTTCACTCGGATCAGGTATGCCAGGCGTTTTATAACGCTGGCTTGCGCTTATACGCATTGAACGCGCCGGCGAATGTCGGCAACCCCTACTTGCGCCTCGCGCGTCAGACACCGTTTGCAACGTTCGGCGCGCCCCATTTCCTGACACTGCAGGCGGAAGCGGCGCTGCGAGCCATGAAAGCGGTTTTCTTCCAGAAGTGGTTTGTACACCGCACCTTGCGGCCGGAGGCGTTTGGCGGTCTGGTACACATGAGCCGCACTGGCCGGGCAAGTTACCCCTTGGATGCGAGCGTGTTTGATTCTCATGCTGGCGCGGCGGTCGCCGCGCGCTACGGCAGCTTCCTTCTGCCGCAAGCATTCCCGGAAGGCTGTCCGCAGCACCCATCGTACACGCAGGCGCATGGCGGCGTAGCCGGCGCCTGCGCCACGATCCTGAACGCCGCGTTTGATGGCGCCACTCCGTGGTCGGCGCTCGGGGCCAACCTGCAGATTGCCAGCGATGATGGCCTCTCCTTGGTTGCTTATAGCGGTGCAGACGGGGAGCAGGTCAGCGTAAACGGCGAAATCGATAAACTTTGCGGCAATATTGCCTTGGCGCGGAACTTTGCTGGTGTCCACTGGCGCGCCGATTACGAGCAGGGCCTGCGGCTGGGCGAGGCCATGGCGCTCAGCGTGCTTTCCGACCAGCGCCGTACCTACTGGGAGCAGTTCATGGGCTTCACCATCACTACCTTCGATGGAGCAGCGATCACAGTGTGATTGGAAGGATGCGCAACAATGATGCCGAAAAACGCTCGACGCCGGCTACAAAACCAATCTGGAAAAATTGCCTATCGCATGGCCGCTGCCCTCGGTTGTGCAGCACTGCCGCTTGTAGCCTGGACGTGGCTTATGCCGCGACCTGCGCCTGAAAAAGGGGCCAAACACGCGATGGGGCGAAGCGCCGCCGCGATGCCGATGCAAGCCACCCAGAGCCTAGTTTCTGCATTATGGCGGACCGACGGCTCAACCGTCGCGAAAATTCACATTAAGAATGCCATCGTGATGAAGGCTGTGCCCGTCATCGTGACTCTATTCATGGAGGATGGCACCGCGCTTGCCCTCGATCCAGTCATTGTGCCGGCATCGGGCGAAGCGACGGTCAATCTCAACCAGGCGCTGGCGTCGGCGCCAACCCGGTATGCCGGCCATGTTTCAACTGAAGGCACTGCCCAGCTCGATTATCAGTGGGAGGGCGCGGGGCACATCACCGCGTCGCTGAACCTCAAGGATCTGGTGCATAGCCTTTCGTTTTCGCAACCGTTTGTGATTGCCGCTGCGTCTACGGATATGATGGCGCCGATGGGATCGATGGCAGCCGCAACTTCCAACAGCTATGCGGGATGGAAGCTGGTCAATGCGCGCTATCTCGCCCGGAAGATTTCCGAGCCGCCGGCTGAAACGCCGACAATCCGATTGCGCGCGCTCTGGTGGAAGCATGACCCCGGCGTGCGCGGCTACTTCACGTTGGCAAACCAGTCCGCGACGGAGCTGCGCGCGCGGTACCGAGTCACTGGGCGGACGGGCGCCGGTCAAGCTTGGCGGCAAACAGATTTGGCACCACACGCTCTCCAGCGCTTTGACCTCGAGCGCGAGATTGCCGGGTTGCCGGCGGGCGAAGCCTCCGGCGGTGGCATCGAGGTTGAACAACTCGGGGAGAGCCTGGCCGCGATGGGAGCGACGGCCGCGGGCGGGCTGGCCGCCGCCGGGTGGCTGGAGAACCCGGCCGAGGGATTCTCGGCCAACATCGAATTTTCGCTCGCCGCCGCGCCAGAGGCCATCAGGGCGATGCGCGAAAGCGGGCCGGCTGCGATGTCCGGGCCCGCGCCGGTCACGCTCGCCGCCGCCGGGCTGATGCTGGGTAAACCCATGACGGAAAATCACTTCCCCGACAAGACCCGGTTCACGCCCTACGGGTTTCTTCGCAACGCGACTGACCATACGCTTGGGGTGGACGTAGACTTGAATCTGGGAATGAATGCGATGGGCAGCATGGCTGGCATGACGTCTCCGGCGGCTCCGCCGCCGCCAATCCAACTCGAGCTTGCGCCCGGCGAATTGCGCGAGTTGCCCTTGCCTGAGCTGGCGGCGAGGCTGGCGCAGAGCATGGGAGAGGACTTGAGCGCCATGGAGGGCGCCATGCTGAACTGGTCGGCGAGTTTCACCGGCTTGAGTGGCGACCTGCTGCTGTCAACCGGCAGCACCGATCAAACGGGCAATTACGTGTTTGAGGTCATGCCGCAACGCGTGGGCCCCAGCGCCGGCGAGCAGTTGCCTTATTGGAATACGGCGAACGGCAACGACACGATGTATTCACTCTGGAACCCTGGGTCGGACGCGCAGGACGTAGTTTTGAGCTTGAATACCGCCGACGGCAAGCACGCCTATAACCTGCCGTTGCATCTCGCGCCCGGGGCTTCGTCGATGGTGGATTTGGCGATGCTGCGCATGGCGGGCACGCCCGACCGCGACGGCAATCTGCTGCCGCCGGGTGCGAATGATGGCAGCGCGATGCTGCACCCGGCGCACATGCCGCCGCTTGGCCCCGACGGGCGGCTGGTAATGCCCAAGGGCGGGCCGCCACAAATGAACGTTGTGCTCAGCTTTGGCATTTTCAACGTGGCCACGGCAACCTGCTGCGCCGACTGCGGCGCCTGCTGCTTCTTCTCTTGTCCGAATGTGTTCGGCGGCGACATCGCGCTTGGCGACAGCCTGGCGCCGGTGATGACGGTTGAAGACTGTAACGGCTTCGGGTGGGATTGCTCGGCGGACGCAAGTTGGACCTGGGACGAGGGACTGTTCAGCAACAATGGCGACGGGACCTTCACCGGCATCAGCGTGGGTGCGGGCGATTTCAGCGGCAGCGCCGACATGAATGTGTTTGATCCACGCGACCCTTACTGCCTGCAGGGTTGCGCGGTCGGGACGCTTTCCGCCCTGGGTGGCGGCACCGTCGCGCCCGTGATCACTTCGCTAACTTTAACCTTCGGGCTTGTTGGCACGCAGAAAACCTTTTCGATTCAAGGCAGCGGTCTAACGGGCGGATCCGTCTTTAGTTCACCCACCATCCAGGTCTCCGGCACAGGCGGAGTGTCCACATCAATACAATCGGCGTCAGACAGCTCGATCAGCATAAATCTTAACAGCACGCCAGGCACTTCCAGCGGCGATGTCAGCCTTGATGTCCTGGTTAATGGTATAGCGAGCAATGCCAAGCAATTCCTGATTCAGATTCCCAGCCATCTCGTGTTCACGAATACGACATGCTGCTCCAGCAGCGGTCAGGGCCCGCTGGTAACGTTGACCAACGGCAATGTCGTCAATTGCCTCGGCATGGTGATCACAAGCGGCGTCTGCGGGTTGTATCGAAACGTCAGCTATCAACTGGAAGATCAGAATGGCGGTCCGATATTGGATTCGTACACAATTCAGGAAATTCTCTCGAATTTTTCCACAGACATCACTGGCGACCAGTTGAGCAACGGCAATTCCGCAACCGTCCCTGCGAATAGTCCATTCTATGACAACCAATCGCTGGGTGAGATTGCCCCGAACTGTCTTGGTTCCAATGACCACGACAGTTTTACGCAATCGTTCTCGGTTCAGGTCGGCAGCACCGCGTACGCACTCACGACGGCCGTTGGAATCGCTCGCGGCTATTTTTCGGGTTCAGGACAGATAAACGTTATTATATCAACTCCATAGGAATCGCCAGATGACTCGACGCATTTTCGGTACGGCCATTCTTTGTCTAACACTTGGGTTTGCGGCGCAGGCGCCATCGCCCCCGCAGACTAACCCGCTCGATGTCCGGATGCCAGCCGGCGCACGGGTGCTCGCTGGCGATGTCGTGACGCAGGTGAGTGAGCTTTTGTCGCTTGCTGATTTGCCGGGAGGAATTTCCGAAATCGTCGGCTGTACTTCCACCTCACCTGCGCCAATCCCTGGCAAGTTAGTGCACGGCACGCTAGGCGATGCGCTCCAACAGGTCTTGGCGGCCTTCCCCGGCTTCAGGGTTGCGGTTCGCGATGGCGTCGTGAACGTAGAGCCCATCGGCGGCATGCCGCCGATCATGGCGACGCCAATTGCTCAATTCAACTTTAAAGGCGCGAGGGAGGAAGCTCAAGGAGTTATCTCGAGTATGCCTGAATTGAGATCTGCCGAAAAAAATCAGGGAATGCGGGAAGCCGTTTATGGAGGGGGCGGGCTCTATGCACCTCATCCGGCGGACCCTGGATTGGACATTCATTTGAAGGGCACGACGGTGGTAGGAGTCTTGAACGCCTTCGCAAGAGCCGAGACGCAAGGCGTCTGGGTGTTTGCCGTGATAAAGTGCCAACGGAATTACGTACAAGTCAGATTCACCAACTCCGGCCACTGGCGGCCACCAATCAAGAAATATTAAAAATCTGGCGCTCTCGGGCGTGACGCTCGCCACCCAAGTCAGCGTCTTGGTCTTGCTTCCGAGATTGCAGGTTTGCGCGACGGCGCGCTCGGCGCCGGGCAGCATCGTCATCGCCGTCGTGGCTGCTGCCGCTCGTCCCATCACGCCGATCGCTTACCGCTGACGAGTCGCAGGGTTGGGGCAGGCGCATCGCGACGCGGTCCGTCCCGACGATGATCATCGTCAGCGTGAGTCCCGGCGCCGAATTCGAGGTTCCGCTATTTCCGCAATCCTCGCTGGGTGCGGACGGGACGCAGCACGACGCCTGCGGCTTTACCGCCCTGGGGCCGCGACGTGATCACACAATGACAGTTGCCGCGTCGCTTGTTGGGCGGCGCCGCGATGTTTGTTCTATGCACCAGCTTGCTGCTTGCCTGGCGCAAGGAGTAGTTGCGCGAGGTTGGGCGCGTTGCGGAGTCCGGCGACGAGCGATTGCAAGCGGGCCGACTCGGCAGCGCCGACGAGAGAGGCGACCTTGGATTGAAGCTGAGCGGCGGTGAGGGGAACGTCAGGGCTGCCAACCGGGTGGTCGAATGCGGCTTCAGGACGGGCGCGGTCTTCGAATGTGACCTGCACACGGATTGGCGCCACGTCAACGCGCGCGGGTGAATATTCGTCTGTCGGCGCTCCGCCCAAGCTGAATCGTAATGCGATTGCGTAAAGGGACGGCTTAGGCGCCGTGGTCGTGCGCCTACGGGAAGGGGGCGGCGTACAGTTCGCGTACCATCACCTTCAAATGATTGGCGTGATGGGATAACCCCGGCCTCCTCAGACCGGGTACGCTGGTTTTGTTCGAAAAAACTGGTGGACTCGGAAAAGGGAGGCCGAGATGAACATTATAGTTGGTTGCGATTTTCACAGTCGTTTTCAGTTGTTGGTGGTTCACGACATGACATCTCAGAGCCGGCGCGAGGTGCGGCTCGAACACGACGATCCAGGACAGGTGGCGTCGTTTTATCGACAGCTGCCGCCGGGATCGCTTCTGCTCATCGAATCGACCGCCTTCACGCACTGGTTCCTGGATCTGATTGCGGATATGCCTCTGCGGGTGAAGATGGGCTGTGCGGGCCGGCTGGCGGCGATGCGCCCGAAGAAGGTGAAGACGGATCGCCGGGATGCGGCGCACCTGGTGGACATGTACCTTCAGGGCGCGTTTCCCGAGATTGCGATGCCGACCGCGGCGCAGCGCGAGCTGCGCCACCTGCTGCTGCATCGGGACCGGCTGGTGCGCATGCGGACACGGCTCAAAAACGGGTTGCATTGGCTGGCGATGAACCACGGATTGAACCGCAAAAGCGGTTTGTTTACCACCAAGGGCCGGCGCGAGCTGGCCCAGTTGCGGCTGGACCGATGGGAACGGGTTGGACGCGAGGACATGGTGCTGCTGCATGACCAACTGGAGGTGCGCATCGCGGAACTCGATCAGGAGGTAAGGCGGGCGGCCGAGGCCGACGCCGCCGCGGCGCGTTTGATGCTCTATCCCGGCGTCGGAGCGGTGACCGCCCTGGCTTGGGTGTTGATCATGGGGGATTGCAGCCGTTTCCCCACCAGCGCCCACGCCGCCAGCTACATTGGGTTGGTGCCGAGCGAGGACAGCAGCGGATCGCGCCGCCGCCTGGGAGCCATCACCAAGCAAGGCAACCGCTTTCTGCGCTGGGTGCTGGTGCAGGCGGCGCAGACCGCGGTGCGTGGCGACGCCGAACTGGGGCGCTATTACAAGCGCCTGGCGGCGCGCAAAAAAACGGCCACGGCGAAGGTGGCCGTGGCTAGAAAGCTCAGCGAGCGATTGTACTGGATGTGTCGGCGGGGTGTGGGCTACCCTGAGGTAGTGAGGTAGCGAACATGGGGGTGTGCTCGTGGGGCCCCGTGGCCGGAAACTTATGGCCGTTGAGCGTGATTGAGCCGCCCCCCTCCCAGAGAACGTTTGGGAGTCCGAACTCCACATCATGACCGTAGGTAATGGTCGAATAGATGGTTGGTGTCATCGCCGCAAGCGGTGGTCATCGGAGCTTCAGTAGTTCGGGTTCGCGAAGGGTTTGGTCAAAACAGCCCAATAGAGCGAAATGGCGCAATTACGCGGCTTCGGGCGTCTCGCCCGTTGACGCTTGGTCGCGTTCACGGAATAGTGCGGACTAAAAACCGCTTGACAACGGGGCCGGGGTTATACTCGGGACAGCACATCGGTCAACCAGAACGACAGCACGACGCTGACAATCGGCGCCAACAGCGACGCACAGACAATGCTGGCGCTATCGCCGATTCAGCAATGGGAGTACATTGTCGGCAGACGTTGAACAACTCGGGGAGAGCCTGACCGAGATGGGGACGATGGCCGCGGGCGGGCTGGCTGGAGATCGCCCGAACAAGATTCCTGCAGGAACGGTGATTCAGCCTTGAACTCTCCATTGGCGGCTCGCAAAACACCCTCGCCTGTCATTCACGCTCAATGGCGGCGGTTATGCGCCATGGCGACCGTTTGCCTATGTGTTCTAGTTGCAGGCGCCCAAGACGCACCGCCGCGTCAGACCTATGGCGCCATCGCTGGCGTAGTGTTCAATGAAAAGATGCAACTCGTTCAGGGTGCGACCGTGAATTTCGGCATGTATGGGCTTTCACCTGATGGTAAATCGTATATAGGCGGATTTCCAACAGCAACGACGGATGCGCACGGACGCTTTCTAATGGAAAGACTCCCTTGGGGCCGCATTGTGGTTGGCGCTGGCAAGGTCAGCGCCAGGTACGCGCGCGGTTACGACGCCACGTTTTTCTATGGAGCTAACCGCGTACCGGTTGCTTCTCTTTCACAGGAAGCACCCCGCGCGAATGTGGTTATTAAAATCGGCCCGAAAGCCGGCATTTTGCGCGGCTCCGTGATCAATTCTTATGATCGATCGGCAGTTCCCGCCGCAGGTGCCACAATTCAGTTCGTCCACGAGCCCAATCGTTGGATAAGCAAAGGCCCGGGACCGCGGTTCGAATTGATGGTGCCGCCGGATGCGCTGCTCAGGATTACTTTTGCCGCGGAAGGTTTTTTGCCTTGGACCGACACGGTTCAGCTGAGAGCCGGTGAAATTCGGGACCTAACGGTCGCGCTTCGCCCTAGTCACTAAGCATCGAGCGACGTGCGCGCGCGTCGCTCGGGTCGGTGGAGTGACCGGCGCCGCGCCAGACGCATACAGGAAGATTACCCGATGGTTGACGAGTCGCAGGGTTGGGGCAGGCGCATCGCGACGCGGTCCGTCCCGACGCCGGTCGTCGTCAGCGTGAGTCCCAGCGCCGATTTCGAGGTTCCGCTATTTCCGCAACCCTCGCCTGCAGTTTTACCCCGCCTGGGGACGCGACCAGATCATACACCGACAGTTGCCGCGTCGCGTGTTTGGCGGCGCCGCGATATTTGTTCTATGCACCAGCTTGCTGCTTGCCTGGCGCAAGGAGTAGTTCCGCGAGGTTGGGCGTGTTGCGGAGTCCGGCGACGAGCGATTGCAATCGGGCTGCCTCGGCAGCGCCCACGAGCGAGGCGACCTTGGAGTGAAGCTGAGCGGCGGTGAGGGGAACCTCAGGACTGCCAACCGGGTGATCGAACGCGGCGGCGCGACGCTCGCCGTCTTCAAATTCCACCC
>DATNFK010000041.1:0-17628 GCA_035606395.1 Terriglobales bacterium | reverse complement strand
GGGTCCTCTGATTGTGCTGCCGGCCGACGAGGTGCATGTCCGCGCCAGGCGTTGCATTCGCACGCTGGGGCCCACCGGCACTCCCGTCAGCTGGCCGCATGACCCGCCATACAGCGCTGGTCACCCCTTAAAGGTACAGGGCCCCGCCCGGCTGTCGCCGCGCGACCCGCGAATGGCGGACTCAGAACAGATAGAGGGTGAAGAAGAGGAAGATCCAGACGATGTCGACGAAGTGCCAGTAGTACTCGGCGGCTTTCATGGACATGTGGTACTGCTGGTTGTACTCACCCTTTTCCATGCGCCAATAGACCAACGACAACATCAACAGGCCAACGGTGACGTGGGCGCCGTGGAAGCCGGTCATGATGAAGTAGGCGGAGCTGAAGGCACCGGCGGTGACGGTGAAGCCGAGGACGCCTTGCAGATATCCCCACTCGAAGCCCTGCATGCCGAGGAAGACGATGCCCATGCCGATGGTCAGCAGCAACCAGTTTTTGGCGGCGCTGCGCTTGTTGTGCAGGAAGGCGTGGACCGCCCAATTGAGGGTGAAGCTGGAGCCGACCAGAATCAAGGTCGCGATCGCCGGCATTTCGGTTTCAAGCCGCGGCATGCCCGCCGGCGGCCACTGGGAGCCATTAATGCGGGTGTAGTAGATGTACTCGAAATACGAGAAGAAGATCATCGCCTCACTGGCGAGGAAGAAGAAGAAGCCGCGGGTGAGGTCCTTGTTGGTCTGGACCTGATCCATCTTGCGGCGCTCGACGGCGATGGTATTGGCCCAGCCGGCGGCCGCGACCAGGGTATAGAGGGCGGCGGCGGCGAGCAGCAGGCCGGCGAGGGGCACGCCGAGGTAGGCGAGGAAAACGAGAAACACGGTCGCACCCATGCCGCTGGCCAGGATGATAGGCCAAACGCAGGGCTGGGGCGCATGGTGCGACGGGTCGTCGTGGGCGAGGGCGGTGGGCTGGTGCAGGGCTTGTTCCATCTTTTGCGTCCTAGTTTCGGCTATCGCATCCAGTGGGGAAAGGCGAACGTGGTCTCGATCGGCTGTATCCAGCCGTGATGGGTGGCGTAGGGCGTCCAGAGGGCGGAGGCCAGCGCAACCAAGCCCAGGAGCAGGCCGAGGCGGCGGTTGCGGCGGCGGACATTGGGCGGCAGTGGTGGAAGCATTAGTGCAACAGCTCCATTAATGTAGCGGCTCCAGCGTGTACATCAGGCTAACGCGGGCGACTTCGGGCTCGAGGCCCTGGTTGAGTTGATAAATGACCGGCAGCGTCTTGGTTTCGTGGGGCTGCAGGGTCTGGTCGGAAAAGCAAAAACACTGGATCAGCGCCAGGTGGGTGGCGGCATCGGCGGGATAGATATCGTGAATGGCGCGGAAGCGCTGGGGCTGATCGCTGTTGTTGGTGAAGGTGAATTTATTTTCGCGGCGCTGATCGAGGTGCACTTCCTGCAGCGAGTCCGACGGCTGCAGGGTGACGCTCAATCCCTTGGCGGCGATGCCGCTGAACATGACGTTGATGTTGCGCGTGGCGTCCACCGGGCCGGTCGAGGCCGCGAGCTTCTGGTCGGCGGGAACAAACAAGCCGTAATGTGCGCAGAAGACGCGGAACAACGGAACATTGATGAACGCAAACCCGAGCATGCCCAGGGCGATGAGGGCAAGGATCAGGCCGCGGCGGGAGCGGGCGGGAGTCATCGAATCTCCGGCAGCTCGGCGAAGTTATAGGCGGGCGGCGGTGAAGAGGTGCACCACTCGAGACCCATCTCGATGACATTGATATCCCAGGGATCGTTGGGCACGTCCCTGGGCTGGCTCAGCGCCTTGAGGATGCTGTAGGTGAAGATCAGTCCGGCGGCCAGCATGAACAGGAAACCTTCGGAGATGAATTGATTCAACGGCGCGAACTCGGGCCGATACGTGGCCACGCGGCGCGCCATGCCCTCGATGCCGAGCAAGTGCATGGGCATGAACACCCAATTCATGCCGATGAAGAAGAGCCAGAACACCCAGTTTCCGAGCTTTTCGCTAAGCATGCGGCCGGTGATCTTGGGGAACCAGAAATAGGTTCCGGCGAACAAGGTCATGACCGAGCCGCCGACCAGCACGTAATGGAAGTGGGCGACGACAAAGTAGGTGTTGTGCACTTGAATATCAAAGGGCACAACCGCGAGCAGCAGGCCGGTTAATCCGCCGATGATGAAGGTGGCGATAAAGCCGAGCGCGAACTTCATGGCGGTGGTGAAGCGGATGACGCCGCCCCAGACTGACGCCAACCAGGAGTAAATCTTGATGCCGGTAGGCACCGAGATGGCCATGGACGCCATGGAGAACCAGACGCGGGCGCCAGCCGAGATACCGGCGGTGAACATGTGGTGAGCCCAGACCATGAAGCCGAGGATGCCGATGGCCCAGAGCGCGCCGACCATGCCGCGGTAGCCGAAGACTTTCTTGCGGGCCATGGCGGGCAGGATCTGCGAGACCATGCCGAAGCCTGGCAGGATCATGATGTAGACCTCGGGATGGCCGAAGAACCAGAACAGATGCTGATAGAGCAGCGGATCACCGCCGAGAGCGGGGCGGTAGAAACCAGTGTCGAGCCAGCGATCGCTGAGCAGCATGAAGAGCGCGCCGGAAACGACGGGCAGCGAGAGCACCAACATCCAGGCGGTGACCACCCAGGACCAGACAAAGAGCGGCACCTTCATCCAGTTCATTCCGGGAGCGCGCATGTCGATCACGGTGACCAGGAAATTGATGGCACCCATGATCGAGCCGATGCCGAGCAGGATGATGGCCATGATCCAGAGGTCTTCGCCATGGCCGGCGGAAAATTGCGCGGTCGAGAGCGGCGGGTAGCTCCACCATCCGCCGGCGGCGGCGCCGCCGACGACGAAGAAGCTGCCGTAGAGCATCAACGCGGCCGGGATCATGATCCAGAACGAGAAGGCGTTGAGCTTGGGGAAGGCCATGTCGCGTGCGCCGATCATGAGGGGAACAAGGTAGTTCCCGAAACCGGCGAAGGCGGTCATAAGGGTCAGGAAGATCATGATCGTGGCGTGCATCGTCATGAGCTGGTTGTAGAGCTCAGGTTTGACGATGTGCCAATCGGGGTTGTAAAGGTTGAGGCGAATCAACCCGGCCAGCGAACCGCCGATCCATCCATTGCAGATGGCGAAGACGATGTACATGATGCCGATCTTTTTGTGATCGGTTGTGGTCAGCCAATCGCGCAGGCCGGAGATGGGCTTGTGGTGGGCGTGACCGAGTGTGAGGGTGTCGGTGCTCATTTCTTCACCGCCTTGGGCGCAGGCTTGGCCGCGGCGGCAGCCGCGGGAGCCGGAGCGGGCGCGGCCGCGGGCGCCGGGGCGCTCTTATGTTTCTGCAGCCAGGCCTGGAATTGATCTTCGGGCAGCACGTCCACATCAATGAGCATTTGGCTGTGATTGGTGCCGCATAGCTGGGTGCACTGGCCTTTATAGTGGCCGGGCTCGCCGTTGAACCAGAGGTTGGTCAGGCGACCTGGCAGCGCATCCATTTGGATGCCGAGACCGGGGACGTAGAAGCCGTGAATGACATCCACGCTGGTGAGATCAAGGTCAACCACCTGATTGGCAGGAACGACCAGAGTGTCATTGGAGATGTCGATGCCGTAGGCGGGATACTTGTATTCCCAGAAGAACTGATGGCCAATGACCTGGACGTTGAGCGCCGGGTTGGTACCGCCGAACTCCATGAAGCGCAGCGTGGGGTAGGAATGCAGCGCGACCAACACGACGACGATGGCGGGAATGACGGTCCAGAGAAATTCGAGCAGGTTATTTTCGTGGAACTTGGCCGGCTTGCGTCCGTCGCCCTTGTCGCGGAACTTGAAGATCACGTATACGAGCAGCACTTCGGCGAGCAGGATGAACGGGATCACCCACCAGAAGGCGTGCCAGCTCTCGGCGGCAGCGAGCTTGGCCACGCTCGAGGCGGGATGGCCGAAGGCGTTCGTGGTCGGCGCGCCGAGCAGCATATTGGGGTTGGCGGTTTGTGTAGCGGCGGCCGCCTGTTGAAGAAAAGCAGCGATCATTGCGTTCCACCCTTTTGCAGCAATTGCTGCACATAGGCATAGAGGGAGTCGAGTTGGGTGCGGGTGAGCGTGCCCTGGCCAGGCATCATGCGTCCGGGCAGGCCGTGGAGCACCACTTTGTCGAAGCCATTGGCATCGGCGAGCGAGTGCAGGATGATGGGCGAGCGGAAGCTCTGGGCCTTGACTTCAAGGTAGGGGTCGGAATCGACCATCATGACCGGCGTGCCGCCGTTGCCGTTGGCGCCATGGCATGAGGCACAGTGGGTTTGGTACAACTGAGCGCCCATGGAAAGATCGACGGCGGCGGGCTTGGCCGGCGCGGCAGTGGCAGGAGCGGTGGCCGGGGCGCTCTCGGCGACGAGCTGCATGGCGACGTCAATCGGAATGCGCGGGCCGGTCGGCACCGGGTTGAGCGGCGGCAGGGTTGCTGGGCCGACGCTAGTGGGCGCGGCCAGGGCGGCGAGATCGGCCGCCGAGTTGGGCTGCAGGGCCGCCTTGGGAATGAAGTTGGTGCGGATGTAATGCACGACCGCCATGCGTTCTTCGGGGGTGAGAGCCACGAAGCTGGGCATGGAGGTGCCCGGCGAGCCATTGGTCACGGTGTGATACATGGTCAGCACCGAGGTGCCAAACTTGAACACGCCGCTGTGGTAGTTGCGGGGCGGAGGATTGAGGCCGGCGGCGCGGGGGCCGTTGCCGTAACCGTCGGCGCCATGGCAGGGAACGCAGTTGGCCTCAAACACCTGCTTGCCCTCGGCCAGCAGCTTGGGCGTGGGTTCGAGCAGCGGATGCAGGTCGACGGTGGTTTCCGCGCCTGGAGGCGGCGGCTTGTGGAAGTCGAAGCGGGCCTTGAAGGCGGCCACGCCATATTCGCCGCCGAAGGCAGTGTAGATCAGGAAGCCGGCGACCAGAACCACGATGGCGAAGCCGACCAGGGACTTGACCGAAGGCTGGGTGGGTTGTTCGCTCACAGGTACCTCCCGGCCACCGAGCTGAGGAATTTAGGATCGCCAATCGGAACCATGGGGTGTTTGGCGAGATAGCGCGTCACCAGCAGGCCGAAGACGCCGAGGAAACCGAGGAACACGCCCAACTCGACCCAGTTAGGAAAGTAGAAGCTGGTGTGGATGGGGGGCATGACGAGCCAGTAGCAATCAAACCATTCGGCGACGAGGATGAGCGACGACATCCAGATCAGAACCTTCTCGTTGGTGCGGACGCGCTGGTTCATGAGGATACAGAAGGGAATCACCCACTTGGCGAAGAGGAGAGCGAGGAAAATGTAGCCCCAGCCGCCTACGATGCGCTGATGGAAGTAGACAGTTTCCTCGCGGAAGTTGGCGTACCAGATCAGCAGGTACTGGGCGAAGCCGATGTACACCATGAAGATGCTGAAGGCATGTACGATGCGCGCCAGATCGACGTAGTGATAATCCTTCACGGCGCCGCCGAACATATCGCGCCGGCGGAAGAGCACGGTGAACAGGAGTACGAAGGCGAGCGAGGCCTGGAACAAGCCGGCAAAACCGTAGACGCCCCACATGGTCGTTGACCACTGCGGTTCGAGGGACATGATCCAGTCCACGAAGCACCAGGTGAAGCTGTAGCCGAAGAACACCAGGAAGCCGGCGGCGACACGACCGCGGATGGTGGGCGGCTTGCCGAAGGTCTTGCGGGGCGCGGCGACACCGGGATTGGTGTCCTGCGCGGTCGAGTTGCGGCGGAACCAGAGGGCGAAGATGTTCCAGACGGCGAGCGCGAGCAGAGTGCGAATGGCGTAGAAGCCGAAATTGAAATAGACGCGCTTGCTGTGGGTGACGAAGCCGCTGTAGCCGTGGACAGCCCAGGGGTAGATATGGGGGACGCCGATGAGCAGCACAATGCCGAGAATGAGCGCGGCCGGCAGATAGCTGGAGGCGGCTTCGGGAATGCGCCGGAAAACGACCGTCCAGGTGGCGCTGGTGATGTACTCGAGCGCGACCAGGAAGGCTCCGCCCAGACCGAGCACCAGGAAGTAAAGATAATTAGCGAGAAAGCTGTACCAGGCGCGCGTCGGATCGACCAGCAGGGCCACGACAAAGACGACGATGCCGATGACCGACGAGGCGAGGAAGAGCGAGCGCACGCGCGGCGCCCAGACCGCGGGGCCGGGATTCTCGACAGAGATGATTTGCTCGTGGACGCTCATGTTATTGGTGGGGGATCGCCTGGGCGCCGGGAATCGGGCCTTGCGGGCCTTCGGCTGGCGGCAGGTCGTTAGAGAAATTCATGCCGGTGCGCTGGGCGCGGGCAATATCGGCGTTGCTGGGATTGGCGGCGCGCTGCAGCACGCGCACGTAATGGATGATGGCCCAGCGCTGGGCCGGGTCGAGTTCGGTTTGGTAGCTGGGCATGTTGCCCTGGCCACTGGTGATGATGGAGAAGATGCGTCCGTCGGTGAAGAGCAAGGGAGCGCCGGCGATCAGCGCCGGGGGCTGGGTCATCTTGGGGACGATGTATCCCAGGCCGTTGGCCAGCGCGCCATGGCACACGATGCAGTAGTTGTTGAACAGTTGCCGGCCCTTAGCGAGAACCTCGGGGCTGGCGGGCAACGGATTGGCGATCTGCTCCATGCCGGTGACGTCAGAGGGCTGCGGGAAGGGAGTGTAATCAACCGGGACGGTGCCGGCGGGCGGGGTACGCATGGCCTGGAGACTGGGATTGACGTGATCGGTGCCGAGACCCTGAACGTAGGGCTGGACGTACATGTCAGGCTGCCACTCGAGCTGGGTGTGGGTGGTCTTACCGGGGCCGGCGCAACCGGCGAGCGCGAGCGCCAGGCCTGAGGCGGCGGCAGCGACGAAACATTGGCGGTAATTAAGCATCCTTTACCTCTTCGGCGCCGAGCGACTTCAGCAAATCGTGTACCGAGCCGGCTTCGTAGGGGCGGACGGGCACATACAGACCAAAGCGATCATTGGTCAGGCGGGCGTCTATATTGACGAAATCGGGCGCCGGACGGAGCTTGGCGGCGACGAACACGGCGATGAAGGTGGAGATGCCGGCGATAAGAATGCCGCTCTCGAAGGTCACGGGCATGTAGGCGGGCACCGAGATAAAGGGTTTGCCGGCGATGTTCAGTGGCCAGGCCCAGGCCATGGTCCATGCTTCGAAGGTGAAGCCGAGGGTGGCGCCGACGAAGAAGGCGGTCTTGGTGACGCGCGGCATCCAGCTAATTTTCAGGCCGAGAGCCTCGGGAAGCTGATGCACCGGGTAAGGCGTGTAGGCGTCGAGGCCGCGGTAGCCTTTTTCGCGGATGGCCTTGACCGCGTCCACCAGGAGCTGGGGATCGCGGAACATGGCGAGCACCGCCGGCGGCCGATACGTCGTCTTAGACATTGCTTCCCTCCAGAACCGCGACCTCGCCGATCGGTTCCTTGAGCACGCTCTTCACCTCGCTGATTGCGATGACGGGCACAAAGCGGGCGAACACCATGAAGAGGGTGAAGAACAGGCCCAGCGATCCAATGAACGTTCCTATATCCCAGATGGTGGGGGCGAAGTAGCGCCAGTTGGTGGGCAGGTAATCCTGCGCCAGCGAGGTGACGATGATCACGTAGCGCTCGAACCACATGCCGATGTTGACGATGATGCTGATGATGAACAGAATCACCAGATTGCGGCGCGCCTTGCGGAACCAGAAAATCAAGGGCGCGATGCAATTGCAGAAGACGGTCAACCAGCCGGCCCAGGCGTAAGGACCGAAGAAGCGTATCCAGATATAGATGTGGTTGTCGAAGGGATTTTCGCTGTACCAGGCCATGAAGATCTCGACCAGGTAGGCATAACTGACCATCATCGAGGTGGCGAGGATGATCTTGGCCATCAACTCCATGTGGTCAATGGTGATGTAATCCTCGAGTTCGAAGGCCTTGCGCACCACGGTGAGAACGGTGATCACCATGGCGAAGCCGCTGAAGATGGCGCCGGCGACGAAGTAAGGCGGGAAGATGGTGTCGTGCCATCCGGGAACGGAGGAAACGGCGAAGTCGCTGGAGACGACGCTATGCACGGAGAGAACCAGCGGGGTGGCGATGGCGGCGAACAGGCCGTAGGCGGCCTCGTAATGATGCCAGTCCTTGGCGGTTCCCTTCCAACGCTGGGAGAAGATGCCGTACATGCGCCGGGCAAACGGCTTGGGGTGCATGTCGCGGATGGTGGCCAGGTCGGGGATCATGCCCTGGTACCAGAACAGCAGGGAGATGGTGGCGTAGGTTGAGACCGCGAACACGTCCCAAATCAGCGGCGAGCGGAAGTTGACCCAGAGGTGGCGGGTATTGGGGTACGGGATCAGCCAGTAGGCGATCAGCGTGCGCCCGATGTGAAGCAAAGGAAACAGGCCGGCGCAGATGACGCTGAAGATGGTCATCGCCTCGGCGCTGCGGTTGATGGCGGTGCGCCAGCGCTGGCGGAAGAGGAAGAGAATGGCGGAGATGAGCGTGCCGGCGTGGGCGATACCGACCCAGAAGACGAAGTCGGTGATGTAGGTGCCCCACATGACGGGGCGTTTCAAGCCGAGGATGCCGAGGCCAACGTGGAGCTGGACCCAGACCACGATACTGCCGATGCCGAGCATGCCGAGGGCGACCAGCATGCCGCCCCACCACCAGGCGTTGGGCTTGCGGAAGATGGCGGCGGTGATGTCCTTATTGACCTGGGTCAAGGTCAGGTCGGCGCGATAGAGCGGCGGATCGGCGGTTAGCGCCATGGGATGGCGCTCTTGCGGAGGATGGCGGTTTATGTTCTCGTCTGGGTTCACGCGCCCTCCTCGCCGCCGCGATTGCGGACCTTGGTTAGATAGGTGATCGAAGGCTGGAAGTTCATGGCGTCAAGCACTTTGTAGCCGCGTTCGCTGCGGGCGCGCATCATGGCCGATTCGGGATCGAGCGTATTGCCGAAAACGATGGCCTGAGTAGGGCAGGTCTGCATGCAGGCAGTGACAATGTCGCCGTCGCGGACCGGCAGGCCGCGTTCCTTGGCGCGGTAATGGCCGTCGTGGATGCGCTGGGTGCAGAAATTGCACTTTTCCATGACGCCGCGCGAGCGCACAGTGACACTGGGGTTGAGCGCCAACTCCAGCGGAGAGGCGCGCACAGTGGAGTAGTTGTAGAAGTTGAACCGGCGCACCTTGTAGATGCAGTTGTTGGAGCAGAAACGGGTGCCGACGCAGCGATTGTAGACTTGGACGTTGATGCCCTCGCTGTCGGTGATGGTAGCGATAACCGGGCAGACGCTCTCGCAACCGGCGTTGCTGCACTGCTGGCAGAGCATGGGCTGGAGGGTGACGTCGGGGTTCGATTCCTCGCCGGAGAAGTAGCGGTCAATGCGCAGCCAGGCCATTTCGCGTCCGCGCCAAACCTGGTCTTTGCCGACCACCGGCACGTTGTTCTCGGCATAACAGGCGGCAACGCAGGCATTGCAGCCGATGCAGGCGTTCATGTCAATCGTCATGCCCCAGCGGTAGGTTGCGAAGGGGTGTTCGGTGGGACCGCCGTTATCCCAAAGCGAGGTCTGGGGCTCGGCTTCAGGATTGCCGGCGCGGGGGTTGGCCTGGAGTTGCACCAGGGTGGTTTGATGGATGATGTTCTCGCCGCGACCGGTTTCGCCGGTGACCTGGTTGGCGCCAAAATCCATGTAGTTGTTTTCCTGCGGCGAGGCGATCAGATAACCGCCGGCGACGCGGGTGAAGCTCACCTTGGCGCCGGAGGCGGCGCCGAGCAAGAAGGCATTGACGCCGATGTCGGTTCCAATTTCACCGGCCGACTGCCGCCCATACCCAACCGCAATGGACGCGACGGAGGGATGCACGCCCACCTGGACGTAGATGGGGGCGCGCAGGGTTTGCCCGTTGACGGAGACATCGGCGACGGCGTAGCGGCCGTCGTCGTCCATCTCGAGACCCAGGCGTTTGGCGGTGGAAGGGGCGATGACGAAGTAGTTATCCCAGCAGGATTTCCAAACCGGGTTTGGAATTTCCTGCAGCAGCGCGTTGTTGGCCCAGGTGCCGTCGCCTAGGATCGGATTAACGGCGAGCGAGAGCTCAATGTCGGTGGCGCCGACGGCGGTGGCGGGGGCGTTGGGGGCGGCGAGCGCGGCACCCTTAAAGGTGCGCGCGGCGCCGGGCGACAGGCGCTTGGGGTTGGGATCGAAGACGCCGGCCTGGAGAGCGCCGGTCCAGAAATCGTCGAAGCTGCCGGCTAAATTGTTCTTGGCGTAGATCTGCTCGCGCCAGTGATTGACGAGGTAGTCGTGGAAGCTGATGGGCGCGTTGGGCGCGACCGGAGCGGCGGCGGGAGGAGGGGCAGCGGCGGTGGCCGCGGCGGCAGTGGCGCCGGCGGCGGCAGGCGCCTTGGCGGCGGGGGCGCCGGGTTTCGCAGCCGGTGCCGCGGGCGCCGCGGGCGCGGCGCAACCGGCGGTGCCGGCGGGTGTGTTGGGGCCGCAGACAACGGTGGGCGCGGGCGGCGGCACCGGAGCAGGGGCGGGAATCGGGGCGCGGAAGCGGGCCCCGGTGGGGCTGAGATAGGCAAGATTCAGCAAAGAGTCTTCGAAACTGCGTCCGTTGAAGAGCGGCTCGATGGTCGGCTGCACCAGGCTGTAGAGTCCGACCTGAGGTTCGGCATCGCCCCATGATTCGGCGCCGTGCAGCGAGGGGAGCACGTAGTTGGCCAGCTGCGCGGTTTCGTTCATGCGATCGGCAATGACGACGACATTGGGCACTTGCGCCAGCGCGGCGATGAAACCGGCCGAGGCGGCCACGGTGTAAGCCGGGTTGGTTCCGTAAACGACCAGGGTGTCGACCTTGCCCGCCTTCATATCGTCGACGAGCGCCAGCATGGCGCGTTCGGAACCTTGCGCTTGCAGGCTGGGGCTGGAGGTGGCGTCAATGGTCGCGCCTTCATTGCCGAGCGCGGCGTTGATGAAGGCCACCACCGTCTCAAGCATGGCGGCATCGCCAGCCGGGACGGCCACGCCGCCGCCACAGACGATGCTCTTGCCCGGCTGCGAGGCCAACTCGGCGGCGAGCGCGGCCAGGGCGCCGTTGCGGAGTCCGGCGGATTTTTCAACCGCATCGGGAGTGAAGGAGGCCAGAGCGCGGGTAACGCCGGGGTCGGAGGAAAACTTCGCGGCTTTGCCGCCGGCGACGATCTGATGAGCGAGGCCGAGCGCGACCGGCAGCAACTGCGAGGGCGGAACAAGATAGCGACTGTCGGCGCTCATGCCGATTAGACTCATGGCCGGCTCGAAGACGACAACGCGCGACATCTGATTGTTGGCGCGCAGCTTGCGCTGACGTCCGAAGCCGACGGAGTTGCCCTGGGAGGCGACATCGGCGCCGATGGGATCCGCCCCGAACGTAACCACCATCTCGGCGCGGTCGAAGAAGTAGCGGGGCAGGGCGTTGCCGCCGTAAGCGGCAGTTTGCGCGCCCAGCGCGGCATCGGGATTAATGGCGTCGTAAACGACGTGGCGCGCCGGGTAGGCGGTGAGGAAGTCGGCGAGGAGCGCGGTGCGCGCCGGACCGTGAATGGTTCCGGTGAGCAGGACGGCGCGGTTGCCGGCGCGGTTCAGCAGCCCGGCAATTTGCTTGTCGGCATCGGCCCAACTGATGGGAGGCAGGGCGCGTTTGATGGGATGCAGGTCGCTGCGCAGCGTCTCGCCGGTGTTCCAAACGTTGGTGGGAATGTTGAGGTTGTAGTTGGGCTGGGCGGCGTTGCCGACCAATCCTTGCAGCGAGGCGACGCGCTGTAGACGCACCGGGGTGCGGAGGCGGTCGGGATCGTACAGATTGAAGAGCGAGGCCTGGCCGCGGGCGCAGAGGCTGCCGCGGTTGATGGGATGCAGCGGATTGCCCTCGACCTTGGTGGGGCGCCCTTCGTGAGTCTTGAGCAGGATGCCGCAGCCGGCGGCGCACTCGGTGCAGGTGGAGGCGTAGTAGTTGGCGACGCCGGGGATGATCTCCGGCGGCTGTTGCGCATAGGGGATGATGCGCTCGATGGGCTTACGTTCGCAGGCGGTGGCGGCGAGGGCAAGCGCGCCGGTGGACCATTTGAGGAAGTCGCGGCGACCGAACTTCAAGCCGCCCTTGGCCTGAGCCTCGAAGTATTCGGCGGGCTTGGAGTGGAACTCCTCGTGGCGCAGCCGCTCGACCTCGGCGGAGCCGTTGAGCTCCTCCATCGTGGTCCAAATTTTCGGAGATGCGTCCTTAGTTGTGGCAGACATTGCAGTCCTGGGGCGCATTGGCAGCGCGGTTGTGGAAGGTGGCGGGATCGCGATGGAACTTATCGTTGGGGGTGGGCAGGTAATCGTTGTTGCGATGGCAGTTCAGGCATTCCGCCATGGTCCATTGCTTGACCTGCTCGATTTGATCCATGTTCTGCACCGGGCCATGGCAGGTCTGGCACTGGATACCGGCGGCGATGTGCCAGCGATGCTGGAAGTAGACGAACTGGGGCAGGTCGTAAACGCGGGTGAACTCGATCGGTTTTTTGGCGGCGTAGGCGGCGGCGACCAGCTTGATGGGCGCGGTGTTGGCGGCGACCACGGCGTGGCAGCCCATGCACACGTTGAGCGCCGGGATGGGCGCCAGGCGGGAGCGATCCACACCGGCGTGGCAGTACTGGCAGGGAATATGGTTATCGCCGGCGTGGAGTTTGTGGCTGAACGGAATCGGCTGCACCGGAGAGTAGCCCACATTCTCTCCCATGCCCAGCAGCTTCCAGGTGCCAAACCCCAACAGGACGATAGCGATCAGCGTCAGACGCCAATGTTCTCTCATGGTTCGCGCTCATCGGACACACGCAGTGCGGAGCAGGCTTGGAGAGCCGAAAACCGACTGGGCTGGCCTAATGTCACCGGATGCGAGAGGGAACGCGACGACTACGCGAACCGAATAATGAAAGGAATAAAGTGCCAACTGCTCGGACAGTATGAATGCCGAAAAAAGGCGCCGTTCCCCTCCAACGCTTTCCGATCACTGCCAACAATCATCAAGGCTACGGATTTTGGCGGTGAGGGTCAAGCAAAAAATTACAAAAAGAGGCTCGCCTCTCTTCGCTCCAACCCGCCGCGACTCCGCGATGGTGCGTCGCTGCCACCGTCTCCGGCGATAGCGGAGCGAAGACAAGGCGGAATTCGCCTCACGGCCGCGGGCCGCCCTTCGGAATTACGCGGCCTTCCACCTCGATCTCCTCCCATGGAGGACTCGGTGGCTGCCTGCGTAATGACGGCGCGACGAACGCATCCTGCAACGAGCGCAGGTGCCGCGCGAAAACGGATGAGAGCCTAGGCGCAGGGAACGCCGCCGGAAAAGCAATCGTACGCTGGTTGGCGGATCAGGCGGCGGCGCTGTAGGTGAGCGTGCGTTTCGTCAGCTCGGTATAGTGCCGCTGCTGTTGGCTATCGCCCAGGTGCTGAAAAATGCGCGCGAGCATCTCGTAGACATGCTTTCGGGAGATGGCCGGATTCCCGCCGCGGAAATCGCGCAAGAGCCTCTCGAGCTGTTCCTTGGCCTGCGCGAGCGCGCCGCGCCTGTAGTTGTAAATCGCCAACCGCCAGAGCGCTTGCTCCTCCTCGGCGTTCATCAGGTTAAAGGAGAGGACGCGGCATAGTTCCGCCCGCGCGCTGTCGTGATCGCCGGTTTCCTGCAGGCACAGGCCGAGGAGGAAATGCACGCGCTGCTTGTCTGCCTTCGTATCGAAGGCAAAGAATTTCGCTTCCCGCAGTATGGGAATGGCTTCGTTGTAGCGCTCGAGAGCGCACAGAGCCAGGGCCCGCCTGCATTGAAGGTCCTCGTAAAGGTATCGAAAACGCGCCTCCGACAGGGCCGCCGCATAACGCCGCAAGAGAGCCGCGAAGGCGGCTTCGGCCTCTAAATTTCGATCTTGCTCGGCGAGTCTGGCCGCCTTACAGAGTTCGACCTTCAGGTGGCTCTCGAGTTCGGCGCTCTTATCCCACTGCGGACATGCGGCCATAGCCCAATCCTGTCTTCATGGGCTTTAGAGGCGGGGAAGCAGGCACAAGTTGCTGGAATTCGAAAATATTTGGCTCGCCGAATCCGCCTCAGTTCTGGCGGCTGGTTTGGGCAGCGGCGTCGGCAGGGATGGGGGCAGCCGTGATGCATTTCATTTGCTCCGCCGTTATACAAGGACTATACTGCCGCGAAGTCTCATAAGGAGCGGATTGCCATGAACTTGCGCATCGCGGGTATATTGGGCGGGTTGGGAATGTTTCTGGCTGTGGCCTCGGCCCAAGGACCGGGACCGTTGGGGGATCTGCATTTCCGCTTTATCGGCCCCCAGGGGAATCGGGACATTGCCGTGGTCGGCGTTCCCGGCGATCCGCTGGTGGATTATTTCGGAGCCGCCTCGGGCGGCATCTGGAAGACGACGGATGGAGGCACGACCTTCAAGCCAGTATTCGACCAGGAGGATGTTTCGGCGGTGGGCGCCCTGGCCATCGCTCCCTCGGCGACCAACGTGGTCTGGGCCGGCACCGGTGAGCCGTCGATCATCCGTCAAGCCACTTCGCCCGGCGACGGCGTCTATAAATCCACCGACAGCGGCGGGCACTGGCAGCACATGGGGCTGGAGCAGACCGGCCACATCGCCGGTATCGTGATCAACCCGCACGACCCCAACCAGGTTTTTGTTTGCGCTGTGGGTCAGGCCTACCGCGATAATCCCGAGCGCGGCGTCTACCGTACCGAGGACGGAGGCAAGACCTGGTCGCAGGTGCTCAAGATCAATGACCAGACCGGGTGTTCCGGCATAAGCATGGATGCGCACGACCCCGACACGCTATTTGCGGGCGCATGGCAGTTGCTCATCCGCCCCTGGGACGAGCACAGCGGCGGCCCCGGCAGCGGCGTTTTCGTCACCCACGATGCGGGCGCGACGTGGACGCGGCTGAGCGGGCACGGACTGCCGCCGGCGGGCGCGGATGTCGGCAAAGTTGCGGTGCGGGTCGCGCCCAGCGACTCCAGCCGCGTCTACGCGCTGCTGCAATTACCCCACGAGCCCGCCTTTTATCGTTCCGAGGATTACGGCCGCACATGGAAGCTTGTCAATCGCGACAATCGGTTGATCGGCCGCGCGCCGTATTTTACCAACTTCGATGTCGCGCCCGACAACGCCAACCTGCTCTACTTCACGGCCATGAATTGGAGCATCTCGTACGACGGAGGCGACACTCTGGCCGCCAATGTGCAGCGCGCCGGCGGCGATCTGCATGACGTATGGATCGATCCCAAGAACCCGAACCGCATCATGACCGCGCACGACAGCGGCGGCTCCATCAGTCTCAACGGTGGCCAGAGCTGGCAGCAAATTAAGCTGCCCATCGCGCAGATGTATCACGTTTATGCGGACAACCGCATTCCCTACAATGTGCTCGGCAACCGGCAGGACGATGACGGCGAAGAGGGACCCAGCCGGTCGTTGTTCAGCGCCGGATTTGGCGGCCGCGGCGGCGGCATCTCTTCGGCCGAGTGGCACGGATTTGCGGGGTGCGAAAGCGGGTTTGGCGTTCCCGACCCGGCGGATCCCGACATTCTTTGGACCGGCTGCTACAACGGCGACCTGACCCGTGTAGACCAGAAAACCGGCCAGGCGCGCAATGTTTCGGTGTGGCCGGAGGATTCCTACGGGGGGCCGCCGGCGGGGCTGCGCGACCGCTGGAACTGGACCTTCCCGATCGCCATTGCCCCGCAAGACCACAATGAGGTTTTCGTGGGCAGCCAGTACGTCTACAAAACCGTTAACGCGGGCCAGAGCTGGACCCGGATCAGCCCCGACCTCACGCTCAACGATAAGACCCATGAGCAGGACTCGGGAGGGGTCACCGGCGACAATTTGATGACGTTCGCCTCCGAGACGCTTTCCAGCATTGCGCTTTCTCCGGTGCAGGCGGGGGTCATCTGGGCCGGCAGTTTCGACGGCGAGGTCAACATCACCCAGGACGGCGGCAAAACCTGGTCGAATGTGACCAAGAACATTCCCGGCCTGCCGCCCTACGGCGAAATCACGATCGTCGAGCCTTCGCACTTCGCCGCCGGCACCGCTTACATCAGCGACGACCTGATGATGATGGGCGATTACAACCCCTATATCTACGAGACCACCGATTTCGGCAAGACCTGGAAGAGCGTCGCCGGCGACCTTCCCCACAACCTATTCAGCTACGTGCACGTGGTGCGCGAGGATCCGGTGCGGAAAGGGATGCTGTATGCGGGCACCGAGAACACGATTTATTTCAGCCTCGACGACGGCGCGCACTGGACGCGGTTGAAGAACAACATGCCGGCGACGCCCATTTATTGGCTAACCATCCAGCCCCAGTTCAACGATTTGGTCGTCGCGACCTACGGGCGGGGCATCTGGATCGCGGACGACATCACCCCATTGCGCAGTTGGGACAAGGCCAAGGCCGGAGGTGCGGCCGAGCTTTTCAAGCCGCGCGACGCCTACCGTTTCCGGCGCTCCGTACTCCAGCCCGAGAATGGCCCCAATCCCGTGGTTTCCGGGGAAAACGTGCCCTACGGCGCGGATCTGAATTACTTCCTGCCCACGGCGGCCCACTCCGCCACCCTGACCATTCGCGGGAGCGACGGCGAGGTGATCCGCACGGTCAGCGGAGGCGTGCATGCCGGCCTCAACCGCGCGTGGTGGGATCTGCGATACACGCCCCCCGCCGAGGTGCATTTGCTGACCGCACCTCCCGGCATGCCGTGGGTGACAATGGGCCTGCAGGGCTGGCGCCCGGTGGTGGCGTGGGGCGGAAATGCCGGCTCGCCGCGAGTCGTTCCCGGCACTTATCAGGTAGAGCTTAGTGTGGATGGCAAGCAGGTCGGCACGCAGCCGCTCACGGTGCTCAAGGACCCGGCCGCTTCCGGCACGCAAGCCACCATGGAGGCTCAGTTGCGGTTCGCGCTCGCGATGCGCGGCGAAGTGAATGATGTCGCGGCCATGATCAACGGGGTTGAGAGCACCAGGCGCCAGTTGGAGGACGCGGTCCCGGTGCTTGAGCAGCACCCCGGCACGGCGGCCGCCATCGCCAGCGATCGTGCGCTCGAGGCCAAGTATGTGGCGATCGAGAGCCAGCTCTACAACACCAATCTGACCAGCGCCAGCATAGAGGAATCCTTCGTAGACGCGGTACAGCTCTACGCCAAGCTGTGCACCCTGGCCGCCGACTTCAACGGCACCGGCCGTTACGGAGGCGGGGCCGACCTTGGTCCCACCGATCAGGCGGTGGAACTGAATGAGCAATTGGTGAAGCAGATGAACGAACTGCGCGCCAATATCGCGGACCTGAACCGCACCGGCGGCGCCGCGTTCAACCAGCAACTGCACTCGCTCAACCTCGAGCTTGGCATTCAGTTCGCCGCGCCGCCGCCCGCCGCAAAGGCGCATTGATTGGCGCGGACTCCCCACCTTTGAGTCAAGCCGAAAAGGGCTGTATGGCGGGTCACGCGGCCAGCCGACGACGGTCGGGTTGATAGAGCTGCTGCTGGCGA
>DATNFK010000040.1:0-38923 GCA_035606395.1 Terriglobales bacterium | reverse complement strand
TTTCTACTCAACAATTTGGTGGCGGCCGGGCGCGATGCCGATGGGCACCCGATCTTCAAGGCCGACCGGACCAAGGTCACGATTCAGGATGTCATCGCCGCTGAGGGACCGCGGGTTCCGGATGTGAACCATTCACAGCGTCAGTTCAACACCGGAATGGTCGTCGTCGTGGAACACGGTAAAAAGCCGACCCCGGGGTTGCTGGCCAACGTCAACGGCATCCGCGAAGAGTGGATCCGGTATTTCGACCGCGTCACCGGCGGTCGGGCGCGCATGACCGCGGATCCGCGTTGATTGTGCCTGGCGGCCGCCCCGTCGGCAATGCCTAGTGTTCGGAAGATAGGACGTGCCCCATCTTGTCGCGCTTCACTTCGAGGTACCGTCGCGCGGCGGCGGAGAGCTCGGCGGGTTCACAGGCAATGCGCTCAACCACGGTGATACCGGCGCGTTCCAGCGCCTGAATCTTTTCAGGATTATTCGAGAGCAGCCGCACCTGCCGGATTCCGAGTGCCACCAGGATCGCGGCAGGCAGCGCGTAGTTGCGACTGTCGGCGCTGAAACCAAGGCGCTGGTTGGCTTCCACCGTATCGGCGCCATGATCCTGTAGGGCGTAAGCCTGGAGCTTGGCCATGAGCCCGATGCCGCGTCCCTCCTTGTCCTCGTATATCAGCAGGCCCGCCCCCGCTTCGGCGATGGCGGCCAGCGCCAGCTCGAGCTGCTGGCGGCAATCGCAGCGCAAAGATCCGAAAACGTCGCCGGTCAGGCACTGCGAATGAATGCGAAGCAGAGGCGCGGCGGTAAGATCGTCGGCCGTCCCCATGCGCAGCACAACCGCGGTTTCGCCGGCGAGTTCGAAGCCGAGTATGCGGAAATGTCCCCAACGGGTGGGGAAATCGGCTTCCGCGATGAGAGAGGCGTTGGGGTTCACGGAAGTAATCATTATAGACTGTGGGTGCCCCATGTCTCCCGAACGCCTGCTGCTGATAACGCTGCTGCTGAACCTCGGCGTAATGGCCGCGATTGCCGCGGTCGTCGTGCGTTCGATGGCGTTTCGCCGCTACCTTTATCTCGAAACGCGCGACTTGCGGCAAAAGCTGATGCTGGCGCTCTTCCTGGTGTTCCCGCTGGTGGCGGGCGTTTTCATTCGCATTCTGGTGCCGAACTTTCGTGCCGCGGACTTGAGCTTGCAAGGCACCCTCTTGATGGGGCTGATGGGCGGCTACACGGCTGGTTTCGCCACCGCCGGTGCCCTGGGATTGGCCGCTGCCTTCGGCGCGCAGCAGTGGGCGGCGCTGCCCGTACTCTTGGTGGCGGCCTGGGTCGGCGGGGTTCTGCGGCGTTCGGCCCCCAGTCTCGAAGAGGTGTGGGCGTTTTCGCCTTTCATTGATCTGGAGCTCTGGCGCTGGCTGCGCAACCGCCTCGATCGACCCTTCCGCGATTGGCAGGCACTCGTCTTTGCCACCGTGACCGCGGTGACACTGCTGCAAATCGAAGTCAAGCGCTTGGCGCCGGCTCGCATCTACGCGCCTGAGCCGCATACGTTTTGGATCGTCGTGGCGATTGTGGCGACGAATGTGCTGGCCTTGGCCATCCCCATCAAAATCTGGAACAACACCCGCATCGAGATGCTGCTGGAGCAGCAGCAGCGTCTGTTGGTGCAGGCGCGGCTCGATGAGTTGACCAGCCAGATCAATCCTCATTTTTTGTTCAATACGCTCAACTCGGTGGCCTCCCTGGTGCGCTTTGATCCCGACACCGCGCGGGTGCTGATCGTCAAGCTCAGCAATATCCTCCGCCGCATGTTGCGCAAGCACGACAGCCACGTGCCGCTGCGTGAGGAATTGGCGTTCATTGACGATTACCTCGACATCGAGGTGGTCCGCTTCGGCCCGGAAAAGCTGCGGGTGGAGCGCGACATCGCCCCGGCGGCGATGGAGATTGCCGTGCCCAGCATGGCCCTGCAGCCGGTGATCGAAAACTCGATTCGCCACGGCCTCGGCCCCAAGGTCGAAGGCGGCAGAATTTCCCTGCGCGCCTGGGTCGAACCCGCAGTCAACGGTACCGGCCCCATGCTCTGGCTCGAAGTTGAGGACGATGGCGTCGGCATTACCCCCGGCGAAGCCGGCGCCTCAGGCCACGGCATCGGTCTGTCGAACATCCGCGAGCGCCTGCGCGTCTTCTACGGCGAAGCGGGCAAGCTCGAGATCAGCAGTGTCCCCGGCCAGGGCACCCGCGTCCGCATCGCCCTGCCGGTTTAGCCAACAACAATAATTATTTCCGCTGCCGCGCAACTGGAAGGCATCCCTGCGCACCAGTAGCACATCTAATATATATGTTTATTAATAATAATAAATACATACACTTTGGCCAAACAATGCTGCTGCTGGTCGTGCTGTTGGCGGCCCCCCGCGCCTGGGCTTGGGGATGCCGGGGGCATCAGGTCGTGGCGCTGATCGCTTTGGCGCATCTGAGCCCCGCGGTGCGGGCTGAGGTGGATGACATTCTCGCCGGCGATGCCCGCGACCCCTCCACCGCCGCCTGCCCCGCGGGCGGGCTGCCACCCATGGCAGCAGTCGCCAACTGGGCCGATCAGGTTCGCAACGGCGCGACCGCGCCCTATCACTACGTGGACCTGCCGTCCGGCGCGCGTCCCTCTGATGCCAATGCCGCGGAGGAGTATGACGCAGCCTGTGCTGATCGCTGTATTACTGCGGCGATTGCGCGCTATACCGGCGAAATGCTCAACGCGCGCACACCGCTGGCCCGCGCCAAGGCGCTGCGTTACTTGATTCATTTTGTCGGCGACATCCACCAACCGCTCCATGCCGAGGCGGGCGGGGGCGGGCGCAGTCTGCACGAGGCGTGGGATACTGGCGTGCTGCGCCGCGCTTACTCTGAACTCGATGCTATGGCCGTTGCGCGCCAGATCGAGGCCGGCTTCGACCGCCGCCGGCAACTGGGATCAAGCGATCCGGTGCAGTGGGCTTGGGCAAGTCATCGTTTAGCCGCCGGCGCCCCTTCAGTGGCTGTCATCGACAACCAGCTTGACTTGGCTGGACGGCGTCTGGCGCGGCTGCTCACCACCGCCTTGGATCCGCGCTAATGGGCGAAGGAACATCTGACAAACGGCGGCGACTGCCAGATTGACGACCAGCGCATCCATGGCGGCGTATGCGGTCAGGTTGAGGCCGCCAATGTGGAGGGGATACACCGACCCGCGTGTAATGGCCATGAATGTGCCCATCCCAGTGCCGATGGTCCATCCAGCGAGCAGGGCGGGCGCGTCGAGCCAACGACGGTAGAGGCCAAACACGATCGCCGGGAGGGTCTGCAGCACCCATATGCCGCCCAGAAGTTGAAAGTTGATGATGTAGGTGATTCTGCCGCTGAGCACGAATGCCAGAGCCCCAAGCTTGATCAACATTGACGCCCACTTCGCGACGCGTGCCTCTTGCCTGGGCGAGGCGTGATATACGTTCCGCGCGAACAGGCTGGCGGCGGCAATGGCCATGATGGCGGCGGGCACGAGTCCACCGATCACAATGGCGGCCAGGCAGAAACCGGCGAAATGCGGCCCGAACATCCTGACAATGAGCAGCGGCACCACGTCATTGGCATTGGCCGGGTGCAGCCCGGCGGCGATCGCCATGTAACCGAGTAGCGCGACAAGGCCGAGCAAGAGCGTATACGCCGGCAGCACGATCGCGTTGCGCTGAATGGTTCGTGCGCTGCGGGCGCTCAGCACGCTGGTCGCCATGTGGGGATAAAGGAAGGCCGCCAGCGCCGAGCCCAGCGCCAGCGTCGCAAACGACAAATACTGCGTCGGCGGAAGAATTAGGTACCCCGGTACCGGGCGCGCCGCGAGGGAATGCGCCGCGGCGGCAAAGATATGACCGTAGCCGCCCAGACGCATCGGAATCCAAACCGCGGCTGCGATGACCAGGGTGTAAATCATTACATCCTTGACCACGGCAATGCTGGCCGGCGCGCGAAGCCCGCTGGAAAAATCATAGGCGGCGAGCAGAGCGAAGGCGGCGACCAGCGGCCAGCCGCTGGCGTGCGTCCCGAAGATCGGCCCGAGCGCCTCCATCGCCACCTGCATGCCGGCGAGCTGCAGCGCAATGTAGGGCACCGTGGCGGCGATGCCGGATAGCGCGATAGCCAGCGCCAGCCAGCGGTTGTCGTAACATCCGCTCACGAAGTCCGCCAGCGTGATGTAGCCGTGGCTCTGAGCCACTGTCCAGAGCCGGGGCATGACCAGGAAGACGAACGGATAAACGAGAATGGTATAGACGAGCGCGAAGAAGCCGCTGGCTCCCACGCCAAAGACCAGCGCGGGAACCGCGATGAGCGTATAAGCGGTATAAAAATCACCGCCGATGAGGAACCAGGTAATGACCGCGCCGAACTGGCGTCCGGCGAGTCCCCACGCCTCGAGCGCGCCGACATCGGACCGCCACCAGCGGCGGGAAATAAATCCAACCGCGGCAACCAGCGCAATGCAGCTTAGAAAGACGGCAAGCATGGGCTGGCGCTTACTATAGCGCTTACTCGCTGCGCGAGGTTAGCCTGTAGACGACGCCGGTGATCGCGGCGCTAACGATGACCCAGGCGAATTGGTACCAATAGAAAAACGGGAACCCGAACAGATCCGGCTTCTCCCGCGCGTAAAGCGGCATCCAGAGCAGGCCGGCGAAGGGCAGAAGCAGCAACGCGTTCCAGCGGCTCCGCGCCCTGCTGCGCACCATATACTACCGCGGGCCCGCGGCGGCGATTTCGGCCGAGGCGTCCGAGAAGCGCTCGAAGTTGCTGCGGAACAGTCCGGCGAGATGGCGCGCGGCTTTTTCGTACGCCGCCGCATCCTTCCAGGTATTCCGGGGATTGAGCACCTCAGTCGGTACGCCCGGCACTTCGGCCGGAACCTCAAGGCCGAAGATCGGGTCGGTGTTGTACTTGGCCTTATCGAGCGCGCCGCTGAGCGCCGCGCGCACCATGGTGCGGGTGTGGCTGAGCTTCATGCGGGTGCCGACACCGTAAGCGCCGCCGGTCCAGCCGGTGTTGATCAGCCAGCAGCGAGCGCCGTGCTGGGTGACGCGCTCACCCAGCATCTTGGCGTAGACCATGGGCGAGAGCGGCATGAACGGTTCACCGAAGCAGGTGCTGAACGTGGCCTTCGGTTCGGTCACGCCGGCCTCGGTGCCGGCCAGCTTCGCGGTATACCCCGAGAGGAAGTGGTACATCGTCTGCGGCACGCTCAGCCGGGCGATGGGAGGCATCACGCCGAACGCGTCGGCGGTGAGCAGCACCACGTTCTTGGGATGCGGCCCGCGGGCAGAGAGAACCGCGTTGTCAATGTACTCGATCGGATAGGCGGCGCGGGTGTTCTCCGTCCAGCCTTCAAATTCGAAATCGGGAACACCCGTGGCCGGGTCGAGCTTGACGTTTTCAAGCACCGTGCCAAAACGGACAGCGTTCCAGATTTCCGGTTCGCCGGTTTCCGACAGATGAATGCACTTGGCGTAACATCCGCCCTCGAAATTGAAAACGCCGTTGGCGCCCCAGCCATGTTCATCGTCGCCGATCAAGCGGCGGTTGGCATCGGCGGAGAGAGTCGTCTTGCCGGTGCCGGAGAGGCCAAAAAACAAAGCGCTATCGCCGTCCGGCCCCACATTGGCGGAGCAGTGCATGGGCATCACGCCGCGCTCCGGCAACAGGAAGTTGAGCACCGAGAAAATCGACTTCTTCATTTCCCCGGCGTAGTACGTGCCGCCGATGAGGATCAACCGGCGTTCGAAGTTGACCAGGATGTAGGTGCCGCTGGCGGTGCCATCCTCGGCCGGAACCGCCTCGCAGCCGGGCATGCTGACGATGGTGAAGTCGGGGGTGAAGCCCTGCAGGTCTTCGGCCGAGGGCCGGATAAAAAGCTGGTGCACAAACAGCGAGTGCCAGGCTAACTCCGTCACGACCCGCACCTTGAGCCGGTATGCGGGATCGCCGCCGGCGAAACAATCCTGTACAAACACTTCGCGCCCGTTCAGGTAGGCCGCCATGCGGCGGCGCACTTTTTCGAACGACTCGGCGCTGATGGCCTGGTTGGATTTGCCCCAGGCGACGCGGTCGGCGGTGAGTGCGTCCTTGACGATGAAACGGTTGGGGGGGGTGCGCCCGGTAAACTTGCCGGTGCGCGCCGCAACTGCTCCGCGTGCGGAAAGATGCGCTTCGCCTCGACCCAGGATGATTTCAATCAGCGGCGCCGTCGCCACGTTGGCGATGGGGCGGGTCGTGCTCAATTCGGGAAAAGCGGCGGAGACAATGTTGGCGGCGGTGGCTGTGGCCATGCGGGGGTTCCTTTTTGGGCTTAGAGATTACTTGACGCGTTCGAGGTAGGTGCCTTCCGTGGTTTCGACGCGGATTTTTTCACCCTTCTCGATAAAGGGCGGCACTTGCACTACGAGACCTGTTTCCATCGTCGCGGCCTTGGTGACGTTGGAGACACTGGCTCCTTTGATACCGGGCTCAGTCTCAACGATTTCGAGATCCACCGTCTGCGGCAGCTCGACCGAGACCGGCTTGCCTTGATAGAACTCGACTTTGATCTTGAGATTCGGGATGAGGTACTGCACCGCGTCGCCCAGGGTGTCGCGGTTGAGATGGGTCTGCTCGTAATTCTCGGTGTTCATGAAGTAGTACGAATCGCCATCGCTGTAGAGAAACTCCATCTCGTTCTCGTCGAGCATGGCGCGTTCGATGCGGTCATCGGAGCGGAACCGGTACTCAATCATGCCGCCGGTGCGCAGATTTCTGATCTTCGCCTGCACGAAGGCGCGCAGGTTTCCAGGGGTGCGGTGGGTGATGCTGAACACCGAAAACAGTTCGTTGTCGTGCATGATCACCATGCCCGGACGCATTTGGTTGGCCGATAATGCCATTCGTACTCCATTCCGTGCGCGCTGAGCGCAAACCTTAATTATGAGGGCGCGCGCACCAATATGCAATACACCGCGCGGAACGGCTGATTCCGCGCGGTGTTTGCGAACAACTCGACCTAAAACGGGCTACTGCAGCGAAGCGATGGCCGAGGCTGGCGTCGGGTTCGAGCTGGCCGCGACTTCGTACATCAAGGCATACGTGGCGATCCAGTGGGTCTCCAGATAGCCCGCATCGTCCATCGTGCTGTAACCCTTCTTGGCGTGGATGGCGGCGAGCCTACGATAGACCGGCACCCGCGGGTCATTCGGCGCAAGCGCGTCGGCCACAGTGAGCATGGCCTTGGCCCGAGAGAAAGCCAGGCCGATCAGATGCGATTGGGCCGCCATTTCGTCGGGTGTCATCTGGCTGGCGTCAAAGGGCGAGATCAGCGGGCGGAACGCGGGCGCGTACACTGCCGGCATGAACTGGTTAAACCAGTTGGTAAAGTTTCCGCGATCGAGCACGTGAGCCATCAACGACGCCTCCACCAGGCACGGTGACAGGAATGATGCGCCTTCGGGTTCGTACGCGGTTGGGCAGTCGACATCCTTGGCATAAAAGCGGTGGGCGGTTTCAACAATGGCGGCGTGCAGCGCTTCGTCGTGAAGTGTGTCGGTGTAGGGCAGCATCAAATCCATGTCGAAAGCCGTGTTGGGGTGCACCCCCTGACGGATCGGATCCGGCATGGTCTTGAGGTACTTGGTCAGGTTGCCGGAAAAGAACTGTGCCAGCGGCGCAAGATTCGCGGCCCACTTCTGCGCGTCAGGGTCCTTCCAGGCGACCAGGTCGGCGTAGAGTTTCAAAAGCCAGGCTTGTCCATAGGGGCGCTCGAAGGATTTGGAGCCTTGAAAGAACGCCAACTCACCCTCGATGTTGCGCTTGCCGAGGTGATCATTGAGTTTTTCGCGTATCAGCTTGGCGATCGGCAGATCGGGATAGCGATGCAGCACGGTCACCAGCGTCCAGGTCGAGTTGACGGCGGAGTGCCAGTCGTAACATCCGTAAAAGGCGCGCTGCTTGTCGTAGTTCTCGAGAAGATGGGTTGGCCCGGCGGGCAGCCAGAGATAGCCTCCCGGGCGCGGCGCGGCGGGCGCGGCCGCGGCACCGCCCGAATTTGCCCCGCGCGCCGCGCCCGGCGAGGAGACGGCCGCCGTATCCGGCGCACCGGCGGGAGCGGCGCCACCCCGCGCGGATCGCGGCGAAGACGCGCCGGCGCCGCCGCCACCGCCCGGCCCGCCGCTAGGTTGTCCCTGGGGATGGTCAACGCAGGAGAGCGGAAAGGCCGCCAGTGTCATCGCCTCTATAGCACTCATCGGAGGCGTCTGCGCCGCCGGAAGCGTTTGCAGAAACGCCTCCACGCTGTGGACGGTGGCTGTCGGCAGTGGCGCGATGGCGACGGGAGCGGCGGGCGTGGCGGGCGCGGCCGACGAGCAACCGGCGCTGGCGGCGGCGAGGGTAAGTAATCCCAGGGTTGCGAGTGTTTTCATAATCAACTCAATTCAAGGCCGTGCGTTTCAGGTACGAACCAGGCACTGGCGGCGGCCAGCGCAAAGGCAATGCCGCAAAGATAGAACGCGCCGGAGAGGCCGTGGGTCTCGCCGAAGCGCCCGATGATGAGCGGCGCGAACGCGCTGAGGCCGCGGGCGACGTTGTAGGAAACGCCGAGTGCGGTGGCGCGGATAGCAGTCGGGAATAGCTCGCTGCCGAGAATGCCGGAACCGGTGAAAAACCCGGTGCCGAAAAAGGCCACGAGCGAGGCGGCGAGCAGAATCATCAGCGGTTGCCGCGCGCTGGCGAACCAGGGAACCAGAATCGCCGCGGCCACCAAATAGAAGATGATGGTCGGCTTGCGTCCGTAAAGATCGGCGAAAACGCCGAACAGCAAGTAGCCGGGAAACATGCCGGCGAGATTGAGAATGATCAAAAACCCGGTGCTGCCTACCAGCGCGAAGCCGCGTCCGCCTTGCGCGATGGGCAGTACAAGATAGGCTGGCAGCCAGGTGAACATGCCCCACCAGGCGAACATGCCAAAGGTATTCATCGCCAGCAGCGACAGGAGCCGCGGCGTGGCGGCGCGCCACAACGCCGGCTTGGGCGCAACCTTGGGCTGCCGCCGCCAAAGCTCCGGTTCCGGCACGCCATGCTGAATCCACAGCGTGGCCAGAGCCGGCAGCACGCCCACGAAAAACACCCAGCGCCAACTCGCGTGCGCCAGCACCAGGCCTGCGACCAGCGCGGCGAGCGCGTAGCCAATCGCCCAGCTGCTTTGCACGATGCCCAGGGCGCGTCCGCGCCAGGCCGAGGGCCAGGTCTCGGCGACCAGCGTAGCGCCGGCGTTCCATTCCCCGCCCATGCCCAGCCCGAGGAAAAAACGGAGCGTCGCCAGCATTGTGATGCTGGTCGAGAAACCGCAGGCGAAGGTGAATAGCGAGTACGTTAGGATGCTCAGGCTGAGCATCCGTCTGCGCCCGAAACGATCCGCCAGCAGGCCAAAGATGAGGCTGCCGACCGCCGAAGCCATCAGCGTCAGCGTGTTAAGAAAGCCGGCGGTGCCCTTGCTCATGCCGAATTCGGCCATGAGGTGCGTAAGCACCAGGCTGTAGAGCATGACGTCGAAAGCGTCAAGCATCCAGCCCAGACCGGCGGCCACCAAGGTCGAGCGTTGGGCGCTGCTAGTGAGCCGCCAGCGGAACGGCGCTACAGGCGCTGTGCTGCTACTTGCCATCGGGAGGCAGTGCCACCGGCGGCTCCGAGCTGGGGAGGATGGGACGCGCGCGTTCAATCGTCCAACTCACGCCCTGCGGCCCTTCCTTTTCACTGCGAGTGATGCGCAGTTTTCCCTGCGCAAGATAGTCGAGGTGCACTTCGTCGTAGGCGAGTCCGGCCGAGGCCACCAGCTTCATGTAATCGCCATGCGCGGTCTCGTCCGGCGCTTCGGTGTACCCCTGATCCCAGGTGACGGCTGATGAAGCGCCTGGGCCGGCCTGCCCGCCCCCCGTGCCTGTGTTTCCTTTGAGCGACATGTAAATGCGAATACCGTCAACAACCGGCTGCTGCATGTTGTCAGGTTGGAAGGCTTGTCCCCAGCGCTCGTACCGGTCGTTCATGCGGGTCTCGAGCGGCAGCAGTCCCGGAACCTTGCGTTCGGCGGCCACGATGCGGTCCCGCAAGGCGTAGGTCACAGCCTCGGAATAGGTGTTGGTCGTGGTGTCGCGCGCATAGCTAAGGCTCGTGAACCAGCCGCGCGGGATCCACCAGGTGCGCCCATTGTTGGCGCCGGTTCGGCTCTGCACCCAGGCGGAGTATTCGCTGAAGGGCTGTACCCACTCATGCGACGGATAGCCATGGGGATTGAGGAAGGCGTCCGGCATCCACTGTTCGAGAAGCTGGCGCCGCGTGCGCGACTCCGGATAGATGGGATCGATTTCAGCCTGGCCGCTCGACACGTCGGCCGCCAGCGCGCCGTGGTAGCCGAGGTGGAGAAGGTTGTCGGGCTCGATCTTGGCCTCCATGACCGAAAGGTTGGCGCCATCGGGATTGTCAATCGGGTGAAAGACGACGTTGACCTGCTTCAGCAGTGCGCGGTAATCGGGATTCGTGACCAGCAACTCGGCAAGTTTGAGGACGTGACTCGTGCTCGAGACTTCGTTGGCGTGCTGGCGCGCGGAGTAAACGATGGACGCCTTGAGCGTTGTCTCCTTGGCCTGCGACACCAGAGTCGACGGCGACGGTAGCCCGATGTCGGCCACCCAGATGACTTGGCCGAGATAGCTGCGGCCCATGGAGTAAACGTTGACGCCCGGGTAGGTGGCGAGCCGCGCCAGCACCGAGGCGCTCTCGTCGGGCGAGATCGGTTCCTGCCACTGCACGATCGGCGTCGTGTCAATCGCCTTCACATCGCTGATCATTGGATGCGGATGCTTCGGCGGCGCGATGTTCCAGGTAAGCGCGACCCGCTTTTCGGGCTGGGTGAAGGCGACCCCAAGTGGCCGCGGAAGCTGCAGCTCGATGGCCATGTGATGCACATCGGGGTAGGCGATCTCGTCGGGATAAAGACCCGCCGCGTGCATCGTGTCGAGCCAGTGGAGCTGGCCCTGCGCCTGATCCACGGTGAACATCGAGCGCTCGAGCTGCTCGCGTCCCTCAAGTTTCTCCCAGGCCGCCATGTCGTACTTCTGGAAGTCGGCGGGCAAGAGCCAGGTGAGGTTCTCGATCCCGGTCGCGCCTGCCTTGACGCGTGCGCCAATCAGGCGGGGTTGGAAGCTGCCGGTGAGCACCGGCAGGTTGCGTTCCCGCTCGTGCGTCTCGCCCTTGGCGTCGGTCCAGGCCAGGCGCACCACCGGGTTGGCGGCGGGCTTGGCATAGAACTCGACATGAACTTCCCCATCCTTCCCGTCCTCGGAGGGATGCATCACCGGAATGACACGGCCGACGTAGCTCTCCGGGCGGCCGCCTTCGAGGTCCCCCAGCGCGTCAATAAATGTCTCCGTCGAATAGAAGACGTCTTCCTGCAGCGCCTCGATGGATGAGATTCGCTCCTTGTCGACGCCAATGTTGTAATCGGGCTCGGAAAGATGGAAGTCCATCTTGAGCGTGTCAAACGGCGGCGCGAATTCGGGGCGCATGTTGCCCTTCGATTGCGCCATGATGAAGCGATACACGCGCGGCAAAGTGATGTTCTGGTAGTGATCCCAGAACTGCTCGATGTCGGTCGGGATGCGCTGATCGAGTACGGCGTTCCCGCCTTGCGCGAGATGCACCCAGCCGGTGTCGACCTGTACCGTTTCATACGCCTTAATCACGCCGCTATACGGCTGCATCACCGTGGTGACGGTGAAATTGCAATTGAGGATCTCCGTGCCGCTGGCGTCGTAGGCGTGTACCACGTAGGTGGGCTTGGGCGCGTTGTTGGGCGGATCGTCTTCTAGCGCGATCTGCGTCGGGGTTTGCACCGGGGGCGCGGTGTTGATTTCGTGCAGCGTGACCTTGGAGAGGGGAATATGAAGCTGCTTGGCCAGAACCTCGTCCACCGGGTACAGCTCCTGCGCCCAGCGCGCGGGCGAGTACATGTTGCGGACCCCGGTCTCGTCCACATCCTTAGCGAAGTCAATGCTGAGGCTGGCGACCGGCTTGCCGGCGAGAGCGGGAACGATCTCATCCTCGAGCCAGCTATAGCCTTGCTTGTAGGCGTCGAGCACTTCGACCTGCGGTTGGGCAACGCCGGCCTGCGTGAGGATGTCGCGCAGATCCGCCGCTAATTTCTTGCGCTCCGCGGGGCCCTCGCTAACCCGCGCCAGCAGCGTGACTGGCTGCCCCGGTTGCAGCTTGGCGGCGGCGGTGCGCACGGCGGTGAGCAGGGTCGTGCCTTCCCACGGAATATGGATGTCTTCGGTGAAAACGGGCGTTCCCTGATGATAGGGAAATTCGGGATTGGTGTAATGCAGGTCGGGATTGTCGTCGCAGCACTGGGTGCCGGCGCGCAGGCTCGAGGCCGCGACGACGGCCGGCGTATGCAGGCGGTCTTGAATGTGCTGGCGCACGAAGTCGGCGAGTTTAGGGTCGGCAAGATCGGTGAAGAGATCGGCCCGCACGTTGCTGACCGGCGCGGTGCCGATATCGTCGAGCCAGCGGTCGAGGAAAAACATTCCCGCCGCCGCCTGGCCCACGCCGCTATGCAGCGAGAAGAATTGGTGCAGGTCGTAGCGGACATCCTCGAGCGAGGTGTATTGCTTGCCCGTCTGCCAAATATTAGGCAAATGATCGGCGGCCAGATCGAGAGCGGCGGCCGAGCCAGTGTTGTCGCCGCGGACGAGCAGCGCCGCGCGCGCGCCAAAGGCGCGGTCCACCACGCGCAATTCGCCCTCGCCGGCGGCGAGCGCCGGGGCGTCGGCGAGTGAAGTATCCCCCGCGGTCATTTTTTTCTCAATGGCGAGAGCCAGCGGGCTATCGCCGGCGACCACCGCCTGGGTGGTAATCGCCCGCGGATTGGCGCTCGCCGCCGGCGATGCGATGGGCAGCGTGATGCCAGTGGACTCGAGACCCATGCGCGCCGCGAGATTGGCCATGGCGACACCGGCTGCGGCGGCGGGAACATAGAGATGAGACGTCGAGTTGGCGGGCACGGGTATGCGGCCGGATGCGGAAAAAAGCCCGTGCGAAGTGTAGAGGTTGGCGAGGTCGAGCCCGCTCACGGTACCGCCCGCGGCGGGGGCGCCACCGCGCCCTCCGGCCCCGCCCCGTCCGCCCGCCGCGGCGGGGGCGGCAGCATCCGCGGGAGGCGTGTCGCCGGCTCCGGCGCCGCCGCCCGAGTTGTCATCGCCGCCGGCGCCGGCGGCGGCATTGCCGCCGGCTGCGCCCGCCGAGGCTTGCGAGGGCGGATGAAACGGCTTGGGATTCACCGCGTGCGTACCCGATCCGTTGAGAACGAAAATTTCGTGCACGGCGGCCAGTTTTGACGAGGCGATGGCGGTCGCGAGTTGGGCGTCGGTGACCGGATTGCTGGTTGTCAAATAGGCCTTGTTGATACCGGCTTCTCCGCTGAGATAGCTCAGCCCAACCAGTTGCGCATGGGCGTCGGGTGCGACCGCGTCGACGGCGGCAATGATCGCTTCGAAGCGATCGTCGCCTGAGCCGACCTTCCACAAATAAGGCGCGCGGGCGGAGAAGGCATCGGCGGCGGCGGTAATGCCGGCGTCGTCCCCGACAATCACCAGATCGTGGTTCGAACTGTCGTCGTCGGCAATGGCTGCGACGCGTCCCTCGCCCTTGGCGAGGCGGAAGGTCCAGGATTTCAACGCCTCCGCCTTGGCGGCGGGCACCGCGCCGGCGCCTATATAAATGAATGGTCCTGTGGCGGGCGCGGCATTCGAGGTCACGACCAGCGGCGGGGTGAGCCCGGTTGATCCATGGGTGAGCCGGGCGGCCATATTGGCGGCGGCCGCGTTTTCAGCCGCCGTGGGCTCAGCCGGAACGACGACCTTGCCGCGAATGGCGTCGGCCACACCGTCGTGATTGGTGTCCTCCAACATCCAGCCGGTTTCGAAAGCGTGGGTGAAGGCATCACCCGCAACCACGCTGGCCGAACCGTGTCCAGCGACAATATGGGTGTTGCGTGGCGCCTGCTGCCCCGCTAAAACGGCGAGGCCAAGCAGTAACAAGCCGAGCGCGCAGCTCAAACGGCGCATATGCCCTCCCAGGCGAACCAATCCAATGGACTAGAAAACGAAGTGTACCGCTAATTCGGCTTGCTGCAAGGGGCCGGCGCCGGTTGGCTGCCCCCAGGTGAGCGAGCTGAGGTTGGTGGTAATACCGGTGTAGTTGTAGGTGCCCAACAGGTTGAACACCTGGCCAATGACGTCAACGCGCTTGCCTTCGCCGAGAGAAAAACTGCGGGCGGCGCGGAAGTCAACGGTGTCAACCCGGCCGTTGGCGAGCATGCTGGCGTCCACCGCCGGGAAATTGTGAATCACGCCCTGAGAGTCTTTAAACGTCAGCGAGGTCCGGTAGGCGTTGATGGCGGCAAAATCCAGATCGCGCCGCCCCTGGTTGCGGCTGGTTCCGATCACATACTGGGAACTGCCGTCGAGATTGCGCGTGGTCGAGGTTTCGCTGAACGGCGTTGAGGAGCGCACATTGAAGATCGTGCCCAGCGTGATGCCCCACGGCGCCTGGTAGGACCCGCTGGCCACCAGCGCATGGCGGCGGTCGATCGAGCACGGACCCCAGTCCTGGCCAAAATTGGCGTAGTTCGTCACCGTGCCTTGCGGGTTGTCGTCGTAGCAGGACGTGAGGCTGTAAGACACCAGGAACTGGTATTTATTGCTGAAACGGCGGTCGGCGCGGACGTACAGCGCTTTGTACTTCGACTTCGAGATGGGATCGTGCTGCAGAATGCGCGCGAACTGCGGCAGCGGCCGCGGATTGCTCACGGCATAATTTAGATCCACCGTGCGATAATCGCGCAACGTCAATTCGTAGACGCCGTCGGCGTGGATGGAAAAGTTGGGCGTGATCTCGCGCGAATAGCCGAGATTGAACTGCTGTGAATAAGGATTCTGGTAATTGGGTGCGAGCACGGTGACGGTCGGCAGCACGCTGGCCGCGGTTTGTCCGTTCGCAAAGGCGCTCGGATACGACGGGCAACTCGCCTGACCCGGCTTGGAGCAGGTAAGGCTGACCACGCTCTGGGTGAAATTGCGGTCTTCAGAGAAGTTCTGTAGCGTCTGCAAGTTGTTGTAGTAAATGCCGTATCCGGCGCGCACCACGTCATGGCCAGTGCCGCGGACATTCCAGGTGGCGCCCAGGCGAGGGCCGAAATTGTTCTTGTCCCCGCGCTTCGACGGATTGCCCAGGAAAGGTACCGGCTTGGCGAAGTTCGCCGGGTTCAAGCCCTCGTCAAAGGAGCCATACTCGCGGTCGTAGCGCAGGCCGGCGCTGAGGGTGAGGTTCCTGATGCCATTCCAGTCGTCCATCACGAAGTAGCTGGTTTGCGCGGTTGGCACCGACGTCAGCACCGGCGGGATGGTTTGGCTGAACGAAGTCGGGCCATACGCCGGCGTCGTGCCGCTGGCGGGATAGTACAGGTTGGCGGCGGAGAAGCTGGCATTCCCGGGCGCGCCGTTGGCGAGCAGCGGCTGCGTGGGATCGGAACTGAAGCTGAAGCCTCCCTTGATCCCCACCGGCGCGTCATCGGCGAATGGAATGTAGCTGGTATCGAAGCCCCACTTGATATTGTGCGAGCCCTTGAAGATGCTGAAATTGTCAGAGGCTTCCCAATGGGTCTCGATGCCGTCGTCACCGTAATCGCTGCCGAACGAGAAATCGGGAAAACTTAGCGTGGTGTTGTAAGGAACAAAACGAGACGCCGGATACTGGCCAATGGCGGTCCAGATGCCCTGGCCGCACGCATTGGGACAGCCGCTGGGGGCAAGCAAATAGCTCGCCTTGGCGTACTGAAAGCGGAAGTCATTAACAATGTTGGAGCTCAGCGCCCAGGTATGCCCGACCACCAGCGAGTGCCGCGGCAGCAGGCCGTCGTAGCCGGCGTTGGCTGACGACGCGCCGCCGCAGCCCTGGCAGGTAAGCAAGTTCCACTCATCGCCCCACCGCACGAACATGCTTTGGCGGCCATTGATTTGATAGTCGCCACGGACAGTCAGCAGATCATCGTGGCTGGGCTGCTTATACACACCCTGGAAGGTTCCGAAAATCGCCGGGTTGTTAGTGAATACGGTATAGGAGCCTTGCGTCAGCGTCGACTCCCAGGCGCCAAAAAGGTGGAGCTTGTTTTTCATCACCGGGCCGCCCAGCGACCCGCCAAACTGGTTCCGGTCGAGGGGCGCCTTGCCGGTATGCTGCTGCAGCTCGGCCGCCTGCTGGAAGCTGTTGTCGCGGTTCAGCGCCTGGTTGCGCCAGTATTCAAAAGCGTCGCCGTGATATTGGTTGGTGCCGCTCTTGGTCACGACCGAAATGGCGCCGCCCGACGCCATGCCGCCCTCATCAGCCTTGAATTGCGAGCTGTACACCTTAAACTCGGCGACCGCGCCCTCGGGAAAGTTTTCCCGCGGCTCGCCCATTTCCGCCCAGGTGTTGTTGACGCCGTCCACGGTGAAACCGTTGGAGTAGTAATGATCGCCCCCGCCCAACTGTACGTTGCTATAGAACGAGCGCGACGCGTCCTGGGTCGAGCCCGGCATCAGCAGGGAGAGATTGAGGTATTGCCGGTTGGCAATGGGGAGCTGGTCGATTTGCGTTGATGTAATGACACCGGCAACGTTGCTCTTCGTGGTGTCAATCGGTGGAGCTACGCCGGAGACCTCGACTGTCGTTTGCGAGGCGGCGAGTTTCAGCGTGTCGTGGCGATCGGCGACGGTGCCGATCTCGAGCACAATGCCGGTAATCTCGGTCGAGGCGAAGCCGGTTTTGACGTACTTGAGATTGTAGGTGCCTAGCGGCAGCGCCGGCAGCAGGAAGCGTCCATCGGCGCCCGCCTCGACCGAACGCACGGCGCCGGTCTGCGCGTTGGTGGCGGTAATCGCCACGCCGGGCACAGCCGCGCCCGAGGCATCGGTGACCACGCCTTGAATCTGGGCCGTGTCTTGCGCCGCGAGCGATGGGGCGGCCGTCAGCAAGGCCATGCCGAAAGCCAGTGACCCAAGCATTGAAATGGTGCGGAGTTTTGATAGTTGCATACGCTCTCCCTCTCTCCCGTCAGCTAGACGCTGACGGAGTTATACAACATTCGTGAGAACGAGTCAAATTTATTTCTGGCCACAACGGTGGAGCGGTTATCCAATCAGCAATTTTGCCTTGACAGGCACAGGGCGGACACCATAGGCTTACTGACTGTATACAGGTTGTATATCGGGAAATCACTCTATGACCACTGCCGAGCGGCTCTACCGGGGATTGAAGCAGGACATCGTCACCTGCGCGCTGCGCCCCGGCGCGTCGTTTTCCGAGGCTGAAATTTGCCGGCGCTACAAGGCCAGCCGCACTCCGGCGCGCGAAGCCTGTCAGCGCCTGCAGCGCGAAGGGTTGATCAAAATCGTGCCCTTCCGCGGCTACTTCGTGGCGCCGCTGACACTAGCCGAGTTCCACAACCTGCATGAAGTGCAGTTGATTGTGGACCCGGCGGCGGCGGCTCTGGCCGCCGTGCGGGCCCGTCCCGACCAGCTCAAGGAGATGGAGGGGCTGGCGGAATATGCCTACCGGGTGGGGGTGCGGTCCAGCTATTTCGCGTTTTTGAAGCATAATTTCAACTTGCACGTCGGCATCGCGGCGGCCTCGCAAAACCAGCACCTGGTGGAAGTGGTGACCGCGATCCAGACGCGGCTCATGCGTTTTTTTTACTTGATCATCGCCATGGACGGATACGGACCCCAGTTGGTCAACGAACACAAATTGATCGTTGCGGCCATTCGCGAACGCCAGCCGGAGGCGGCGCGCCAGCACGCCGCCGAACACGTGACCCAAACCATTCGGCGCAGCGCCGGGTTGTTCATGAACTCGACCGAGGCGCGGCTGGGCGAGCTGATCACTGAACCGGACGCGAGCTGGGGCGAAAAACTCGCGGGCAAAGGGACGCCGGCATGGGGCTAAGGATTGCGATTGACACTGGCGGCACCTTCACCGACTGCGTCTGGGTCGAGCAGGGCCGGGTGAAACTCCATAAGCGCTTCTCCACCCCCGGCGACGCCGGCGCCGCCATCCTGGCCGCCCTGGCCGAAATCGGAGGTGGCGGCGGTTTGGGCGCGGGCGCCGAAATCCGGCATGGCACCACCGTGGCTACCAACGCGCTGCTCGAGCGCGCGGGAGCGCGCGTCGCGTTCGTGACCACGGCCGGCTTCGAGGACACCATCGCCATTGGCCGCCAGGCCCGGCCGCATCTCTACCGTTGGGCGAATGAAGCGCCGCGTCCGCTCGCGCCCGAGGAAATGCGCTTCGGCATCAACGAGCGCACCCTGCCCGACGGAACGATTGCCAAAGCGGTAGGCACCGCGAACCTCAATGAGTTGTTCCGCGCCGTGCATGCGCGCCAACCTGAGGCGGTCGCCGTCTCGCTGCTGTTCAGCTTCGCCAATCCCAAAAACGAGCGCCTGGTCGCACGCGCGCTCGAAGAGTTGGGCGTGCCCGTTTCAGCTTCGCACCAGATACTGCCCGAGTTCCGCGAGTATGAGCGGGGCGCTACCGTCCTGATCAACGCCTACCTCGCTCCGAAAATGGGCCACTACCTTTTGCGCTTGCAAACCAGCGTGCAGCAGGCGTACCCGGGCGCCGGACTGCATGTCATGCAATCGTCCGGCGGAATCGTCTCCGCGCACACCGCGGCGCGCGAACCGGTCCGCACCATCCTGTCGGGGCCGGCGGGCGGCGTCGTCGGCGCACACCGGGTGGCCCAGCTCGCCGGTTATGACCGCATCCTGACGTTTGACATGGGCGGAACTTCCACCGATGTCGCCTTGGTCGACGGTCGCGCCGGCGGGCACCTGCAGACCACCAACGAAAGCCAGGTGATGGGCATGCCGGTGAGCGTGCCCATGCTTGACATTCATACCGTCGGCGCGGGCGGCGGCTCGCTCGCCAGCTTCGACGGCGGCGGCGCCCTCCGCGTCGGTCCGCAGTCGGCGGGCGCCGTGCCCGGGCCCATCTGCTACGGCCGCGGACAGTTGCCCACCGTGACCGACGCCAATCTCGTGCTCGGCCGCCTCGATCCTGAGGGATTTCTCGGCGGCCAACTCACACTCGATCTGGAGCGCACGCGCGCCGTTTTTGCCAAAACCAAGGGGCGTCTGGCTTCCGCCGAGGTCTTCGCCGACGGCATCGTTAGACTGGCCGAAGCCACCATGGAGAAGGCGCTCCGCCAAATCTCGGTCGAGCGCGGCTTCGACCCGCGCGAATTCACCCTGGTCAGCTTCGGCGGCGCCGGCCCGCTGCACGCCTGCGCTCTGGCCGCCGGTCTCGAAATACCCCGTGTCCTGGTGCCGCGCATGCCCGGCGCGCTGTCGGCGATCGGCATCCTCATCTCCGATATCGTCAAGGATTACTCGCGCACCGTGATGATCCCAACCACCGCCGCAGGCGCGGCCAGGGTGCTCGCCGGCCTGGGCAGGCAGATGCGCGAGCTCGAACTGTTGGGAAGGCGCGAAATGCAGGGCCTGAAGCCGCGCGCTATACGCTCGCTCGACGTTCGCTATGCCGGCCAGGGTTTCGAACTGAACGTGCCCGCGAACGCCGGCTTCGCGGACCAGTTCCACCGCCTGCACCAGCAGCGCTACGGCTACGCCGACGAAAAGCGCGGGCTCGAAATAGTGACCGCGCGCGTGCGCATGGTCGCCGCCTCGGCGCCGCTCGCCTTTGAGCGCCAAAAAGTCCGGCGCGGCGGCGGCGCCCCGGCGCTGGTGAAGCGCCGGCGCGTCTGGTTCGGCGGCAAGGCGCTCGCCGCCTCCATTTACGACCGCGAACGGCTGCGCGCCGGCGACCAGTTCCGCGGTCCGGCGGTGATCACCGAATACAGCGCCACCACGGTGGTGCCGCCGGGTTGGCGGGCGCGCGTCGACGGCTGGTTGAACCTGGTGCTGGAACAGGCGTGACATGAAAACTGATCCTATCGAACTCGCAATTTTCAAGAACGCCTTCCATTCCATCGCCGAGGAAATGGGCGCGGCCCTGCGCCGCACCTCGTTCTCGCCCAACATCAAGGAGCGGCGCGATTACTCCAGCGCGCTCTTCGACGGCGCCGGGCAGGTCATTGCCATGGGCGACGACATGCCGGTCCACCTTGGCTCCATGCCGATGTCGGTGCGGGCCGCGCTGAATGCGCTCCAACTCGATGACGGCGACGTCGCGATTCTCAATGATCCCTACGACGGCGGCACCCACCTGCCCGACATCACCCTGGTGGTCCCGGTGTTTGTGGGCAAAGCCAGGAAGGCCGAGTTCTACGTGGCCAACCGCGCCCACCACTCTGATGTGGGTGGCATGTTTCCCGGCTCGATGGGCCTCTGCCGCGAAATCTACCAGGAAGGCATTCGCATTCCGCCGCTGAAGATCGTCCGCCGCGGCCAGCTCGACCGCGATCTGTTGGCGCTCATCCTGAATAATGTGCGCACGCCGCGCGAGCGCGAGGGGGATTTGACCGCTCAGATCGGCGCCTGCCGCATCGGGGCCGAGCGCCTGCGGCAGATGACGGCGAAGTACGGCCTCGCCCGCGTCGAGCGCAACATGGAGGCGATGCTCGAGCATTCCGAACGCCTGATGCGACAGGAGCTGCGCGCCATGCCGGCGGGCGAATTCCGTGCCGAGGATTTTCTCGACAACGACGGACTCTCCGACGGCGCCGTGCGCATCTGCTGCTCGGTGCGCCTCGACCCCAGGCGCGCCCGCGCGACCGTCGATTTCACCGGCAGCGACCCGCAGGTGGCGGGCAGCGTCAACGCGGTCGACGCCATCACCTACTCGGCGACCTTCTATGTTTTTCGCTGCCTGCTGCCGGAGGAAGCCGCGCCGACCGCCGGCCTCATGCGCCCCATCACCATGGTGATGCCCGCCGGTACGGTGGTGAACGCGCGCCCGCCCGCCGCGGTCGCGGGCGGCAACGTCGAGACCTCGCAGCGCATCGTGGATGTGCTGCTGCGCGCCCTCGCCCAGGCGCTGCCCGGGCGCATCCCGGCGGCGAGCAGCGGCACCATGAACAACCTCACCATCGGCGGCCTCTATCCGCCGGGCGATGCCCGCGCCGGGCAGGCCTATGCCTATTACGAAACCGCTGGCGGCGGCATGGGCGCCAGCGCCTCCGCCGACGGCCTAAGCGGCGTGCATACCCACATGAGCAACACCATGAATACGCCTGTCGAGGCGCTCGAGTACGCTTATCCGTTTCGCGTCCGTCGCTACAGCTACCGCCGCGGCTCGGGCGGCGGCGGCGCGCACCGCGGCGGCGACGGCCTCGTGCGCGAGATCGAAGTGCTCACGCCGGCGCAAGTCACCGTGCTGGCGGAACGCCGCCGCTTCGCTCCCTACGGATTGCACGGCGGCGCCAATGGCGCGCGCGGCCGCACGCTTTGGCAAGAGCCCGGCGCCAACCGCGACGAGGCCCCTCGCGAGCTCCCCGGCAAGTGCAATTTGTTTGTTCCCGCCGGTGCCGTAATTCGCCTCGAAACCCCCGGCGGCGGCGGCTGGGGCGACCCCGCCGCTCCCGTCCACAAACGCGAGCCTGCTACCCGCCCCTGACCGCTGCCGGGCGCGCTACCCCGCAAAATCCTTATGCAACAGCAGCCCGTCCAGGTCCTCGCTGTAGTAGCGCGGCAGCGTGCGTATCACGGCGTAGCCGGCGCGCGTGTAAAACGCCAGGGCTTGGGCGTTGTTGACTGCAACCTCTAGCTGCATGCCGCTTGCTCCGTGCGCCAGGTGAAATTGCTCGGCGGCTTCCATGAGCGTGCGGCCGATTCTCTGCTGCCGAAACTTCGGCGCCACATCGAGCGTGATGACGTGCCCGCGGGCCCGCGTGCGCGCCGTGAGAATAAACCCGGCGAGCTCCTCCCCAATTTCAATGGCCCGGTGAAACGGCTGCCGCGGATTGCGCAGGTGTAATGTAATCTCCTCCCGCGAATACGCAATGCCTGGCGCGAAGCATTGCTGATCCAGCAGCCAAAGCCGCGGAGCGTCAGCCTCGGTGAGCGGACGCGGTTGCAACATCAAGCTTCAATGTTAGAACAAAAGAAAGCGTAGAAAACGCCCCGCGATGCGCCCCGCAACGAGTCCGGCGAACCCTGCCAGCGCCAGCGAGATACCCGCGTGCCGCTTGATCTGCTGGCGCGGGCTCAGTTCATGAATCTCCTCGCGCATGCGCCTGCGAAGTTGATCGACCGTTTCCACCACCGCGCTGCGCTCCCGGCTCAGGCGCTGGTCGAGTTCGGGCAATGTGTGCGGATGGGCTGCCACTATGCGTAGCCTCGATAACTGTGTCCCTTGAGTCCCAGCGCCAGACCGGCTAGAAACGTCGCCGTAAGCGTCAGCGCCAGCAGCGGCACCAGATCGCGCTCCCGCCCCTCCGGCGTGCGCGCGGCCCGCATCAATTCGCTCAGCCGTCGGCTCTCGACGTGCGAGCGATGCACGACACGCCCGAGCAGCTCGCCCATTTTCTGGCTGATATCTGAAAGTTGGTCAGCGGTGTTCGCAGGCACTCCCAGTGGGATGCCCGCCCGCTTAGGCGCGTTGCGCCCGATACCGCGATGCGCTCTCAAACGAATACAGGATGCCCGAGACAAGCGTGAAAAACGTCACCGAGACCCATCCAAAAATTTCAATGTCGTGCACGACCGCATTGCCCAGCAGCGCGTCCAGCAGCGCGACGCCCACCGTGGCCAGTTCAGCCGTGGTGGAAGCCTTGCCCCACCAAATCGGTCGAAAGTCCCGAAACTTCGTTCGGGAATAAAGGATGGCCGCTGCTACCAGAATGCACGCATCCCGGGTGAAGACCAGTATGGTGAGCGCCCAGGGGATCTCCCCGATTACGGCGAGTGCGATAAACAGGGCAATCAGCAGCGACTTGTCCGCCAGCGGGTCGAGGTAGGCTCCCAGCACCGAGTGTTGGTCAAAGCGGCGCGCTAGCCACCCGTCAAATCCGTCGCTCACGGCCGCGACTGCAAAGCAGGCAACCGCCCAGGCCAAATGCCGCGACCAGACTGCAACCAGAATTGCCGGTACCGCGATCACCCGCAGCTCCGTCACCAGGTTCGCGGGATAGAACCACTCAGGAAGGCTCGGCTTGGCGCGCACCGCGGTTGCCATGCCGCTATTTTACGGCAGCGCGTGGAGCTTGGGGAGCAGCTCGGCGCGAAGCGCGCTGAATTGCGGCATAAGTTTCGGCGCCACCGGTTCAGCCGGCGGCAGCGTCTTGCGCACAACCTCGAAGTTTTCAAAGGTTCCGTTATGTTCAATGCGGAAGTCCAGGTGGGGCCCGGTGGCGAGGCCGGTCATGCCCACCAGGCCAATGCGCTCGCCTTGCGCCACGCGCTCACCAACGTGGACCAGAATGCGCGACAAATGCAGGTACAGCGTTTGGTAGCCGCCGGCGTGCTGGATCTGCACCATGTTGCCGTCGCCGCCGTAGCGGCCGGCGCGGGTGACCGTGCCCGAGCCGATTGTCTGCACTGGCGTTCCGGTCGGCGCCCCGAAGTCGGTGCCAAGATGAGCCCGGTAGGTTTTCAAAATGGGATGGAAGCGGTGCTCGCTAAAGCCGCTCGTAATCGGCGCGGCGAACTTGAGCGGCGAGCGCAGAAACGCCCGCTTCATCGGTCGCCCATCCGGCCGATAATAGGCGAGCTGCCCGAATTCGTCGTGAAATCTCAGCGCGTCGTACACGGTGCCGGCGTTCACATATTCGGCCGCCACCACCTGGCCATAGCTCGAAAATTTTCCGTCGAGAAAGTTCTCATCCACCATCACGCGGAACGTGTCGCCTTGGCGCGGATCGGTGTAGAAATCCAGGTCCCAGCCAAAAATCGAGGCCAGCTCGAGCGCCAGTTGGTCGTGCTCGCCTGCCGCCTCGACCGCCCCAAATAGCGACGAGTGCACCGTCCCGCTGACCGATGCCAGGTGGGTCATATACGGCATGGTCTCAATCGCGGCAGTCCAGTTCGGGGTTCCGGGCGTGAGGCGCAGCAACCGGTTGGCATCAATTTGGTAGGTGAGCGCGAGCGGCGCCCCGCTCGCCGAATGGATGTACGTCAACGCGTGACCCGCTTGGACGCGTCCCAAATTGAAAACCGGCCGCACCGCCTCCGGCAGCTGCTCGGCCAGCCCCGCATCCAGCCCCAGTGCCGTTGCGGCACTGACGAAATTGGTGTGCGGCGCAATCGGAATGCTGACGGTTACCGGCGCGGGCGCGGGCGCGGGCGTGGCGGCGACAACAGCCGGATGCGAGGCGGCTAACGGCGCCTTGGTCCTCCGGCAACCGGCTAAAATCAACAGTCCACTCGCTAGAATCAGGGCGGCAGGGATACGCGGCGGTAAACTCATCCGCTTCGATTGTATTGCAACCGACTGCGGCCTGCCTCCGTCATCTAGGAGCGCGCCGCGCGCAGCGCGCGGGCCATGCCACCCACCACCAGGCGCATCGCGACAAATCCGCACCCGGCGGTCACGAGAATCGAGACTACGGCAACGACGGCGTCAATTATCAACCGAACCACATTAATTTGCCGAGCAACTCAAGGGCCAAACCGCTATACTGTCTCAATCTCCCGACTTTCCAATCGCATGAAGTTCACCAGCTTGATTCTGACCATTTTGGCCGCGGCCGTGCTGTTCTCCACAGCCTGCAACACCTACTATATTCCGCCGCCGCCGGTGACGATTACGCTGAACAACTTCACCCCCAGCCTGGTGATCACCTCCGTCGATAGCCAGGGAAACCTCGTTCCCGCGACCCTGCAACTGCAGGCGGCTGTGGCTAACAGCCCCAACCAGACCATCCTGTACTCGGTCGGTCAACAGGGCAACTACGTCCCCGGCGGCAATAACGTCTTGGGATTCATCAGCTCCACCGGCGTCTACACCGCCCCGGCCGTGTTGCCCTTCCCCAACAATGTCGTCACCGTGCAAGGGATTGCGCAGGCCGATGCCAACCAGGTGGCCACCACCAATATCACTCTGTTGAATCAGTCCGCCAACCCCACCGCCATCGCGCCCAGTACGGTGACCGTGGGCCAGAACACCACCTTTAACGTCGTTGGCAACTTTTTCGCCCCGGGAGCTACGGTGTCGCTGAGCGGCGCCAACCTGGGGCCGGTGCAGTTTATCAGCCCGCAACAGGTGAAAATTGCGGCCACCATCACCACGCCGGGATTGCTCTCTCTAACCATCAACAATCCCGATTCGCAAAATGTGACCAATGCGGTGGCGATTCGCAGCCAGCCGGCCAGCCCTCCGACCTCGAGCGCGGTTGCGGTCTTGATCGGCGCGGCCGGTAAAGACAGCAGCGGTAACACGATAACTGCGACCAAGGCCTATATCCCCGAGCCGGCCAGCTTGGCTGTGGTCAACCTCGAAGCCAACAAACAGATTCGCTCGGTGGTTATGCCCACCGGCTATCAGCCCACCATGGTCGCCGCCGATCCCAGCCACAACCAACTCGTGGCGGCGAGCGCTGCCAGCAATCTGTTGCAGCTCATCGACGGAAACTCTGATCAGGTAACCCAGTCGCTGGCCGCGCCGGTCAGCACCACGACCACGGTGGATGGCCAGACCTGCATCATCTGCGGATTGATCGTCGACAGTCCGCGCGGACTGGCGATCCTCGATACCTCCATCGGCTACATGAGCCTGGATCTTTCGACCGGCGTGGCGTCCGCCGCGCTGGTCGCGCCGGCCGCGGCGAACTTCGCCTACGATGCCAATACCCAGAAAATCTACGCCCCTTTCACCGGCGGCAATGGCGGTGGCGTGAACGTCATCGACCTCGCTGCGCGCACCGTCGTGCAAGCGCAGCCATCGGCTGGCATCAACTTCGGCACCGCTCCCGATACGGCGGCCTTTGATCCGGGGACGGCGGTGCTGAATGTCGGCGACCGCGACGCCGGCACCTTTCTCGGTTTGAACTTTAACAACGCCACCACGAACGCAAGCACCGTCACTGTGCCCGCCACGCCTTACACCGTGACCAACGGCTGCATCGGAACCTGGAGCAACGTCGATCTCGATTTCACCTCCCATCTCGGCTGGTTCGCAAATCAGGGCGGCTGCGTCGCCGTTGCGGAACTGCCGCGGGCGCCCGCCAGCGGTCCGCCCGGCCAGGCCGCCTCCCTGCGCTGGTCCCAACTCCCGATCGGCCCCGACGGTTTGCCCTGGACCAACACTCCGATTGGGCAGACGCCATCGCTCGCCGTTTTCGTCGGAGCCGACGGCCGCGCCTACGGCCTGGCCGTGCGTGGCGACGGCACCGTACTGGTGAAGATGGATTTGAAGCTGCTCCAATCCGCCAATGCGGTGGTCGGCGGCGCCGACGCCAATCAGGTGGATGCCACCAACGTCACCGTCAACGGCGCGCGCGTTTCGGCGATGGTCTTTATTCCGCTGCGCTAGCCGCGCAGCATCGGCGCCGTCGCCATCAGATAAAAACACCCGACGCAGGCGATGACCAGCGCTAACTGAATCAAATTCCAGGTCCGGATTTGCCCCTCCGTCAGCGGCGGATCGTCCCCCACCAGCATGCCCAGGACGAACCCGGTGGCTAGCCCGCCCACGTGAGCGAAGTTGTCAACACCCGGCAGCATGAAGGCGAGAATCAACCCGTAAATCGCCCATCGCACCGCCACCCCGCGCAGTTGCTGCCCCGCGCTGGTGTGACTGCGGCGCACCCCATAGGCGATCATCACCCCAAGCAGGCCAAAAATGGCCCCCGAGGCGCCCAGGCTGGTGTAGCCAAAGTATCCCGACACCAGATAACCAGCGGCGCCGGTCAGCAGGTAGAAAAACAAAAACTTGGCCCCGCCATAAAACGACTCGACCAGCGGGCCGATATCGTACAGCGCCCACATGTTGAAGCCGATGTGCAGCAGTCCCCCATGCAGAAAGCACGCCGTCACCAGCCGCCAGTACTGGTGCGTGGCCTGCAGGTAGACCCAGGGCAGGCTCTCGCCCAGCCTAAACGTTGCCTCCCCCGACGGACTGCCCATTAGGTTCGAAAAAAGCGACGTGCCGCTGGCCGCATACTCGAGCACGAACATTACGAGGTTGGCCAGAATGATCCATCCCGTCACCGGTATCGTCGGCATCGCCCGGCTCGCCGCCCGCCCCACCGGCGACGTGGCAAAGACCTTGAGGCGCTGGCCGCAATAAGGGCAGCTTGCCTTGCCGCGCGGCACCAGCGCCCGGCACGACGGACACATTTTCTGCTCCGCCGTTACCGCCTGCTCGGTCTGGCGCAGATTTGCCAGCCACTCATTCCAGCGGTTCTGCCAACGATTGAGGCGAAACCGAAGCTTGGGGGGCAGCGGCATTAGCGACGTTCAATGCGCACTTGTTTAATGACAACGGGGGTGCGCGGCCGGTCCTGGCCGTCGCGCGGCGTGTTCGAAATCTTTTCGACCACGTCGTAACCCTCGGTCACCTCGCCGAAAATCGTGTGCTTGTTGTCGAGCCAACTGGTGGGCGCCACGGTCACAAAAAATTGTGAGCCATTCGTGCCCGGCCCGGCGTTGGCCATTGACAGCAAGCCCGGCTTGGTATGCCGCAGCTTGGGATGAAACTCGTCCGCGAACTGATAGCCGGGGCCCCCGGTGCCGTTGCCCAGCGGGCATCCGCCCTGAATCATGAAGTCGGGAATGACGCGGTGAAACGTCAGCCCGTCAAAGTACGCGCGTTTCGTCTTGGCGTGCGTCTTGGGGTCGGTGAATTCACGCGTGCCCTGCGCCAGTTCCGAAAAGTTTGCCACCGTCTTCGGCGTCTCCTGCTCGAATAAACGGGCGGTGAAGTCGCCCATCGAGGTGGAAAAGTGGGCGTAAAGGCCGGGGGTGGCGGCCTGATTTTCTGATTGCGACATGATGGTAGTCTAGCATTCGGACATCGACAGGCATCTATGGCGACACGCAACGTGGTGATTCTTGGTTCTGGCTGTTCCGGCCTGACGGCGGCGATTTACTGCGGCCGCGCCGGGCTTCGCCCCCTGGTGGTTGAAGGACGCGAATCCGGCGGCCAGTTAAGCCTGACCACCCTGGTTGAAAATTTCCCCGGCTTTCCCGAGGGCATCCAGGGCCCGCAGTTGATCGAGAACATGCGCATGCAGGCCGCCAACTTCGGCGCCGAATTCGCCTCCGGCGACGTGATCGAGGCCCGTCTCGGCGTGCGCCCGATCGAGCTCCGCCTCGAGGATGCCGAGAAAGACGCCGAGCCCATTTACACCGAGAGCCTGATCATCGCCAGCGGCGCCCGCGCCCGCTGGCTCGACCTCACCAGCGAGCAGGCGCTCATCGGCCACGGCGTATCGAGCTGCGCCACCTGCGACGGATTCTTTTTCCGCGACAAAGACATCATCGTGGTCGGCGGCGGCGATTCGGCCATGGAAGAGGCGCTCTTCCTCACCCGCTTCGCCTCGACCGTAACCATCGTGCACCGCCGCGATGAATTCCGCGCCTCCAGGATCATGCTCGACCGCGCCCGCGAACACCCGAAAATCAAGTGGGTGACGAATGCCCAAATCACCGAAGTGATGGACGTAAGCAAGAAAGAGGTGACCGCGGTCAAGCTGCAGTCCACCAACAACGGCCGCGCGCCGTGGGTAATGCCCATCTCAGCCGTCTTCCTCGGCATCGGCCACGTCCCCAACACGCAGGCCTTCACTGGCCAGTTGCCCGCCGACGCCGACGGATATCTGCTGACCCGCGACTACGTGCACACCCAGCACGCCGGCGTATTCGCCAGCGGCGACGTCGCCGATCGCCGTTACCGCCAAGCCATCACCGCCGCCGGCACCGGCTGCATGGCCGCCATCGAAGTCGAAAAATACCTCGCCCACCACCACGGCTAGCTCAGTCTCAGCTTTCGCGCGTGGCCCGCGCGAGCAGCAGATGCCCCCATTTTTGGCTCAGCGCGGGCCGGCGCTCGCCCCAGTGGTCAATCCGGCGCGCCAGCGGCCCGAGCCACGGAAACGCGCGAAACGTGTGCGGAAAAAGATTGACCACCCCGCACAACTCCCGCAACTTCAACTGCGCCTGAGCTTCGATTTCGCTCCGCAGCTCGTCCGCCGTATAGCAATGGTAGAAAATGCCCGAATCATGCCGCCCCTCCTTGGCATCGCCGCGCCGCCGCCACGGTTCGCTGAAGTTGTAAACCGTCAGGCACAGCGTGCCTCCAGGCCGCAAGAGCCGCCGAAACGAGCGCAGCATCGCCACCCGCGCTTCAGGCGTGGGAATGTGCTCGAGCACCTGGGTGTGAACGATCACTGAAAACGACTCGGCCGCGAACGGCAGCCGTGTGACATCGGCGGTGGCGAGCGTCAGCCGCCTCGTAGGCGCAACCGCCTCGCGCAGATGCGCCAGCCGGGCATGGCTGAAATCCACCGCGACCACGTCCGCCGGTGCGGTGAGCAGCGCGCGCGTGATGCGCCCAACCCCGCAGCCGGCGTCGAGCACGCGATCCGCCGCGGTGAGCCGCAGCCTGCCCACCACCGCCTCCAGCTCAATCCTCCGCTCGTACTGTATGCGCCGGTCGCCCTCGTAAGCCACCTCGCGCTCGCGGTGCTTGAGCTCGCTGCGCTGAACCTCCGCCAGCGCCTCCAGATCGGCGAAGCACGGTATTCCTTCAACGATCGGGAAGCGGTGCCCAAACTGCCGGCAAAGAAAATGATCCGGCGCCGCCTCCAGCGCGATCGCATGATCGGGGCACGACCAATAATCGGTTGGCAGCGGGGGCATGCTGCTTGGATGTGCCGTCAGGACTGCGGTTGGCTTTGGGCTACGATTATTGCTGAATGAATTTCCTCAAACGACAAGCGGCTCTGCGCTCCCTCCTCCGCCGCCAGCATGTCGACGCGATGCTGATCAGCCATTTGCCCAATCTCCGCTACCTCTGCGGATTTTCAGGCAGCAACGGCTTGCTGGTGCTGGGCCCAAAGCAGACCACGCTCTTCACTGACGGACGCTACCGCGAGCAAGCCCGGCAGGAGGTCAACGGCGCCCGCGTTGTGATCGAGACCAAAGGCGACTTGTGGCGCGCGGCCGCCGCGCAACTGGGCCGCAGGCAGCGCCTCGCGATCGAAGCCGATCGCATCACCATCGCCCAGCGCAAGCGCCTGTTCGAAAACTGGAAAGGCCTGCACCGCGTCGTACTCACCCAGGGATGGGTCGAGCGCCAACGCATCATTAAGGATGCCGACGAGGTAACCGCTCTCCGCCGCGCCATAGATTTGGCCTCCTCGGTTCTCGACCCCGCCCTGGCCCGCCTGCGGCCCGGCATGAAGGAAACCGAACTCGCCGGCTGGCTCGAATTCGGCCTTCGCCAGGCCGGCGGCGAGGGCCTCGCATTCGAAACCATCGTGGTCGGCGGCGCGCGCGGCGCCCGCATCCACGGTCAGCCCGGCCGGCAGTCCCTGCCGCGCCGGGGTTTCGTGGTGATGGACTACGGCGTGCGCCTCGCCGGTTACCACAGCGACATGACCCGCACCATCCACATCGGCCGCCCCACCGCCAAGGCGCGCGACATTTATCAGGTGGTCCTTGACGCGCAGGCCGCGGCCCTGGCCGCCATTAAGCCTGGCGTCGAGGCGTCGGCGGTCGACCGCGCCGCCCGTAGGGTGATCCAAAAGGCGGGGTACGGCGCATATTTTCCCCATTCCACCGGGCATGGGGTAGGCTTGGAAATACACGAGGCACCACGGCTCGGGGCAACCTCCCGCGAGTTGCTGCAAGCCGGGCAGGTGGTGACCGTGGAACCGGGCATTTATATTCCGGGTTGGGGAGGAGTACGCATCGAAGACGTCGCGCTGGTGACCGCCCAAGGGGCGGAAGGCTTAACGCCAACGCCGAAGGAACTGCTGACCTATGGACTTTGAATCAATACGCAAGCTGATTGACACGCTCATCGAGAAGCACATAGACGAATTCGAGCTCGAGGAAGAAGGCCGGCGGATTCGCATCCGCCGCGGCGGCCCGCCCGCGCCGTCCGTTGCTTCCGCTCCGGCATCCGCCCCGGCCCCTGCCGCCGCCGCGGGCGCCGCCCCGGCTGCCGCGCCCGCGCCGACCGGCGAGGAAGGCCTCATCACCGTCAGTTCCCCTATCGTAGGCACCTATTACGAGTCCCCCTCCCCCGGCTCGCCTGAGTTCGTCAAGGTCGGCGATGCGGTTGAAGTCGGCCAGGTGCTTTGCATCATCGAAGCCATGAAGCTGATGAACGAAATCGAGGCCGAGAGTCAAGGTGAAATCGTCCGCAAGTTGGTCACCAACGGGCAGCCGGTCGAGTACGGACAGGCGCTCCTGCTGCTGCGTCCGCGCAAGTAGCGGGCGCGAATATTTCGGGCATGTTCAAAAAAATCCTTATTGCCAATCGTGGCGAGATCGCCCTGCGCGTGATCTGCGCCTGCAAGGAAATGGGCATCCGCACGGTCGCCGTCTACTCCACCGCCGACCGCCACGCCCTCCACGCCCGCTTCGCCGACGAAGCCATCTGCATCGGCCCGCCCCGCCCCGGCGAAAGTTACCTCAACGTTCCGGCGGTTGTCTCCGCCGCCGAGCTCACCAACGTCGATGCCATTCACCCCGGCTATGGCTTTCTCTCCGAGAACGCCAACTTCGCCGAAGTTTGCGAGAGCAGCCACATCAAGTTCATCGGCCCCAAACCCGAGGTCATGCGCCTCATGGGCGAGAAGGAGCGCGCCCGCGAGGCTGCCAAATCCGTGGGCCTTCCCGTGCTACCCGGCTCCGACGGCATCCTCGCCGGCGAGTCTGAAGCGATGGACGTGGCCTCGCGCATCGGCTACCCGGTCATGATCAAGGCCTCCGCCGGCGGCGGCGGACGCGGCATGCGCATGGTACGCAGCCAGGAAGAAATGCCCGGCCTTTTCTCCGCCGCTCAAACCGAGGCTGCCAACGCGTTCGGCTCCGGCGACCTCTATATGGAGAAGCTGGTCGAGCGCCCCCGCCATATCGAGTTCCAGGTGCTCGGCGACGAGCACGGCAATGTCATCCATCTCGGCGAACGGGAGTGCAGCGTGCAGCGTCGCCACCAAAAGTTGATCGAAGAATCCCCCGCCGTCCCCATCACCCCCGCTTACCGCAAAAAAATGGGCGCCGTCATCGTCGCCGCCATGACCAAGGTCGGCTACACCAACGCCGGCACCATCGAGTTCCTCATGGACCCGTCCGGCGAGCTCTACTTCATCGAGATGAACACTCGCCTGCAAGTCGAACATCCGGTCACCGAGATGGTCACCGGCGTCGATATGGTCAAGGCCCAAATCCGCATCGCCAACGGCGAAAAGCTGGAAGACATTCTGCCCGGCCAGATCGCCCATCACACCGTCGCCCCACGCGGACACGCCATCGAGTGCCGCATCAACGCCGAAAATGCCGAGACCTTCACGCCCTCGGCCGGCAAAGTCACCGCGCTCAATCTTCCCGGCGGCATCGGCGTGCGCGTAGATTCGGCCGTTTACGCCGAAGGCGTCATCCCGCCCTATTACGACTCGCTCATTGCGAAACTGATCACCTACGGCAATGACCGCGGCGAGGCAATCCAGCGCATGCAGCGCGCGCTCGATATGTTTATCGTCCAGGGCGTGGACACCTCCATCCCATTGCACCAGAAAATCCTCGCCGATGAGGATTTCCGCGCCGGCCGCCTGAGCACTGCGTTCATGGATCGCTTCGCCCCCGTAAAGAAGCGGGGCTAGCTGACCGTGCTTCTCCCCCCCCTCTATCCCATTCTCGATGTGGATGCCGCCGCGGCCTCGGGCCATGACCTCGTCCAGTGCGCGGCCGGCTTCGCCTCACTCGGCCTCGATCTCCAGCAACTGCGCGCCAAGTCGCTGCCCGGCGGCGATATGGTGCGACTGGCGGAGCGGCTGGTCGCCGTGGTCCCGCGGCTCATCATTAATGATCGCGCCGACGTGGCGCTGTTAACCGGCGCCGCTGGCGTTCACCTCGGCCAGGAGGATTTGCCGCTCCCCGCCGCCCGAAGCCTGAAACCCGATTGGATCATCGGCTTTTCCACCCATTCCCCGCATCAGGCCGCGCACGTATTAACCCAGGCGCCCGACTACCTCGCCATGGGCCCGGTCGCCGAGACGCGCAGCAAGTTGAAACCGGATGCCGTGGTGGGAGTCAAAGCACTGAGCATGCTGAAGCCCGCCTGTACAGTGCCGCTGGTCGCCATTGGCGGCATCACGTTGGCCAACTGCGGCGAGGCATGGCGCGCCGGGGCCGATGCTGTCGCCGTCATCGCTGGCCTCTGGGGCACCCCTGACCCGGTGGCCGCGGCCGAACGGTTCTTGCTTGCGTTCCGCAACGTTTCCTGCCATAACTAGTTGCCAGTTTCGTATGCCAAGCGCTCCCCCTAACGCGACCGCCTCCGATCAGGGCTCTGGGGCCATCAAGGCGTTGGGGTTGACCAGTTCCACGACGATTGTCATGGGGGTCATGATCGGCTCCGGCATCTTCGTCGTATCGCCGCAAATTTCGCGCCAGGTCGGCTCCCCCGCCATGCTGATGCTGGTGTGGACGCTCACCGGAATCATGACCATGATGGGCGCGCTCTGCTACGGCGAGCTCGCCGCCGCCATGCCCCAGGCCGGTGGACAGTACGTCTACCTGCGCGAGGCCTTCAACCCCCTCTTCGGCTTCCTTTATGGATGGACTTCGTTCGTCGTCATCCAGACTGGCACCATCGCCGCCGTTTGCGTCGCCTTTGCCAAGTACCTCGGCGTCATCTATCCCGGCTGGATTTCGGAAACTAACTGGCTCTTTCACCTCGGCCACATCGGCCCCGTTCAGCTTGGCGTCAACACCGAAGAGCTCGTGGCCATCGCGGTCATCGTCTTCCTGACCTGGCTCAATAGCCGCGGGGTCAAGGCCGGCGCCCTGGTCCAGAACGTCTTCACCTTCGCCAAAATCGCTGCCCTCGTCGGCTTGATCCTTATCGGCCTCGTGATTGCGCGCAACGCCGGCGTGATCTCCGCCAATTTCAGTCACTTCTGGAGCCAGTTCTGGGCGGGGATTTTCAGCTCCGGCAGCTACAACCTCACCGGCGCCGCCAATGGGTCGCTGGTTTCGACCGCGACCATCGTGGCCGTGTTCGCCGCCATGGTCGGTTCCCTGTTTAGTTCCGACGCCTGGAACAACATCACCTTCACCGCCGGCGAGGTGCAAAACCCCCGCCGCAACCTGCCCCTTTCATTGGCGCTCGGCACCATCACCGTCACCGCGATTTACCTGTTGACCAATCTTGCTTACCTGAGTGTGTTGCGATTTGCCGATATCGCCGCCGCACCTGAGGACAGGGTGGCCTCGGCCATGCTTGCCGTACTGTACGGACATACCGGAGCGGTGCTCATCGCGGCGGCAATTCTGATCTCGACCTTCGGCTGCACTAACGGACTTATCCTCGCCGGCGCGCGTATTTACTACGCCATGGCCCACGACGGCCTGTTCTTCAAAGGTGTCGCCCGCCTCAACCCGGCCCGCGTCCCCGCCCGCGGCCTCTGGATACAAGGCCTGTGGGCTTGCCTGCTGTGCCTCTCGGGAAAATACAACGATCTGCTGAACTACGTCATGTTCGCGGTCTTCCTGTTCTATATCCTGACCATCGCCGGACTGTTCATTTTGCGGTACCGGCAACCGAACCTGGCCCGTCCCTATAAAGTGATCGGCTACCCGGTTTTGCCGGCTGTCTATATACTGTTAGCAATATTTTTCGATGTAGTGGTGCTGTGGGTGTTTCCGCAGTACGCCGGCGGCGGATTGCTGCTGGTGCTGTTGGGCGTGCCTGTGTTTTACATTTGGCGCGCCTCCGGCAGGAAGGGTTTGGCAACGACACTATGAGCCTCAACTTATTTGCCAGAAAAGATTTGCGCGCCATGCTGGCCGAAACCGAAGGCGAGCATGGCGGCCTCAAGCGCGCCCTCGGCCCGCTGAACCTGGTCACGCTCGGCATTGGCGCCATTATCGGCACCGGCATCTTCGTGCTGACCGGAACCGTGGCGGCGCTGAACGCCGGCCCGGCGGTGATCCTCTCCTTCATCATCGCCGCCATTGCCTCGGCCTTTGCCGGCCTTTGCTACGCCGAGTTCTCCGCCCTCATTCCGATCGCCGGCAGCGCCTACAGCTATGGCTACACCACCCTCGGCGAGATCGTTGCCTGGGTGATCGGCTGGGCGCTGGTGCTCGAGTACGCCTTCGGTGCCGCCACCGTCGCGGTGGGTTGGTCGGGCTACATCGGCAGCCTGCTCGCCAACTTCGGCCTCTATCTGCCCGCCCAGTTGACCGCCTCGCCGGGGACTAAATTCGTAATGGTGAACGGCCATTGGGTCAAAGCCGCCTCGATGACCGCCGCGCAATTGAGCGGTATCACCCAGACGATGACCTCGAATTTCAATCTCGTCGCCTTTCTGGGCATCGCGCTGGTGACCATCATCCTGGTGATCGGCATTCAGGAATCGGCCAACGTCAATACCGCAATCGTCATCGTGAAGGTCTCCGTGCTCCTGGTCTTCATCGGCCTGGGCGTCATCTTCCTGACCTCCCATCCTTCGATTGCGACCGCCAACTGGCATCCCTTTATCCCCAAAAACACCGGCAAGTTCGGCGAGTTCGGCTGGTCCGGCATTCTACAGGGCGCCGGCGTAATCTTCTTCGCCTACATCGGCTTTGACGCGGTCTCGACCGCCGCGCAGGAAGCCAAGAATCCGGGCAAAGACATGCCGATCGGCATTCTCGGTTCGCTCGTCATCTGCACCGTGCTCTACATCATCGTCGCGGCGCTGACCACCGGCTTGAAGAACTACACCGCGCTCAACGTCGCCGAACCGATTGCGGTGGCTGTGGACGTTACCGGCGTCACCTGGGGCAGCATTCTGGTCAAGATCGGCGCCATCGGCGGCCTGTCCTCCACCATGCTGGTCATGCTGCTCGGCCAATCGCGAATTTTCTTCACCATGTCGAGCGACGGGCTGCTGTGGCAGTGGGCCAACAAGCTGCACCCCAAGTTCAAGACGCCCTACGTCTCAAGCATCCTGGTCGGTACCGCGGTGGCTCTGCTCGCCGCTTCCCTGCCGATTGCGACCCTGGGCGAGTTGACCAGCATCGGAACCTTGTTCGCCTTTACCATCGTCTGCGCCGGCGTTTGGATCCTGCGCGTGCGCGACCCCGAGTTGAAGCGGCCGTTCAAGACCCCGTGGGTTCCTTTTGTGCCCATCATGGGCATCGTTGTGTCGCTGGCGCTCATGCTCTCGTTGCACAACCTCACCTGGGAAGTATTTCTCATCTGGCTCGCCATCGGGCTGATCGTGTACTTCACCTACAGTCGGCATCACAGCCGCGTGCAGCTCGCCCTGCAGCGGGCCACCCGAGTCGGCGGCGCCGGCCGCTAATTGGTCTCGGCGCTTCCGGTGGCTGACGAAGTTATGCTAGGGGTAGCATGGCATCCAACGAGAACTTTGGCGCGGCGGGCGGTTCTTCGCAGAATGCCCCACAGAACGCCCCGCAGGCCACTGCGGCGCACGCCCGCGCGCGCTCGCTCCGGCTGTTCCTGCAACTGCGCCACTCCAAGCTTTTCCAGATAACCGTCGGCTTGGGTCTGTTGACCCTGATCGCGGCGGCGCCGATGCTCGTCGGCCACGCGGCGCTGGGCTGGTTCGGCTTCCTCCGGATCGCGTTTTCCGTCTCTCTGTTCCTGCTCCTGCTGCGCGTCGTGCACCTGCTCGCGACCGAAACCTTGTGGCTGCTGCGCAACCGCCTCATCCTGGCTTACGTTTTCATGGGCGTTGTGCCGGTAGTGCTGATCGCCGGGATGCTGGCCATCGGCGCTTACATGTTCTATGGCCAGTACGCATCGTTCCTCCTGGTGGACGAACTCAATACCCGCATCAAAAATGTGAGCGCCGTAAATACTCTTACCGTGCGCGAACTCGAGCGCCGCCCCGACCGCAGCGGCCAGATCGAGGGCATGGCCAACTATTACGCGAGCTATTATTTCCCTCGCGGATTTGGCGGCGTGCACTCCTATTTCTATGACGCCTCGGGCCGGCCCGAGAACGCCGACTCGCAGCGCTTCGGATTGATGGGCCGCTGGCTCAAGCCCGGCTTTTCGGGCCTGATTGCTTTGCCCAACGGCTATGCCATTGCCAGTTTCGCCGCCGCCAACACCCCCGCCGGCGCGGCCACCGGCGAGCGCGTGCTCACCATGTACACGCTCGATGCCCATAATCTCGATGCGCTCGCCCAGTCCCTGGGCCAGGTTTCGCTGGTCAATATCCCCTCCGGGAAGGAGGCCAATACACCGCTCCTGACCGCGCCCGGCATTCGACTGGCGAGCACCCGTCCCCTCCCACCGCGCGGTAGCATATTCGACATCGGCATCACTAATTGGGCCTTCATTCCGTCCACAGTCTGGACCAGTGGCGATTCGGTCACCACGCTGGCCACCATCAATACCCGCCCCTCGTTGTTGAACAACAGCCTGTTCGCCGGCCTCGCCACCAATGCGTCTCCCATTGAAGGGCGCTGGCCACTGCTGCTTCTCGCGATCATCGGCATCGTGTTCCTCATTATCGAGACCTTCTCGCTCATCGCCGGCATCCGACTGACCCGCACCATCACCGGCGCGGTGAACGACTTGTACGTCGGCACCGAGCACGTAAACCGCGGCAACTTCGACCATCGCATCCCGGTACACACGCGCGATCAGTTGGCCGCGCTCGAGATCTCGTTCAACACCATGACCAGTTCCATCCAGCGCCTGCTGCAGGAGCAGCGCCAGAAGCAGCGCCTGGAGAGCGAGCTCAGCATCGCCCACGAGGTTCAGGCGCAGTTGTTCCCACGCGTGCCCCCAACCGTCGCTGGCATGGAGATCCTCGGCCGCTGCCTCCCGGCGCGCGTGGTGAGCGGCGATTATTTCGACTTCCTCCAGCTCAGCCCCACCCGCGTCAGTCTCGCGGTCGGCGACATCTCCGGCAAGGGAATTTCAGCCGCCCTGCTGATGGCGACCATCGTCGCGGCGGTCCGCGCGTACCAACCCAGCCTCGCCGACGGCGCCGTCAGCGCCGCGGCGGCGGGCGGCCGCACCATCACCGTGGCGGAGGAGGAATCTGATCCGGCCCGCCTGCTCGAACGCTTGAACAGCCAGATTTATCACAGCACGCCGCCCGAAAAATACGCCACTCTTTTCTACGCCGTGTATGACGGCGAACGCCGCCAGCTTCGCTACACCAACGCCGGGCATCTGCCGCCGGTGGTGATCTCATCCCAAGGCTTCCGTCGCCTCGAACGCGGCGGCATGGTGGTCGGTCTTTTCGAGAACGTGAGCTTCGAGGTGGGCACCGTGCAACTTGAGCCCGGCGAATTGATCGCCATTTGGAGCGACGGCATCACCGAGCCCGAGAATGAGTACGGAGTCGAATTCGGCGAGACCAGGTTGATACAACTATTGCAGGCCAACCGCATGCGCCCGCTCGGCGAGATCATGAATACGGTGCTGACCGGAGTGCGCGACTGGAGTGGCTCTGACGAGCAGGCCGACGACATCACTCTGGTGCTGGCGCGCGTCAGCGGGTCGGCGAATGAGGCCTAAACGCGGCGTCGGCGTCCTCGGACTGCTCGGACTTATTTTTCTTACCGTCAGCGGCGGACCCTACGGGCTCGAACCGTTGATCGGCTCCGTCGGCGCGCGCGCGGGCGTGCTCTTGATCATTTTCGTTCCGCTCGTCTGGTCCATGCCCATAGCGCTGATGGCCGCCGAACTCTCTTCG
>DATNFK010000039.1:0-47785 GCA_035606395.1 Terriglobales bacterium | reverse complement strand
CGGGGCCGCCGTCGTCAAGCGTCCAGGGATGACGGGTGACGTCCCACATGCCGGCGAGCAAGATCTTGGGATTGTCGGGCTTGACGGCCAAATCAATCGCGCCGGTGTGGTCGTCCACAAACAGTGTCTTGTTCCAAGTCTTGCCGCCATCGGTGGTGTGGAACACGCCGCGCTCGGGGTTGGGGCCGAAGGCATGGCCCAGCACCGCGACCCAGACTTCATTGGGGTTATGAGGATTGATCACGACGCGTGACATCTGGCCGGCGTTGTGAAAAATCTCGGGCGCGATTTCGGTCCAGGTGGCGCCGGCGTCAGGCGAGAAGTAGAGTCCGTGACCGACCATGACGTCGTTGCGAATGTTGGGTTCGCCAGTAGCCACCCATACCAGATTGGGATTGGATGGGGCGAGGGCGATGTCGCCGATTGAGCCGGTGTCCTGGCCTTTCACATTCTGGAATATGGGTTGCCAGGTGTTGCCGCTGTCAATCGTCTTCCAAACTCCGCCGGCGGCGGAGCCGACGTAATAGATGTTGGGCTGGCCGGGAATGCCGACCACGCTGGAGACGCGCCCGCCGCCGGCCGCGGGCCCGAGATCCTGGAACTGCATGGGTGCGGTATTGCCGCCACGCGCGCCCCGGCGCTGGGCGAAGCCGCCGGCCACCATCACCGCCGTCACGATAAGCACCAATTTGAACTTCATAATTAAATCCCTCGGCTGTATGTGATTTTAAAATCGATTACGGTCTGTTCGCGGGAGCCTCGGCGATCAGAGTCACGCCGTTGCCGGCGAGGGCCTCCTTGTTAAAGGCCGCGACGTCGACGCGCACGAGCTGATTGTATTGCTCAAGGTAGGTGGCCAGTTTGGCTTTGTCCGCGGCCCAATCCTGCAAGTCCTGGGCATGGGGCATTTCGTTGAAGCCACCGCTGACGCGGCGGAAGATGCCGTTGAATTCGGCGGCGAACTCGGTGATGCCGCCGTAATCCTCGCGGCGCGGCGCGGGATTGAACTTTTCATCGAGCGCCACAACTTTCTTGCGTAGCGCGCCGGCGTGCTCGAGCAGCGTGTTGTAGTTGCCGGCGGATTGCAACGCGGTGAGGTTCGTTTCAACCCCTCCCAATTGCTGCTCCAGGCTATTGAGGCCGATGAGCATGCGATTCATGGCGTCAATATCGGGCTGCATCTCCTGACCCGCCTTGAGCGTGGCTTCGAGGGCGGCCATATTGATTTTGATCCGCGGGTCTTCCCGCAAATTGACCTCGGCCGTCTGGGGAGCGATGCCGGGCGGAGTGACAGTGACCGTATAGCGTCCTGGCAGAGCGCGCAAGCCACCGCCGCCAAAACCGCCGAAGCCCCCGCCGCCGCGCCCGCCGGTCGAAGGCGGCCTAACCGGAGAGGGGTCGTAATTGCCGTCCCACACGACCTCGTTGATGCCGGGTCGTCCAGATCCGTGTAGGGTGGCGACGTGACGCCCGTTGGCGTCCTTAACCTCGATCGTCACCGGCCCGCGGCTCGCAGTGGGGATGCTAATGCCGTACGCCGCGGCCATGGCGCGCATTTCAGCGGTTTGGGGATCTTCGGGCGCCGGCGCGGGTTGCGGCGTGGTGGCGCGCACCGCGTTCTTGAGCGAGTACTGAATCACCGCGCCAGAAGGCGGATCGGGAACCCGCATGGCGAAGGGATCGGCGCCGAGGCCGCCACCGCCGCCGCCGCGGCCGCCTTGATAGCGCACCGCGTCAAGAATTGGGAACAGCTTGAAATCGGCTGCGGCGACGGCGGGTTGCGACAGTTGCTCCCAGGGCGTGATGTTGTCCATCAAGTAGATGCCGCGGCCGTGGGTGCCAACAATCAGATCGTGGGTGGCTTTCACGAACTTGATGTCGTAGATGGCGACGGTGGGGAAATTCTGATGCACCTGTTCCCAGGTGGCGCCATCGTCGGAGGAGCGGTAGAGTCCGTAATCGGTGCCGAGGACGAGGAACCCCTTCTGGTTGGGATCCTCGCGCACCACGCGGGCGGAATAGTTGTCGGGCAGGCCGCTGTTGATCGCCGTCCAGGTCTTGCCGCCGTCGTGGGTCTTAAAGACATACGGCTTGTCGTTGTCCATTTCGTGCAGGTCGTAGGCGATGTAGGCGGAGTTGGCGTCAAAAGGCGAGACTTCGATTTGTTGCAAGCGCCCCCACTCCGGCAATCCGGCGATGTTGTTGCTGACGTTGGTCCAGCTCTTGCCGCCGTCATGGGTGACTTGGACATAGCCGTCGTCGGTGCCGATCCAGATGGTGTTCTTATCGGTCGGCGCTAAACCAATGGAGAGAATCGTCTCGGCCGTCTCGGCGCCGGTCATATCGAGATCCACCACGCCGCCCGAGGCCTGTTGCTTGCTCTTGTCGTTACGCGTCAGGTCGGGGCTGATGGCGGTCCAATCGTGGCCGCCGTTGGTGGACTTGAACAACTGGTCGGCGCCCATGTAGACGGTGTCGGCGTCATTGGGATCGACCTCGATCGGCGTAGTCCAGTTGAAGCGGTCTTTCATGGCATAGACAAAATTGGTCTCACCCGAGGTGGCGGTGTTGAGCGGCTTGACGTTGACCGAAGTTCCAGTCGAAAAATCGGTGCGCTCGGCATCGCCCTCCTGGGAGTCGGCATAAAGCACGTTGGCGTCACTGGGAGCGGGAACGACGTATTCGCCGTCGCCGCCGACCACGGTGCGCCACTCCGAGGGGCGGGCAGCGGCGCGCGAGGGGCCGCACCAGCCGCCGTTATCCTGCAGGCCGACGCAGATGTGGTACGGCGTGTCGCTGTCGGTATGAATGGAGTAGCCCTCTTCGAGCGTGAGGTTGGCGGTGTGAATCCAGTGCTGGCCGCCATCGCTGGAGAAATTGACGCCGCCATCATTGCCCTCGATCATGCGGCGCGGATTGGTGGGATCGGTCCAGAGCGCGTGGTGATCGCTGTGCAGCGTGGCGCCGGCGCGGGTGACCGTCTTGCCGCCGTCGGCGGAGTACGACATGCCGACGGAAAGAAAATAGATCTTGTCAGGATCGTTGGGCATAACCTCGAAGCGGCTGAAGTAGAAGGGGCGCGAGTTGAGCTGGTAGTTGTCGCTGACCATGGTCCAGCTATCACCGGCATCGTCGGAGCGCCAGAACACGCCGTGCTTGGCTTGGACTTCGGCATATATGAGGTTGGGTTCGCTGGGGGCGAATTCGACGGCGATGCGTCCGTAGGGACCAGCCGGCAGGCCGCGGGTGACCTTGTGCCATGTGATGCCGGAATCATTGGACTTGTAGATGGCGCTGCCCGGGCCCCCATCTTCCAGGCCCCAGGGATGGCGCACCGTCTGCCACATGGCGGCGACCAGCACACGGGGATTGCCGGGCTGCATGGTCAGATCAATGGCGCCGGTCGAGTCATCCACGAACAGCGTCTTGCGCCAGGTGGCGCCGCCATCGGTGGTGTGATAGACGCCGCGCTCAGGATTGGGGCCGAAGGCATGGCCGAGCACCGCGACCCAGACTTCGCTCGGGTCGTCAGGATTGATGACAATCTTGGAGATCTGGCCGGCGTGATGAAAGTACTCGGCGCCCACTTCCTTAAACGTCGCTCCGGCATCGGGGGAAAAAAACAGGCCATGACCGTCGATCACGTCGTTGCGAACATTCGACTCGCCAGTGCCGATCCAGACCAAATTGGGGTTCGAGGGTGCGAGCGCGACAGCGCCTATGCTCTCGGTGGTTTCATGCTCGAAGATGGGCGTCCAGGAAAAGCCTCCGTTGGTGGTTTTCCAGACGCCACCGCCACCGGCGCCGATATAGTAGATGTCGGGCTGGCCGGGAACGCCGACCACGCAGCAAACCCGGCCCCCGCCGGCGGCGGGACCGAGTTCGCGGAACTGCATGGGCTGGGCCGCGCCGCCGCCGCCCTGACGGCCGCCGCGCTGGGCGGTGAGGGAGAGCGCAAGGGAGAAGGAAACGGCGGTCAAAATCAGCACGGAATGACGAAGGCGGCGATGGGACATGGGCTCGATGCTCCTGTGGCGGCTCCTCGGGGAGCTCCTAATTGGTACCGGCGCGATACAGAAGCTAAAATTATACGTCCATTTAAAACGCCACGCGCAATCAGCGCGCGCAGCGCGCGCATGCCTACCGTAGTGCCGGGATGAAACGGCATCCAGCGCGCAAGGCGACATGACGGAAGTGCAACTACCGCCGCCGACACCAGCACCTCCCGCCAAGTCCAGCGGTCGCTCAGACCGACAGCGATGACGGCTAAGTCGGCTATCCTAAAGGCATGGTCGGTTTCCGGTGGCTTCACTGGTCATGCGTAGTCGGCGTGCTGGGCGGGCTCGCAGCGCCGCTTGCCACCCCCCTCGCCGCCCAGCAGCGCGGTCAGGCACCGATCATCCGCGCTAGTACCACCGTGGTGGATGTGCCGATGCTGGTGCTCGACAAGCAGGGCCAGCCCATGGAGTCGCTCTCGCAGGACGACTTTAAGATTTATGACAACGGCATTGCGCAAAAGCTCTCCGCCTTTGATCATGATCCGCGGCCGCTGTCGCTTGCCATCGTGGTTGACACGAGCGACTTCGACGCCATCGCCCAAGCCAAGCGCAGCGCCCAGTTGATTACCAATATGGTGGTCGGCGCGGCGGGCGTGGCCAGCATCTTTACGCCGGGCCCGGAGCCGAGGCAAATTATCGGCTTCACCGGCGACGCCGATAAGCTCGGCGATGCCTTGCGGCATCTGGAGAAATCACCTTCCGCCCCGCAGGGACAGGGCTCGATTCTTGAGCCGCTGAATTTGGCGGTGCTTGATCTGCGCCATCAGCCCAAAGAGAATACGCGGGCGGCGCTGGTAATTTCGCGCTCGAGCGCCAAGGCGGGGGCGGGCGCAGAGGCGCTGATTGACAGCGGCATGAGTGATGCCACGCCGATTTTTCATTTGTCGCCGAACCATCCCAAGGGCGCGCCGGATTATGTAAACCCGGATTCGACCGAGCAGCGCGGCGTGGGCCAGGGTTCGCAGCGGACGGTCGCGCCGCCCGCGCCAGTCGATAGCCACGGCATGCCGACCAGCAACGCCGGCATGGGCAATTTAGACTTGGGGGGAGTGATTAGCACCGCGGCCGGCGTTGCCAATAAGGTGTTGGCGCCGCATTCGAACGACTATGTGTATTCGACCGGCGGCGTGTACTACTCGGCTGGCAACGACAATGACTTCGATCAAAAGCTGTCGCTGATCGGTGACGAGCTGCGCGCGATTTACCATCTATATTTCACTCCCAACGATCTTTCGGCCGCGCCTGTGCACTCGATCGTGGTCAAGCTCGATGTACCGGCGACGGCGAGCGTGGGCAACACCAGCTATCGCCGCAGCTACATCGGCGTGCAGGCGCACTGAGAGTGGCCGCGCCCTCGCCCGAGACGCGCCGGCCGGACGAGGTGCGCGGCATGTTCGACGAGATTGCGCCGACCTACGATCGCGCCAACCACCTGCTCAGCTTATCAATAGACCGCACTTGGCGCTGGCGCACGGCGCGGGCGGTGAGCCAGCGCCAACCGCGGCGGGTGCTCGACCTTTGCTGCGGCACCGGCGACTTGTCGCTGGCCCTGGCGCGGGCACTGCCGCGGGCCACCATTATCGGCGCCGACTTCAGCCACGCCATGTTGCGGCGCGCGCAGGCCAAAGCTCCCGGCGAGGCGTTTGCGCAGGCCGACGCACTGCGACTGCCGTTTGCCGATGCCAGCTTCGACGCTATCACTGCCGCGTTCGGCTTTCGCAATCTGAGCGATTACGGTGCTGGGTTGCGAGAGTTCCGCCGGGTGCTGGCTCCCGGTGGACGCTTGGCAATCCTTGAGGCCGCCGAACCGACGCTGCCGGTTTTTGCGCATGCCTACCGTTTCTACTTTCACCGTGTGCTGCCCAAACTGGGCGGTTGGATCTCGGGACACCCCGAGGCGTACGATTATTTGCCGCGCTCGGTACGACGCTTTCCGCCCCCGGCCGAACTATCGGCCATGATTGCCGCCGCCGGCTTCGGGGATGTCTTCTGCCGGCGATTTTTGGGCGGCGTGGCGACGCTGCATTTAGCCTCGGCCACTCTATACTAATTCAGTGAAGATTCTTGTGTGTCTCAAGCAGGTTCCGGCTAAAGACGCTCCACTGCGGCTGGCCGCCGACCAACGTTCGATTCGCGAAGATGTCGCTTTTGAAATCAACGAGCCGGACGCGTTCGCGCTCGAAACCGGCTTGCGGTTGAAAGAGGCGCATGGAGGCGAAGTGGCGGCCATCACGGTAGGCCCGGCGCGCGCCTCGCAGGCGCTGCGCGAAGCTCTGGCCAAAGGGGCCGACCGCGCCATTCATGTCACCGGCGACGATGCGCCTCGGCTCGACCCCTATGCCGCCGCGGAAGCCATCACCCGCGCCATTGCGGGTGAGAAATTCGACCTCATTCTTACTGGCCTGCAATCCGATGACGCCGGCTTCGGCCAGACCGGCGTGATCGTGGCTGAGTTACAAGGCGCGCCACACGCCACGATCATCATGCAAATCGAACCTGCGGGGGCGGACCGCGTTCGGGTTAAGCGCGAACTCGAAGGCGGATTTTTTCAGTTCGTCGAGCTGCCGACGCCTGCCGTGCTCACCATTCAAAGCGGCATCAGCAAGATTCGCTACGCTACGCTGATGGGAATTAAGCAAGCCAAGAACAAGCCGCTGACCACCGTGACGCTCGAGGAGATCGGCGTCAACCCGAGCTTGAACCGGCAGGTGGTGGAAAAACTTTTTGCCCCGGTGAAGAGTAAGGGCACAACCATGATCGAGGGCGGCGCCAAGGAGCAGGCGGCCAAGCTGGCCGACATTTTGCGCCATCAAATCCGCTTATGAATCTTGTCGTTATCGAAACCAAGTCGGCGGGGAAACTCAACCCGGCCAGTCTCGAAACCATTGCCGCGGCTCGGGAGCTCGGCGCGCCCGTAGCCGCCGTGCTGCTGGAGGCCGAGGAAACGCCGCTGGCCGCCGAGTTGGCGCGGCAAGGAGTCGAGCGCGTGCTGGTCGCCCGCCACCCTGCCCTCGCCCGCTACAGTCCGGACGTGTGGGTGCAGTCGCTGGTGCAGGTGATCGGGCACGCGCAGCCGAAGCGGGTGCTGTTGCCGCATAGCTACCAAGTGCGCGACTTCGCGCCGCAGTTGGCCACGCGCATGGCGGCGCCGCTGATCGCCGACGTGATTGGCTTCCAGGGAGAGGGTTTCGTCCGCCCGATGTACCAGGGCAAATGGTCGGCCGAGGTTCGCGCGGCGAACCCGGAAACGATCGTCTTTGCCACGATTCAGATTGGAGCGTTTCGCGGCCAGCCGGCGGCGGGAACCGCGGCGCCGATAGAATTGGTTACAGTGTCGCCCAGCCCTTCCCTGCTCACCGCCGAGGCCCCGTTTCAGGAGGCAAAGCAGGCGGTGGATCTCTCGCAGGCGGCCATCATAGTGGCGGCCGGGCGTGGCATTAAGGAGCCGAAAAACCTCGAGCTGGTCAAGCAGTTGGCCGACGCGCTGGGCGGCGAACTGGCGGCGAGCCGCCCCATTTGCGACTCCGGCTGGCTGCCGATGGACCGGCAAATCGGGTCGTCGGGACAGACGGTTGCGCCCAAATTGTACGTCGCGGTCGGGATCTCCGGCGCGATTCAACACCTGGTGGGAATGAAGGGTTCGCGCACCATTGTGGCCATCAACAAGGATCCGGAAGCGCCGATTTTCGAGGTCGCCGATTACGGCGTGGTGGGGAATTTGTTCGAGGTGGTTCCAGAACTGGTGCGGGCCCTCGAATCCAGCCCGGCTTAAGATTAAAACATGGAGCACCCGAAGATTGACGCGCCGGTGCTGATTGTCGGCGCCGGCCCGGCCGGCCTCGCCTGCGCGCTGCATCTCGCCCGCCTAATGGATGCCGCCGGCCTGGCCAAGGACGAGATTTACTTGCTCGAAAAAGGCCGCGCCATTGGCGCCCATCAGTTGAGTGGCGCAGTGATGGATCCGCGCGCGCTGCTGGAACTCGAGCCTGATTTCGCCTCCGATCCGGCGCTCGGCGCGATTCCGGTGACCGACGACGCCCTCCTGGTTATGACCGAAGAACACGCCGTGCGTTCGCCGGTAACGCCGCCGCCACTCAACAACCACGGCAACTACATCATTAACCTTCCGCGCCTGGCGCAATGGCTGGGCGCCAAGGTCGAAGCCGCCGGCTTGAACGTTTTCACCTCATTCGCCGGGCGCGAACTGTTGTTCGACGGCCGCAAGCTGGTCGGCGTGCGCACCGACGACAAGGGCGTCGGTCGCGATGGCAAGCCGAAGTCCAATTTCGAGCCGGGCTACGACATTCACTCCCCTATCATCGTCTTGGCCGAAGGCCCGCGCGGTTCGCTCACCCGCGAACTGCAAGGGCGCCTGCAATTGTCGGGCGAGAATCCGCAGGTCTATTCGCTGGGCGTGAAGGAAATCTGGGATCTACCCGAGGGCCGTTTCCCGCGCGGGCGCGTTTACCATACTCTCGGTTTTCCGCTGCCCACCAACATGTACGGCGGCGGCTGGATCTACGGTCTCGATGACAACCAGGTTTCCATCGGCTTAATGACGGCGCTCGAGTACCCCGACCCGGCAACCGACTGCCACAACTTATTTCAGAAGTTCAAGACGCATCCTTACATGCGCGATCTGCTCAGCGGAGGAACCATGGCCCGCTATGGAGCCAAGACGACGCCGATGGGGGGATGGTACGCGCTGCCGCCCATGACCGGCGACGGCTGGCTCGTCATCGGCGACGCCGCGGGGTTGGTGAACTCGCAGCGGCTGAAAGGCATTCATTTCGCCATCAAGAGCGGCATGCTGGCGGCCGAATCGGTGTTTGACACCTTAACCGGAAAGGGCACGTTGGCCGGGTATCCGGCGAAAGTGAACGCCAGTTGGATCCGGCGGGAATTGTGGCCGGTGCGAAATTTCCACCAGGGCTTCGAGCATGGCTTGCTGGCCGGGTTCCTCAACACTGGCCTCGAAATGCTGACCGGGGGCAGGGGTTTGCGCGCCCGCTATCCCAGCCGGCCGGGGCACGAACGCATGCGCAAAGTTGACAAGCTGGGGCCGCCGCCGATTGAAGTCGTGCCCGACGGCAAGCTGACGTTCAACAAAGTCACCGACGTGTTTCACTCCGGCACCCGTCACGAGGAGGATCAGCCCTGCCACCTCCTGATCGCCGATACCGATATCTGCCACACGCGCTGCGTGCGCGAGTACGGCAATCCGTGCCAGTCGTTTTGCCCGGCGCAGGTATACGAAATGCAGATCGGCGAGGACGGCGCCAAGCGGCTACACTTGAACCCATCGAACTGCGTGCATTGCAAGACGTGCGACATTATGGACCCCTACCAGATCATTACCTGGGTACCGCCGGAGGGCGGCGGCGGTCCGAGCTATTAAGCCCACGCGATTAAGATAGCTACGAAGCAATGAATTTACTGACGTCCATCGTCGGCGCCACCCTGCTGGTGGCCGCCGCCCTGTTTCCGATTGTTAATCCGCTGGGTAGCTCATTGATTTTCCTCGGCCTAACCGGTGGCTACAGCCCCGACGTCCGGCGATCGTTGGTGCGGCGCATCAGCATCAACAGCTTTTTGCTGCTGCTGGTCTCGATGTTGATCGGCACCAGGGTGCTCGACTTTTTCGGCGTTTCTCTTCCCGTGGTGCAGGTCGCCGGAGGCCTGGTGGTGATCGCCATGGGATGGAACATGCTGCAGCAGAACGACAGCGATCCCGATCGGGCCACCTCGCTCAGCCCCGATGAAGCCAGCCAGCAGGCGTTCTATCCGCTGACGCTGCCGATCACCGTCGGTCCGGGTTCGATTTCGGTGGCGGTGGCGCTGGGTGCGAACACCCATCGCCAGGCCTATCCGTGGCCGGCCCAGATGGCGTCGTCGTTCCTAGGGCCGCTGATCATCGCGATTAGCATCTACATTTGCTACCGCTCGGCGGAGAAGCTGGAAAAGATACTGGGGCCGACAGGGCTGAGCGTGTTCATCCGGCTCTCGGCCTTCATTGTGCTCTGCATCGGCATTCAGATCTTGTGGAACGGGGTGAGCGCGCTGGCGCACCTTTAATGGGCGCGAGCCCCAGCGCGGCTACCGCCGCGCGTCAGTATTTGGAGCTTGCCCCTGCGCGAGTTACCACTCGCGCAAGCGAACGTCGCATTTGTTGCCAATGTCTTTGGCGAACTGCTGGGCCAGAGCATCAGGCGCGTAGTAGGGGTACACGACCTCGGGCGCGAATTTGAGCACACAGGCTGCCGCCATTTCCGGAGTGGTACCGAGCTTGGGATCAATGGCCACGAATGCGACCTGGATATTCTTGAGCGCTTGCTCGGCCGGCGAGCAACGGGTGTCGCCGGAAATGTAGATGGCGCGTTTGCCAAGGTCGAGTACCATTCCCCAGCCGGCGCCGGTCACGGTGACGTTTTGCGCGAGCCCGGAGCCGGGCAGCGTGACCGTGTGGGTTTTACCATCGCGCACCATGGCCTCGGTCACCACCTGGGTCGAAGCCTTTTTCAAGTCGGACGGCATCTGGCCGCTGCCGGTCAGCAGCACCAAGTCGGCCTTGGGCCGCACCGCGCCGGGTGCGGCGGGCGGAGGATCGACATAGATCTTAAGGGCTGCCCATTCCAGCACCAGCGAGTTGGGGTGCACCGGGGTAATCTGCAACTCGCCCATGGACGTTTGCAACACATCCGTGCGGGCGCCGGTCGCCGACGTTTGGCGGGGGTTGAGAGGAGGCAGCGCGACGAACCACAAGGCCAGCAAGAGCGAAAGCATCTCTCTGACTTGGATGCCGGAAGGCGGCACGGGGGAACCTGAATTTTTATCGCTGGGTGCCGCCGAGGGAAGCTAGCCGGCGAATGATCTCTTCCGCCCCGGCCTGGACTTCGGCGTCAATCAAGGTGCGCGTCTGGCTCTGAAAGCGGGCACGGATGAGCAGCGCGTAATGGCCCGGCGCGAGCCCAGGACCGCGGAATATTTCCACCGGCTCAAGGGATGCGAGCTCAGCTATGGGCGGAGTCAGAAGGGCGGCGGAAATCTCCTGCCACTGGCGGCGGTTCTCGAAAAGGAACGAGAAGTCGCGCTCGCTCGCGGGAAAGCGGGAGGGCGGAGTGTAGCGCAGCCGGCGCGGGCCCAGGCGGTATAGCGCGGCCAGGTCGAGTTCCGCCGTCCAGGTATGCTGCGGCAATTTCCAGCGTGTAGCGGTCGCGGGGTCGATACGCCCGTAGCGAGCCAGCGACGGCGCGCCGGTTTCGAAAAGATCAAGCACCGCCTCGATTTCGCCCTTGAAAGCGCGATGGTCGAGCGCGGCGTCGCAAACTCCGATGCTGAGCACGGCAGGTTCTGAATCGGCAAAATAAAGTTTGCCGATTTCGTACAATCGGGGCGCGGCGACGCCATGATTCAGATTGTTGCGCAGCAGGTGTAACATGGCCGGCAGACTTGAGGTGCGCAGGATGGCGGCTTCTTCGCTAAGCGGGTTGAGAACGCGCACGGGTTGCTTGTTGGGCGCGAATTCGGCGCACTCGGCCTCGGCGGCGAAGCTGAGCGTGACGGCTTCGGCAAAACCGCGGCCGCGCAGTTGGGTCCGCACGCGGTCGCGCAGCGCGGCTTCGGGCAAGGGAGCGGCGGCGCCGCTGAAGGCAGGCAGGCGGGCGGGGAATTTGTCGTAGCCGTGGAGGCGCGCGATCTCCTCGATCAAATCAATCTCGCGCGATAGATCGTGGCGCCAGCTCGGCGGCACGCCCCGCTCGACGCCCAGGGCGGCGAGAATGCGTTCCGCCTCGGTCAGTGGAACATCGGCGCCCAGCACGCGGACCAGCGCTTCCGGCCGCAGCCGGATGGCAGCCGGCGCCTCGCCGGGTCCGCCAACGTCGGTCATGCCGCCCATCGTTCGAGCGCCGCTGCGCGCACAGAGCAGGGCCAGCGCCTGGGGCCCGGCGGCACGATCGGCGCCGCGCTCGAAGCGGTGGCTGGCGTCGGTGTGCAAATTGTGGCGGCGGGCCATGCGGCGCACCGTCAATGGATCAAAGTAGGCGGCCTCCAGCACGACCCGGCGGGTCGAAGCGGTGATCAAAGTTTCAAGTCCGCCCATCACGCCCGCGAGACCCACCGGCCGCTCGGCGTCGGCGATGATCAGGTCGTCGGGCGTGAGCGTGCGGGTCACGCCATCCAGCGTCACCAGCGTCTCGCTCTTGCGCGCGAATCGCGCAATCAATCGCGCCCCCCGTAGCTTGTCAGCGTCGTAAGCGTGGGTGGGCTGGCCCATTTCGTGGAGCACGTAGTTGGTCAGGTCGGCCATGGCATTGATGCCACGATGGCCGAGCGCCTGCAGACGCGCGAGCACAGCGGGGTCGGAAGGCCCGCCGGCGGCAACCCCGTCGAGTTGCACGGCACAGAAGCGGGGGCACGCACGCGGCGCGTCAACCACCACCGTGAACCCGGCGCCCGCCGGGAGCGGAGCGGCGGGCAACGCTGCCAGCGGCGCGGAGGTAAGCGCGGCAATCTCACGGGCTACACCGTAATGACTAAGCCAGTCGGGGCGGTTGCTGGTGATATCGAACTCGATGGTGTCGCCCTCCTCGCGTTCAACCGCGAGGCCGCAAAGGCTGAGCGCTTCGGCCGAGGGCAGCGCGGGTACAAATTCCAGCAGCCAGCTTTTCAGCGCCTTCATCGGAACTGCTCCAGAAATCGCAGATCGCCGCTGTAGAAACGCTGCAAGTCATCGACTTGATAGCGGATCATCGCCAGCCGCTCGATGCCCATGCCGAAGGCGAAGCCGGTGTACTCATCGGGATCGTAATCAACGAAGCGAAATACCGCCGGGTCAACCATGCCGCAGCCCAGAACCTCGATCCAGCCGGATTGCTTGCAGGTGCGGCATCCGTTGCCCTGACAAAAAATGCAGCTTACGTCGAGCTCGGCGCTGGGCTCGGTGAACTGAAAATATGACGGCCGCAGCCGGGTTGTCACCGACGGCCCGAAGAACTCGTGGGCGAAGTGATCGAGCGTGCCGCGCAAATCGCCGAGGTGGAGATCGCGGTCCACCGCCAGCCCTTCGAGCTGGTGAAAGTTGGGCGAGTGGGTGGCGTCGGGCGCGTCGCGGCGATAGACCTTGCCGGGAACGACGATGCGCAGCGGCGGGCGCTGCCGTTCCATGGTGCGCACCTGCACCGGCGATGTATGGGTGCGCAACAAGTTGCCGCCGGCCAGGTAGAGCGTGTCTTGTTCCTCGCGCGCCGGATGGCCTTCGGGGATATTGAGCGCCTCGAAGTTGTAATACGCGGATTCAATCTCGGGTCCGTCGGCGACGGAATAGCCCAGGCGCAGGAAGATGGAAACGATCTCGTCGCGGACCTGCAGCACCGGGTGCAGCGGCGCGATCCGCGCATTGTGGCCGGGCAGGGTTTCATCTTCGACCGCCTCGGCGATCTTCACCGCGGGCGCGGCGGCGGCCTCGAAATACTCGGTGACGAACCGCCTGAGCTGGTTCAGCCCCTGGCCGATCTCGCGTTTACGTTCGCCCGCGGCGGGCTTGAGCCAGTTGTCGTTGAGCAGCGTGAGCAGGCCCGACTTGCGGGCCAGCCAGAAGTCGCGCTGGGCGTGCTCGGGGATCGCGGCGCGCAGCGCGTCGAGAGCCGGTTCGAGGGGCGAGGGCGCCGCCCGCTGGGCAAGGTCGATCAGCTCGGCGGCGGTGGACACGGGTTGGCTCAGGCGGCGGAGAGCGCCGCCTTGGCCTGGGTGACGAGTTGTTCGAAGCCTTGCGGATCGCGCACCGCCAAGTCGGCCAGCACCTTGCGGTCGAGCTCGATTTTGGCCAGCATCAGGCCGTGCATGAATTGGCTATAGCTGACGCCGTGGCTGCGCGTGGCGGCGCCGATGCGCACGATCCAGAGCTCGCGGTACTGGCGTTTGCGCTGCTTACGTCCGGAATAGGCGAACTTCAGCGCGCGCTGCGAGGCCTCTTTGGCCGAGCGGTAGAGCTTGCTCTTGGTGAGGAAAAAGCCCTTGGTGAGGCCGAGTATCTTTTTGCGCTTGTCGTTGCGCTTGGTTCCGCGTTTTACCCGTGGCATGTTTGGCTCCGCTTCAAAAGTCTGATGGCTAGTAAGGAATCATGCGCGCAATGCGGCGCTGGTCGGCGGGGCTGATGAGGGTTTCCTGATCGAGCGTCCGTTTACGCTTGCGGCTCTTGGTGGTGAGGATATGGCGCGCGCCGGAGTGGCCGCGCACAATTTTGCCGCTGCCGGTCTTGTGAAAACGTTTGGCGGCTCCGCGATGGCTCTTGAGTTTCGGCATAGGGGTCTCGCTCGGATTACTTTTTCGGCGCCAAAATGGCGGTTAGGGCATTGCCTTCCATACGGGGCCGGAACTCGACCAGCGCCTGGGTGGCAATCTCCTGCAACAACTTGTTCAACAACTGAAAGCCGCGTTCCTTGTGGGTGATCTCGCGGCCCCGGAACTGCACCGTGGCCTTGACCTTGTCACCGTCCTCCAAAAAGCGGAGCAGATTGTTTTTCTTGAACTCGTAGTCGTGGTCGTCGGTATTGGGCCGAAATTTAATCTCCTTAATAACGATATTTTTCTGATTCTTGCGCGCCTCGCGCGCCTTCTTCTCCATTTGGTACTGGTACTTGCCGAAATCCATGATCCGGCAAACCGGCGGGTCGGCGTTGGGTGCGACCTCGACCAGGTCCAGGGTGCGTTGTCGGGCCAGCGCCAATGCCTCCTGTGGGGTTAAAATTCCCAGCTGAGTGCCGATTTCATCAATCACCCGGATTTTTACCGCTCGGATGCGGTCGTTGACGCGGGTTCGGGGCTCAGGAATGCGGCGCGGGCGGAAGTCTCGAATAGGAATCTCCTCTGGGTACTGTGTGGTAAATCGTTGTCAGTATAGCATTTTTTCGTTTCCCCAGTGGCCGTTTTTGCGTCCAATATAGAAGTGTACGGAGAAACCATTTCTATGCGCCCCAGCCGCCAGCAAAACGGAAGCATCAGCGGACGAGCCGTCGCTGTCCTTGTCATTCTCATCGGTGTCGCCGGAGCAATGGCCTTCTACCGCGCTCATACTACGCCGCGGGAGGCTTGGCTGGGCCTTACTTCGACCTTCACCGGATCCACCAGTTCGCCACTCCCCGCCAACCAGGTGAGCGCGCTGACCGAGCTCGACCACGAGCAGGAAACGCTGGCGGACCGGGTTGCGCCCGCGGTGGTCGCCATCAACGTCACCGCGCATACAGCCCCGGCGGGACGGGGCATCGGCCCCGGCGAAGGTGATGGCGGCCTCCCCCCCGATAACCCCTTGTCACAGTTTTTCGGCCAGTTCGGCGGGCAGATGCCCCGTCGCCCGCAATTCGAACAAGGCCTCGGAAGCGGGATTATCATTTCGCCCGACGGCTACATTGTGACCAACAATCATGTGGTGCAGGATGCAACCGAAATTCAAGTGACCTTGCTCGACAAGCGCACCTTTCGCGACGCGAAGGTCATCGGCACCGACGCGCTAACCGATCTCGCGGTGATTAAAATTAACGCCACCGGGCTGCCCAACCTGCCCTGGGGCGATAGCCACGTACTGAAGCAGGGCGACAACGTCTTCGCCATTGGCAATCCCTTCCAACTCAACTTCACCATGACGCGCGGCATCATCAGTGGTAAAGGGCGCATCAATCAGGACCGCACCGATGCCCGCGCTCCCGGCGATTACCTGCAAACCGACGCCGCCATTAACCCCGGCAACTCGGGCGGACCGCTGGTGGACGTGCGCGGCGAGGTGGTCGGCGTGAATGCATTCATCTACACCTCGACCGGCAGCTTTAGCGGCGAGGCTTTTGCCATCCCCAGCGAAATCGCCAAACCGGTTTCGACAACCCTGATTGCCAAGGGCAAGGTAGTGCGCGGGTATTTAGGGATCAACATCGAGGATCTGACCCCGGAGCTGGCACCGTTTTTCAAACTTCCACCCTCCGCCACCGGCGCGCTGGTTACCTCGACTACCCCAGGCGAACCGGGCCAGAAAGCCGGATTACGGGAGGGGGACGTAATAGAATCTCTCAATGGAAACAAAATTGACGGTGCCACCCAGTTGCAGTTGGCCACTGGGGCGGTTTCGCCAGGAAACCCGGTCAAGCTGGGCGTCATGCGCGACGGTCAGCCGGTAACGCTTACCGTCACTTTGGGAACAGCGCCGCAGGATCAGAACCAACCCACGGCGAGCCCTAAAGCGGCCTCTAGCGGTGGCGTGGAACTGGGGCTGAATCTGGAAAACATTACTCCTGATACCCGCGACCAGTTGCAACTGCCGGAAGGAACCACGGGCATCCTAATTGAAAGTGTCGTGCCAGGCGGGCCGGCGTTTATTGCCGGGCTGGGCCGCGGCCTCATTATTACTTCGATCAACCGCGTACCTGTGAGCAGCGTTGCCCAAGCCAAGGCGCAACTGGCCAAGCTGCCGCCTGGCGCGGATGTGCTGCTGCAAGTCGCAGTACCCGGCCCCCAGGGCGGCGAGCAATTCTTTGTGGTGCATCCGGCGCCGGCGTCGGGTTCCGGACGATAGGATTGACCTGAGCTGTCGGCGGAAAAGTCGGCCACATACGTGGTAGACTTTAGGCTTACACTCATGGCCACAACTGCTGAAGCAAAAGTCAATCTCGTCGGCACTTACCGCATCCACTCGACCGACACCGGTTCGCCCGAGGTCCAGGTGGCACTGCTGACCGACCGAATCGCCTACCTTACCGAGCATTTCAAGACCCACGCCAAGGATCATCATTCCCGTCGCGGCCTGCTGCTGCTGGTGGGCAAACGTCGCCGGCTGCTCGACTATTTAAAGCGCGAGCACCCCGACCGCTATAACACGCTGATCCAAAAACTGGGCCTGCGCAAGTAATCGGCGCACGCGCCTGAGGGCGCACGCCTGCGCACGTCGAATTCCAACCCAAAAGAAGAAACCGAGGACTCAATGCCGTCAAGTGTTACTGTTGCCTTAGCCGGGGGGAAGACCCTTACACTCGAAACTGGAAAAATCGCGCGCCAGGCCGGCGGCGCGGTCATCGTTCGCCTGGCCGACACCATGGTGTTGGCCACCGCCACGAGCGCGCACACGCCGCGCGAAGGCATCGACTTTTTTCCGCTGACGGTTGATTACCGCGAGTACACCTATGCCTCCGGACGTTTTCCTGGCGGCTACATTAAACGCGAAGGCCGCCCGACGGAGAAGGAAGTACTCACCAGCCGCCAGATCGACCGCCCGATTCGTCCGCTGTTTGCCGAAGGCTTCCGCAATGAAACCCAGGTCATCGCGCTGGTGCTCTCCGCCGATCAGGACAATGATCCCGACGTTTTGGCGGTGACCGGCGCCGGCGCGGCGCTGCACATTTCCGATATTCCCTTCCCGCTGCCGTTGGCCGGAGTGCGCGTCGGCTATGTGGACGGCAACTATATCTGCAATCCGACTTACACCGAAATGCGTTCCAGCCAACTCAACATCGTCGTGGCCGGCACCAACGAAGGCATTTCGATGGTTGAGGCCGGCGCGACCGTGGTCTCGGAAGAGGTCGTGGTCGGCGCCATCGAATTCGCCCACGAGCAGATCAAGAAGATCATCGCCGGCATCGAGGAGCTGCGCCGCCAGGCGGGCGCGCCCAAGCGCCAGGTTACGGCGCCGGTCACCGACGAGGCCTTCTACAAGAAGCTGTTCCAGCAGTACGGCGCGCGGCTTACCGCCGCCCTCGATACCAAGGCCCATCCCAAGGCCGACAGCCAGCGGTTGGAGAAGGAAGTCGAGACCGAGGCCCTGGCCGCGGTTCCGGCCGACCAGCCGGAGTTGAAATCGCAGACCAAGAAGTATTTCGAGAAAATGCGCGAGCGCATTTTCCGCGACGCCCTGCTCGACAAGCGCCATCGCCCCGACGGCCGCGCCTTTGACGAGATCCGCGCCATTAATTCGGAAGTCGGCCTGCTGCCGCGCGCCCACGGTTCGGCGCTGTTCACCCGCGGCGAGACGCAGGCACTGGTTACGGTCACGCTGGGCACCAAGGAAGACCAGCAGCGCATCGAGACCATCGAGGGCGAAGGCTTCAAGCGCTTCATGCTGAACTACAACTTCCCGCCCTTTTCGGTGGGCGAGACCGGCTTTCTGCGCGGCCCCGGGCGCCGCGAAATCGGCCACGGCGCTCTTGCCGAGCGCAGCCAGATTTCACAGCTGCCTCCGGACGGCACGTTCAACTACACCATCCGCGTCGTCAGCGACATCATGGAATCGAACGGCTCGAGTTCGATGGCGTCGGTCTGCGGCGCCACCTTGGCGCTGGCCGACGCCGGCGTGCCGATGCAGGCGCCGGTGGCGGGCATCGCCATGGGCTTGGTGAAGGAGGGCGACAAGTACGCCATCCTGACCGACATCGCCGGCGCCGAGGACCATTACGGCGATATGGACTTCAAAGTCGCCGGCACCCGCGAGGGCATCACCGCCCTGCAGATGGATATCAAGATTACCGGCGTCACCCCGCCCCTCATGCGCGAGGCGCTGGAACAGGCCCGCCGGGCGCGGTTATTCATTCTCGACAAGATGGCGGAGACGATCTCGGCCCCGCGCGGCACCCGCTCGCTGTTCGCGCCGCAGATCACCACCATCAAGATTCCGGTCGACAAGATTCGCGATCTGATTGGGCCCGGCGGCAAGATGATCCGCTCCATCGTCGAGCAGACCGGCGCCAAAATCGATGTCTCCGACGACGGCACGGTGAACATCGCCGCGGTCGATGGCAATGCCGGCGCCAAGGCGCTGCAAATGGTGAGCGACATCACCGCATCGGCTGAAATCGGCAAGACCTATCTCGGCAAAGTGGTGCGCATCGTCGATTTCGGCGCCTTCGTCGAAATCTTCCCCGGTACCGACGGCTTGCTGCACGTGAGCGAGATCGCCGAGTACCGCGTGCGCGAAGTAACCGACGAGTTGAACGAAGGCGACCAGATTCTGGTGCGCTGCATCAACATCGAGGGCAACAAGGTCAAGCTCAGCCGCAAGGCCATCCTCAAGGAACAGCGTGAAAAGCTGGGCCTGCCGCTGCCGGCGCCGCCGCCGGGGAGCGAGGAGGGCGGCGAGGGCGGTGGCAACTATGACCGCCCGCCCCGGCGCGATCGCGACGATCGCGGTGGTGATCGCGGCCCCCGGCGCGGTGGCGGCGGCTTCCGCGGACGGCGCTAATTCTCAAAATCGAAGTAACCCTAAAAACAGCGCGGGCGTGAGGGCCGATCGCCCCCACGCCCGCGCTGTTTGCGGTTTCGGTGTACGCCTACGGCTTGGTTTCGGCGTAGGGAAAGCCGCCCTGAAAGTATTTGGCGCCGCCGCTCATCATCAGCGCCATGGCTTTGTCGGGGACGGTATAACGATTGTTCGCGTTCCAGAGCATGAAACCGGCGCCGTGCTGCGCCCGTTCGGTCTCAACCTGGATCAGGATGTAGTCAACGCCGAACGTCTTGGTGCGCCAGGCAAAGGCTTGCAGCCAGGGGCGAATGCGCACGCCGGTGTCCTCAGTGATGCCGTTGAATTTTTCCATGCCGGCCTGAATGAAATGCTGCGGCGCGTCGCCGGGGTCGGAAATGCCGTCGAAGTTGCCGAAGAAGTGCGACGGGTAAATCATCGGACACATAACGTCACAGAAGTAGGCGAGGCTGACAACGTCCTGTCCGGTCGCATTCAGATCCTCCTGGCGCGACCACGCCATCACCCCGTAAACGTCAATTGAAACGTGCACGCCGGTCGGCTTGAGCGCTTCATGGGCGCGGTAGAGATAGTTGGAAATGAAATCGGCGCGGGCGGCTGAAGGGTTTTTTTCCTGGTAGGCGAAGCGGGCGTCTTTCTGGTTCCCGTCGACGGGAAAGCGAATGTAATCGAACTGGATTTCATCAACGCCGGCATCGGCGACTTCCCGCGCCAGCGAGATATTGTAGTTCTGCACCGCCGGCAGCGAGGGATCGGCCCAAGTGGCTTTGCCGAGTTTGTGGTTCTCGATCCAGGGACCGTCAGTGGAGCGGGAGCGTACCGCCAGCTCGGGATGTTCCTCGACCAGGCGCTGATCCTTGAACACAGCCTGCCGGGCGATGACATACAGTCCGTGGGCATGCAGCCATGAAACCCATTCCGTAAGGTTGGCGATGTAGGGCCGTTTCATATGACCGGCAAGCGGCAGCGAGGAGTTGAAACTGACCGGACCGTCGGAATCTTTTATATCGAATACGACGGCATTGCCGCCCTCCGATCGCCATTGCTCGGCCAGTTGCCTGCCATGGGGGCTGCCCGCCATCAGACCGGTAAAGTAGATGGCGCGAATTTCGCTATCGACGCTAGTAGGATGGCGGGCTACGGTCGGGGTAGCGAGCTGGGCGGCTAAGGGGGCGGTGGCGCAGGCAAGGAGCAAAAACGAGGGCCAAAACGGTGGGATTTTCATACCTTTAGAGAATGTACCATGTGCCAATCCGAGTCCGAACAACCAAGCTCCCGCGCACGCCATCCTACCTTGTGGTGGGTTATTCATCCCACCACTGGAGTGGACCGAGGGGGGGAGAAAAACATGGCATTTGTGCGGCGCAAGGGCAAATCTTACTATTTGGTACACAACGTACGTGAGGATGGCCATGTGCGCCAAGTCCATTTGGCGTGTTTGGGCAACCGTCCCCGGGTGAGCGCCGAGGTGCTGGCGGAGGTGCAGCGCAACCATCCCCAACTGCAGCTCGACTGGTCGGCGGTGCGGCAGCGCGCGTCGGAGACGTTCGCTTCCCCGTTTGCCGATCTCGAAGGCGCGACGATGCTGATTCGGGCCATGAAAACCATGCAGGAAGATTTGCAGGAGTTGGATTGGAACCTGCTGCGGCAGCGTAGCGAGCAGAATGGACAGGGCGAACAGGCCGAGGCCCGGATGGCGGAGTTGCTGCAGGCGATGGAGGGTTTGCGCTCGCAGCTCGATGCGCGCTTGAAACATCCGCCGCGTCAGGGGGGGAGCAGCCACTCGGGAACCGATTTCCAAAGTGGAACCGAGCGGGAGAGCAACGGCGATTGACCCAAATCGGACTTTTCGCCACCGGGATTCGGGGGTTGAACGGAAAGCGGGAGCGTGCGGGCGCATCTTATTGGGAAGCCGGCGGAACCATGGCAACTCAATTCGCATCGCTCCTGCACTCCCAAACTGATGCCCCCGATACCCAGGGTATCGAACGACTGGATCCGGCGCGCCGCAGCGAGAGCGTCGATCAGTTTGAAACCGCGCTGCAGCGCAAGGTGGTGGGACAGGAGGCGGCCGTCAGTTGCGTCGTCGACCTGTACCAAACTTACCTGGCCGGGCTGCATCCGCCGGGGCGGCCTATCGCCAACCTGCTGCTTTTGGGTCCGACTGGATCGGGCAAAACGCGCGTGGTCGAGGCGGTGGCCGAGACGCTGTTCAACAGCTCGCGGGCGGTGATCAAGATCGACTGCGCCGAGTTCCAGCACAGCCACGAGATCGCCAAACTCATCGGCTCGCCGCCCGGGTACCTGGGTCATCGCGAGACCCATCCTCTGCTGACGCAGGAAGCGCTGAGCGCCCACTTCACCGACCGTTTGCGCTTTTCGCTGTTGCTTTTTGACGAGATCGAAAAAGCCAGCGACTCGCTATGGCAGCTCTTGCTCGGGGTTCTCGACAAGGCGACACTCACTTTGGGTGACAACCGCCGGGTGGACTTCAGCCAGACGATCATCTTCATGACCAGCAACCTGGGCGCGGCGGAGATGGACGTGCTGACCATGGGGGGCACGGGCTTTGCGCCAGCCCAGGCTGGCGGCTCAAAAGACTGGCTCGACGCCAATCACGACGCGCGCGTGGACCGGGTGGCGGTGGCGGCGGCGCGGCACAAGTTCTCGCCGGAATTCATGAACCGCATCGATCGCTCGGTGGTGTTTAAGACGCTGCGGCAGGAACACCTGGTCGAGATTCTCGACATCGAGTTGAGCCAGGTGCAGCAGCGGATTTTGTCCTCGAGCGGCAATCATCCGTTCTTGTTCAACTGCACCCGTGAGGCCAAGGCGCTGCTGCTGCTCGAAGGCTACAATCCGCGCTATGGAGCGAGGCACTTGAAGCGGGCTATCGAGCGGCGCATCGTCTCGCCTCTGGCCAAGCTGATCGCCACCGGACAAATCCGCATGGGTGACATGATCCGCATCGGTCTCAAGGGCGAAGGCGGCAATCCCGCCGCCTCTGCCATCGACGCCGCCGCCGGCGCCGGCGACGACTCGCCGCTGACCTTCACCCGCGAGGCGGAAGGGCTCACCCCTATGTTCCGTCCCAATTTCTCCAGCGCCGCCGTGCCGGCGCGCATGGGCGGCCGCGGGGCGCGGCAGTTCGAGTTTCCCGGCTAGGGTTCTTAGGGCACGCGAAAGCTTGGGAAGACCTCCTTGAGTTGGTTCATAACGGCGTTGGTGAAAAGCACCGTGGCGGCGCTGTGTGGTACCAACGACGAGGGCCCCCTGCCGGTCAACATCGTCATGTCGCAACGTCTGGAGACCATTGGCATTATGCTAGCCGGATGCGCATCTCCATGCCACTCGCTCTGCCACTCGCTCTCGCCCTGCTCGCCGGCGCGGCCGCCGCACAACGCGGCCCGGCGCTACCCCAGATTCCCACCGCCAAGTATCAGTTCGAGCATCCTCCCGAGGTGAGGCTCGCCGCCGGAAATCCGACTCTCAGTCAGATCATCGCTGCGATCACGCCCGAGAACATCAAGAGCGACACCGCCCACCTGGTGAGCTTCGGCACGCGCCTGGCGACCGATGAAACCGACTCTACCACCACCGGCGTCGCCGCCGCCCGAGCCTGGATTGTGCAGGAGTTCAAGGCCATCAGCGCGGCTCATGGCGGCCGGCTCCAGGTCAAGGTGGATACCTTCCCGGTGCCGGCGGGCGGCCGTGTTCCCAAGGCCGGGACCATGGCCAACGTGATCGCCACACTGCCGGGAGACGATCCACAGAACCATCAGGTATTCATCATTGGCGGCGATTACGACACCATCGGCGGATTCGGCGGCGGCGCGACCGACCGCACCCCGACGGTGGGACCCGGCGCCAATGACGATGCGTCGGGCGTGGCAGTCGCTTTGGAATGCGCCCGGGCAATGAGCGGATTGCATTTCCCCGCCACCATCGAGTTCATCGCCTTTGATGGCGAAGAGGAGGGCCTTTACGGCGCCTACCACGATGCCGAACAGGCGCGCGCCTCCGGCCAGGATGTGGTCGCGATGCTCGATGACGATATTGTCGGCGGAGATAACACCCCGGGCCACGCCAACACCAACCAGATGCGCGTCTACAGCCCGCCGATGGACGAGTCGCCGAGCCAGGCTGAGATCCTCCGCCTTTCCGAAATCGGCGGCGAGAACGACTCACTCTCGCGTCAACTGGGCCGCTACGCCTCCGGTATCGCCGCTGTATATTTACCCGATTTCCAAGTGGTGCAGGAGTATCGCCGCGACCGCTTCAGCCGCGGTGGCGATGCCGACGCGTTTCAGCAAAACCAGTTCGCCGCCGTCCGCTTCAGCGACTACTACGAGAACTACGATCACCAGCACCAGTGGGTGAGAACCTATGACGGCGTCCAGTTCGGCGACATCATCGCCTTCACGAACCCGGCTTACACCGCGAATGTGGCGCGCGTGAATGCCCTCACCGCCGCCGCGCTGGCCTTGGCGCCGCCCTCGCCAACCCAGGTCCAGCAGCGCCGCGCCGGATGGGGAACCCACCTCAGCTGGCGACCCGTTCCCGGAGCCGCCTCTTACCGCGTGCTGCTGCGGCCGACAGCACAGCCGCAATGGACGATGCGGCTCGAGGTCAAGGGCACCGAAGTCCAGATCGAGCAAACTCTCGACGATTACATGATGGGAGTCGTCGCGGTTAGCGCCGACGGCGCCGAGAGTCTGCCGACACTTCCCGAAGCCGCCGGGCGGATCCGGAAATCACCGTTTGCGGGGCAAAAATAACCGGGGCTAAAAACAACGGTCACAACACAACCGCTGCCAACTACAATGCGCCCCGCCAGAGGGCGGCGCGCACGGGCCGCCGGGGCAGGTTAAGGCTTGGGCGCCTCGCGCCCGAGTGCGGTGGCCAGCGCAATCAGGTGGTCCTGCTCGTCAATCAGGATTTCGCGAATGTGTTCGGCAATGGCGAACTCCTCGAGTTCTTCGCACTCCTTTACGCGGGCGCGGTACTGGCGAATCGTGTTGAGTTCGTTTTCGAGGTCGAACTCCAACATCTCGCGCGCCTTCTCGCTGGTTCGCACCGGCTTGGGCACGGCGGCCGGCATGCCACCCAGGTAATCAATCTGGTTGGCGACCACCAGGGCGTGCTGCAACTCCTCGGCGGCATGCTTCTCCAGCTCGCCTGCGATGGACATGTACTCCGCGCCTTTCAGCACTTGCGAGTAGATGACGTAACTGATAATTGCCTGGTATTCACGTTCAAGGTCCTGATTCAGATGGGCGATGAGTTGCTCGCGAGTGAGGGTTGCCATGATCTATCCTTGGATGCGGCGAGGGTGGCGTTTTGGTGCGTTTCCCAATCGAGGACGATGACTTCGTTTTGGCCCGATTTGAGCCAACAGCCGGGAAGGAACAGGTCGAATTGCGGGCCGCGGTTCCAAAAACGCCCCAGGTTGTGGCCATTGACCCAGACCAGCCCTTTGCCCCAGCCGCGCAGGTCGAGAAAGCAGTCGCCAGCTTCCTCGACCTGAAAATGGGCGCGCCAGAACGCGGGACCTGGCTGCGGGTTGGGCAAAAAGCGAATCGCGCTCAGGTCGTTGCCGCTGAGCGGAAGCGGGTAGATGTCCCACGGGCCAAGCCGGGCGCCGGCGAAGCGGACAGCGCCGGAGAGGCCCTGGAGGTTGTCCTGTAGTTTGGGGCCGAAATTGATCCGGCCCATGTTCTCGATCACGATATCGAGTTCGCCCGCCGCCAGCGTGAGCGCGCGACTCGCGAGGTCAATTTCACGGCCATTCTGAAACGCTCGGCCGTAGCCGCGGGTCGGTGGAAGTTCGAGCGCGCCGGTTCCGGCGGCAATCCTGGTGCGATACCAGATCCATCCATACGATTGCCCGAGCGCTTCCATCGGCAGTGGATCGGTCGAGCGATGCGGCGCACGCAGCAGTTGACTGACTGGGGCCGATTCTCGTAGCTCAAACCGTGGAATATCGATGCCGGTCCGCGGCTGCGGAAGACTGGGACCGCCGGCCGCCCCAAGAATTTTCTGCAAAGCCCGGAACTTGGGCGTGGGCCGCCCGGCCTCGTCGAGCGGGGCGTCGTAATCGTAGCTGGTGGTGTCGGGCTGGTAAACGCGGGAAAAATTCGCCCCGGCCATAAAGCCAAACGATGTGCCGCCGTGGAACATGTAAATGTTGAACGAAATGTTATGGGCGAGCATCCAGCCTATGCCATTGACCGCGTGCTCGGGCGGCGTGGTGTGGTGGGTCTCGCCCCAATGGTCAAACCATCCTGCCCAGAACTCCCCGCACATTCTGGGGCCATCCGGCCGGAACCTGGACAGTGCCGCGAAGCCGTCGGCGGGCGCGTCATCGTCGCCGAAATTGATCACGCTGGTTAGGCCCGGGAGGGTACCGGAGGCGAGCAGGCGCTGGCTGGGACCGTCCGACGTGTAAAGCGGAACGTCAAACCCCGCGTTGCGGATGAGGTCGCGCACCGCAGCCATGTAAACGTGATCGGAGCCAAACGAACCGTACTCGTTTTCAACCTGGCAGAGCAGGATCGGGCCGCCGCGGGTAACTTGCAGCGCCGCAACTTCGCGTCCGACGCGCTCGAGGTAGCGCCCGGCGGCGGCCAGAAAGCGCGGATCGCGGCTGCGGACTGTAACCGCCGTCGGCGCCAGCAGCCAGGCCGGTAAGCCGCCGAAATCCCACTCGGTACAGATGTAGGGACCGGGACGCAGAATTACGTGCAGCCCCTCTTGCCGCGCCGTGCGGACGTAGGCGGCGAGGTCGTTATTGGCGCTGAAGTCGAACCGACCGGGTCGGGGCTCGTGCAGGTTCCAGAAGACGTACGTGCAGAGCGTGTTCAACCCCATGGCGCGCATGGCCCGCATGCGGTCACGCCAGTAGGCCCGCGGCACCCGCGGATAATGCATCTCGCCCGACCGAATCACAAATGGTTCGCCATTCAGCCGGAAGCCATCGCCCGTGACCTCAAACCGATCCGCCGGCGCGGTCGCGCCCACCACAGTGCCACAGGCTGCCGCCGCGCTCAGCGCGAGAAATCCACGTCGCTTCACGTTGCCACTCTACTACAGGCCCGGCCGCGCTTCGCGCCGTGGCCGCGTGCCCTACAATGTTTTCATGGCGGAAACGAATTCTTCTCCCTCCTCCGGCGCGCTGGGGGGCGCGGCGTATTCGATTGTCGGCTTCGAAATGCAGGCGGTCACCGTCAGCCTGGGCGCGGGGCAGTCGGTGATGGCGGAACCGGGAACACTCCTATACATGCGCGGCGGCGTGGGCATGAGCACGGGCATGAGCGGCGGGCTAATGTCGGGATTTAAGCGCGCGCTGGCCGGAGACTCATTTTTCCTGGCTCAATTCACCGGGGACGCGGCCGGCGGCGAGGCTTGCTTCGCCGCGCCGTATCCCGGCACAATTCATCCCCTTGCCATAGGTCCGAAACAGTGGCTGTGCCAGCGGCATTCATTTCTCTGCTGCAGCGGCGGCGTCGGCATCTCGGTGGCGCTGAGCCAGAAGCTCGGCTATGGCATGTTCAGCGGCGAGGGATTCATTCTGCAAACGCTCTCCGGCCAGGGCGACGCGCTGGTGCATGCCGGTGGGCACTTCATCCGGATGGAGTTGGCGGCGGGAGAGCAGATTCGCGTCGACACCGGCAGCGTGGTTGCCTTTGATGCCGGCGTCGGCTACACCATTGAGTTTGTTAAAGGTTTCAAGAACCTGCTCTTCGGCGGCGAGGGAATGTTCTTCATCGTCCTGACCGGCCCCGGCACCGTAATTTTACAAACCTTGTCATTCGACCGGCTGGCCAGCCGTATCGCGGCATCGGCCGCCACCCACGGCGGCGGCGGAACGCTGGGCACGGTGGCGGGGATGGGAGCGCTGGGCGCGGTGCTGGGCGGCGTGTTGGGCGGCAATCAGGGCGGCGGTGGCGATTTCTAGCTGGTCAGCGGGCGTCAGGTTCTGCTACGATAATTCGGTCCCAAAAAATGCAATTGCAATTGGTGCTGGAGAGTGGCCGTGTGTTCCAGGGCACGGGCTTTGGTGCGCCGGTCGAGGCGGCGGGCGAGGTGGTGTTCAACACTTCGATGACCGGCTATCAGGAAATCGCCACCGATCCCTCCTACGCCGGTCAGATCGTCTGCCTCACGGCGGCGCAAATCGGCAACTACGGCTCGACCGTCGAGGACGATGAGGCCGCTAAGCCCTACATCGAGGGGCTGATCGTCCGCGAGTTTTCGCCGATTGCCAGCAACTGGCGCAGCCAGCAATCCTGCCAACAGTACTTCGAGCGCCGCGGCATTCCGGTGCTGGCCGATATTGACACCCGCGCCCTGGTGCGCCACCTGCGCGAGCAGGGCGTCCAGCGCGGGATCCTGGCGCCGGCAACCGGCAACCCCGAATCCCTGCGCGCGCGGGCGCAGGCAATTCCCCGCATGGACGGACGTGACTTGGCGCGCGAAGTCACCACGGCCGCCGCCTATACGTGGCCGGGCGCCAGCGGCGCCAAGAAGCGTGTCGTCGCCTACGACTTCGGCATCAAGCGCAACATACTGCGCCAGCTTGCCAGCCATGGCTGCGAGGTAAATGTGGTTCCGGCGGGCACCACGGCAAAGGATGTATTGGCGTTCAAGCCGGACGGCGTTTTTCTATCCAACGGCCCCGGCGACCCCGAGCCTTGTGATTACGCGGTCGAGAACATTCGCGGTCTGATGGGCCGGGTTCCGATTTTCGGCATCTGTCTCGGGCACCAACTGATCGGCCTGGCGCTCGGCGGCAAAACGTACAAATTGAAGTTCGGCCATCATGGCGGCAACCACCCGGTGCGCAACCCGACCGGCGCAATCGAGATCACCGCCCACAACCACAATTTCGCCGTCGACCCGGATTCACTCCCGGTGTCGGAAGTCGAGCTGACCCACTTCGACCTGAATGACGGAACGCTCGAGGGCCTGCGCCACCGGACGTTGCCGCTATTCAGCGTGCAGTACCATCCTGAGGCGGCGCCCGGCCCGCACGACTCGCACTACCTGTTCGCCGATTTCATGAAGTTGATGGAACGCTAAACAAATGCCTCGACGCAACGACATCGAAAAGGTGGTGATCCTCGGCTCGGGCCCGATCGTGATCGGGCAGGCGTGCGAGTTTGATTACTCGGGCGCCCAGGCGTGCAAGGCGCTGCGCGCCGACGGCTATGAGGTGGTGCTGGTGAACTCGAATCCCGCCACCATCATGACCGACCCGGAGCTGGCCGATCGCACCTACATCGAGCCGCTTACGCGCACCTACGTGGCCGAGATTTTGCGGCGCGAAGCGCGCCCCGACCGCCGCGCCGGAGTCGCGTTGTTGCCCACCGTCGGCGGCCAGACGGCCCTCAACCTGGCGGTCGAGCTGGCCGACGCGGGCGAGCTCGAGCGATTGAACATCTCGCTCATCGGCGCCAATCTGGCGGCCATCAAGAAGGCCGAGGACCGGCTGCTGTTCAAGGATGCGATGAAGACCATCGGCCTCGAGACGCCGCGCTCGCGCCTTGTCAATAATTTGCGCGACGGCATGGAGTTCGCCACCGAGTACCCGGTGATCATCCGGCCCTCGTTTACGCTGGGCGGCACCGGCGGCGGGCTGGCGTACAACCGCGAGGAGTTCGCCGAGATGCTGACGCGGGGACTCGACCTTTCGCCGGTGCACGAGGTACTGGTGGAAGAGACCGTGCTCGGTTGGAAGGAGTACGAGCTCGAGGTGATGCGCGACACCGCCGACAACGTCATCATCGTCTGCTCAATCGAGAACCTCGACCCCATGGGCGTGCACACCGGCGACTCGATCACGGTGGCGCCGGCGCAGACACTCAGCGACCGCGAGTACCAGATGATGCGCGACGCTTCGATCCGCGTCATTCGCGAAATCGGCGTCGATACCGGCGGCAGCAACATTCAGTACGCCATCAACCCCGAGGACGGGCGCATGGTGGTGATCGAAATGAACCCGCGCGTGTCGCGCTCCTCGGCGCTAGCCTCGAAGGCGACCGGGTTCCCCATCGCCAAGATCGCGGCCAAGCTGGCGGTAGGGTACAGGCTCGACGAGATCGCCAACGACATCACCCGCAAGACGCCGGCCTGCTTCGAGCCGACCCTCGATTACGTGGTGGTCAAGATTCCGAAATGGCAGTTCGAGAAGTTCCCCGGCGCCGACGAGACCCTGGGGCCGCAAATGAAGTCGGTGGGCGAGGTGATGGCCATTGGGCGCACCTTCAAGGAAGCGTTGCTAAAAGGTGTCCGCTCGCTCGAAACCGGCAAACGCCGGGGCGCGCTCAGCGTGGACCCCGCGCTGCTGACGCAGAGGTTGGTTTCGCCCCATCCCGAAAGGCTGGCCTATGTGCGCTACGCGCTCGGCGCCGGCGGCCTGAGTCTCGAGGAAGTGCGCGAAATGACCGGGATGGACCCATGGTTCCTCGATCAAATTCAGTCTGTAAGCGCGATGGAGCGCGAGCTCAGCCGGGGCGATCTTGCCGGCGTCTCGCGCGAGCGTTTGCGCGCGGCGAAGCGCGCTGGGTTGAGCGACGCGCGATTGGCCGAATTGACCGGTTCGAGTGAGGATGGCGTTCGCGAACGCCGCGTCGCCGACCGCCTCCTGCCCGTGTTTAAGCGCGTGGACACCTGCGCGGCCGAGTTCGAGAGCTTCACTCCTTACATGTATTCCTGTTACGAGGAAGAGGACGAGGCGGCGCCCAGCAATCGTCGCAAAATTGCCATCCTGGGTAGCGGACCGAACCGCATTGGCCAGGGCATCGAGTTCGACTACTGCTGCTGCCATGCCGCCTTCGCGCTGCGCGAGCAGGGCTTCGAGACGATCATGGTGAACTGCAACCCGGAGACCGTCTCGACCGACTACGACACCAGCGATCGGCTGTATTTCGAGCCACTGACGTTCGAGGATGTCTCGCGCGTGCTGGATCATGAAAAGGTCGAGGGCGTGATCGTGCAATTCGGCGGCCAGACGCCGCTCAACCTGGCGCTGCCGCTGCAGCGCGCCGGGTTCAAGGTGATCGGCACGTCGCCGGAGTCAATCGATTTGGCCGAGGACCGCAAACGCTTCGGCGCGCTGCTCGCGCGCCTGGACATTCGCCAGCCCGAGAACGGAACCGCCACCTCGCCGGCGGCCGCCGCCGAGGTGGCCGACCGCATCGGCTACCCGGTGCTGGTGCGCCCGTCGTACGTGTTGGGCGGCCGCGCCATGGCGATCGTTTACGATCGCACCGCGCTGCTGCGCTACATGGAACTGGCCACCGAGTACAGTTCCGACCGCCCGATTCTGGTTGACCGCTTTCTGGAAGACGCTATCGAGGTGGACGTCGACGCGCTCTCCGATGGCGCCGATGTCGTGCTCGGCGGCATTATGGAGCACATCGAGGAGGCGGGCATCCATTCCGGCGACAGCAGTTGCGTGCTGCCACCCTACAGCATTTCAGACGAACTCCAGCGCACCATCCACCAACACACGGTGCGCCTGTGCCGCGAGTTGAACGTGGTCGGATTGATGAACGTACAGTACGCCATCGCCGGGAATCAGGTCTATGTGTTGGAAGTCAACCCGCGCGCCTCGCGCACGGTTCCATTCGTGAGCAAGGCGACCGGCGTTCCCATGGCCAAGCTGGCCGCGATTGTGATGAGCGGCGCGAAGAAGCTGCGGGATCTGCTGCCCGCCGACGTGATCGCGCGGCAGCGGTTGTACACGGGCGAACGATTCTGCGTGAAGAGCCCGGTGTTTCCCTGGAATAAATTCGCCGGCGCCGATCCCGTGCTGGGGCCGGAAATGCACTCGACCGGCGAGGTCATGGGTGTGGCCGCGTCCATGGGCGAGGCGTTTGCCAAGGCGCAGTTGGCGGCGGGCGTGGCGCTGCCGGCGGCCGGCACCGCCTTTCTGAAATTGCGCGACCGCGACAAGGCGCGGGGCGTGGGTATTGCGCGGCAATTGACGCAACTGGGGTTCAAGCTGCTGGCCACGCGCGGCACCGCCGCGGTGCTGCGGCAGGCCGGGCTCGAGGTGCGCTCGGTGTACAAGGTGAGCGAGGGCCGGCCCAATTTCGTGGATCACCTCAAGGGCGGCCAGATCACGCTGATCATCAACACGCCTGAGGGAATGCAGCAGTTTTTTGAGGAGAAGGCGATTCGGCGCACGGCGGTGCAGCACCGCATCCCCATCCTGACCACGATCGCCGCCGCGCAGGCTGCCGTGGAAGCGATTACCGCCATGGCCGCCGCGCCCGCTCCCAACGTGCACGTGCTGCAGGAATTGCATACCCAACTCGCGGCCCGCTAAGATGAACGCGTGTTCACGCGCCGGGAATTTTTGCTCTCGGGAATGGCGGCGGCGGCCGGTGTTGCGGCCCGCCGGCACCGTGATTTCCCGCCGGAATTTCTGTGGGGAACGGCCAGCTCGGCCTACCAGATCGAGGGCGCGGCCAACGCGGCCGGTAAGGGCGAATCGGTCTGGGACGAATTCGTGCGCCGGCCGGGCGTCATCGCCGGCGGCTCGACCGGCGCCCGCTCCTGCGATTTTTATCACCGTTATCAGGACGACGTCGCTCTCATGCGGCGGCTGCGTCAGCGGGCGTTCCGCTTCAGCATCGCCTGGACGCGCATTCAACCCACTGGGCGCGGCGCCGCGAATCAGGCGGGCCTCGATTTCTACCGCCGCCTGTGCGACTGCCTTCTTGAAGCCCGCATCGAGCCGGTGGCAACCCTCTTTCATTGGGATACGCCGGTAGCGCTCGACCGCCGCGGCGGTTGGCAAAACCGCGACATGGCGGGTTGGTTTGCCGACTATGCCTCGATCGTTTCCTCCGCGCTCGGTGACCGCGTTCATTGGTGGCTGACCATCAATGAGCCGCGCTCGTTCATCGGCGGCGGCTACGTCGCCGGGGTGCAGGCGCCGGGATTGCGGCTGGGGAGGCACGAGAGCCTGGCGGCCGCTCACGTGGTGCTGCTCGCCCACGGGCGGGCTGTGGCAGCCTTGCGCGCGCACGCGGCGCGGCCATTGAAAATCGGCATTCCCAACGACTTCACGCCCGAGTTGCCGGTGACCGCCGCCGACGCCGCCGGCGCGCGTCGCGAGACGTTTCACGCCCGTACGGAGCACTTCACCTCTGCGCGCTGGTGGAGCGAGAACGCCTGGTGGCATGATCCGGTCTATCGCGGGAGCTATCCGGAAGGCGCCTACGCCGCGCTGGCGAGCGATGCGCCCACTCTCCTGCCCGGCGACATGGAGACGATCGGGCAGCCCCTCGACTTCATCGCCGCCAACCTTTACGGAGGCCGCCGGGTTGGCACCGGAAAGTTTGCCGCCGGCGATGGGCGCACGACGATGGGCTGGGCGATCACTCCAGAAGTCATGTACTGGGCGCCGCGCTGGCTGCATGAGCGCTACCGGCTGCCGGTGTTCGTGACCGAGAACGGCTGCGCCACCGGCGACGGCGAACATGACCCTGCGCGCTTGGAATTTCTTCGCCGCCACTTAGAGTATTTGGCGCGGGCGGCGCGCGAGGGCACGCCCCTGCTGGGGTACCTACATTGGTCGCTGCTCGACAATTTCGAGTGGCAGGCGGGCTACACGCAGCGCTACGGCCTGGTGCATGTCGATTTCGCCAGTTTGGCGCGCAGTGTCAAAGATTCGGCTCATTTTTACGAGCAGTTTTGTATCTCTCACTAGACCTATTTTAAGATTTTATTTTTGTCATAAACTACTTGACAGCTTCATCAACCAGACTGATACTGGCAATCTCACGTAAGTTTTTCGCCAGCTATTGGGGCGAGCGCATGACACATCTCTAGCTAACGGAGGGTCGTGATGCTGAAGCGGGTTTATCGATCAAGTGTGAATATTTTGTTTCTGGCGCTGTGCCTCACCGCGGCGCTCAGTTGGCTGTCGCCGACGGTGGCGATGGCGCAGGCAAGCTCCAAGGGCACAATTGTCGGCCAGGTGACCGACGCCCAGGGCGCGGCCGTTCCGGGCGCGGTTGTCGTCCTGACCAACAACGCCACCAACGCAGCCCAGCCGACAACCACCAATAATGTCGGCCGCTATACCTTTACCAGTCTCGATCCCGGCCTATACACACTGTCCATTAAGAAGGATGGTTTCAAGGAAGCGGTGTTAAAGAATCAAAACGTGGACGTGGGCAAGCAGCTCACGCTCAATGTACCGATGCAGGTAGGCGCGGCGGCGCAAACGGTGGAAGTAACGGCGTCGGGCGCGGAACTGCAGACCCTGAACTCGACCGTCGGCGACACGCTGGGCAACGAAGCCATTCAGAAGCTTCCCAGCCTGACCCGCGACGCCAATGCGTTGACCAACCTACAACCGAACACCTCCACGGATGGCGGCGTCGCCGGCGCGGATAGGGACCAGAATTCCTTCACCCTGGATGGCGGCAACAACAGCGACGACATGGACGGCAGCCACGCCTCTTATACCGGTACGCAGGGAGGTAATACCTCGGGCACGATGCCGGTACCGGCGGAGAGCATTGAACAGTTCAGCATCGGCGTTTTGAATCAAACCGCGGATGTCAACAGCGCCGCGGGCGCGTCGGTCAACATGGTCACCAAGCGCGGCACCGCAACCGTGCATGGCTCCGCCTATGACTACTATTTGGGCTCCTATTTGAGCGCGAATACATGGGACAACGATCGCGCCCATCCGTTCGTGGCCAAGGGCAAGAACCACCAAAATCGTTTTGGCGCCTCGCTGGGCGGACAGATCCTGCCCAACTGGCTCGGCGGGAAGACCTTCCTCTTCGGCAATTTCGAAGGCCGGCGCTTCCCCAACTCCGCCGTGTATAGCCGCAGCGTGCCCAGCCTATTGCTGCGCGCCGGCGTGGTTCAGGCGAAGGACTCGCAGGGCAGGGTCCAAGCGTACAACCTCAGCGGAAATCCCGCGTTGATCGTTGGCGGCGTTCAATACGCTGCCGCGGTTTGCCCGGCGGGTTCTTGCGATCCCAGGAATTTGGGCATGTCGCCCACGGTGGCACTGTTGTGGTCAAAGTTCGAACCGGCGCCCAACACCGCGGGTGGCAGTAACCCGAACATCGGCACCTACACTTCGAACTTGAACGAACCGCTGAAGTCGAACTTCTTCGTCGCGCGCATGGATCATGATTTCGGTGCGAAGAACCACCTCAACGCGACCTATCACTTCTTCAGCTACAACCCCACCTCAACCGCACAGGTCGACATTGGCGGCGCGCTGCCAGGCGATACGCTTGGCGTTCCGCAAGCCATTCAGCAGCGGCCCCAGTTACCCTCGCTTTCAACTGTGCAGTTAACCACCAGCGTGACATCCAACGTGACGAATAACTTCAATTATTCGTACCTGCGCAACTACTGGGAATGGCTGAACTCGAACACGAATCCGCAGCCGATACCAGGTTTGGGCGGCGCGCTGGAACTGGGCGGAGAAAGCCGCAACGCCCTGATTCCGTATAACGTCAACACGCAGAGCGTCCGCACCCGCTTCTGGGATGGCATCGGCCATACCTTTGCCGACGACGTTTCGATCATCCATGGCAACCACCTGTTCGCCATTGGCGGTAAATACACCCATCAGTGGGACTACCACCAACGCAACGATAACGGCGGCGGCATCATGGCGGCCAATGTCTACCAAATCGGCAGCGGCTCGTTCTCCTCGAACTACATCCCCTCCAACGTGGCGAATTCACAGAAGAGCACGTACCGGACCGCGTACAACGAGGTGCTGGGAATTGTCACCCAGGCCCAGACCCTCTATACCCGCGTCGGTCCGCAGTTGAAGCTACAACCGCTGGGAACGCCCATGAACGACCAGAGCAACATACCGCTCTATAACGTTTATTTCAGCGACGCCTGGCACCTCAAACCGACACTGACGCTCACCTATGGCGCCGGTTATACGGTGGAAATGCCGCCTGACGAAAAAAATGGCAAACAGGTCGAGGTGACCGATGCAGCCGGCAACCTAATCTCGACCAGCGACTATTTGGCGGAGGTGCAACGTGCGGCACTAGGCGGCCAGTCTTTCACTCCGACCCTCGGCTTCGCGACGGTGGCCAACGTGGGCGGCGGACTGAAATACCCCTATCGGCCCTTTTACGGCGGCTTGAGCCCGCGCGTGTCAGTGGCTTGGAATCCGAACGTCACTGGCGGCATGCTGGGTTCGCTCTTCGGCGGAAACAAGACCGTGGTGCGCGGCGGTTGGGCGCGCATCTATGGACGGCTGAACGGCGTCGACTTGGTTTTGGTGCCGCTCCTTGGCACGGGGTTGGGACAGCCCATTGCTTGCGCAATGCCGCTGCCGAACAACAGCTGCCCTGGCGCCAGCGCGGAAGACCCGAATTCGACTTTTCGGATTGGGCCCACCTCGGGCGGTTGGGACGGTTTGGTGGCACCGCTGGGGCCGCCGCCGAGCCCGACTCTGCCACAACCGTACCTGCCGGGAACTATCCAGAATGGGGTTCTCAATCCGTCGGGTGGATCAGGCGAAGCCCTCGATCCGAACTTCCGCCCCAACCGCTCGGATGAATTTGATTTGACGATTCAACGCCAGATCAACTCCAACTTCTCGACTGAAATTGGCTACACCGGACGCATCATCCGCAATGAGTACCAGGCCCATGACCTGGACGTTGTTCCCTACATGATGACGGCCGGTGGTCAGCAATTCCAGAAGGCCTTCGCCAACCTCTGGCAACAGTTGGCGGCCGGCGGTGCAATTACGCCGCAGGCCTTTTTCGAAACAGCGCTGGGCGGCCCAAGCTCGGCCTTCTGCAGCAAAGCCGTGAATTGCACCACGGCGGTGGCAAATGCTTTCGGTCCCAGTGGCAGTGACTTCATTGACCCGAAAACCGGCAACGATGTCTACAGCCTGTGGCAGGCGATGAATGCCTCATCGTCATGGACGCTGGGACGCACATTCCCCAGCGCGCCCATCACTTGCGGTACGCCAGCCGCGAATGGCTGCCCGGCCAACGGCGTGGTGAGTTCGAGCGGCCAGGTATCGGCGCTGTTCATGAATGACGCGCTGGGCTATGGCAACTACAACTCGCTGTTCTGGTCGGTGAACATGCGGAACTATCATGGTGTAACGGCCGGATCCAATTTCACCTGGAGCCGCGCCATGGGCACTGGGCAAACGACGCAGGCGACCAGCGAATATACGGTGGTCGACCCGTGGAATCTCAAGGCCATGTATGGCCCGCAATTCAACGACGTGCCGCTCAACTACAACCTGTATCTTCTCTACTCGCCGGGTGGCCGCACCCAAAAGGGCTTCACCGGACGTCTGCTGCATGGCTGGACGTTTGCTCCGGTCCTGACCTGGAGCCGGGGATGGACGGATATTAACAATAGCGCCAACAACGGGGACTGCAGCGCCTTCGGCGAAGGCGATTGCAACTTCGAGGGTTCGCAAGAGTTGGCGCGCAAGATAGGGCCCTATACAGGCGGCACCGGCATTGTGCACGGCGTCAATGAACCGACTATCGTCGGCTCCGACTCCAACGTTACCCCGTCACAGAACGGTACCGGGATCAACCGCTTCGGCAATAACGCCGCCGCGGTGTTCGCGAACTACCGTCCCCTGGTGTTGGGATTGGATAAAAACGCCAATTCCGGCGGCCTGTTGCCTTCGACCAGCCTGACTCGGGTTGACTTCTCGGTCACCAAAAATCTGGCGCTGTCGGAGCGGTTCTCGACCGAGCTCAATGCGCAAGCCACGAACGTGTTCAACCACTTCGCGGCTGGCGAAGCGAACTACGGAATTGATAATCCATCCAGCTTCGGCGTTATCTCCGGCGATGCACTCTCGCCGCGCACCGTCGAGGTTGGCTTCGCCGTGCGCTGGTAGGCGGTTTTCGAGCCGTTGCAACCCCCGGGCCCGCATTGCCCCTCCAGGGCGGTGCGGGCCCGGTCTTTTGGGCCAGCCACTCGCCATGTCTTGCTAGTGATATATGTATATCCCATCGGATATCGTTTTTACGCTTGACAATCCGATTCCAAGTGCCGATAATCGGGGCCTCTCGTGAGTTCTTCGCCAGTCACGCTGGCGAGCGCTGGGCACTGAGTTTGCTAACGGAGGGTCGAGATGCTAAAACGGGCGAATTTTATGCGTGTGGCTGGTTTCTTTCTGGCGTTGTGCGTATGCGCGGCGCTGAGTTTGCTGGCGCCGCGGGCGGCGCAAGCGCAGACAAGCACTGCCGGGACGATCGTCGGTCAGGTGACCGATGCCCAGGGTGCGGCCATTCCAGGCGCGGTCATTATCCTGACCAATACCGCAACCGGCGCGGCTCAGCCGACAGTCAGCAACAATGCCGGGCGCTACACATTCACCAGTTTGAACCCGGGCGTCTACAACGTGACGGTCAAGAAGGATGGTTTTAAAGAAGCCCAGTTAAAGAACCAGAATGTGGATGTGGGCAAGCAGCTCACCCTGAACGTTCCCATGCAGGTCGGCACCGCGGCCCAAACGGTCGAAGTGACAGCGTCGGGCGCCGAACTGCAAACAATGAACTCGACCGTGGGCGACACCATCGGCACGGACGCGATTATGAAGCTGCCCGGATTGACACGCGATGCCAATTCGTTGACTAATCTGCAACCCAACACATCAACCGACGGCGGCGTCGCCGGCGCGGATCTCGATCAGAACTCGTTCACCCTCGACGGCGGCAACAACAGCGACGATATGGACGGCAGCCACGCCTCCTACACTGGCACCCAGGGCGGCAACACCTCGGGCACCATGCCGGTGCCTGCGGAAAGCATTGAGCAATTCAGCATCGGCACCATCAACCAAACCGCCGACGTCAACAGCGCCGCCGGGGCCTCCATCAATATGGTGACCAAACGCGGCACCAGCACGGTGCACGGCTCGGCGTATGAGTACTACCTCGGCTCTTACCTAAGCGCCAATACATGGGCGAATGACCGCGCCATCCCGTTTGTACCCAAGTCCAAGTCCCACCAGAACCGCTTTGGGGCCTCATTGGGCGGTCAGATTTTGCCCAATTGGCTCGGCGGGAAAACGTTTCTATTCGGCAACTTCGAGGGACGGCGCTTTCCGAACTCCGCCGCTGTGAGCTTCAACGTTCCCAGTCTGCTTCTGCGCGCCGGCGTGGTGCAGGCGCCGGATGCGAGCGGCAACTATCAGGCCTACAATTTGAACAAAACCACGGTCACCGTTGGCGGTGTGGCGTATGCCCCCGCCGTTTGCCCGTCCGGCCCCTGCGACCCCCGCAACCTCGGCATTTCGCCGACCGTGCAGACGTTGTGGAACAACTTCTTGCCCGTGCCCAACCAGGCGCCGAGCGGAAATCTGAATATCGGCACCTTTACTTCCACCCTTGACGAGTCGCTGAAGTCGAACTTTTTTGTCACCCGCATGGACCACGATTTCGGCTCCAAGAATCACTTCACCGCCACCTACCATTTCTTCAGTTACAACCCGATTTCGACCGCGCAGGTGGACATCGGCGGCGCGCTCCCCGGCGACACGCTCGGCGTTCCCAAGGCTTCCACCGTGCGCCCGCAGTTGCCGTCGCAATCAACGGCTCAATTGACGACCAGTTTGAGCTCGAACGTCACCAACAACTTCAACTACTCTTATTTGCGCAACTATTGGGAATGGTTGGGTTCGAACACCAATCCCCAGCCCATCGCCGGTCTGGGCGGCGCGCTGGAACTGGGCGGCGAGACCTCGGGGGCTCTGATTCCCTACAACGTCAACACCCAAAGCGTTCGCACCCGCTTCTGGGATGGCATCGGGCACACCTTTTCCGACGACCTCTCGATCATCCACGGCAATCACCTTTTTGCGATCGGCGGCAAGTATACCCATCAGTGGGACTACCACCAACGCAACGACAACGGTGGCGGCATTATGGCGGCCAACGTTTACCAGATTGCCGGCAGCTCGTTCTCATCGAACTACATTCCCGCGGGATTGCCTAGCAGCAGCAATAGCACCTATGAAGCCGCCTACAACGAAGTTCTGGGCATCGTCACGCAGTCCCAGACGCTGTATACCCGCGCCGGCGCGCAGTTGAAATTGCAGCCACTGGGAACGCCGATGAACGACAAGAGCAACATTCCGCTCTACAATGTTTATTTCTCGGACGCTTGGCATGTCCTCCCGACCCTGACGATCACCTACGGTACTGGTTATACGATCGAAATGCCTCCTGTCGAACAGGATGGCAAGCAGGTCGAACTGACGGATGCGTCCGGCAACCTAATCAACACCAGCGACTATTTGCGAGCCACCGAGCGTGCGGCGCTGGCGGGACAGAACTACAACCCAGCCCTTGCTTTCGCCACCGTGGCGAATGTGGGCGCCGGCATCAAATACCCTTATCACCCCTTCTACGGCGGTTTAAGTCCGCGCGTGTCCATGGCTTGGAACCCCAACGTGACCAGCGGCTTGCTGGGAGAATTATTTGGCGGCAACAAGACCGTGATTCGCGGCGGCTGGGCCCGCATCTACGGGCGCCTCAACGGCGTTGACCAGGTGCTGGTACCCCTGCTCGGTACCGGCTTGGGTCAGGCGATTGCCTGCGCCAATCCGCTGACCAACAATACCTGCCCTGGCCCGAGTTCGGAAGATCCGGCGGCAACGTTCCGGATTGGGCCGACTGCGGGAGGATGGGACGGTTTGGTCGCGCCGCTCGGGCCTCCGCCGAGCCTGACGCTTCCGCAACCCTATGTGCCGGGTGCGATTCAGAACGGCGTTTTGAATCCCTCCGCCGGCTCGGGCGAAGCTCTTGACCCGAACTTCCGCCCCAACCGGTCGGATGAGTTCGACTTGACCTTCCAACGCCAGATCAACTCCAACTTCTCAACAGAAATCGGATACACCGGTCGCATCATCCGCAACGAATACATTGCGCACGACCTCGATTCGGTACCCTACATGATGACCTCCGGTGGCCAGCAGTTCTCCAACGCTTTCGCCAATTTGTGGCGGGAGTTGGCGGCCGGCGCCACGTCGTTCGCGGCACAGCCCTTCTTTGAAACTGCCCTCGGCGGCCCCACTTCGGCCTTCTGCAAGGCCGCGGCCAGTTGCACGGCGGCCGTTGCCAAGGCCTATGGGCCCGTGAAGCCCGGCAAGGACTTCATTGATCCCGTCGTGGGCAACAACGTCTACAGCCTGTGGCAGAACCTGAACGCGCTCTCGTCCTGGCAATTGGGACGGACCTTCGCGAGCGCGCCGGTCACTTGCGCCACGCCGGGCGTGGGCGGCTGCCCCGCCAACGGCATCGTCAGCTCCGGCGGCCAGGTGCAGGCGATCTTCATGAATGATTCGCTCGGCTACGGAAACTACAACTCGGTTTTCTGGTCGTTCAACATGCGCAACTATCACGGCCTGACGGCGGGCTCGAACTTCACCTATAGCCGCTCGATGGGTACCGGCCAGACCACCCAGGCGACCAGCTCGTATACCGTGCTGGATCCCTTCAACATGAACAATATGTACGGCTCGCAGAGCAACGACGTGCCGCTCAATTACAACCTTTACTTCTTGTACGAACCTGGCGCCCATACCCAGCACGGCTTCATCGGACACCTGGCGCATGGCTGGTCGTTTGCGCCCGTGATCACGTGGTACCGGGGATGGACCAAGATTAACAACGACCAGGCGAACGGCGACTGCGGCGCCTACGGCGAGGGCGATTGCAACACCGAATCCTCGGTGGAGTTGGCCCGCCCGATCGGTCCTTACACGGGCGGTTCGGGGATCGTGTATGGCGTCAATGAGCCTTCCCTCGCGGGTTCGTCATCGAACGTGGTCTATAGCACCCCGGGATGCACGGTTACGACACCCGGATGTCTCAAGCAGAACGGCACGGGAATCAATCGCTTCGGCAATAACGCCGCGGCGGTGCTGGCCAATTACCGGCCCCTGGTTTTGGGCTTGGACGGCAACGGCAATTCCGGCGGCCATATACCTGGGCTCAGCCAGACCTTGGTGAATTTTTCGGTCACCAAGAACTTGGCCTTTTCGGAGCGGTTCTCGACTGAGATCAACGCACAAGCGACGAACCTGTTCAATCACTTCTCCGCAAGCCAGCCGACGCTGGGCATTGACAACCCCAAGACCTTCGGCCAGATCAACGGCGATTCGCAATCGCCGCGCACGGTTGAAGTCGGTTTGGCGATCCGCTGGTAAGTTAAAAGCGCAATCCTAACAACCCCAAGGCCCGCGTCGCCGCATGGCGCCGCGGGCCTTGATTTTTGAGGTCAATTAGAATGCCGGCAATTAGATGAACGGCGCGCGACTCAGCGCGCTGCACCAGCAGGTTGAACCTTTGCTTAACGGCGAGACGCCAGACAAAAATGGCGGGGCCGGAAAATTGGCGGGGACGACGGGGCTCGAACCCGCGACCTCCGACGTGACAGGCCGGCGTTCTAACCAACTGAACTACGTCCCCGCTTCTGCGGTCCGACCGATTCAACGTGCGAGCCGGTGGTGGGCGATCACGGGCTCGAACCGTGGACCTTCTGCTTGTAAGGCAGACGCTCTAACCAACTGAGCTAATCGCCCGTGGTCAGACATTCATTGTACATCGAATCCGTCGTAGCGCCTCCTCCAGCTCGCCGGAAGCGCCGGCGAACGAGAAACGCAGGTAATCCTCGCCCGATGGTCCGAACGCACGGCCGTGAATGGCGGCCACGCCGGCCTCTTCCAGCAGCCGCCCCTGCACCGCCTTGGCGTTAGCCACCCGCGCCCAGGCGTAGAAGGCTCCCTCCGGGCGACGGCACGCGATGCCTCGAATTTGATCGAGACCACCGGCGAAAACGTCGCGCCGGCGGCGGTACTCGGCCACCATGGCCGTGACGGCCTCAGGCCGCGCGATGGCCTCAATCGCCGCGACCTGCACAAACTCAGACGCGCAGGTGAAGGTGTTCATCACCAACCTGTCAAGCGCCTCGATGATCTCGAGCGGCGCGACGGCGTAGCCAAGCCGCCAGCCGGTCATGGCAAAGCTTTTCGAGAAGCCGTCAATGATGATCGTCCTCTCGCCCATCCCCTCGACGGTGGCGATGGAAGCAAACGACTTTTCGTAGACGATGCGCGCATAGATCTCATCCGATATCACCCACCAATCCCGTTCCCGAGCCAACTGGGCCAGACCGGCGAGCGCGGCTGGTGAGTACACCGTGCCGGTGGGATTATTGGGCGAGCAAAGAATGAGCACCTTGGTGCGCGGCGTGGCCAGCCGCGCAACCTCCTCAATGTCGGGCTGAAAGCCGTTGGCTTCGAGCAACCGGTAGGCCACCGGGTGCGCCCCGAAGCAGCGTGCAACCGAGGGGTAGATCGGAAAACTGGGCTCCGGATAGAGCACTTCGTCGCCGGGTTCGATTAGCGCCATCATGGCCAGAAACAGCGCCAATTTGCAGCCCGACGCCACCAGGACGTTCTCGGCGCCGCACGCCACGCCACGGGTCTGGCCCAGATAACCGGCAATCGCCGTGCGCAGCTCCGGCAAGCCGCGGGAAGCGCAGTAGCGGTCGCGTCCCTGGGCGATGGCTCTCTGCCCGGCGGCGAGGACCTCGGTGGCGGGGTGGAAGTCGGGCTCGCCCAGCTCCAGATGAATCACCGGCCGGCCGGCGCGCTCAAGTTCCTTGGCGCGGGCATAGACTTCCAGCGCGCCCTCGCCGGTCAGCAGCCCGATACGCTTTGCCAGCCGCATGGCGTTGCGCTTATTTCCCCAGGGCGTTTTTCAGGTCGGCGATGATGTCGCCCGGCGCCTCGATGCCGACGCTTAGTCTGAGCAAATTGTCGCGAATGCCCATGCGCTCGCGCTGCTTGGGGGCCAAATCGCGGTGGGAAGCAATGAGCGGGTACATCACCAGGGTCTGCACGTCCCCCAGACTGGTGCAGGGCAGGCAAAGACGAAGCCGGTCTATGATCTTGAACATGGCCGCCTTGTCGGCGCCCTTGACCTCGAAGCTAACCATGGCGCCGAATTTGCCGCCAAATTGGCGCTCGGCAATGGCGTGGTCGGGATGATCGGAAAAGCCCGGATAGTAAACTCGCTCCACCGCGGAATGGCCGCGCAGGAACTCGGCCACCAGCGCGGCATTGGCGCACTGCCGCTCGACCCGCAACGGCAGCGTCTTTAGACCGCGCAATATGAGATACGCCTCGAACGGCCCCAGAATGCCGCCCACGAGTTTGCGGAACGGTTCCACCGCGGCAAGCTCAGCGTCATGCGCAGCCACGATGCCACCCGTCACGTCGCCGTGGCCGGAGAGAAATTTGGTCGCGCTGTGGACGGAGTAGTCGGCACCCAGGGCCAGGGCGCGCAATAATACCGGGCTGGTGAACGTAGCATCAACCAGCAGCTTAGCGCCGGCGGCATGGGTCTTCTCGGCGACGCGCGCGAGGTCGACGACCCGCAGCAAGGGGTTGGAAAGCGACTCCATAATCACCAGGCGCGCGCCGGGGCCGGAGAGGGCGCGATCCAGAGCCTCGGGTTGGGTGAGGTCGGCGAACCGCAAATCAATCTGTAGCGGCGCGAGCACGTTCATTAACAGGCCAATGGTCCCCCCGTAAACCTCCTGGGCGCAGACGATGGCATCGCCGGGGACCACTCCGGATGCCAGAATGGCGGCGTGCAGCGCAGCCATGCCGGAGCCGAAAGCCAAGGCGCCAATGCCGGTACCGCCGTCGCTTTCGAGCGCGGCTACGGCCCCCTCCAGCGCGACTCCGGTTGGGTTACGGTAGCGGGCATACATATAACCCTCGGCGCCCCCGGCCACCGCATCCAACTGTTCGGCGCGTTCGTAGTAAAACGTGGCGCTAAGATCGATGGGTGTGCTCACCGAACGTGGGTTGATGCCGTCCTCCGGCGCGCCGTGGTGCACTGCGCGGGTTGCCATCTCCATAGGCCTTTCAGACTAACATGCCGTGCGCGCTCCTGATAGGATTCATACATGGCGGACGTGCTCGATCTGCGGCAGTACCGGGCCTCGCAGCTCGATCCGCTGCTGACGGCGGAGGCGGCGGAGTGGGACCATCGCTTGGACTGGGATTACACCGCTTCGGCGACCTTGATACGGCAGTACATCGAGGCGAGGATTTTACCCGGCTACGTGCTGGCGGAACGGGGAAGATTACGCATTCGCCCCTACGGGTACGGGTTTTTTATCTATGAAGGCGTGAAAGGCATGATCGGCAATTTGTATGTCGAGCCGGCGCACCGGCTGCCCGACTTTTCCGCCGAACGCCTGTTACTGGCCCACATGGTCGAGACGCTACGGTCCACCCCAGGGCTGGACCGAATCGAGAGTCAGCTCATGCCCTACGCGCCCGAGGCGCTCGGTTCAAGCTTCGCCGAGGAAGGATTCGATGCCTTCCGCCGCGTGTTTCTGAACCTTGATCTGAAGCCCAGCCCCCCCCTACCCGCCGCCCGTGGCGCGCTGAGCGGACTGCGGATTGAACCCTGGGGCAGCGCCAGCCATGAGGAAGCGGCACGGGTCATCCTGCATGCCTATGAAGACCACGTCGACAGCCGCATTAACGACCAGTACCGCACCTTTGCCGGTGCCCTGCGCTTTATGCACAACGTGGCGCACTATCCGGGTTGCGGGATGTTTGACCCCAATGCCTCATTTCTGGCGCGCTCGGTTGCCCACGGGGGGCTCGAGGGCATGGTGCTGGCTTCGCGCGTGAAGCCCGGCGTTATGCATATCACCCAGATCTGCGTGATGCCCGATTTTCGCGGACGCGGTCTGGGCAGGGTGCTGATCGAGCGCGCCCTGGAACAAGCTCGCCGCATGGGCTTGCGCTCGGCCACGCTGACCGTGACCAAGCAGAACTCCGGTGCGCTCGGCTTGTACCAGCGCCTCGGCTTTCGCGAACGCTGCGAGTTTGACGCCTACGTCTGGCGCCGGCGGGCGGCATGAAAAGCGTGCGCGAACTGCCAGAGAGTTGGCGGCGCTTCTGGCCGCATTTCCGCTCCTCCGTGGTCGAGACCGCCAAACTCATCGGCCCCAGTGCGCGGCTGCTCACCACCACCGAAGCCCACACATACGCGTATTCGGTGTCGGCCAATTTTCTCCTGGCATCGCTTCCCTTCTTGTTTTTGCTGCTGTGGGTGGCCAATCAGCTTCTGCCCAGCCTGGGCGCCACCCAGCAACATGTAATCGGGCAATTGGTGGTCAGCTATTTGCCGGCCGGGCAGGAACGCCTCGTGGCCGACGCCACCCGGCTGGCGCACCGGCATACCGTGCAGGTGTTTTCGTTTGTAATGCTCGCGATATCGAGCAGCGGCGTGTTTTTGCCGCTCGAGGTGGCGCTCAACAGTATTTGGGGCTTTAAACGCAACCGCGGCTATGTGCGCAACCAAGTCGTGTCGCTCGCGCTGGTCCTCGGTTGTGGAGCGATTGCCTACGCCTCAGTCGTGCTGGCAAGCCTGGGCAACGCGCTCGCGGTCACCCTCTTCCCGGCGAGTTGGACCGTGGCCATCGCGGGCCTCTCATGGTTGTTCTTGAACCTCAGTTCGGTGCCGGCGGCAGTGGCCGTATTTTTCCTCATTTATTGGTTATTGCCGAATGGCAAGGTGCCCGCCGCGCAAGTATTGCCCGCCGCCATCTATGCCGGATTGTTGGCGGAAGTATTCAAGACGGTGTTTCCGTGGCTGCTTCCTTTCCTCGATTTCACCACCGTTTATGCCACCCTGGCCCTGCCCGTCACGTTACTGGTTTGGGGCTACTGCGGCGCCTTGCTGCTTTTGTTTGGAGCCAGCCTGTCGGCGCGCGGCGTGGCGCGTCTGCCCAGTCTGGGCGCGCGGCTGGGGCGTGTTGCCAAAAGCGCACACGGTGGCTAAAATGCAGGTTGTGGACGGTGATTTCGAACTCGGCCCTCTGGAACGGCTGGTCATGGATAGGGTGTGGCGGCATGGCGCCTCGACCGTGCGCGATGTCGTTGCCCGCCTCGAGCGTCCGCTGGCATACACCACGGTCATGACCACCCTCGACCGCTTGTACAAGAAGGGCCTTTTGGCGCGGAGTAAGGCGGAACGCGCCTTTGTCTACCGGGCGGAAGTGAGCCAGCAAGAGTTCGAGAACCAACGCGCGCAATCGTTTTTCGCCCGGTATCTGGCCGGCCCGGCGCACGCGCGTGCTGCGCTTTTGTCGTGCTTGTTGGACGCGGTCGAAATTTACGACGCCGATTTCCTCCGTTCTTTGAGTGAACAGATCCAGGTCAAGCGGCGGGCGCTGGCGGCTTCATCCCGGCGCGGCGCGCCTGGCAACAAGGAGAACCAATGACTCCGGACTGGCAATTCGATTACGCGGTCCGACTCGGATGCGTGGTGCTGGCAACCGGATTTTTCGCCTTCGTGGCGGGCACCATGGCGAACCTTGCCTTGACACCCGTGGTTTTGCGTTGGGCTCGTCGCGCCGCAATCCGCCGTCAACGTCCGGAGGTGATCGCCGCGTGGCTGCTGCGGGTGCGGCTGCTGCCTCTGGGGGCAATCGCGGTGACGGTGTGCGGGGTAAGCTTGCCCAGTTATCTCTGGCTGGAACCGCACACCGGCCGTGAAAGCCTGGGGATTGGATTTTTGCTGGCCGCCCTGGCCGGTGCCGGATTGTGCTCGTGCCTGGGAGGGCGCGCCTGGCGCGCGGCTCGACAAGCGGCACGATTCGCCGCCGAATGCCGGACGGCGGGACTGGCGGTATCCAATCCTGCGGCGCCCGAGTCGCGGCTCTGGGTGATTCCCGAGGCGCCGCCGCTGCTGGCGCTGGCGGGCATCGTGCGCCCTTCGCTGGTGATTTCCCGCGCCGTGCTCGACCGCTTGGCGCCCGAGGAACTGGCGGTCTCGCTGCGCCATGAAGCCGCGCATTTGTACGCCGGCGACAACATCAAACGCTGGCTGATGCGCACCCTGCCCGGTTACGGCCGTGCCAACTGCGTACTGGAAGCCACCTGGGCGCGCATGGCCGAGTGGGCGGCCGACGACCGCGCCGTGAGCAGCGCCCAGGGCCCCGATCCTGCGCGTTCCCTGGCCCTGGCCGCGGCCCTGGTCGCGGTGGCGGGATTGGGCTCGCAGTCGTGCCCGGCATTCTGTTCCCCGCTGGCCGGCAGCATGGCCGGAGAGCTGCACGTCCGGGTTCGGCGCTTGTTACGCTTCGATACTCCGCAGGCGAGCCGGCGCCACGCCACCAAGACCGTGATTGCCGGCTTTTTTGTCGCGGCGGCGCTGATCGCCCTGGCGCCGACAGGTCTCGCCCTGGCCCACACCGTCCTCGAACACCTGCTGCGCTAGTGAGCTCGAGCTATGGTATAAACGATAGACGGGTTAACGCCCGGCCCACCTCGTTCCTCAGTAGCTCAATGGCAGAGCATTCGGCTGTTAACCGAAGGGTTGTAGGTTCGAGTCCTACCTGAGGAGCCATTTTTAGCCTTAAAAATCAATAGCTCGGGGAGCTTGCCAAGCGAGTGAGC
>DATNFK010000038.1:0-58454 GCA_035606395.1 Terriglobales bacterium | reverse complement strand
GTGGCGATGGAGTGAGGCGGCGGCAACGGCGGAGGAGGAGTTGCGGGCTTTGGCCCAAGAGGCGGAGCGGCCGACCGATGAGAAACCGACCGAGGTTGAAGACCGAGGGCTTTACAGTCCGCTTGATTATGACCAGCGCACGGGAGTGTTGCACCTGCGCGACGATGGGTTTCGCGCGGCGCAGCAGGCTTTGGAGGGCCACGCCCCGCAACTGGCGAACCGCGACCACGGGGTTCTCAACCCAGCCCAACTTGCGGTGGTGGCCCGGCGTTTCTTGCCGGTGCGCGCGGTGGCGGAAGAGCATCCACTGGGGCTGGCGTACATCAAGCATGGCAATAACGAGCATGGACAAGTGATCGTTGAGCGGCGGCAGGCGGCATTGGCGGAGGAACGACGCGTCGGCGGCGATGGCGCGGCCAAGCCCCCACGGCCGTTGTTCTCGCTGGGGGCGGAGGCGGGGTCGGCGGAGCCGAACGAGATCGAGCGGCGGCCGGAGCTGGGGCGGGCGGCGCTGTGGCACCAGCCCGAAGCGTCGGCGGCCGGGGTGCTCTATCTGCGGTCGGCGGGCGCCATAGACGAAATCATGCGCCAGGCGGTGGGCGAACGTTACCAGGTGAACGGGATGTTCCTGCCGTCGGCGAGCGCGGAGCGGCTCGGCGCGGCGCTGGGGCGCGTGGCGGCATTCGAGGGACCCGTGGCGGAGACGAAGCGCGAGCTGGCACGGGCATTAGAGGCGTCCCCGCAAGGTCTGGTGACGGTGGTACACCAGGGAGCGGCTGCGGAAGCCACCGCGTGGACGCGGCTGGAAGAGTTCGCCCATCTGTGGCAGGCGCTGGCCGACGCCGGCGATCCGGGGGCGGCGATCAGCGCGAACGACGCGCGTAAGATGATGGAAGAGGCGCAGATACGCGGCGCCGAGTTGTTGCGTATTTACCGTCCCGTGCTGGACGCGCGGGTCGAACAGGCGGCCCCGATCGCGGCGGCGGAGATTGGGGCGCGGCTGCTGCTGGGCGAAATGAGCCGGTTGGGCGTCGCGGGTGCTGCCGGAGACATGGCGGCGCGGGACTATTTGGGCGCTGTGGCGCGGAGGTGGGGGAATGCAGCGATCGCAAGGGCTAGCCGTGGGGTACCATCAGCACTCTCCGGGCAACTACGATCTCGTGTTGCCGGACTCGCAGGGAAGGCCGGCGAAGATCTGGAGCTACCGGGAGGGGAAACTGGCGGGGGTTGGAATTATTCGTCCGCTGTCGGGAGCATCGGCGGACGCGGAGGGCTCCGGGAACCCGAACGAGGGCCCATCGCAGCCGTCTTCCGGGCCTGGGACCGAGCCACCGAGCCGCTAGCGCGGGCGGGGGCGAAAGTCGAAGGCGCGCTGTCGCGCTATCACGGGACCAGCGATCGGGCGCGAGCGGCGCTGCGCAGCTACGCCGGCCGGAGGGAGTTCGCGGCGCTGCAGACGATGCGCGCGGCGACCGATCTCTACCGCACGGTTAAAGACGAGTTGGTCTGGCCCAAGTCCGTGGCCGAGGCGGCGCCGGCACTGCTGCGAATCCAACACGCCATTGAGGGCACGGTCTCGGCGCCGTTGCGGCCGGAGGAACAGCGGGTGGCGGCGGCGTTGATCGCGGTGCGCGACGCCATCACGGTGCGCGAGGTGGCGCGGGGATGGCTGACGCCGGATGCGCTGCGGGGAGCGAGGGGGGCTTCGTTTGCATCCTTGGAATCGCTGCCGGAGACAGAACGCGCCCATCTCGGGGTGGCACTGGAGCAGTGGTCCATCGCGGCGGCCAAGGCGCAGGCGCAGCCGCGGGAGGCGCACGGACCTCTTCACCCTGATGACGCTGATGCAGCACACCAATGTGAAGACGACGGCGCGGTACATCCATCCCCAGGCCAAGACGCTCGAAGTGGTGGTTGCTATACTGGGGGAGCCGGATGAGTCCAAGGTCCCCACAAAATCCCCCACGGGGGTCGGGGCAGGCGACACCGGCAGCAAAAAAACACCTGGTCTAAGCCGTGTGTTTTCAGTACATAGCGAGCAACGGAGAGGTGGCCGAGTGGTTGAAGGCGCGCGCCTCGAAAGCGTGTGTACCTTAACGGGTACCGGGGGTTCGAATCCCTCCCTCTCCGCCACCTTCTGCTTTACACGGCGCGATTCCTCGATTTAAAAAATACTACAAGGGCGGAATGCGCGAACGATGTTGTCTACCGTCGCTCGGCTGACTGTGGGGAACGGGCGATCGCAGGAAATCCGAACGCCCCGTGTTCTGTTGACTTCCAACAGAAAGGCGGAAGGCTGATGCCGGAAATACGATCCAGCCTCCGGGTGCCGGCCAGCCGAAACTGGGCGACGCTGACGCTTGCGATCACGCGGCAAAAATACACCCTGTTGATCGGCCTGCTCGCTGGGCTTGCACTTGTGCTGGCATTCCTTGGTATTTACGTCCTCATGTTATTTCGTGGAACAGCAGCGCGGGTAGTGGGCGTGCGCGCCGCGCTGGGTGCGCGTCCGGCCCAGTTACGCTGGCTGGTCGGCAGGCGCTGCTGGCATCGGGTTGGGGCCTAGGTATGGCGGGCGCGGCGCTACTTTCGCGATCGCTCGCATCGCTCGTGTACGCTGTCAGCCCGACCGGCCCCTTTACCTATGTTTTAATGGCGTCCGTAGGGCGGCGTATCGAGGATATAATGCGGCGTGGCAATCGATCCAGCCCGGCTTCGCGCGCTTCTCGCGCGCCTCGCAAACCTCAGCGAGAGCCAGGGCACCGCCATCGAAAACATCATCGGCCAGTTCGAGCGGTCATTCACTTTCGTGGCCAACCCACGATCCGATCTCGTAACGGAGTGCGTGCTCCGGGAGTTCGGCGACACGCTCCGCATCCACCATTGTTTTTCTGGCGAGGCGTTTACCAAAGACAAATTTGAGTACGCGCTGGAGCGCGCGGTCAATTTCTGCGGTGGTCAAGCGGCGCGAGCGAGGCGCGGCAATCGCGGGCATGACATCACGATCAACGGCGTGCCGTTCTCGCTAAAGACTCAAGCGAACGCTGGTATCCGCGCCGATTCCATCCACATCTCGAAGTTTATGGAGCTTGGCAAAGGCCAGTGGAGCGACAAACCGGCTGAACTGGCCGGTCTCCGCGACAGCTTCCTTGAGCATATGCGGAGCTACGAGCGCATCCTCACGTTGCGGTATATCCCGACTGGCGACAGCCACCATTACGAGCTGGTCGAGATTCCCAAGCGACTCCTGGCCGAAGCCGCGACCGGCGCCTTCGAGATGATGAGCGCGAGTAAGCAGATGCCGAAGCCGGGGACGTGCACGGTGACGGACAGGAATGGCGACGTGAAGTTCCAGCTTTATTTCGACGGCGGCACCGAGCGGAAACTGCAAATCCGCAAGATCAACAAGGCGCTCTGCGTCGTGCACGGCGAATGGAGCTTTGCGAAGGACGCTACGATAACGGAAGAAAACGCGCTTTACCCGGGGCTGATTTGATCCTCTGCATCGCCATCTCGGCAAACTCCCGTTTCATCTCAATCCCGACGCACCGGCGACGCAAATACTTGCTCACCAGCCCCACCGTTCCGGTGCCGAAGAACGGGTCGAGCACACACGAGCCAGACGGCGCACCGGCAAGGATGCAGAGTTCCACGAGCTTCGGCGGAAAAACCGCGAAATGCGCGCCCTTGAAGCCCTCGGTGTTAATGCTCCATACGCTTCGGCGGTTCTTTCGCCCGGTGCCGATGATCGCATCCTCCTGCACGCTCTCAGGATCGTAAAAATAATGCTCGGTCTTTGAGAAAAGGAAGATGTACTCGTGGCAACGAGTCGGCCGGTCCTTCACTGATTCCGGCTGGCAATTCGGCTTCTGCCAAATGATGTCGGAGCGCAGGAACCAGCCGTCCGCTTGGAGGGCAAACGCCAACTTCCACGGAAGGCCGATGAGGTCTTTGGGCTTCAAGCCCTTCGGCGTGTCGGGTCGGTAGCTCATCGCGCGTCCGGCGTTCTTCTTGTCCGGTGCCCGCCACGTCCTGCCGCCGCTCGTGTAGGCGTCTCCGATGTTGAGCCAGAACGTGCCGTCCTCCCGCAAGGTGCGCCGCACGTTCCTGAAAAGCGAGACGAGGTCAGCGATGTACTCGTCGACCGTGTTCTCCGCGCCGATCTGATGCTGAAAATCGTAGTCGCGCAAGCCCCAATATGGCGGGCTCGTCACGCACGTTTGGAATGTGCCCTCGCCGAATGACGAGAGCTTTGCTCGCGCGTCGGCGAGGTAGAGGTCAATGCCCGAACGTGAGAAAAAAAGCTCGGGGTCAGTCTCGCGTCTGCGAGGAGCCGTGTCAGTCTGCAACGCTTCGGCTTCGGCAACGTCGGGCATGGCGCTATCGTATCAAAGTCCGGCAGTTTCCATAAACGCAGCCTGCTTCGCGAGGTACGCCTCCAGGGTGTCGTCTTGGCGCTCGGCATCCAAATATCCGGCTTCGTCCGTCCATGTGCCGTCTTCGTAGAGATGCAGGATGGCTCCGCCATGTTTGCTCACGAAGTAGACGTCGTCCTGAACATCCTCGACCGGCACCTCGCGTTGGTACTGCGCCTCGAGCTCGCGCCGCCGAGCCACCAGGCGAAGCAATCCGTTTTCCTTTCCCCGTTGCCTGGCGGAGCGAGCCTGCGGGAATAGCCGTTGCCCCAGCGCGGTCGCGATTTGCGCGTCGCTCGCATAGGACTTCGGATCAATCGCCTTCCCCGCCGCCCACTCCTCGAAGCTCACCGGTCGCCGCCGCACTGGCCGCCACCGAGGCTCCGGCGCGGCCGGCGCGGGTGAGGCCTCCGGCGCCGGCGAGGGTGCCGCGTCCCCGAGCAAGCTCAGTTGGTTGGGATCGCTCCAGCGCCGCCGGCTCAGTCCGGGGCCTACGCCCGCCGCGACGGATGCGGCAGGATCACGATCCCCCCTGTCGGCATCAGGTCGTCGTCCAGCGCCCAGGTTGCCGGGCTCGTTTGGTGCGGGTGGCGGCGCTGCTGCTCTGCCAAGGTTCGGTCCAGTGTTTCCATATCCCGCTTCGCCCACGCTTCGGCCCCACGCTCGATAAGCTCCGAGTCCGACAGTCCGCGCATATTCCGCTCCGCGTTCGATTCCGGCATTGCCCCAACTCCTCTCCACCGCCTGCAGGTAGGCCTGACGACCCGCGCTGCCTGTAGCCTCGTCCAAGCCCAAATCCGCATAGTCGCCGATCAGCAGGCGAACGCCTATTTCCATCATCGCGTGCAAATCCATCGCCTGCGAACGAATCTGCTCCGGCAGGCCTCGCGCCCGCGCCCGCTCGCCCGTCGCCCGCAAGTCGCTGCCGTAGCGTTCCATTGCCCAGCCGCGCAGCCAGGGCATTCGCGCCAGAAACGCGGCGGCTTCATCCGGCGTTATCGCCGCCGCCGCGCGCCCCTCATCCATTGCCGCCTGTGCCAGGTGCATCAACTCCTCGAGCCTGACCCGGCGCATGTGCGCCGCCGTGCCGCCATGCACCACCACCGCCATGCCCTGCGGGTTCCGCTCCAGCGCTTGCATCGTCTCCGCGCTCAGTATCCGCGACCCCCGCAGCGCCGCCACGTCCCGCGGCTCGAGCGCCACGCCCATCGCCTGTGGTGGGAGCGGCCCGAGTCCAACCGTTCGCCGCGCCAGACTCAGCCTGCCAAATTCATCCCGCCGCACCAGCAGCGCCTTACCGTCCTCATCCCACACGGACGGGTGGGGCAGCTTCGCCATTTGTTCCAGCTTGGTGGGTTCCCCCGCCGGCAACGCCAACGCCGGCCCGCTCGTGCGGCGCCCCGAAAATCGATGTCTGCCGCGAGTCGAACCGCGCCGCCCGCAGTGCCCGGACGTCAGCCGCGGTTAGCGGCTTCCCGTCTACTCAAAACTCTTCTTTCGAATCGCGTCCAACAAAGCGCGGCGCCCCCCGGTCTTGTAGGTCGTGTAAAGCTCCTCCACTCCCTTCCAAGCCTCCGGATCATCCATCGCCCGCCCGAGCGGATGTAAGTCGGCCAGCAGCTCCTCGTCCTCCACCGGGGTGGGTGTAGAGGTCGGGAAATCTCGTCTCGCCCGCGCCATCCCCTCCCGGCTCTCCCGGATGCGGCGTTCCCCCTCCGCCCCGTACACCTCCCAAATCATGGCTAGGTACTCCTCCGGCGTTTCGCTTTTTGATGTACTCATCGCGTGTCCTTGCGGCTAGCGGCTTTCCGGCTGGCTCGCATTCTTCGCCTTGATCTCGGCCAACTTGGCCTTTAGCGCCTTATCGCCGCCGGTATTCCAGGCTTTGTAAAGTGCCTCCGCGTTCGCCGCTACCTGCGGGTCCGCCCAGTCCCGACTGTCCAGAGCCATTTCCGGTGGGTCCGCCATCCCGAACTCCGTCATCCCGTAACGCTTGAACCGTATCCCTAGATGGTCCGCCATCATATTCCGCTGCGGTTAGCGGCTTCCCGTCTGGCCCAAAATCTTGGTCAAATCCGTCTCGCCCGGCAACAGCTCGATTTTCCCGAACAGCCTTTTCTCCGCGATCTGATAGCCCCGGATCACCGTGTCGAGGTTCTCCTGCGTTTCATACTCCTTCACGCCTCGGCTCAGCTCGCTCTGTTTCATGGCCAAGAACCGGCGGTGCGGACTGTTTCCGTTCAGTGATTTCCTCGTAGTGTCGAAGGAGTGGACCAGTCCGTCCGCCAAGTTTTGCGATGCTTCGTTCGATGTCATCACTGACCTCTCTTTCTACGCGCTTGCTGACCTTGGCCAACAGCGAACCCATCAGACTTGTGAAGCCGGGGGCCCAGGATCACCTTATGCTTATCGTCTGGGTGTGGGTATTGATCCTTCCGGTTCGGGTCCCGATCCACTTCGGTCGCTTTCATAGCTAAAACCGTTCGTGCGCCCTTCGGTCGTACTGCGATGGCGTCGTACCTTCGAACCAAGTCTCCAGGCCGTCCGCCAGCTTCTCTGATGGTGTTTTCGGTGTCATCCTCAACCTTCCTCCGTACTCTTTTTCCAATCCTGGCGATATTCTCACCCGTGAAGACTTCGTCCTGTTTTCTCGCCAGGTCGTGGGTCAATTTGAACGATTGTTCCGACTATACCCTGCGATGCCATCTCCGGCTCTTCGGTCGCCTTTATTCTCTCGAAAGGGTTGACGAACACACCCGTCCAGGCGGGCGGCGCCATCATCGGCGGCTGACTATTTTCCTCTTGACAATAGTCGTTGAAACGATTATTGTTGATTCATGCCCGCGAAACCCAGCCAGCCCGCCTGCGCCGAAGAGAAAGCCTTCGTCGAGATGCTGCGCACCGTCGAGGACCTGTCGCGGCCGCTTACGGCGCTGCTGAAGAAGGCGGCGCTGTCGCGGACCCAGTACAACGTCCTGCGGATCCTGCGCGGGTCGCCCGACGGCCTGGCGTGCGGTGAGATCGCCGGCCGCATGATCACCCGCGATCCCGACATCACGCGGCTGCTCGACCGCCTCGAGGCCCGCGGCCTGATCTCGCGCTGTCGTGAGAACCAGGACCGCCGCCAGGTGTTCACACGCATCGCCCCCCAGGGACTGACTCTGCTGGACCGCCTGGACCAGCCCATCCGGGAAACCCACCGCAAACTTCTCGGCCATCTCGGACCGGCCCGGCTACGTGCATTGCTCAAGCTGTTGCAGGACTGCCGCAACACGCGGCCCACCTAAAAAAAATTTTTAACCGGATAGTCGTTAGCACGAATGTTGTTTGTAACACTGATCGAAAAGGAGTCAAACCTATGACCACCAACGCAACTCAAACCGCCATTTCAACCTGGAAACTCGATCCCGCCCATGCCGCGGCTGAATTCAAAATCAAGCATATGATGATCAGCAATGTAAAGGGGCATTTCACCGCTCTCTCCGGCTCGCTGACGCTCGACGAGGCCGACATTACCCGCTCCCGCGTCGAGGCGACGATTGAAACGGCCTCGATTGACACCCGCGAGCCGCAGCGCGACGCCCACCTCAAGAGCGCCGACTTTTTTGATGTCGCACAGTTCCCGGCAATTTCGTTCCGCTCCACCTCGGTCAAGCGCAACGGCCCCGATACGCTTGACGTTGCCGGCGATCTCACAATTCACGGTGTCACGCGCGAAGTGGTGTTGCGCGTCGAAGGCCCGACCCCGCCCAGCGCGGATCCATGGGGCAACACGCGCATCGGTCTTACCGCGACGGCGCGCATCAACCGCAAGCACTTCGGTCTCACCTGGAACGCCGCCCTCGAAACCGGCGGCATTCTGGTCGGCGACGATGTCAGCATCACCATCGACGCTGAATTCATTAAGAGCTGATCGCGGTGGACGGCCGTGCTGCTTTGCCATTCGAGATGGGTGCGGGTCGTTTGCACGTGGCTCGCACCCTCAATCATTGCCCAATCCGGCGTTGCTCAAGAGTAATGCCGCTATTGGGCCGGGGCTCTGGGCGCAAAGATTTCCTCGATCTTCCAGCGGGCTAATGCTATCGCCTACTCCAACCGCAACGCCGTCACCGGATTCGAGGTCGCGGCGCGGCGGGCGGGCAGGGCACAGGCAAGCGTCGCGACCAACAGAAGCAGGAGGGGGGCCGCAAGATAGGCCACAGGGTCCAGGGCAGTGGTCGAGTAAAGATCGCCGCTCACGGCCGAGGCCAGCACGCGATTGAGTACAAGTGCCGCCAACATACCGGCCGCCAGTCCGACGACGGACATCGACAGGCCCGCGCCCAGAACTTCACGCGCGACATTGCTTCGCGTCGCGCCCAGAGCAACCCGAATGCCGATTTCGCGGCGCCGCTGCGCCACCGATTGCGCCATCACCGCATACAGACCTACGGCGGCCAGCAGCAGGGCCAGAAAGGCGAAGGCCGCGAGCAAAGCGGCGTCGAAGGCTTCCGGCGCGGCGGAAGCCGCAATCCGTTCCCTCAAAGGTGCGAGATCGAAGAGCGGTATATCCGGATCGAGCCCCATGGACCACGCGCCGTACCGCCGCTGCGGCCGCGGATTCCGCGCCCCAGCGCGGTCGCACCAACAGGATCAAACCGTCGAAGGGAACCTGCGCCTGCGGCTCGTAGACCATGGGGCCTTGCGGATCGCGTAGTGAAGCCGAGCGCGTATCGCCCACCACGCCAATGATCTGCACCGGGCGCGGGGAACCCTCGTACGACCAGAGACCAGGTTGAATGCGGCGCCCCAGCGGGGATGTGCCGGGGAAGAACTGGCGCGCGAACGCCTGATTCACAATGGCCACCTGCGGCGCGGCATGCGTGTCGGTGGTGGCGAAATCGCGGCCGGCGAGCAGTGGAATGCCTAAAATGCCAAAGTAGCCAGGCGTCAGGACACCAATGCCGGTATGCGGCTGACGCTGCGGAGGAAGCGGATGGTCGGGCCAATTAAAGTTTACGCCGATGTTGTTGCCGCTGAAGGGCGTCGGCATCGCCGCGGCGGCGCCCGCTATGGCAGGCTCCTGGCGCAATAAATCGGTAAGGCGCGCGAAGAAGCGCCCTTGCTGGTCAGGCTGGGGATAGCGCGCGTCAGGAATATTGATCGTCGCGTTCAGCACGTTATCGGGCGCGAAACCCAGGGGGGCATGGATTAACCGGTCGAGACTGTGTAGAAGGAGGAAGGCGGTCAACAGCACGCAACCGGCGATGGCGAACTGCACCGCCACCAAGCTCCGCCGCCAAGCTTGCCGGTTGCTACCGCCATAGGCCCCGGACTGCAAAACTGCGCCAACTCTTTTTCGTTCAATCTTCGTTTGTTCCCAGGCGGGATACATGCCGAATAGAAGCGCTGTGACTAGACCTAGAGCCAACGCGAAGGCGAGTATGGTGGGGCTAAGGTGGGCTTGGTCCAGGCGCACCATGCCAGCCGGGCCAAACCTGACCAAAGCCTGGATTCCCGCAAAGGCGGCTCCGATACCCGCCAGCGCTCCGGCCGTGCCGAGCACCAGGCTTTCGCACAGCAATTGCCGGAAGATGGCCCCGCGGCTGGCGCCCAAGGCGACGCGCACGGCGAACTCGCGGCGGCGGCGAACCGCGCGGCACAGCAGCAGACCAGCCAAATTCGCGCAGGCAATGAGAAGCACGCACCCCACCGCGCCGAGTAGCAGCAATAAGCTCGGGCGTGAGTTTGCGGCGTAGGTGTCGAGCATGGGCGTTAGGCGCACGCTGGCCCCGCCATCGTCATCGGGATACTGCCGCGCCAGTTGGGCGGCGCGGGCACGAAGACGCAGTTCGAGATTCGGGAGGCTTAGGCCCGGCTCGGCTCGTACAACCGTTCGCATCCAATGGGCGCTGCGCTGCACAGTCATCGGTCGGCCGTCATTCGAGACTTGCAGCGGCGCGGTGGTCACCCAAAGATCCTCGTGATCATCCAGCGGAAACTGAAAACCGGGCGCCATCACGCCGACGACGACATAAGGCCTACCGTTCAGTTCCAAGTGGCGCCCCACCGCGGCGGCGGGCGTTCCGAATTTCTGCCGCGCCAACGTGCCGCTGAGAACGGCGGCATCAAGGCCATCCAGGCCGCCGGGACGATCCTCGGCGGCGAAAAAACCGCGCCCGAATTGCGGGCGAACCCCAAGCACGTCGAAAATGTTGCTGGAAATGGCGGCGGCGCGCACATGGCTCGCGGTCCCCACTCCAGTCATCGGGATATCGTTGACCGCGAAGGCAGACATCCCCGCCACGCCCGGCACACTTCGCAGGTCGAGAAAATCCGGGTACGACATGGTGCTCTGGCTGGCGGGCCGTGACAGCTCCGTGGACCACATATAGGCGAGCTGCGCCGGCTGCGCATACGGAAGCGGAGCCAGCAGTACCGCATCCACAACGCTAAACACGGCTGTATTGGCTCCGATACCGAGCGCCAGGATAAGAATGCAAGCCCCGGCAAAACCGGGCGCATGCCGCAAGCCGCGCACCGCCAGCGCGAGATCACGCGACCATCGATCCCAGGCATTCCGCCAGGTGCCGACGTGCTCTTCCCTGCTCTCTTCTTTCCAGCGTTCGGCGCTTCCCAAAGCAAGCCCGGCGGCGCGGCGCGCGGCGCTTTCATCCAGGCCATCGGCGCGCGCTTCCGCGGCTTCGCGCTCGAGGTGAAACGCAAACTCCCGCTCCATTTGACGCTCGAACTTCTTTCGCCGGCCGATGATTGCCATGTCAGTTCGCCTCCATCACCAGGTTGACGGCGTTCGACAGCCGCGACCACTGTTCCCGCTCTTGCGCCAATTGCTGCTGGCCTGCGGCGGTCAATTCATAAAAACGCGCCTGCCGGCCCGTCTCCGACTGGCGCCATTCGCCTCTAATGAGCTTGCGCCGTTCCAGGCGGTAGAGCGCCGGGTACAGCGACCCTTGTTGTATCTGCAACACTTCGCCTGAGACCTGCTGTATGCGGCGGGCGATCGCCCAGCCGTGCATCGGCGCCAGCGCCAGCGTGCGCAGGACTAGAAGATCCATGGTTCCTTGCACTAGATCAGTGGTTCGGCTCATACCTAGAACGTCCTTTCTTGAAGAACATCTAGGCATTAATCTATCATGTCCTTCGCCAGAAGTCTCCTACTCGTGTAAAGTAGGCACTGTCTTCAATTTATGCCAAGCGTTGGCGCCAACCCCTCTCAAGACGCCGCCTTTGCGGAAACCTACCAGACGCTGCGAGGTCTCGCCGACTCCTATATGCGCCGCTTCGCCGGCGTCGCCACCCTGCAGGCCACGGCGCTGGTCCATGAAGCCTACCTCAAGCTCATCGGGAACTCCCGAACCTACGCCGATGAAGCGCATTTCATCCGCACTGCCGCCATGGCCATGCGGCAGATCCTGGTTGATCACGCCCGCGCCCGCCAAAGCCAAAAACGTGGCAAAGGCGACACCCACCTGACACTCGACGGTCTGGATCTCGCCCAACCGGCGGGCGTTGATGTGCTGCTCTTGAACGACGCGCTCCGGCGGCTGGAAGAGTGGGATCGCCAGCAGGCGCAAATCGTTGAACTGCGCTGCTTCATAGGACTGAGCGTTCCCGAGACGGCCATGAATTTGCAAATCTCTGAAGCCACAGTCAAGCGCGACTGGGCGATGGCGCGCGCCTGGCTGCAACGTGAGCTCGAGGTCAAGTGACGGCGGAGCAGTGGGCCCGGCTGAAAACCTGGTTCGGCGAGGCTCTCGCAGCCAATCCTGAGACGCGCCGCGAAATTATGGAACGCGTCCGGGCCGAGTCGCCGGAACTCGCCTCCGAGCTCGCTTCGCTCCTGGCGGCGCACGACGACCCCACCCACGCCACATTCGAACTAGCCCCACGGCCTGCGGCCTGGCGCGAGCGCTACCCCAAGGGAGTTCCAGCCGGCACCGAAATTGGCGCATATCGCGTGGTGCGCGAGCTCGGGCGCGGCGGCGCCGGCCTGGTCCTGTTGGCCGAGCGCGCCGATGATGAGTTCCACCGCCCGGTGGCGCTTAAACTGCTGCGCTTTCTGCGCCCCGGCTCCGACGCGCATGCCGGCTTGCGCCTTGAGCGCGGCTCACTGGCACGCATGCAGCACGGCAACGTCGCGACTCTGCTCGACTGGGGCACGACGGCGGATGGCGTCGCCTGGCTGGCGACCGAATTCATCGAGGGTCAGCCCATCGATCAGTATTGCCGCGCTCATCGCCTCAACGAAGCCGCCGTCCTGGAACTGTTCGCGCAAATTGCGTCTGCCGTCGAATACGCCCATAGCCGCCAGGTATTGCACCGCGACATTAAGCCCGGCAACATTCTTGTGAGCCAGGATGGCGTGGTGAAATTGCTGGATTTCGGCATTGCGCAGATTGGTGACGAGCAGCCTGGCGCGCGCCAGTTCACGCCCGGATATGCCAGCCCCGAACAACTGCGCGGCGAGGCGGTCTCTCCGGCCAGCGACGTCTATTCTCTGGCGGTTGTCCTCGGCCAGATCTTGACCGGCCAACTGCCCCCGGAAACGGCGCGTTTATCCCGGCCCCTGGCCGCCATTCTCGAGCACGCTCTGGCCGCCGATCCGGCGCGGCGCTATGCCAGCGTCGGGGCCATGATGAAAGACTTGGCCCGCTACCGCGGGCATCTGCCGCCGCTCGAAGTCCCGACCTCATGGCTGCGGCGCGCTAATTTGTTCCTGCGCCGCAATCGCCGCCTGCTGGCGTTGAGCGCTTCCGGGGCGATTCTAGCGACCCTCGTCGTCGTCTTGCGCCGGCCCCCGCTGGCCGCTTCCCAGCCGCCCCCGCGGCCAAGCCCCGCCGTCGTCTTCGCCCAGCAGGAGCCGCTGCTTTCGCCCGGCGCGCTCCTGCCCCTGCGTGTCGTCTGGCCCGACGCTGTCCATGTCCAATCGGTCGAGGTTGTAACCCAGGGCGTGCCCAACCTCGATTTCAGCAGCCACGATACCGCCAACTGCACTGGCGATTTTGCCACCGGGTCGAGCTGCATCATGCATATCGAGTTCGTGCCCACCGCCGGCGGCTGGCGCCTCGGCGCGGCTCTCTTTCGCAATGCCGCCCATCAGGTCCTCCACACCGAGTTCATTTCAGGTCGCGGCAATCTAGTTGCCAACTGGGTGCCGGTTCCCGCCGGGCCGCCCCGCCTCATCACCGGCTTCGACCAAGCCCGTGGCCTCAGCACCGATGGAGCGGGCAACGTCTATTTAGAAGAGGCCCGCGGCAACACCGTGGACGAAATCCCGGCCGGCTCTTCCCGGCGGCTCATCGTCGCGCGCCTGCTCCTGCAGAGCGGCGCCACCGCCGTCGATGGCGCCGGAACCCTGTTTTTTAGCTCCTCCGCCAACCACGCCATCTACGCCATGAACGCCGGCGCCCCGCAGGCCATCGCCACCTTCCCTTCTACGATGCTGCTCGACAACAATCTTTCGGTGGATGGCGCCGGTAATCTGTTCACCAGCGCCCTCGACGGCTCCATTTATATGGTCACCGCGACCAGCCACCGTATCGTGCAACTCTACCCCGGCGCTCGCGGGCATCGCTTCGTCGGCATGGCCGTTGACATTGACGGCAACCTGTTTTGTGCCGACTATCTCCTCAACTCCATCTTTGAACTGGCCGCCGGCACCACTGAACTGGTGCGCCGAGTTCCCCCCGATGGCCACTTGTATCAGCCGCATGCCATCGCCCTGCTGTATACCGGCGATCTTTTGGTCGGCAACGATCGTCTCAACTCCCCCATCCTCCGCTACGGCGAAAATGATATGAGTGCCACCGTATTACCCATCGCCGGGGGCATGAGTTTGGCCGTGTACGACCAATCCCGGCTGTTTGCCGTGACCAACAACGAAACCGTGGCCGTGTACAACTTCAAGACACAGCCAATCCGTTAGCCAATTTTTGCTCCCTTTGAGCTCCCGCGCGCGGCATTTCCGTTCCTTACCTATAGCGGGGAAACTAATCTATGCGCCTGACCATCAACCACGCGGACGTGCGTTAATCGAGTCCTAGCTGGCGGGAGCAAGACCTGGCGGCGGCCTCCAACCTCCTGGGGCCGCCGCGTTTTTGTTTCATGCGAACTTGATCCAGCGCAACAGCTCGGGCAAATTGGGTCGTTTGCCGGTCATGAGGATACCGACCCTGTAGATCTTCGCGGTGATCTTGGTAAACAGCAAAAACGTCGCAAAGCAGAGCAAGGCCGAAACCAGCACCTGCCAAAGGGGCGGATTTGAAACGGCAACCCGCATCACCATACACACCGGAGCAAAAAACGGTATCATCGACAGCGCCACGCTCAGCGGCGTGTTCGGGCTCGCCATGACCAGGAACGCCAGGTACACCGCCGCCACCAGGATCATGGTCAGCGGAAGCTGGGTCTGCTGCGCCTCCTGGTCGCTCGATACCATGGAACCGATCGCTGCATAAATGCTCGCGTACAACAGGAACCCGAGCAGAAAGAAGACTACGAAGGCGACCATCAGGCCTGCGCTCACCTTCGGAATATACTGCCCCACCGCGGTTCCCGCCGCGTGCGCCATGGTCAGTGCGTAGGCGCTCGCCAGCGCCAGCGTAACCGCCCAAACCGCAAGCTGCGTGAAAGCAACCGCGACAACGCCGAGTATCTTGCCCAGCATTAACGTGAACGGGTCCACCGACGCCAGCAGCACCTCTGAGATTCTGGTGGTCTTTTCCTCGGTCACCGCCCGCATCACCGTCACTCCCCAGATCAAAAGCGCGACGTATAGTATCGCCACCAGCACAATCGCCGTTAATGCGCTGGCGCCGTCGTCACTGCTTTCGCCCTGTCGGCTGATCTTCACCTGCTGCAGGTCGAAATCGCCGTTCATGGCGGCGATTTGGGTCGCCGAAATACCCGCCGCCTGCATCCGCACCTGGTTCACTGCCTGGCGCAAATCCCTTTGCAAGCCGGCGTTCACGCTGAGCGCCGCCGTGTTGCGGGCGTGATACACCGCCTGGCGCGACTGCAGCACGTCGGCCGGAATCACCAGGTATCCATCCTCGTCGTGATCCAGCACCTCCTGCCGCAGGCGGCTCTCCGCCGCCGCGACATCGTCGCTTCCAGCTTGGACCGGGCGCAGCGTGAATTGCTTGCTGTCCATTACCTGCGTGAGAGCCGGGTAGAGCTGGTGCGAAAGATCCATCACGGCAATGCTGGTATGCACATTCTTGCCCGCTTGAATGATCTTGAACTCCATGAAGATAAAGGCCGCCATGACCAGCGGGACGATAAACGTAAACACCAGAAAGCCCTTGGTGCGTGCGCGGGTAATGTATTCGCGGTGAATCAGGGTGGTAAGTTTCATGGTTAACTCGCGGCTCCGACCGCCACCGGCGGCGCGGCTGCGCCCACCGTGTCGAGAAAGATCTGGTTGAGTGTCGGCTCCAACAACTCGAAGCGGGTGATCTCCAGCTTGGGAGCTAGAAAGCGTAAGATCTGGGCCGCCGCGGCCGCGCTCTGCGCCTCGGGCGCCAGTCGCAATTCCGCATAATTTCCAAAATCATCCACCTGAAGTACGCCGGGCGCCTGCCGCAGCAGGGCGCGATCTCCTCCGCAGTCCACCCGCAGGGTTGATTTCCCGGCCGCGGCGCGCAGCTCGGCCAGGCGCCCGTCCAGCACCTTGTGCCCGCGGTTGATCAGGCAGACATGGTCGCAGATGCGCTCGGCTTCCTCCATGCGATGGGTGGAAAACAAAATCGTCTTGCCCCGCCCGCGCAACTCCAGCAAGACGTCCTTCAGCAGGTTGGCATTGACCGGATCGAGTCCGCTCGAAAATTCGTCGAGAATCAAAATCGGTGGGTCGGCGATCACCGCAACGATGAACTGAACTTTTTGCTGCATGCCTTTCGACATCTCATTGACTTTCTTTTCGCCCCAGCTTCCCAACTCGAGCCGCTCCAACCATTCCGCCACGCGCGGTTTGGCCGTGGCCGCCGGCACGCCCTTGAGCGCGGCGAAGAACTCGAGCAGCTCGCGCACCTTCATTTTGGCGTACAGGCCGCGCTCCTCCGGCAGATAGCCGATCAGGTCCTTGATGCCATCCCCGCCGGGCTTTCCCTGGATGCGAATGCTGCCGCTATCGGGCGCGAGAATATTGACGATCATGCGGATGGTCGTCGTCTTGCCGCTTCCGTTCGGTCCCAGAAAACCATACACACTGCCGGTCGGCACGTTGAGGCTGAGTCCCTCCACGGCTCGCACGTTGCCATAGGACTTGCTAATTAAGTCGAGCACAAGCGCGTCGGTCATTTATGCATTATAGGGGAGCCGAATCAACGCGATAGACGCGCGCATGCGCGGATTGATATACAACATGCAATCCCGGTGGCGCTGCCCGCCAGTGAAAGCCCGGGTGGTCGGGCCAACTCACATCGAGCACGTCCGTCACTCCCAGACTGCCCAGCCGGGGAAGAACATCGTCCTCCGTGAGTGCCCCGTAGGGCCGCTCGCCGTATTCGCCTTGCAGGCGCACATAGCGGCGGTTGAGATAGTAACTGGGCGCCAGCGTATCGGCAATCAGCACGCCGCCGCCCCCTTCGGAATTGAGAAACCCGTAGGCGCCGGCGAAGGGCACATGCTCCCGCCACAATGCCGCCGCCCGGGATGCGGAGAAAAGGCTCGCGACGGCGCGAACATTCTCCCCATTGGCCCAGAGCAAATTGGCGTAGCCGATCGCCATGGTGAACACGATCGCCACCACCGCGAGCCCACGCGTGAGCCGTCCGCGTGAGTGCAGTACCCATTGGCCCCCAATGCCCGCCAGCGCGCAAACTGCCGCGACGGCCGGCATCAAGTAGCGACCCACCTGCACGGTAAAGAACCAGGCCAGCGTCAGCGCTGTGCACCACGCCAGCCAATAGGCGAGCCTTCGTTGCCGCCGCGCGGCGAACCAAGCCCAAGGCGCGAACGCCAATGGCAGTAGGCCCAGCTCGCCGTTGAAAAACGGCAGCTGCTGAAACGTGAAGTGGAACGGCAGCAACAGCAGAGCGCCCCAGCCGCGGCCGGCGCCGGAGTTATGAACCCACATCCGGTCCTGCAGGAATTGCGAAGCCGCCGGCGCCAGGATGCGCTGGTGCAACCAACCGGACAGCGCCGCCGGCGCTGGGTACGGATAGAGCGGCGAGCCGAACCAGACCCAATTGCGGATGTACCAATAACCGCCCACCGCAATCGCCGCCGCTACCAGGCAGGCCAGACCCGCCCACGCAAGGCGCCGGCCGCTAACGAGCACAACCAGGACCGCAACCGCGCCCGATGCTGCAAGCAGCGTAACGCCCAAATATTTCACCCCCAGCGCAAAACCAAAAAAGCAGCCGGCGGCAACATAGAGGCGCATCCCATTTTCAGCGAGCGCCCGCGCCAATAAACGCGCGCCTGCCAGCGCCATGGCGGCAAAGCCGATATCGACAAAGGGAATGCTGGCCCAGCCTACAAAGTAGGGCGCGGTCCCCGCGATGGCGATGGCGAGCCCGGCGGCGCCGGCATCGCCGCCCAAGTCACCGGCCAAACCCCAAATCTCGGCCAGCAGCAATCCCATGAAGACTACGCTAAGCACGCCGGTAGCGCGCACCCCGGCGTGCAGCCCGCCAAGTTCAATGGCGGCGGCGTCGAGTGTTTCAATAGTCTGCGGATAGGCCGTCGGAGCATTGTCCGGCAGAGGCGCGACATGGTGGGTTAAACGCCAATTAACCGGCCCGGCCAGATGGTAGCCAACCACATCATTCGCGCCGCCCGTTCCCATCGGTGGAATCAACGACAACAAAAGCACCCAGACTCCGAGCGGCACAAGCAACCACAACCAGCGTGATGCAAAACGGATACGCGCCAGCCATGGCGCGGTTTGGATCACGTACCAACCAGCGAGCGGCACCATCACGAATGCCGCTACAATCGTGCTCCAGTACAGCTCACCTGCAATGTAAAGACTGAGCCCCAGGAAACCAAGCCCCGCCAGGCACCGCGTGCCGCCACCAGGCAGTGGCAACCAGCACCCGATCCAATTCCCTAATTGCGCCGCCGCCATCGTCACGGCCGCTGCCACGGCCACGGCGCCGACGCAGATCCAAAATGTAGTCATCGCAGGTGGTGCCAGACGCGCGCGATCAGCGCAAAGTGCCGATGCTGCGACCAGACGCCGAGCGCCAACAGCCCAGCCATCCAGCCCGCTGCCACGCGTTCAAGCCAAAGCGGTCGCGAAACCATGGAAGAAGATTAGCAGTCCAGTCAACAAATTGAACGGCTTGTCGTAGCCCGTCATTTCGAGATAACCCGAGCCGCCGCTCGAGCCGGATACGGTCACTGCTCCCTCCCAATAGTTGGCCCCGAGCGCGGCCGCGTGGAATTCCTGGTCGTCAAGCGTCGCGTTGACAACGACATCAATATGAAGCTTGGGAATGCCCAGCCGCCAGGCGACCGGATAGCGATTCCACCGGCGCAGCGGCGTGAGTTGAAAGTCGGCGGCCTGCAAGCGCTCAGGTTGGCTGGCGCCAATCGCCAGAAACGTGCCCGATGAGTGGGCATCGCGATGGCCATCCCTGCGCCGCAAGTCAAACAGCATCAGATCGCCCTGGGCCAGGTGGAGGCCCATCCAGTTCCAGCCCTGCTGCTGCGGCGAGAGCTGACTGCTGGAAAACTCGTGGTCCATCCAAACCAGGCCGGTCACCGCGTGGCCGTCAATCGTGCCCGTGGCCTCGACGTGCGGCAGCGAATAGTAATACGATGCCTCGCCCGGCGCATCGCCCTTCTGACTGTATCCATGATCGCCGTTGAGCATCCGCGGTCCGGGCACAAGCGCAAGTTCGAGCGTGCTGCTCCCCCACGCCGCCCGCAGGGCGCGCGGACCAGTGGCGTCGAAACCTGCCTCCCAATTTTCGTCCCACATCCGTTGGCCGCCGCCCGAGCCCGCAATGCCCGCCTCGCCCCACTGGCCCCGGTGAGCGCGCTCATGGTAGACGTAGCTGTGCGCGGTCACGTCCGAGACGGAGAAATGGGTAAAGTAACGCTCCGGTGACACGCGAAAAAACGTCAGCTCAAAACCGAACGCGTGCCCGTCGGCGGCCGTCAGATTGCCGGTGAAGTACCACCACTCGGTTGCAAAATCCGCGTGCGGTCCGTCATCGCGGGGGAACTGCCAATGGTAGCCCGGCAGTGCCAGCAGGCAGCAGGCAAGAGCGATGAGGTGGATCACAGGCTTGATCATTGCTTACTCGACAGCCAGCGCTTGCGGCGTCACTTGACGCTGTGCCGCGCGCGCCGGCAGCCATCCCGCGGCGAGCGTGGCCAGCCACACTGCCGCCGACGCCGGTAACAGAAATGCCCAGGGCAAATGAAATTGAATCGTCCATCCGAACGATTGCACGTTGATCACCCGCACCAGAATCACGGCCAGCACCAGCCCCATCGCCCATCCCAATGCCAGCGCCAGGCTTCCCAGCAGCCCCGCTTCCGCCAGCAAAATATCGCGCACCTGTCCCCGGCTTGCGCCCAGCGCGCGCAGGATGGCGAATTCCCTCTCCCGCTCAAGCACGACCGCCAGCAGCGTATTGCCTACCCCGAGAATTGCAACGAGCAGCGTGATCGCCGCCAAGGCATAGGTGATGCGAAAGGTCTGGTCGAACACCCCCATGGCTTCGCGCCGCAGCGATTGGTTGTCGTTCACGATCGTCGCCAGGCGACCCGTAACGCCACTTGCCTCGGCCAGCTTCAACTCCAACCTCCGGCTCAGTGCGGCGGGGGAAACCCCGGGCGCCGCATCGAGTCCGAGCTCGGTCACCGCTGGCGGCCCGAAGCCGCGGTCGAAGGTCGCCCGGTCGAGCACGATCAGGCCTCGGTCGCTGGCGTAGTCATAAAAGATGCCCGCCACGCGCGTGGTTAGCGGACCCGACGGCGCGGCCAGGGTGAGCGGCTCCCCAACGCGCAGGTGAGCCCGCCGGGCCAGTGGCTCTGACACCATCGCCGGCCCCTCCTCGCCGTCGAGCATTTGATAGACCGGCTTTCGCGAGCTCCGCGCGCCCAGCGACCAGCGCGTATTAATGCTTACGGGCGCCCCCGCATACTCCCATATTTGTGAATGGCTCGCCTCGACGGCCATGACACCCGGCAACTCGGCCGCGGCCGCGACCACTGCCGGGTCGAGCGGCGCCGGTCGATCACGGTCCCAATCCACCGAGCGAATGAAAACGTCAGCCTGCAACTGTTCACCGAGCCAAACATTCACCGTCTGGCGGAAGCTACCGACCATGATTGCGACGCCCAGCATGACGCCGATCGCGGTCGCGACGGCGACGGTCAGTACCGAGCTGCGCCGCAGCGCGCCGGCGAGGCCGCCGGCAGCGAGTCCCGCGTCCAAGCGCCGCGCGGCAAGCAACATCCGGCGCATTCGCGGCAGCACCCCAGCCAACAGAGGCGGCGCAAGCGACGCCAGCGCCAGCACCGCCGCCAGCGCGCAAAGAAACGCGAACCACGGCGTCGCGCCCGGCTCCGGCAACGCGGCGAAGCCCACGGCGGCCGCGCCCAGCAGTGCCGCCAACGCCAGCGCCAGGCCCGTGCGCTGCCGCGCCGCCGCCTCAGCCGTCCCCGCGCGAATGGCCTGCGCCGGCGCCTGCCGCGCTGCCTGCCACGCCGGCGCCCACGCCGCCAGTACGCCCGCCCACAACGCCAGGCCAATGGCCCAGAGAGCGTCGGCGGGAATGAGCGCCGCCTGGGCGGCCGATGTTGCGGTAAACAGGTTATTGATCGTCCGTTCGATCACCGCCAGCGCGGCGTTGGCCAGCAGCCAGCCGATGATCAGGCCCAGCGCGCCGCCCACGACGGCAAGCGCGGCGCCCTCGATAAGGAACAAGCGGAGCACGCGCCCGCGCGTCGCCCCCAACGCGCGCAAGGTGGCAATCGAAGCTCGCCGGCGCACCACTGAAATCGACACCGTGTTATAGATCAGAAAAATTCCAACCAAGAGCGAAACGTACGATAGCGCCGCCAGATTGGCGCGGAAAGCGCTCAGCATCCGCGCCTGCTGCGTCACCCGGTCTTGCGGCGGCCCTACCCGATCCACCGCCGGGATGAGCGCGCGCACACCGGCCGTAACCGCCCCCGCGCCGACCCCGGGGGCGAGCGTAATGCGCAAGCCGTCAAACTGCGCCGCGCTTTCGCGGGTATTTGGTTCGAAGGCGGCGAGCGCGTCGGCGAGATCCGTCACCGCCAGATTGCTCGCCAGCCGCGCGCGTCCCGAGGGCTGCCAAACCTCGGCGGCGAATCGCTGTTCCCGGCCGCCGATCACCAGTCTCAGCGTTTCGCCGGCCCGCAAATCATGGGCCTTCCAGTAGCTGGGGGATAGATAAATGCGCGGCGGCGTCTGCCGCGCGGCGAGCAAATCTATGCCCAGGATCTCGAGCGTGTCGTCATGATTGAGGTCCACAACCCGGCGGTCGAGATACGGTGCGAAATCGGCCCACCGGCCCAGCCGCGCCAGCCGCGGTAATAATGTTGCGGGCAAAGGCTGCGGTCCCGTCACCATTAAATCCGCGCCGCCGGCGAGCGATGCGGCGCTGCGCTCGAACGACCCTACCGCGTCGCGATTGGCGACGCGAATCGCGATCACGACCGCCACGCCCAGGGCGATCGCGGCGACACTCAGCGCCGTCCGCCAGACGTCGTTGCGCAGCGGACGCCAGATGAGTGCGGCGAACACCGCGCTACACCACTTCCCCATCGCTGATGTGAATGACCCGCGTTGCCGCGCGCGCCGCCTCGGCGCTGTGCGTGGCCATGATCACCGCCGCGCCGGCTTCACGCGCCAAACCCGCGAGCAGCTCCATGATCCGGGCGGCCGAGTGGGAATCGAGATTCCCGGTCGGCTCGTCGGCGATCACCAGCGGCGGATGGTGCGCCAGGGCGCGCGCGATCGCGGCCCGCTGCTGTTCCCCGCCCGAGAGTTGATGGGGAAATGCCTCGAGTTTGCCCGCCATATCGACCCGCTCGGCGAGCTCGCGCGCCCGCTCCCCTAGCGGCAACCCGGCGAGCAGCAGCGGCACCTCGATGTTCTCGCGCACGGTGAGCGTCGGCAGCAGATGGAACGCCTGAAATACGAACCCCACCGAACCCCGGCGCAACGCGGTCAGCGCGTTGTCCGCCAGCGCCGTCGTGCGCTGTCCGCCAAGCCAGATCTCGCCCGATGTCGGCGTGTCCATTGCGCCCAGCAGGTTAAGCAGCGTGGTCTTGCCGCAGCCCGAGCGCCCCATCAGCGCCACGAATTCACCTGGCGCGACCGCCATGCTTACCGCGCGCAGCGCAACCACGGCGCCGCTGCCCGAGCCATACTTCTTTCCGGCGGCTTCAGCGCGAACCAGGGGGTCGTTCACGATCCCATTGTAACGGAGCGATGGCGCGAACCTTCAGCGGCCGAAGCACGCGCGCGGCGGTAGCCGCGCCGGGGCCCGCGCCAATCAATGTTGAAGTGAGTTCAGGATGCCGTCAAAAGCGGAGCGGTAGCGGTCGTACTCTGCGCTCGGAGCGATAAAAATGAAGTACAGCGCTTGCCCCATCTGACGAGTCTGCGGGAAAAACACAATTCGGTCGCTCTCCGGCACGCCTGCGGCATTTCGGTTCTGCAACCGGATGCCGATGCCTGCCAGCGCTCCGGCGTGCTCACGCTGCCGCCCGCCTTGATCCAATCGCATATCCGGATTCGAACGTTGCAGTTCGGCCAACAACTCGTCCAGCGTCCCGCTGTACATGCCCACGATTGCGCCCCGCACCACCGTGGTCTGGCCCCCGTCGTTGCTCAGGCCGTTGGCCGGCGCCAGCGTTAGTTGCGATGTTTGATCGCCATACACCGACCATCCTGGCGGCGGCCGCAATTGAAATCCCTGAAAGCTAATGCTGCTACTGTCACCATCGGCGGTCGGCGCGCCGCCGTGGCCCAGGCCAGGGCACAAACTCGCCTGGAACCTTTCAAACCCAGCCGTGTTGGTGATGTACGGCGGATGCGGTCCCAACGTCGGAATCTCCTCCGCAATCGCTGCTTGTCGATTGCCCGGGTTGGGATGGTCCGACAAGAACTGGGCCGCGCCCCCGCTCCCCTGCGACTGCAAGTTCTCGAAAAACTGTGCCAGTTCCCGCGGATCATATCCCGACGCGTTCATCACCTGCGCGCCCAGCGCATCCGCTTGGCTTTCCATGTCGCGCGAGTATTTCAAGAACACTCCGCCCACCAGCATTTGCGCTCCGATATTGGCCAACTGCCCCGCGCCGCTGTTAAAAATGCCGCCCAGTATCCCCAACGGCACCGAGATCGCTTCCTTCTTGGAAGCCATCGAAGTCGAGTGCCGCAGCGCCACGTGCGACTCCTCGTGAGCCAGAATGCCCGCTAACTGCGCCTCGTTGCGGGCCGCGCACACTGCCCCGACGTTGACGAACACCGGCCCGCCCGGCAGCGCGAAAGCATTAACGTCTTTCTGCGCGACGATGTGGAAGTTGAACGGAAACCGCGGACCCGGCATGTGGCTGGCCAGCTTCTCCCCCAAGTCGGTCAAATACCGTTCATCGGAGGCGTTGTGGACGATCGGCAACCGCCGCAACTCCTGCGTCTCCGCCTGCTGTCCCAGCGCCACGTCCTGCTGCGGCGAAAACAAATTCCAGCCCGGATGGTAATAGCTGGTTTGCGCCACCAGCGCCACCCCCAGCACCACCATCCATGCCACACCCTTCATGTCTAGTTTGGATGCCTCCCGCTACCGCCAACGGCTAGATAGCCCAACGCAACAACTGCGCCCCGCACGTATAGCCCGCGCCGACGGCCGCCAACAGCACCAGCGCCCCGGGATGCAGCAATCCTTGATCATGGGCATCCTTCATTGCCAGAGGGATGGTCGCGGCAGTGGTATTGCCGTATTTCCCAATGTTCACAATTACGCGTTTCGGGTCGAGCCCCAGCCGCTCCCCGGTGGATTGAATAATCCGCAGGTTGGCCTGGTGCGGAATGAAGCAGTCCACATCGCCGGCCGTAAATCCGTTCCGGCTGAGCACCGTCTGGCAAATTTCATACATCTTCAGCACCGCGTACTTGAACACCGCCTGACCCTCTTGATGCACAAAATGTTCGCGCTTGTCTACCGTCTCGTGACTGGCGGGACGATGGCTGCCTCCTGCGGGCATATATAGGCTCGAGCCGCCCACGCCCTCAATCTGATGATGAAAGTCCAGCAGCCCGGCTTCCTCCCCCGGCTCCGCCGGCTCCAGCAGCACCGCCCCCGCGCCGTCGCCAAACAAAATGCAGGTGGCCCGGTCGGTGTAATCAATGATGCTGGTCATGGTGTCGGCGCCGATCACCAACACGCGCCGGTGGGTACCCGCCGAGATCAAGCTGGCCCCGGCCGCCAATGCGTATAGAAACCCGCTGCAGGCCGCGAGCACGTCGAAGCCCCAGCACAGCGGCACGCCCAGCTTGTGCTGCACCAGGCACGCGGTCGAGGGAAATAGCATGTCGGGCGTGACCGTGGCGACCAGAATTGCCTCGATCGTGGTCGTGTCAATGCCGCGGTGCTCGAGGCAGTTGCGCGCCGCCTCGACCGCCATGTCGCTGGTGGCTTTGCCGGGCTCGACCATGTGGCGTTCAGAGATGCCGGTGCGTGTGAGGATCCATTCGTTCGACGTCTCCACCAGCTTTTCCAGATCGGCGTTGGTGAGCAGGCGCGGGGGCACGTACGTGCCGACGGCGGTGATTTTGGCGCGGACAGGCGGATTCATGTTCGAGCTTCGATTGTAGAGGCGGCGGGCTCCCGCCGCCAGTGTTAAAATCGAGAGGTCAGGCTTCGGGCCGTGCGCAAGCTCTGCCCGCGAACCCCGCCAGGTCCGGAAGGAAGCAACGGTAGCAGGACCAGGCTGTGCAGCGCGGTCCCCGAAGCTTGGCGTTTTAGCGCCTCGCAATCGTCCCCCGTATCCTTTTCAATGAGTCAAGTCATCGCACGCCGGTATCGGCCGCAAAGCTTCGAGGAAGTCATCGGCCAGGAGCCGATCGTCCGCACCCTCCGCAATGCCATCAGCGGCGGACGCATCGCCCACGGATTCATCTTCTCCGGCCACCGCGGCATCGGCAAAACCACCGTCGCGCGCGTGCTCGCCAAGGCGCTCAATTGCCAGGCCGGCCCGGGGCCCACCGTTACGCCTTGCGGCGAGTGCGACTCCTGCCGCGAAATTCGCGACGGCAATGCCGTGGATGTGATTGAAATTGACGCCGCCTCGAACCGCGGCATCGATGAAATCCGCGCCTTGCGCGAGCGCGTCCGCTATCGCCCGGCGCGCGACCGCTACAAGTTTTTCATTCTCGACGAGGCTCACCAACTCACCGGCGACGCCTTCAACGCGCTTCTCAAGACGCTGGAGGAACCGCCCGAGTGGGCCGTCTTCGTGCTCGCCACCACCGAACCCGAAGCGCTGCCGGCGACGATTCGCTCCCGCTGCCAGCACTTCGGCTTTCGTGCCGTGCCGTTCCGCGTGCTGCTCGATCATTTGACCCGGATTTGCGGGCAGGAAGGCGTGGCCGCCGAAGAGGACGCGCTCGGCTTGGTGGCCGAAGCCGGCGAAGGTTCGGTGCGCGACGCGCTATCGCTGCTCGACCAGGCTATTACCCACAGTGAAGAAGGATTGACCGCCTCCTCCGTGCGCGCCCTGCTCGGCCGCGTGTCGAGCGCCGCCATTCGCGAACTGCTGCAGGCCGTAGCCGCCGATTCCTCGCGCGACACGCTGGCCCGCGCCGACCAGTTGCTGACCGCCGGCGTCAGCCCGGCCCAATTGTGCTTGCAGCTGACCCAGGCCGTGCGCAATGCGCTGCTGGCGCAGTGCTCGCCCGATTTGCTCGAAGTCACCGAGTCGGAGCGCGCCAGCGCGGTCACCACCGCAAGCTGGTTCCGCGAAGAGGAACTGACGCGCTTTCTGCAAATTTTATTGCGCGCCGCCGGTGACCTGCGCCACGGCCAGCAGGAGCGTTTTCACCTCGAACTGGCGCTCTTGAAAATGCTGCACGCGCGCCGCTTGACCGGTGTGGAAGAGGTGCTCGCTTCGCTCGGCGCTGGAGAACCAGCCGCGCCTGCCAAACCCGCGCCGGTGCGCCCCGTCGTAGCCGCGCCTGCCCCGCAACCGCCTTCTCCACCACCGCCGCCGCCCGGCATTCCAGAACGGCGCCCCACCGATCCGAGCGCGGCCGTGCTGCAAACCCTCGAACAACAACGCAAGACGGCGCTCGTCAGCGTACTTTCGCGCGCCCAGTGGCAATGGAACGGCGCCAATTTGCAATTGATATTTGCTGGCGCCGATGCCTCCATGGCCGGACTCGCCGATCAGCCGTCGGCCCGCAAGGATCTCGGCGCCGCCTGCCAGGCCGCGCTCGGGCGCATACCGGAAATCGCCATCGTGGGCCGCCCCGATCAGGCCGCTGCCGCTCCTGCCAGCGCTCCGCCGCCCGCCGCCGGCAGCCCCGAGGAACGCGCCGCCCAGCACCCGCTGCTGCGCGAATTGCGCGAGAAACTTCCCACCCATGTGCTCCGCACCCGCGCTCTCGAATCCGACCGCTAGGAACTTTCATGAATTTTGAAAACTTCGACTTCAGCAAAATGCAGGCCACCCTGGCGCAGGCCAAGCAGAAATACGATGCCATCCGCGTCAAAATGGCGGCCACCACGGTCGAGGCCACTGCGGGCGCGGGCATGGTCTGGGTCAAAATGAACGGAGAGAAGCGGCTGCTCGAAGTCCGCCTCGATCCCGAGGTGGTGAAGTCCGATCCCGATATGCTGCCCGACCTGATTGTCGCCGCGGTCAACGAAGCCGGCCGCCGCGCCGAGGAGCAAATGTCGGCCGAGTTGGGCTCGCTGGCCAGTGGTTTGCCCGGCATGTTCTAGGCGCAATCGAATCAACATTTATGGACCTCGCACCGCCACTGACCCGATTGATTGACTCCCTCCGGCGTCTGCCCGGAGTCGGGCAAAAGTCGGCCCAACGCATCGCATTCCATCTCATGCGCAGCCCGCGCGAGCAGGCCCTGGAACTCGCCGAGGCTGCGCTGGGCGTCAAGGATCAACTCTGCTTCTGCTCCGTTTGCAACAACATCACCGACCACGACCCTTGCCATTACTGCGCCAATCCGCAGCGCAACCCGGCGCTGGTGTGCGTGGTCGAAGAGCCGCATAATATCCTGGCCGTCGAAAAATCCCGTCAATTCACCGGCGTTTACCACGTGCTCGGTGGCGCCATCGCCCCCCTCCAGGGCGTCGGCCCCGAGCAGTTGAAGATCCCCTCCCTGCTGCACCGGCTGCGCGTAACGCGCGCCGACGGCCAGCCCGTAATCGAAGAGATCATCATCGCCACCGATCCCAACGCCGAAGGTGAAGCCACGGCGCTCTATCTCGCCCGGCTCCTGAAGCCGCTCGGTGTCCGCGTCAGCCGCATCGGCATGGGAATTCCGGTGGGCAGCGAAATTGAATACGCCGATGAGGTGACCATGACCAAGGCGCTCGAAGGTAGGCGGATGCTGTGAAAACAAAAGATCCAAACGCCGTCAAGACGGTCGGATTTGTCAGCCTCGGCTGCCCCAAGAACCTGGTCGACACCGAAGTGATGATGGGCCTGCTCGCGCGCGAGGGCTGGCAGGTTACCCCCGACGCCGCCGACGCTGATGTCGTCGTCGTCAACACCTGCAGCTTCATCCGACCGGCGCAGCAGGAATCGGTGGATACCATTCTCGAAATGGCGGAGCTCAAGAAGTCCGGGCGCGCCCAGCGCATCGTCGTTGCCGGCTGTATGGTCGAGCGTTTCCGCGCCGACATCCAAAAGGAAATGCCCGAGGTGGACGCCCTCGTCGGCACCAACGAGTTGGAGCGCATTGTCGCCGCCTGCAACGGCCAGTCGGCGGGCGCGCTGCCGATTTTGCCGCATAATTTTTTTGACCCCAGCCTGACCGCGCCTTACCTATATGACGACCTGACGCCCCGTCTCCGCGCCACGCCCCGGCACTCGGCCTATATCAAGATCGCCGAGGGATGCGACCACCCCTGCACGTTCTGCGTCATCCCCCAGTACCGCGGCAAGTTCCGCAGCCGCCGCTTCGAGTCCGTGGCGGCTGAAGCCGAGCGCCTCGGCCGCGAGGGTGCCCGCGAACTGGTGCTGATCGGGCAGGACACAACCTGCTACGGCGACGACTTCGGCCTCAAAAACGGCCTCGCCGCCCTGCTCACCCGCCTCGCCGCCGTGGCCGAGCGGAGCGAAACGCTGCGCTGGATTCGAACCTTGTATTTCTATCCCAACCGCGTCACCCAGCCGCTGCTCGACGCCATTGCCGCCCACCCCAGCCTCTGCAAGTACGTTGACATGCCGCTGCAGCACGCCAGTCCGCGGGTGCTCAAGCGCATGAAGCGCGGTGCCGGCGGCGACATTTTTCTGAAGCTTTTGGATCGCATCCGCCGCACCATACCCGGCGTGGCGCTCCGCACCTCGTTCATCGTCGGCTTCCCCGGCGAGACCGAGGCTGATTTCAACGAATTATGCGACTTCGTCACCGCAGTCGAGTTCGACTGGCTCGGCGTGTTCGCCTATTCCGACGAGGCGATCAACCAGGCGGTCCATCTCGATGGCAAACTCGAGCAGGATGTCATTGACGATCGCCGCGCCCGCCTCATGGCCCTTCAACGGGACATTTCCCACCGCCGCCGTGAGCGCGCGGTGGGGTGCCGCTTCGACATTCTGGTCGAGGGCCTGTCCGAGGAAACCGATTTGCTCTGGGAAGGCCGGCTGGAATCGCAAGCGCCCGAAATTGACGGCAAGGTGCTCATCAATGACGTTGCCCCGGGCGTAAGCCCAGTCGCCGGCACTTTCGCCCAGGTGGAAATTACCGAAGCCCACGATTATGATTTGATAGGCCGCCTGGTCGGCTGACAAATCCATGCGTCCCAACCGACGTCAGTTCGTGGCCGGATTGGGAGCGGCCGGGCTGGCGCTCCCCAAATTGGCCCATGCGAACGCGCCCACGCCCGCCGAAGCCGCGCCCGGCCACGGCTTCCCGCCGGACGACTACACGCCTCACGGCTATCTTGATAATCCCTATCACGCCTGGGAGTTGCACCCCAGCGGCGTGATTCGTTCGGTCGAGGCGATGGGATTCGGCTTCTACTATCCGGCTGGCCCCGGCGGATACTTCGACTACACTCACAACGCCATCTACCAGGCGCTGCTGCGGCTGGCCGTGCAGCTCGATGGCCGCTCCTATTTCGACGCCGCCGATTTTTCGCCCGGACAATTGCGCGCCACCCACCACAGCCATAATCTTTTCACTTTCGATTTCGATGCCGGCGCTGTCAGTGCCTCCGCTACGTTTCTGCAAGTCGCCGAAGATACTCTCGCCGTGCGCGCATCGCTGCACAACCGCGGTGCGAACCCGGTCAGGGCCAGCTTGGTCGCCCACCACGAATACCATCTCGGTGCGCAGGGTTGGTGGGGGCGCGACGGCCTTACTGCCGTCTACGACCCACCCCGCGACGCAATCAACACCCGCTCGTTTGCCGCCGGAACCGTCTTTACGCTAACCGCCAGTCGCCCCAGCACGCAACATGCTACCCGGAGCGTCAGCTACTATCCCGACCCATTGACGGCAAGCCTGGGCTGCGATTTCACCGTGGCCGCCGGCGCCCAAACGTCGGCCTGGTTCTACCTGACCCGCGGCGTCAACCTCCCGGCGGTCAAGGAGGAACATGCCCGCGCGCGCGCCGCCGCCGCCGGCGAACTCGATTCCAAACGCCGCGATGACGACAATTTCTGGTCCGCCGCGCCCCGCCTCACCGGCGATTGGCCGGCGCACTGGAGGCGCGGCTTCGTCTACGACTTCGAGACCCTCCGCATGATTGTTCGCCGTCCCATCGGCGTCTACACCAACCAATGGGACGCCATGCAGATCCAGGTCCCCCGCAACGTGCTGGCCGAAACATCAATGGATATGTGGGCGCTCAGCTACGCCGACCCCGCCACCGCTCGGGCCGTGCTTGCCGGGCAGTTCCTCGACGCCATCGACGCCAACGTTCCCTGCATGCGGGAAAACGGTGTCATGAATATGGTCGCGGCCGACGGCAGCGCCTGCGGCACCTCCATTGCCTGGTGCTATCCATTTTTTTGCCTCGACTCGGTAATGACCCGCGTCGGCGACCGCGCCTGGATGGCGCAGGTGTATCCAAGACTCGCGCAGTTCCTTCGTTGGACCCTAGCCCACCGTACCGACCGCGATGGCTTTGTCGTCGGCAAATGCAGTTGGGAAACCGGCATGGATGCCTCCGCCCGTTTCCAGATTAACCAGCCCACCGGCGCCGAATTGATTGATTTCATCCGTGTAGTCGAATTGCAAGCCGCCACTACCCATGCCGCTGGCATACTCGCCCGCTATGCGACAACGCTGGGCCAAACCGCTGAGGCCGCAACCTGGTTGCAATTGGTCTCTGACTTCACCGCGCGCACGCTCGGCCTATGGAATGGCCATGACTGGTTTCATGATTTCGATACCCGCAACCAGCAGCCGATCATCCCCCGACTGGGCCAGCGCGAAATCGGCCAGTCCGCGCCGATCTTTTGCGGCGTCGCTACCAGTACCCAAATCGCCGCTATGATCCCGCGCCTGCGCGAGTATCCGCTGCACCCCGAGTATTACCTGGAGTGGCCTTCGCTGGTGTTGCCCTACCTGGAATCGCTCTGGACCGCCGGCGAATACGCGCTCGCCGCCCAGGTGACGCAGGCCATCGCGGAGCGCATCTACCTGAGCATGGACCGCCGCACCCCCGGCCACGGCCTCGGCTGGCCCGGCGTAAGCTGCGAAATATGGGGTTTGCAAGGCGCGCACGGCGGCGAGGGCTACGGCTGGGGCGCGGTCATGCCCGCCCATGTCATCCGCAACGTTATCGGCTTTCGCGACGATGGCCTGCGGCCCAACCTGCCCGACGAGTGGCTTCAGCCCGGACGCGCTTACGGCGTTGACAACTTACATCTTCGTGGCGATCGGCTTCAGCTTAGCTACACTATTGTCGCTGGCGGCCGTATTCACGTTCAAGGTCGCTGGGCAAAATCCGGACGCCGTCTCGATCTAGTCTTGAGCAACCGCGCTCTTGTTGCATGGAACGCCGAACCTTTTTGAAATCCGCCGCCGCGACGCCTAGCCTGCGCTTGCCCCGGGTCAGTCGCTTGGCGCGGTCGCTCGCGGCCACCGCTCCCGCCCGCATTGAAAATGAGTACTCGCTCTGGCTGCCCGGCGAACGCGAAGCGTTGGCCAAGTCGCCCGCCTACAATGCCTCGGCCAAGCTGGGCACGGTTGCCGATGGCTGGCGTTTGGTCGCGCAACTGGAAGGCATGTCCGTCTTCGAAAAGCACGCCGCCCACCAAGGCGCGCTCGTCTATGTCGACCAGCAGGGCGAGGTCGCCCGCATTCCGAAACGCATCGGCGAACTGCGTAACATTCGCCCCCGCCCAAAAAACGCCCGTGGCTTTCAACTGCGCCGTCCAAAGCGCTACGTGCCGGGCCCGGATTACGCCGCCGAAGCTGTTCTTGCATCGAGCCAGGATCCTTGCTATGAAAACGTAGCCGGCCTGGGCGACGAATTCATCGGCTGGACGCTGGTTGCCAACGAGCAATCGGGCCCCGAGCGCTCTCTGTGGCTCGAAGCCGACGGCCGCTCACGCCAACTGCCCCGCGATCCCCAATCAACCTGGGCGCCCGATCTGACGGGAAGATCTTTTGACCCTCGGCGATTGCTGCCCTCCGAATATCTGTACGAATACGTTCCCGGTTACAGCAAGCGAACCATGCTCGGCGGATTTTTGCCCGCCGCCGACATCGGCGTTTGGAACCCGCACTTTCAGCTCGGCTACGAAGTGATGATGGTCCTACCAGCCGGCGCCGACGCCCAACCCATCGCCCGCGTTCGCGCCCTCCTGCCCTCCGGCGCCGGAACCCTGATCCCGGCCGGCGACAGCAATGCGGCCGAACCCCTGCCCCATGCGGGCGAACAGGACCGTTACTGGCAAGGCGACGCGGCCAGGTTTTTTACCGAACTGCTCGCCGTTTGGCGGCACTGGAACGATTTCTTCGCTTCCGGCTGCGTGGCCGAGATCCCCGACCCCTGGCTCAACGACGCGGCCCGCGCCGGCATCGCTCTCGCGCGCTGCAGCTATCGCGGCCTCGAGCCCACCTACCAAATTGGCGAAGGCGCCTACACCAAAATTCCCGAGCGCAGCCACGCGCTCTTTCCCGTCGCCCATTACGAGTTCGTCTGGGCGCAGCAATTGTGGGGACACGCCGCCGCTGTCGAACCCTACTTCCAGCACTATCTTGACCGCTACATTTTGCCCAGCGGCGAATTCGTTTACAACACCCAGGACCAGGTCGAAGCCCCGCTGAACACCGGCATTTTCCTCTCCCTCTCCGCCCGCGCCTACGATCACACCGGCGACCGCGCCGCGCTCGAGCGCCGGCTACCCGTGCTGCGCCGCATGATTGCCTTCGTGCTCGAACGCTATAACTATTCCCGCGACAATTTCCCGCCCACGGACCGCCGCCACGGCCTCATCTGGGGCTCGCCCGAGGCCGATATGGGCGACCCCAAGGACAACAAGCCAACTTCCCACCCCTACTACTACCAAAACGCAATCTGGACCTGGCGCGGAATGCTCGAGCACGCTCGCTGCCTCGCCCGCGCTGGCGCGAACACCGAAAGCGCCACCCTGGCCGCCACCGCCGGCGAAATGCGCGGCTTGATCGAGCACAGCCTCGCCGCCACACTAGCGGCGCGCTCGCCCGCCCTGGCCGCCGCCGGCCTCACGCCCTTCTCGCCCGACGATACCGCCCGCGAACCCAGCCAGCTCACCAGTTACGAGAATCATCGCTACATGATGGATTGGTGGACCGCCGACTGGGGCGATCCCGCGCTCGACCAGGGCCACTTCCGCCATCGTGCTCTCGCCGGCCAGCAGATGCTGGGCATGAATCTCGATGGGGATTACCCACGCACCTCCAACTTCATGGAGCACGGCACCCTCGCCGGCCGCATTCGCGAAGACGATTACCGCCCCTTCCTGATGGCGCTCTACGGTAATCTCTGCTTCGCCATGGACAGCGGCAGCCGCTACGCGCCCGAGGATGCGCTGCTGCCCGGCAATTTCCCCGGCGAAGGCAGCCCCTACGCCTGGTCGGCGGTGGTGAACAGCACTTTACAACCAACACTCGCCCTGCGATGGCTGCTCTGCTACGAAGAAAATAATCAAGAGCGTTGCCATCTGCAGAAAGCCGCGCCCAAACATTGGTTCGCCGCCGGCAAACACATCCGCGTCGAGCATTGCCCGACGCGTTGGGGCTTGATCAGTTGGACAACCGAAGCGCTCAGCGATCGCCGCTGGCGCGTCAGCGTCACCGCCGATCGGTCCTGGAACGCCGAAGTCGTCGTGCACCTCCATCCGCCCGACGCCCCGCCGTTCGTACACATGCTCCCCGCCACGGCATTGCCCGCAACTTTTGAATTGACCGCCTAATCCGCGCCGCGCAGCGTGATAAGCATCATTTCCGGATGCGTTCCGACCCGCAACGGCGGCCCCCAGGTGCCAACTCCGTAGGAAACCAACACTTGCAGCGTTCCCAGGCGGTGTAGTCCGTGCGCGAACTGGCGATAAATTCGGCGCACGATCAGCGTCACCGGAAAGAACTGGCCGCCATGCGTATGGCCTGCAACCAACAGCGAAACCCCAGCGGCGGCAATCCTCTCGAGATGCTCGGGCGCGTGGGCTAGCGCAATGCTTGGGTGATGCCGGTCGAATGCCGGCAGGTCGCCGCGCTCGGCGTACGGGAGGCCCAGCAGTTGCACCCCCGCGAGCTCGACCGTTTGGCTGCCCAAAATCTCCAGCCCCACCGCCCGCGCCGCCGCCACAAATTCGGCTTCGCGTCCATAACCCTCATGATTGCCGGCCACAAAATAGCCCGGCATCGCTAAATCGCGCCACGGTTCCACGAGTTCATCAGCGTTGCAGGGGGTGCCGTCAAACAAATCGCCGGCGATCAAGACCAGGCGTGGCGCCGCCTGGTTCAGCCTCCGGACCACCGCTCGGCTCAATCCGGCGCGGCGAATATGTCCTAAATGCAAATCGCTGACTAGCCCCAGCGTGGCTCCCCGCCAATCAGCCGGCAGTCCCGGCAGCCGCACCTCGATCCCTCGCACCCGAAGCACCGCGGCATTGATCACGCCCCCTAGCGCCACCAGCAACGCAACGCCATAAAGCGCCGCTGCCACCTTCCCATCCGGCAGCCGCCGGCGCGCCAGCCAAACCACCCAACATCCACAGGCCGCCAGAAAGAAATAGGTGGCCAGCCCGAGCCAGGCCGAAGCTGCGGAATACGCCACCCGCACCCACAAACCGCTATACCGGTGGGCCAGCACACTGGTCACAATAAAGCTGAAGGCTAAAATTGAGATGGCAATGATCCACGCCGGGCGATGATCGGGCGACCAGAACTGCATCCAAGTAAACAGGAAAAAAGCATGCCCCAGAATGAAAAGCGCTTGGACAGTAATGGCAAAGGCGGCAAAGCTGGGACGCACCGATAAATTGTAGCTGGCGACCGTCTCATGTCCAACGCCGAAACCAATCCCCGCGACAATCCGCGTGAATCAAAGCGCTGGCTCAAGCCCCGAGTCACGGCCGACCAACTCACCCGTCTGGCTCCGCCCCGCGCCCGCCCCAAGCGCTTGGCTACTTCGGCCGATGCCTGGCGCCGCGCGCGCAATTGGATATGGGCCTGGTGGCTCTGGCTCGCCGCCGCCATCGTGCTGCTCTATTGGGGTCATCATATTGCTCCCGCCATCCTGGCGCTCGTTGCCATCGCGCTCTACCACGTTGCCCCCGAGCCGCATCCGGCGCTCTTTGCCATCGATACCGACCTCAATCCGAACTCCGACGAATTCCGCCTTACCGTCGAGGGATCGACCGGCATGCCCCTGATCGAGGGCAACCGGGCGGCCATCTTCACCTCGGGCGACGACTTCTATCCCGACATGATCGAAACGATCGAAGCCGCCACCGCCTCGATCACCATGGAGCAATACATTTTTTGGGATGGTGACGTGGGCCGCCGCTTCGCCGCCGCGCTCGCCGAACGGTCCCGCGCCGGGGTGCAAGTCAAGCTCCTGCTCGATGCCATTGGCTCCTCGACCATCGGCGAGCCGATTCTGAAGACGCTCGAATCCGGCGGCTGTCATCTCGCCTGGTACCGGCCCATTCATTGGTACACGCTCGACCGCGCCAACCGCCGCGATCACCGCAAGTCGCTGATCATTGACGGACGCATCGCCTACACCGGCGGCGCCGGCATCGCCGACCATTGGATCGGCGATCGTGCGTGGCGCGATACCGAAATTCGCGTCGAAGGCCCGGCCGCGCTCGCCCAACAGGCGGGCTTTGCTCAGAATTGGCTGCTCAGCACCGGTGAGATTCTGAGCGGACCCGCATTCTTCGCCGCCCCCGCTCCGGCCGGCGACGTTCAAATCCAAACCATTCTTAGCTCGCCCTGGAGCGGCGCCAGTGCGGCCGCCACCATGTACCTGATCGCCGTCCAGAGCGCGCGGCGATCGCTCGCCATCGCCAACCCCTACTTCATTCCCGATGCGCGCGTGCTCGAGATGCTCGCCGCCGCCCACCGCCGCGGTGTCGCCATCACCCTCATGCTCTCCGGCGAGCCGTGCGATAGTTGGTGGGCGCGGCAAAATAGTTTGCGGCTCTATGGGGCGATGTTGAAGGCCGGGGTCGAGATTTACGAGTACGTGCCCAGCATGCTGCATCAAAAAACCATGCTCGTCGACGATGCCTGGGGAACCGTCGGTACCACCAACTTCGACAACCGCTCGTTCTCTTTGAACGAGGAAACGAACATTTGCTTCCACGACCGCGACCTCGTGGCCAGCCTTCGCGCCGGCTTCGACGACGACCTGACCCGCTGCCGCCATATTGACGCCGGTGAATGGAGGAGCCGCGGCCTTTGGCGCGAAATGCAGGAGGTCGTCGCCTCGCTGCTCGAGGACCAGGTGTAGTTTGCGGGTCGCAACCTATAACATTCACAAATGCCGCGGCCTCGACGGACGCGTTCGGGTGCCGCGCCTCGCCCGCGTGATGCGGCAGGTGCAGGCCGATCTCTGGGCGTTGCAGGAGGTCATGGCTGCCCAGGCGGCTGAGTTGGCGCAACTTCTGGGTTTCCATGTCGCCTTCGGCGAGGCGCGCTTGCACCGTGGCGCGCCCTACGGCAACGCGACGCTGGCCCGCGCGCCGCTCAGCGCCCAGTGCATTGACTTGACCACCGCCGGGCGCGAGCCCCGCATTGCCCTACGCACCGATTTGACCCTCGACGGAATCGCCTTGCACGTCTTTAACCTCCACCTCGGCACCGCCCATGGCGAACGCCGCTTGCAAGCCGAGCGCCTCGGCACCTCCGAACTGCTGCACGCGCTCGACGTGGTCGGCCCTCGCATCGTGATGGGCGACTTCAATGAATGGACCCACGGCGCCGTCACCCGCCGCCTGCGCCGCGAGTTCCCTAATCACACCTCGCCCCGAGGCTTTCCCAGTGGTCTCCCTTTGCTCGCGCTCGATCACATTTATTGGGACCGTCCTCTGACCGGCGCCCAACCCCGGCTCTACCGCGCCTGGCCGGCGCCGGTCGCCTCCGACCACTTGCCCCTCCTTCTCGATCTGACCGGCGCTTAGTTCGCCGGCGCAGCGCCGCCATACCAGTTAGGCGCTGGTAAACGTGCTCGCCCGCGCGATCGGGGTAACCGCCGCCTGAGCCCTGAGAAGCCTGGCCTCCCGCATTGGTCATGAAACGTTCGCGGCCGGAGGTCAATTTTTACCGTTTTTATCTGCCAATCGGCGCCGCACACGCCTCTAGCCCCTCTAAGTCCGCGCCATCCAGCGCCTTCTCATACATCGCGATCTCGTCCACGGCGCCAACGAAATTCGAGCCGCCGACGATAAAATCCGCCTCGCGCGGATTGTTACCCCGGGCCACTGTCCGCGTCGCTTCCGCTCGGCCGTCTATATACAGCGTCGCCGTTCCTGCGAGTGTGCTCGAAAGCGCAACCTGCGACCACTCCCCCGCATGCAACGCGCCGTGGGAGACCATGCAGCGGTGATCGGGAAAACAAGCCGCCACGCGTCCGTCCGCTTGCAGAGCCAAACTCCAGCCATGGCTCAATACAATTCCCGGCGTCATGCGCGCCGGCCGAATCCAGGCCACCACCGTGAGCTGATCGCGCCATTCGCGAGCCAGTTTCAAATCGCGGCCGAAATCCACCCGCGCCGCCGGACCTGCCAGACCAAACGCCTGCCCCACACGCCCCGGAACATATTGCACCGCCGGGCTGGCGTGGCCCGCCAGCATTCCCCAGGCGTCGTCGGCGCTCCCATCCCCTGGCCACCACGCGTCCAAATCGTCGGCCGGCGGCGTGCATTCGTTTTGCGAGGCGAGAACCGCCACCGCATTGCGATCAGTCATCGGTACGAACAGCCGCGTTCCGTCCGCGCTCATAATGCTCGACCCTGCGCTCACAGGCAGCACCGCCATCGTCGCGAGTCGGGTCGTATCCATCAAATGCAGCCGTCCCGCTGAAACAATCGCCAGCCCGCCATCGCGGCTGAAATTGATCTCCCCGACCGCCGCGCTGCTCGGCACCTCCCGCAGCAATTGCCGTGTCGCGGTGTTAAAGACGTACAGCATCCAGGGCGAGTCGGGCCGGCATCCACGATGGTCATAGCCGGCCTCTGTGCAGGCGTCGGCATTGCCCACCCATAGCTGCGCCCCGTCGCGCGTCACCGCCATCGGACTCCCCACCAGCGGCACATCACCCCCCAAGGTGTGCGTCAGCCTGACCTCCGGCAGCGAAAACTCTCCGATGGAATCGTGCCCCGGCCGGCCCGCCGGACCGCCGCACTGAAAGCCAACGTACAGCGTACCCCCGTCCGGCGCCACCGCGAGCGAAACCGGGCAGGCCGGGGTTGAGAAATGGCTGACCTCCAGCGTCGCGGTATTCACCCGCGCCAGTCCGTCGTATCCGAGCGCCACGTATAGCCAGCGCCCGTCCGGCGTCAGCGCGATATCCAACACTGGCTTGGGAAAACCAACCTCCTGCACCGCCCCTGTGGCCGTGGCGATCGTGGCGATTCCGTGACTGCCCGCCACATAGACCCGGCTGCCGTCGCTGCTGGCGCGCAATTGGGTCGGCGGCCAGCCCAGCGGCAACGTTGCCAGCGTAGTCAGGCGGTCTGTGTCAACCACACTGACCGAGTTGGAGCCCCAGTTGGAGACATAGAGCCGGGCTCCGCCGGCGGCCAGTACCGCCGCCCGGGGCGCGGTACCGACGGTAATTAATCGCATGGGCACAGACCCATGCCCGACCGGATCGGTAAAAAATCGTGCTGCCACCGCACTCCCGTTCAAGCCCGCCGCCAGCGTCGCGTTCGGAATTCGTTTGGCCGTCAGGCCTCGCGAGATCATCCAGCCGGCAATTGCCAGCACGACCAAAGCCGCCGCCCCGGTACCCCATGCCATCTGGGTAGCCCAGGCTTGCTTCGCCGGTTTCGATTTCACCTCCTGCGGCGCGACCGGAACAGAGCTCCTCCGCTCCGACCATCGGTCCAACTCCTCACGGAAGGCAAACACCGAGCCCAATGTCTGGTGTTCTAACCGATGTACCGGAAGTCCCTCGCTTTTCTCCCAGCGCTGCACTGTGCGCACGTCGCGCCGCAGGTACGCTGCGATCTCTTTCCATGATTCCAGCCGCCCATCCTCAGCCGCCCCTATGGGTACCGGGGAACGCTGGCTGGGCGCCGGCCGTAGACTGCCATTTGACATACGACAAAGTGCGACATTAGCCGTCAGACAAGAAAAAACCAGACTATGCCGCTTGCCTGCGCCATTCGCGGAAATGAGAATAGCACGTCGGCAAGAGTCACACACACAAATCCCACCGGAGACTAACACCATGCGCCTGCGTCCCTTTGCCCTCTGCCTGATCGGTTTTTTCCTAGTTTTTTCCTACGGCTGCGGCGGAAATGTCAGCAACCAGCCCACTGCCAGCGTCGCTACAAGTGCCACCCTGAGCCCTTCCTCGGCCTCGGTGGTACAAGGAAAAACCCAGCAATTCGCGGCAACTGTTAAGGACCAGTTCGGTGCGACGATCGCGGGTGCAAGCGTGTCCTGGTCCAGTTCCAATACCAATGTGGCAACGGTGAGTTCCTCGGGATTGGCCACTGGCGTCGCTCCCGGCACCGCAACCATCACCGCTACGGACGGCGCCGCCTCCGCCGGCGCAAGCCTCACCGTCACGGCCCCGCCCATCGCCTCGGTGACCGTCTCCCCCTCGGGAAGCACCACCATTGAAACCGGCGCCACTCAGACTTTCACTGCAACCGCCAAAGACGCGAATGGCAATGCCGTCACCGGCGCCACATTTACTTGGACCAGTTCCAACACCGCCGCCGCCACCATCACCAGCGCCGGCGTTGCCACCGGTGTTGCCGCTGGCTCGACCAACATCACCGCCTCCACCGCCGGAATCACGAGTTCCGCTGTCGCCGTTTCCGTGATCCAATCGGGCAGCGTTTCCGGTGTGGCCGCTTCCGGCTCCCCCCTCGCGGGTCTTACAGTGACTATGAAGGATACCACCGGAGCCTCGCGCACCGCCGTCACTTCCGCAACCGGTGCCTTCACCCTCGATTCCAGCGGCCTGACTCCGCCCTTCATCCTTACCGTCCAGCCCGCTACTGGTTCGCCTTTGTTCAGCGTAAGCGCTGACTCCAACCTCACCACCACGATAAACCTCGATCCCATCACCGATATGATTGCGCGTTCGGTGTACAGCGCACAGGGTCTGACGGTGACCAACGCCTTTGCCTCACCCGCCTCCGTCGGGCTGCCCACCGCCGCACAAGTGCAACTGGTTGGCCATCTCTACCAAACGGTCTTCCAGCTTTGGCTCAACAAGGACGGCGTGGCCACCCCCGCCACCTTTAACTTTATTTCCACTCCTTTCACCGCCAACGGCGCTGGATTGGACCAGGTGCTCGACCAAACCAAGATCAATAGCACCACCGGCGCGATCGCTGTAACCGACGGCACCACCACCCAAAACTCGACTGTTACCTTCACGCCGGCCAGCGACACAGTCACCGTGAATACTTCGACCACCTCCGGCGGCACCACCTCCGTGAGCACTGCCAGCACGGGAGTGCCCGCCACTTCAGCCCAGGCCGCCGCGCTCGCCGCGATTCAGACCGCATTGGCGAATTTCGCGCAAGTCATCAATACCAAGGGCGCGCAACTTGCCGATGTCGATCTCGAGCCGTTCATGACCACTGGACTGCAATTCGAAGCCTTGAATCGCGCCCAGTTTGCCGCCAAACTGGCTGGCCTGGCGCGTGGACAAGCCACTACTCTCCAAGCCACAGCCCTCAACAGCCTCGACGCCAGTGGCGGATCGGCACAAGTATCGTTGGTGTTCACCTTCGGCACGACCACATTCTTCACCAACATGAATTTTCAACTGGTTGGCGGTGCCTGGCAGATCGCTGGTGACGGCCGCCTTGCTAACGTGAGCGAAGACTCGACCATGTTCACCTCCCAGCGCGGGGCTACGACCCAAAGCTCCGATCAGATCTTTGTTGATGTTAAAGCTCCGACTGGCACGGTCGCCGCTAGTCCAATTGTCAACAGCCCTGGCCTGCTCAACAATGTGACACTGAGCCCAGCCAATCCTATTGCGGAGACATTCCAGGCAACGCCCACCTCGACGGTTCAGGTGACCCTCGACCATTGGAACCTATCCGCCGTCAACACCACCACCGTAGTGCCCGCCGGGACCGCATTTACGTTCACCCTGACCGCTTCCGGCACTCCGGTCACATACACCGATTTCAGCAACGCCTTCACTACCGACGCCGTCGCCTTCACCGGCATTTCAAGCGGAGCCCTTTCTGGCGTAACTCTTGGCGCCCAAAACACGTTCACCTGGAATCTGCCCCGAACCTACGCCCTGGCCTCGTTGGAACTGCGCGCCGACGTTTACGATGGCGATCCTAATTCGCCTTCAACCACGCAGTGCCGCGGCACCGCCGGATCGGATTTGTTCCTGCCACTCACCACCGCGACAGCTGCCGTTCTCGTGCCCACCACCTGCAACGGCAAACCGACCGCCGCCGTGGACATCTTTTTACTCATCCAGGGGATCAACGGCGAAGAATCGGAAGCTGACGCCTTCTTCAGCAATTTCACCAGCTCGCCGTTTCAAATCCTCTTGAACCACGCCCCCAGGCCAAAGTTGCAATTCTGACCCGCTGCTCGGCGACTGCATCAGTCAGGTAGTTCGCGGACGCGGGCCGGCCATTGTCCCGACCATCGCTGGCCCCGCGTCCCGGTCTTCTGTGAGCTGGGCCCAATTCCCGTTCTCCCCTTGCGCTTCACCTATGACCCGCTCACCCTCGCCGCCTCCGCCCTGCTTCTCTTTGTGGTTGCCATCGTTGCTTGCCTGATGCCCGCATTCCGCGCCATGCGCTCCGACCCCATGGCGGCGCTCCGCTGCGACTAAGCGGTCTCGTAAGCCGCCTACCAGACCTTTTTGAAACGAGCGTTCAGGCCGATGCCGCCGTTCTGGTCGCGCACCGCGCTCAGCGACACGCGCGGCGAGACCGTGTACTGGATCTCGATGACGTCCCGCTGCGTCGAGGTCACATCCGTCGATACCGTGACAAACAAACTACCGGTCACCCGCTGCTGGATGGTAATGCGCGCCCCGGGATTTTGCTGCCCGCCGCCCAGGACCGGGTCAATCGAGAGCTGCGATATGCCGGCGATCTTCTGCACCCGGTCGGTGATCTGGCTCGAGACCGCGCTCGCCACCAAACCCTCCGCGCCAAGATTGCCGGGTGCCGGGTTCGCGGCCGAGGCCTCTGTGGTTTGCCCAAATGCCAGGAGATTGATAATGTCCGCCGGCGGCAGCGCCGGATCGGAGGTATAGGAGGCGTGGAGGTTCGAAGCCGGCCCCTGAAAATGCAAATGCAGGTTGTACTGCTGAATGGTCGCGTCGGCCGACAGATTCACCACCGGTTCCGTGCTATTGGGGTCAATGAAATCAAGCGAACCCGGCTGCAACACGAAGCGATCGCCCCGGTAGATTAGATCGCCGCTGTTCAAGCTGACCCGCCCCAACACCACCGGATCGGCAACCGTGCCGGTAATCGTCAGGTTCGCGCCCGCCTGCAGGCTGAAGTCCGGCGACGACGTGTTGATCTGGTTCGGCGTCGTAATCCCAATGTTTAACGCGACATTCTGGCTGAAGCTGCCTGGCGCCGCCACCGCGGTGTTGTTGGTTGAGACTTGCGACAAAAAAGTCATCAGATCGAACTGCGGCGTCACCGAGAGATCATCCAGTCGTACCCGGCCGTCGAGCAACGCCGATTGCATATTGCCGGTGAGCGCCAAATCCGCTCCCATCGTTTCACGTAGCGTGGTCGGATACAGCATCCGCACCCCGCGTGCGGCCACCGCCAGGTTGAATTCCAGAGGCTGCAGCGATACCCCGCCGGTGGCGGTCACTTTGCCCCCACCCACGGTGCCGCTAAAGTTCGATATATCCAGCCGTCCGTTGCCAAGACGAATAACGCCGTTGGCGTTTTCCAGCCCCACCGGCAGCGACGGCGTGGCCAGCGACGCATTCACGATTTGGAAATTGCCTGCCATCGTGGGTGCCGCCGGGCTGCCCGCCGCGCGTACGTCCATGCGCAATTCGCCGCCCGTCGTGTAGTCCGGATCAATCGCCGAAACGATCTTCAAATTCACTGTCCCCACCGCACTCAAGGTGGCCGGTACCGTGCTTCGAATCGGATAAGAGCCGCTGAGGCTCACGTTCGTGTCGGTGCCTTGAATGCTCGTTGGTTGCAACCGCAGCACGCCGCCGGTAAGGTCCAGCCGCACCGGCGCTGTGGCCGCGAGTGTCACGGAGTCGCCGGCTTGCAACCGGAACAGGGGCAGTTGCAGATGCGCCTCGAGTAAGTCCAGCCGCTTCAGCGGACCTGTCACTGCTAGATGCACAGCCGTTTGGCCGCTGACATTGCCGGCCACGCTCGGCGCATACAGCGCCAATAGCGGCCCCAGCGAGATCGTCTGCGTGTCGAGCGTGGCGTTGGCCTGATAATCGCCGGTAAGCGCGACCGTCGCCTGCCCGCTGAGAGTGGTTCCAACCGCCTGCGTCTGCAAGCTGGCTCGCACCACTTTTTGGGCCAGCACGGCATGCAGCCGCAATTGGTTGATGCTCTGGCCGTTGTAAGCCAGCTTGGCGCTGCTCAAATCAACCTGCGCCTGGGGATTGGCCACGGTTCCCTGACCTGAGGCGTCGAGGGAAATCGCGCCTTGCAGCGTGGGCGCGCGCGACGCGACGGTATGCAGCCGGGCCAATTGAAGATTGTCAGCTCGGAACTGCGCCACGAATGTGGCCAGCTTGAAATTGTAACTTCCGGTCAAGTTCATGGCGCCGGCCGGGGCGGTGGCATTCACTGTGGCCTGGAGGTTGTCCCCGCTGGCTCGGAATCCGGCCCGAAATGTCTGCAGCGGCTCGTCCATGCTTCCGGTCACCACGTGCGGGTTGGCCACATTGGCATTGCCTTGGCCGGCCAGATTCAACTCGGTTCCGCTGACGCCCAGGTTGGCTCCCAGCGTTCCTGTCATGGGTAGCGGCCGCCCAGCGAGCTTCGCCACCTCGGCGAGCGGCAGCGCCGTTACGGTGGCGTTGGCATGGAACGGCATCGCCGGAGTGAACGACCACTGGGTCAATTCAGTGGCCCCGTTGAAGGCAATGCGCCCGCCAGAGACGGCGATTAACTGCCCGCCGCTCACCGCCGCCTGATGCGGATTGGCGCTAACCGCCAAGCTCAGCGACCGCCATTGCGTTCCGCGCACGGCCAGCGGCGCCGCCGCCACCTGCCCGCTGATCGCCGGGTTGGCCAGCGTTCCAGACACCGTGCCGTTAAAGCTTCCTGCGCCACCCAGGCCCATCGGCGCCGGGGGCTGGCTCCCCATCGTCACCGCCGCTGCGTCCGCAATCGCCTCCACCTCGCTCAAATCGCTGGATTGCATCGCAACCGTCAGGTGGGAGCGCGATGCCACCGTGCCGTTCGCGACCACCGAACTATGCGCTGATGCGAGTGAGGTATTGGTCAATGTCAGCTGCTGCGCCGGCTCCGAAAAGCGCGCGTGAATCGCGCCTCGTAGCGGAATTGCGGGCGCGTTCGGGCGCTTCAGCGCGGCGTTCACGGTGCCATCGGCGTTGGCCTCCAATTGCCGGAACGCTGCCGCCCCCGACCAATGGGCGCTAGCGTCGGCGCTCACTGTTCCGGCGACCCCGCGCGCCCGTGGAAGTTGCTCCAGCCTGATGCCCCGCACATTCAGCCGCAGCGTTGCGGCGCCGGCCCCGCTCAAGTCGCGAATACCAAGGGTGGCGTTCACCACGCCGCCGAGCGCGTCGGCGCTGAACCGGCTCAAATTCAAATTGCCGCTGCCATACTGCACCGCGCCGTTGATGTTGCGCACCGTCGTGGCCACTCCGGCTTGATGCAGTGCCAAAGCGCCGCTGTTGAACGTTGCGTCCGCCCTTAAAGAACTGGCGCGATCGTACGCCAGCGTACCGTCAATCGCCACGCCCCCGCGGACTCCCTGTTGGTAAAATGCCGACCCCAGTTGCGCCGTGTCCAGCGTGATCTGGTATTTCGCGTGCACCACCGGATTGCTATATCCATCTACCCGGCCATTGAGCGCAATCCGCGAATTGCCGCTCGCCAGATCGAGCTTCGATATCGTGACGCCGCTCGGCGTCGCATCGAAATCCACGTCCAGCGAATTTGCCAGCGGCTGATAGTGCTCGAACTGTACTCGTCCGTCGGCGTAGGCGAAGTTGCCAAGATAATGCTTCCCCGCCGCCGCAAACGAAGATTGGAACCGTACCCGTTGCAACGCTGCCTGCAACTCGCTGGGGCGGCTGTTGGCGTAAACTTCGCCCCGGTTAATCGCCGCATGGCGAATCGCCAGATCAAACAAATTCGTGTTGCCGTTTGACGAACTGGCATTCGCACCAAACCGCGGGATGTTCGTCCGTCCGGCGGCGTCCTGGTAAAACCAAATCACCGGATGGTCCGCCGTCAAATCGGACAGATACCACGCCCGGTGCAGCAGCGACGTGATCTGGATTCCAATATGAAGATGATCCACCCGCAAAAGCGGCGGATTGACATACGGCGCCGCTCCTGGCACCACGACATCGTACAAATCGAAAGTTGGCGCCAAGCCCGAGATATGCAGGCTGTAGTTTCCAATCTCGACGTTGCTTCCCATCGCGGCCGTCGCTTGCCGCTCCGCCGTCTGCAACAGGTACTGGTGGATACGCCCATTGTGCAGGACCAGCCATACGCCAACACCCGCCAAAATAATGAGGGCGACAACTACGATGCCGACCCACTTCGCCACCCGGCGCCATCGGTGCGAACCACCCCCATGCACCAGTTGTAGTGGCGGCGGTGGCGGTGGCGAATTGGGAAGTGCGCTCAAAATGCCTGTCCTAGTGTGATGAAAATTTGGGTCCCTTTGACGCCCGGCAGCGGATTGAGATTGTGGCCCAAATCAATCCTGATCGGACCCACCGGCGTGGAGTACCGCAACCCAATGCCCACCGAATTCGTATACGATGCGCCCAAGTTGCTGAAACCCAAGTGGTTGAACACGTTGCCGCCGTCGTAAAACAACGCCACACCCAGGCCGCTGTAGATCTTAGGCGTCGGAATACGCAATTCCGAATTTAGAATGAAGAGGGCATCGCCGCCCACCGGCACCTGGATCAGGGAGCACGTCGAGGGATTGTTCGGGTCGCCGCATGCCGGTATCGTTTTCTGTGGTCCCGCGCCATCCAGCGGGAAGCCGCGCAGGGTGCTCCCGCCCCCGGTGAAAAACTCCTGGCTGAGCGGCACAAAGCTATTGCCAAAGGCATGGTCAAAACCCAGCCGAACGCTGTTGGCCCAGATAATTTGGCCGGGTATCTTGTGGTAGTAAGCCACCTGAGTGACCATCTTGCTGAAGTTCACGCTTGATCCCAGGGCTTGCGGATTGAAATCCGTTTCGAAGCTTTCCAGTATTCCCTTGTGCGCATCCAGCGGATTATCGCGGCTGTCCCGGATGATCGTCGCCGACAAAGTTGACAACCGTATGTGCAGATCCCGGGTGGGTACTAGGGCCGGAATCAACACGCGTGACAAACCGGTTTCGCTGAATTGGTACCGCAAAAACAGGTTCGTGGTCTTGTCGGCGTTCAGCGGCCGTTCGAGCTGGTAGGAGAGCCGCGCCTCGCGCGAACTAAAAATCGGGTTCTGCGAATCCTGCTCCGCCGACAACTGAAGGTTGCTGCTGTAATTCGACCAAAGCAGGTCGGGGTCCGAAAACGTGATTGAACCGTGCTGATCCAGCCGCCCCGCAAAGGCGCCCACCGATAGAGTCTCGGCTTTTCCGCCCAGGTTCAACCGCGTGTACTCGATATTGGCGCTGGGCCCGTAAAATGTCGCCTGGCTGGTCTTGAAACTGCTCGGCAGGCCCACCACGGGCAAGCCGGGCAGCGCCACCGTTCCGCTTGGAATGCTGCCGCCGCGATTGGTCAGGTCAAAGCCAAATCCATAAATTAAGGTATTGCGCCGCGCCTCATGCACCTTGACTAGAACATCTTCCTCGGTCTGGGTGGTGATCGGGCGCCGCGGTCCGACTTCAGTCCAGTCGAAAACCCCCGGCGCGTAGAGCTGGCTCTCGGCCGCCAGCATGTCGTTCTCGGTCAAGGGCTGCTCCGCCTGTATCTGCTTGGTATTCCTGTCTATCAGCCGCTGCTGCGTGATGACGCGCCCTTCGGTGACGATCGACGCCGTCCGCACCCGCGGTCCCTCCGTGATGGCGTAGACCACGTTGACCAAATGCGGCTGCCCCGGTGTCCGTTGCGCCGTCGCGCGTAGCGTCGCGTTCAAGTATCCGCGCGACAAGTACTGCGCCAAGATCTGGGCCCGGTCCTTGTTGAGCAGCGACTGCGCAAAGGGAGTGCCTGGCCCAACCATTAACCCATTCGGCGCGAGTTCCGCGGTGGGCAGCGTGTTGCCGACGAATTGCAGCGAGTTGACGTAATCCTGCGTCCCCTCCTGCACCTTGAATTCGACCGCCACATTTCCGCCCGGATGCGTCACCACCGGCGTGACCTTGACCCCGCTGTATCCCGAAGCTTGGTATAGCGATTCGATATTGGTCACACTCGTGCGTAGCAGGTCCTGACTGTAGGCGCCGTGCGAGAAAAAGAAAAATCCTTCGGGCTGGATCTTCACCTGCGGCAGCAAATCGCTATCTTCAAAAAAACGATTGCCCGTGAATGCGACCTTCTCCACGTCGTGGCGCGGACCCTTGACAACGTTATAAACGATCGTTTCAGGGCCGTTCGGCGGCGCCGTTACTTGCGTCGTTACCTTGGCGTCGAAGTAACCGTTCGAGGATAGGTAATTTTGGAGGCTGGTCTGGCCTTCCTGGATCAACTCCTCGTCCACGCGGCTTTCCTGCAGGACCGGCAGCAGCCCTTTTCGATTCCACGGCCAGAGGTGCAGGCCGTTGACCTTCAGAGTCACCAGCGGACCAGGGTTCACGTCGAACGTAATATCGGCCCGGTTGGTGGCAGGCGAGTACCGCGCCCGCCCCAGGCGAACCTGGGCGGCGAGGTGCTCCTGGCTGTTGAGCGCCGACTGCAGGTACTTCGTCGCGTTTTGCAGCTCGCGGTAGGAATACGCTTTCCCGGGGATCACCGCTGAGCGTCGCAGCCGGGCCATGACCGAGGTCAGCACCGACTGCAAATGTTGCGATTCCTCAGGCGTCGCGCCCGCCAGCGTCACCGTGCCAAACTTCGCCCGCGGCCCCATGGTCACGTGATACCGCACCGTCACCAGTCCGTGTTTGCTGTCGGTTACCAATTCCGGCTTCACCTGAGCCTGGAAATACCCGACCTGCTGGAAGTACCGTATAAGGCCGGTCGTGCCCGCCGCGACGTCGTCAGGGGTGTAGGGTGCCTCGCTCTGGTAACCAGCGGCCTCCAGCAGCCGGGTATAGGAGAAGCGCAAGGCCCCCGGAAATTGGTAAATGCTGAAGTACTCCGCCGGCTCCAGGACGAATAGCACTTCTAGCCCCTGGGCCTCGGGGTTCACCTGGAGCTGTACATCCTTCAGTGGACTCCCCTGCGGCGATGCCACGTGCGCCAAATCCGCTTTCAGTTTGGCAATGGATTGGTCCACCGACCTGCGCACAAAAGGCGCCCCCGCCTTTTGGGGCAAACCGGCCAGAAGCGGCGCCGGATCCAAACCCGGCCAGCCGGCAATCTGGACCGTCGCAACGTTCTGGCCCTCGTACGCAGGCAGCGCCGTCACCGTGGCCGGCGCCGTAACCGGTGGCGTATGGGGCGGAATCTGGCTCGCAGGCGACGCCCCCGGCGGCCGCTGCGTAGGTGGCTTGGGAGGCTTACTCTGCTGCTGCCCACTCAATGCCACCGCCAGGCAGGCGAAGGCGCCCCACCCCAATGCCCATTTCATAGGGACTTAGATGCATGCCCGCTCCGTCAGGGTAGTGCAAGCTTGCTGCTTTCAGCGGAAATCTAATTCTTCCAGTCGAGCACCGTATTGCTATTGCCCGCTTCTCAGGCGAAAATACATTCCCGGCAGCTCTGCCCATAAATCAATGAAACGATTAACGAGCGCCCTCGCCTCCTGCTTATTGCTGGCCTATAGCTTCGCGGCGCCGCTCGCGCTCGAACATGAACTGCTTACCTTCATGAACGTCGCCCGCGCCGATGCCCGCTATCACGCCGAAACCCAGGGGCTGGCCCACCCCCTAACCTGGAATGCCGCCGTCGCCGAGGTCGCCCTGCGCCACTCCGAAGAGATGGCACGAAACCATACTCTAAGTCACACTAGCAATCGCGGGCTTGACGTCGGCCAACGCCTCGATGCCGCCGGCATAACTTGGAGCAGCGCCGGCGAAAACGTCGCTTTGGCCTCATCCGTCGAGCAGGTCGAGAACATGATTATGCGCGAGCCGCCGTTTCAGGCTAACCATCGCGGCAATGTCCTCAACCGCCATTTCACCGAGGTTGGCATCGGCATCGCCCGCGCAGGCGCCCAACTGTATGTAACCGAAGACTTTTTGTCTCACTAATTGCGAAGTGGTGCATACTCTGCGCATGCGTTTTAGCCATGCTTCGCTGGTCTTGGCCTTTGCCACAATCACCTTGGCGCAAACTCCCGCGCCCGCGCCCCGCGTCGATCACCCGCTCCAGCGCGAGCAATGGTTCCAGCGCTTTCGTCAGACCGGCGATAACAGGCCCGCCGCCGAGCATCGCTATTTCAGTTATCTCCAATCGTTGGATATGCCCACCGCGCACGCTGCGCGCCTCAACAACGATAAGATCAGCCCCGCCGGCATACCCAACAGTGTCGGCGGCGACTGGGTCGAGCTAGGCCCCCGCCCCCAGACAAACCCTAACTTCGGCAACCTCTCTGGACGCATGAATGCCATCGCGGTGGATCTGGCCAAGGACCCTACCGGCAACACTGTCTATCTCGGCGCTGCCTACGGCGGCATCTGGAAATCCACCAATGCTCTCTCCGCCAATCCAACTTTTACCTCGATTGGCGACAACCTCCCCAGTCTCGCCATCGGCAGCATCGCTCTCGATAGCACCACCACCCCCACCACCATTTATGTCGGCACCGGGGAAGCCAACGAGGCCGGTGACAGCTACTATGGCGTTGGCATCCTGAAATCGAGCGATGGCGGCGCGACTTGGAAGACCACCGTCAATACTGACTTGGGCAGTTTGTTCGGCCTCGCCACCTCGCGCGTCCTGGTCGACGCCGCCAATCCCCAGGTCGTCCTGGCTAGCACCTCGTTTTCAGGAGTCTTCAGCGGAACGGATCGCGAACTCGTACCCGGCACTGTGGGCATTATTCGTTCCGTTGACGGCGGCGCCACGTATACCACCACCATGTCGAACGCCGAGGTTACCGACATGATTTACGATCCCGCTTCCACCAGCTACTTTGCCGCCGTTCGCGGTACCGGCGTCTGGAAATCAACCGACCGCGGCATTACCTGGTCCCAACTCCCGTCGCCCTTCGGAACGGTTGCGCCCGATAAGACCAATTTCTCCCGCGCCTCGCTCGCCGTCCGCGGCGGCGTCCTCTACGTCTTGGTGGCCGACCTCAGCGGCCAGCCGACCTCCCCGGGGGATTGCGCCGGCGCCGCCTCGTGTTCGGGATTAGTCGCCTTCAGCGGCAGCACATGGACGGCAATGAGCCCGCCGCCCAACATCTTCAACAACAACGGCCAGGGCTTCTACGACCAGCCCATCGCCACCCCGCCCAACTCCACCCTGCTCCTCGTCGGCGGCATCGACGTTTTCTCGGCTGATTTGTCCCTCTCGACCCTCCAGTGGACGAACCTCACCAACGCCTATGGTGGCGGTTCCGTTCATCCCGATGAACACGTGATTTTCCCCCTCAATGCCACCCGTTGGATCATCGCCAACGACGGCGGCGCTTGGTCGACCGCCAACGCTGGCACGACCTGGAGCAACATGAACGCAACCATCGGCGCCATCCAGTTCTACGGCGTAAGCGCCGATCCGGTGACGGTTGGTCGCCTCATCGGCGGTTCCCAGGATAACGGCACCGCCGTCGCTTCCGGCAGCGTGCAATGGCCCACCGTTGTTGGCGGCGACGGCGGTCATACCGCCATTAATCCCAGCAAGCCGACTCAGGTCTTCACCGAGAACTTCGATGTCTCGCTCCAACGCTCCGATGACGGCGGCACAACTTTTTTCACCGTCGTCGACGGCAGCACCATCCCCGACGCCAGCGAATTCTACGTGCCCTACACCCTCGCGCCCTCCGATCCCACCACTGTCTATCTCGTCACCACCCGTGTCTGGAAAGGTCCAGCCTCGGCGACGTCGGGCGCCGGCTGGGCCCCGGTTAGCCAGCCGCTGGTCACCAGTAAGGGTGATGACCTCACCACGATTGCCGCCTCGCCCAGTTCACCCGACGTGATCTACGTTGGCAGCGTCTTAGGCAAAATCAGTTCCACCGCCAACGCCACCGCTGCCACGCCAACCTGGGCGCAAGTCACTTTGGGGGGCGACAACAGCACCGGCCCCATTTCCGCCATCGCTGTCAGTCCCACCGCACCCAGGACTATCGTTTGGGCCCATGGCTTTGTCGGCGCCCAGCCCGCGATCTATATCTCAACTGATGGCGGATTAACCGACACCAGCATCGCCGGCAATCTGCCCGGCGGCACCGTCAACGCCATTCTTTTTGATCCCGTTGTCCCCGCCGATCTTTTCATCGGCACTGACGTTGGCGTCTTCGAAGCCACCGACGGCGGCAGCAATGGCGAGACCTGGATTCGCCTCGGCGACAACCTGCCGGCGACCGCGGTCCTCAGCCTTTCCTTGACCCGCGCCAGCGGCAAGCCCGTCCTCGTCGCCGGCACCCACGGCCGCGGCGCCTGGTCCATCGCCGTCCCCAACCCGCTTGTTGTTGCACCCGCATCGATCAGTTTCGGTAGCCAGGTTCAGAACACCACCAGCGCCGCCATGAGCACGACCCTCACCAACGGCAACGGAAGTTCGACCACCATAGCAAGTGTTGCGTTAAGCGGCGCCAACGCTGCTGATTTCACTCTCACTTCGGCCACTACCTGCACCGCCGGTGCGGTGATCGCCGCCAACGGCACATGCCTCATCAGCGCCACCTTCAAACCCTCGTCCACCAGCGCCGAATCCGCCGCCGTCAATGTCGCCGACAACGGCACGCCTGCAACGGTCACCATCGCTCTGACCGGCACCGGAACGAACGCCGCCCAGGCTGCCTCGCTCAATCCCGCCACTATCACCTTCCCCGCGCAGGCGCTCGGCGTGAAAAGCGCAGCTCAAGTCCTGACCCTGACCAGCAGCGGCACCGGCACCCTCACGATCAATTCAATTGCCGCGACCGGCGATTTCGCCGAGACCAATAACTGTGGCGCAACTCTTGCGACCACCACCAGTTGCACCATCAATGTGACCTTCACCGCCACCGCGAGTGGCACCCGCACCGGCACCCTCACGGTCACCGACAACGCCAGCCCGACTACCCAAACCGTTGCCCTCACTGGCATTGGCAGTGGACCAGTCGCCGGCGTTGCGCCTTCGAGCCTCGCCTTTGCCGTTCAAGCCACCGGCACCACCAGCACCCCCCAAGCGGTCACCTTGACCAACACCGGCAATACCGCCCTGACGATTACATCGGTCGTCGCCACCGGCGATTTCGCCCAGACCAACACTTGCGGTTCAAGCCTGGCCGCCAGCGCCTCCTGCACCATCAACGTTACCTTCTCGCCGACCGCGATCGGCAATCGCACTGGCTCGATCACGATTACCGATAACGCCACACCTTCCACCCAAACCGTCACGCTGACCGGCACCGGCGGCGCCCCGGGCGCCAGCCTGGCGCCGGCCGCACTGACTTTCACCGCCCAGGCCGTTAACTCGAGCAGCGCCGCCCAATCCGTCACCCTTACCAACTCCGGCACAGTGCCACTTGCCATCACAACCGTCGCCCTTAACGGCACCAACGCCACCGACTTCACCCAGACGAACACCTGCGGCGCGACCCTGGCCGCGGGCGCTAATTGCGTTATCACGATCGTCTTCAAGCCTGCCGCCACTGGTAACCGAACCGCTACCCTGACCGTCGCCGACAACGCTGCAGCGAGTCCACAAACGGTGGCACTCACCGGTGCCGGCGCGGATGTGACCATCGTTCCCGGTGCCGGCTCCTCGTCCACCGCGACCGTCGCCGCCGGTGCAACCGCCAGTTATACCTTGGCGTTCAACTCGGTGAACGGCTTGGCCGCAACCTTCGCCCTTACCTGCGCCGGTGCGCCGACCGCCGCCAGTTGCACCGCCAACCCGGCCAGCGTTTCCGTCTCCGGCACCGCCGCGGCAACCACCACCATTTCAGTCACCACCACGGCCCGCTCCCAAATCCTCTGGCTGCCCACCGCCCGCTGGTACTTCTGGATGCTGCTCGCCTTTGGTCTCCTCGCCCTGCTCAGTCTCGCAGCCGCTAGCCGCGCCCCAATGCGGCGGAGGCACATCTGGGTGGCCACCGGAGCAGTCGCTCTGGCATTCGCCTTCGCTGCCTGCGGCGGCGGAGGCGGAGGCGGCGGGGGTGGCGGCGGGGGTGGCGGCACCACGCCCAGCGGCACTCCGGCCGGCACCTATCCTCTGACCATCACCGCTACCAGCGGCACCGTAGTCCGAACCACGACCTTAACCCTCGTAGTTAACTAACCCAGCCACCGCACCGCGCTCAGCGACCCAACCGCGATCGCGATCCACAGCAGCAGTCCCTGCACCAGCGGACGTGCGCCCACGGTGCGCAACGTCGCCCGCGACAGCCCGGCCCCGATCAGCAGCAGCGTTACCGTCAAGCCAATCACCGCCATTCGCGTCAGCGCCGGCGCCGCGATCGCAAGGCTGGGCATCAGCGTGCGCGCCAGCGACGCCAGTAGGAAGCATCCAATGAACCACGGCACCGGCGCCCGCTTCCGTGGGACCTTCCTGTCGCCCTCTGCCGGCGCGAACTTCCATCCCGCCAGCAGCGCCACCGGCACGATCCACAGCGCGCGCGACAACTTCACCGCCGTCGCCGTTTGCAGCGCCGTCAGCCCATACTGCGACGCCGCCCCGACCACGCTCGATATGTCGTGGATCGCCATGCCCGCCCACATCCCGAACTGCGCCTGGCTCAACCCCAGCCAGTGCCCCAGCCGCGGAAAAAGGTATAGCGCTACCGCGTTCAGCAGGAAGACCGCGCCCATCGCCACGCTCATCTCCGCCTCGGCCGCGTCCACCACCGCCGACACCGCCGCAATCGCCGAGCCCCCGCAGATGGCCGTGCCGGCTGAGATCAACATCGACACCCGCGCCGGTATCCGCAGCCAGCGCGCCAGCAGCCATCCCAAGGCAAACGTGCCCGCGATCGTAACCAGCGCCAACCCGAATCCGCGTTCACCGGCGTGCAGCACTGCGCCCAGGTTCATGCCAAAGCCCAGCAGAACCACGCTCACCTGCAGCAGAACTTTCGAGGCCGGGCGTGTGCGCGCGATATAGGGATTGCCCAAGCTCAACGCCAGCGCCATGCCTAGCGCCAGCGCCAGGCCGGGTGATGACCAGGTGGTGAAGCAAAAACCGATCGCGACGATATAGAGAAGCGCCAAGCCTCAACCCTAACGCCCCCGCATGCAGACTTCCAATATATAATTACCATGCAAGCGATAACTATAGGCTATACATGCTGAACCTGAACCATCTTCGGCTCTTCGCCGCCGCCGCCGCTTCGGGCAGTGTGAGTGCCGCCGCCGAACGGCTACGCATCAGCCAGCCCGCGATCTCGAAGCAGATTCGGGAACTCGAGCTCTCGCTCGGCGCCACCCTGCTCGAGCGCCTGCCGCGCGGCGTCCGCCCCACGCCCGCCGGCGAGTTGCTGGCTGATTACGCCCGCCGCCTGTTCGCCCTCGAAGAGGAAGCTGAAGCCGCGCTCGCCGAGCTCCGCGACCTGCGCCGCGGACGTCTGCGCCTCGGCGCCAGCATGACCGTCGGCGTGTATCTGTTGCCCGAAATGCTGGCGCGCTTTCAGTCGCTGCATCCCGGCATCGCAATCTCCGCCGTGGTCGAGAACACCGACACGATTCAGGCGGCCCTGATCGCCCACCAACTCGACCTGGGTTTGGTCGAGGGCCCCGGCCAATTCGAAAGCGACCTCGAATCCCACACCTTCGCCTGGGACGAGCTTATTGTCGTCACAGCCGACGGCCCCGGCCGCCTCCCCGGACGCGGCGCCTCGACCCTCCGCCAACTCGCCCCTCTTCCCTGGATCATGCGCGAACCCGGCTCCGGCACCCGCGCGCTGGTGGATCAAATCCTCGCCCGCGCCCGTGTGCAAGTCACGCCCACGTGGATCTTTAACAGCCCGGAAGCCATCAAACAAGCGGTCATGGCCGGCCTCGGTGTCGCCATCGTTTCCCGCATGGCGGTGGAAAGCGAAATCTCCGCCGGCCGCCTCCGCGAAATCAAAGTCAGCGGCCACTTCGCTCGCCGGCGCCCGCTCCGCCTGCAATGGCTGCGCGCCCGCCCGCACAGCGCCGCGCTGAAGGCGTTTATGGCTTCTTCGCTATATAAGCGCGGCGAAACGCCAGCCGGCGCGCCTCGGGCGCGAGTACGCTGACGTTGATCGTGTGCCGCAGACTCGTTCCCGCCAGATCGTCGGGGCGGTAGTAAAGAAAGTACAGCGAGCGCAAATCGCTCCCAATCGCATTCAGATTGCGGTCAAATTCGGCGTTGTTGCCGCCATTCAGCGTAAAGCCCCCCGAGTCGTACACGTAATCCAACTGATGCGGCGCCACCACCGCCGTCGCCACATTCTTGGCCGTGCTCAGGATGGGCGTCAGATTGATCGACGCCGAGTCCGCTCCATTTGTGCCCGGCATGCCCGGCTTGGCGCCGTTGGGGATTACGTACGGATCCCGCTGCGACCCCTGCCCGTTGCCCTTGACCGCCGGCGTATCGGGATTGACATAGTCGGCGGCTCCATCCGGCTTATTGGGCGTGATCAAGAAAATGCTGATCGCGTTCTGCAACTCGGCGTTCACCAGCGCCTGCGCCGCCAAGCCTGAACGGTCCGCGTCCTTGGCGACGATCAGGACCGCCCGCGCCTGCGTGTCGGGACGATGGCTGAGTTCAAGCAGCGCCTGGTTGGCGGGCGTCGTGATCAGGCCTTGGCCCAGCGGCGCCGTCGGCGTTGGCTCCAGGTGAGTGAGTGCGTTGACAATCTTGTTACTGTCGGAGGTATACGGCAACACCTGTCGCGGCGACGGACCGGAACTGTAAATCGTAGCCTCGCCCAAATCACCCACTACCATGGCCGAGAGCAGCTCGGCCGAACGCTTCATCTGTGCGATCGCGTCGCGATCGCTGGTGTCAACCACGATCGCCAGCGACACGGGCCGCGCCTCGCGGTCGAAACGCGCCAGCCGCTGCGGCCTCCCATCGTCGGTCAGCCGGAATAAATCCTGATCCAGTTGCATCACCGGCGTGCCCTTACGGTCGAGCACCAGCACCGGCACTTCCACCGTGAACGGCGCCGGCGTCTGCGCCGCCAGCAGCCAGCCACACACAAGGAAACCGAGCCATCGTCTTGCTAGCATGATCCCAGTCTACGCTCTATGCGAATATGGAGAGTCCATGGACGACGCCCTAAGCGAAGCTCCGCACGCTGCGCTGCGCTACCCTGATTTCCGCTACTTCCAGGCCGCGCGGCTGACCTCCGTTCTGTCGTCGGAAATGGTGGCCGTGGCCGTTGCCTGGCAGGTCTACTCCCTTACCCATCGCGCCTTGAGCCTGGGCTACGTCGGCTTGGCGCAGGTGATTCCAAGCTTCGTGCTCTTCCTGATCGCGGGCCATGCCGTCGACCGCTTCGACCGCCGACGCGTACTGTTGGCGGTGCAATTTTCCTATGCCGTCATTGTCGCGCTGCTGTTGGCCTATACCCTCAAAGGCTCGGCCGGCGTGGCGCCCATCTATGCCATCGTCGTGCTTCAAGGCACCGTGCGCGCCTTCGGAGCGCCCGCCGGCCAGGCCTTCATGTCGCAGTTGGTGCCCGAGCAACATTTCGCCAACGCCGTCACCTGGGGCTCGAGCACCTTTATGGTTGCGACCATCATCGGGCCCGGCTTGGGCGGCATCGTATACGCCTGGCTCGGCGGCGCCGCCTGGGTCTACGCCGTCGCCGTGGTCACCTATCTGTTTTCGTTTTTCTTCACCCTCGCCATCCGCCACCGCACCGGGCGGATGGAACCGCGCGCCGCCTCGCTCGACACCCTGCTGGCCGGCTTCCGCTACGTGTGGAGCAGCCAAATCATCCTCGGCTCCATCTCGCTCGATCTGTTCGCCGTGCTGCTCGGTGGCGCGGTCGCGCTGCTGCCGATTTTCGCCAGCGATATTTTGCACACCGGCGTCCGCGGCCTTGGCATGCTGCGCGCCGCGCCCTCCCTCGGCGCCATGGTCATGGCCATCCTGCTCGCCTTCCGTCCGCTCAAGCGCAATGCCGGCCGCTGGATGTACATCTGCGTCGCCATCTTCGGTGCCGCGACGATCGGCTTCGGCCTCAGTCGCAACCTCTGGCTCTCGCTGGGTCTTCTTGTGCTGGTCGGCGCCAGCGACATGGTCTCTGTGGTCGTCCGCTCGACTTTGGTCCAAATCCAAACTCCTGTCCACATGCGCGGGCGCGTCAGCTCAGTGAACATGCTGTTCATTGGCGGTTCCAACCAATTGGGTGAGTTCGAAAGCGGCGCCACCGCGCAATGGCTCGGCGCCGTCCGCGCCACCGTCCTCGGCGGCGTCGGAACCCTGATCGTCGTCGGCCTCTGGTGGGGATGGTTCCCCGAACTCCGCCGCGTGCAAACTCTGCGGGCCCCGAAAACCCCGGCCGCTCCGGCCACTCACGCCACTCAAGCACCCCCCGCGCCATGAACGAAACCCGCGCTCTTGCCACAGCCCTCGCCAACGCCGGCGATCTTCCCGAATCCGCTCTCGCCGCCGCCGAACGCCTCCTGCTCGACTGGCTCGCCGTTACCATCGCCGGCGCCGCCAAGCCTGCCGCGCGCGCGGTTCGCGAAGTCGCCGCCAATTTCGGCGCCAGTTCTGAGGCGACCGTGTTCGGCGACCCGGCCCGCGCCTCCGCCGCGGCCGCCGCCCTCGCCAACGCCGCCGCCGCCCACGTGCTCGAACTCGACGA